>JAFADY010000051.1 GCA_023424395.1 Bacteroidota bacterium | reverse complement strand
CGTCTCCGGGATGTGGAAGGGCTGGAAACAACGTTTGACTGGAGTGAACTGCGTGCTGTGACAGCGAAGTATGCAGGTGGAGACATCGTAGACAACACTACCTGTCGGCTGTTTTTTGAGACGCAGAACGGAAGACGGCTGATTATACTTACGTTGGGCAGAGGCTGGCTTGACTGGCTGGAAAACAACAGGAACAACATGCTGACCATAACCTATGGTACATGTCATTATGACAGGGACATGGATTCCGGAAGCGGGCTTTTCCTCTACAATGCCATCCCGCAAGACAGGGGGCAGTAACACTGGGAAGAGGATGTACAAAAAGCGTGGCGCGTGTCCATCAAGTCTTGTAACTTCATCATTTTCATAAGGATTCCATATGAAGCTCAGAGCATTGTGTTGTGGCGTCATGGCAGCGGTATTTCTGATCATGACTCTTTCCATTGGCGCACGTGCCGAACAGAAGGAAGCTGTAAAAAAATTAAACGGCGAATACGCACAAACATATAATGACATACTTGATCAACTCTGCGACATTATTGACAGCACATCATCAAATCCAGATTCACCGCCCGAGATGGAAGGTCTTGTCGGTGTGCTGGAAAGCTGCAAAACCGAAAATCCGGCCGAAACTTTCACGCGTATTGGCTATGCCGTGCAGGATATCAATGCGGACGGCGCACCGGAGCTTGTCATTGGGGAAATTGAGGAAAGAAAAGGCGTTGCATGCTTTGGGCACACTCTGTACGCCGTCTATACCCAGTCGAGGAGCAAAATATACTGTGTTGTGGAGGGATGGGCCAGAAACAGCTTTCAGCTGCTGAATGACGGCAGTTTTTTCAACCAGGGGTCCGCGGGCGCCATGTATTCCATTTTTGGAAGATATATTCTTCCTCCCCATAAAAATACTGCCACATGCAGTGATTTTTATTTTACCCATGAAAAGGACGAGACTCTTCAAATGGCTTATTACTATAACACTTCAGGGCAATTTGACAAATCTGTTTCGCAGCAGATTACCGAGGCGAAATACGATGCCGCCCGCAATTCGTATGTTGAACAGGTCAGAACCATACAACTCATTCCGCTTGCCGCCCATGCAGCGCCCGTCCGCATAAGCGCCCCCTCCGTTTCCGCGCAATGGGCCGAAGCACTGGACCAAAACACGCCCCATGATGAGTTTATCGCCGACAAAACGGAAGCTCAGGTCAAAATCGTGTTTTCATCTCCAGCCGGCGTGAAAAATTTCAAGGTGTTGAAATTGAGCATCACGGATGTGGATGATAACGGGAAGGCCACTTTCTCGACAGAAGAACTTTACGCCCTCCCCACTCTCACGCCGGAACGCCCTCTGGTGCTGGGGATGACATTTTTTGGAAGCACGCCGCATTACGGAATTTCCTTTCTTGATGAAAAGGGCGAGCACAAAAGATTCTTTATCGATCAGAGCGGCGAGGACGGTTCCGTCCTTCTGGTAGCCTTCTGACGCTGCCCCATGGGCGCGCCATGCCAAAAGGGCATACTCTCCTGTGCAATGAGCAAACCGTGAAAATTTTACCGGAGGCGTCCGCGCATGAAAAAATTTTTTCTTTTGTGTCTGACCCTGTTTTTTTGCGGCGGATCCGGCCTGTGCCTGGCGGGGGAATACGTCAACGAGCGCTATGGCTTCGCCGTCAATTGGATGGACCCGGCGGCGGGGGCCTTTGCGGTGACGGAATCCGAAAATGGAGACGGCGTCACCGTGACGGATCCCATGCACGCCGAGCGCGGTATGGAACTGCGCGCCTGGGGCAGCATGGGATGGAGCGTTATGGGAATGGATTTTGAGAGCGGTTTGCGGGAAGTTTGCGGCAGGTTCAGCCATATAGATCTGAAGCGCGTCAACAGGGAAGAGGGCTGGTTTATTCTTTCAGGTTCCGCAGAAAATGCCATCCTGCATGTCAAGGGGTATTATACGCCGGAAGCGGTATGCCTGCTTTCTCTCCGCTATAATCAGGAACAGCGGGAGATTTTTGATGATGCGTTTGCGCAGGATGTGGTGCGTTCGTTTCGCAAATTAAGCGCAACTGGAGCGCCCGTTTTTTTGCCTTCCGGCATGCACCTGTTGCGGGTCGGCGTTGAAGGCGACGCCGTTGATGAACATGGCTGCCATTCCTTTTTGTTTACGGCCGAAGAAAACCTGAATTTTTTCATCCGCAAGGCCGAGTGGGATGACAAGGCATGTACCCTTAACCCGGGTGAAATCATAAGGAAAATTGTCCTGAAAGAAGGCGAGGCCTGCCGGGTGCGTTTTCTGGTGCCCGAAGGCATTCCGGTGATCATGATCTGCGCGGATGCGATCTGCGTCACGCCGGCGTTCAGCGGCATGGATGGCTCGCTTATTCTGGGGCCCGGATTTGTCGAGGCTGCTCCCAACGCCCCTCCCGCGCCGGTGATGGCGGATATTCATTATGTTTACGGCAACGAGGGCATTAGGGAAATAAAGTAGCCCCGTTCATGCCGCAAACAGAAAAGCCTGCCTTGACTTCGGAAGAACGGGGCGGAGCTCCGACGAGGAAACAACAAAACGGATACGGGAGGCACCTTGCTGTGAAAAAAACAATGCGAAATCTGTTGGCCCTGGCGATACTGGGATGTGTGTTGTTCTGGGGGACGGGCCTGGCTATGGCGGATCAGCAAAACGAGGGCCCTTCCGCGGACCAGGCGGAGGCGGCTCCTCTCCCCGATGACAGGCTGACGGGTATGGATGTTCTTCTTATGCAGAATGCCGTATCGGCATTATGGGGAAAGGGCGATATCGCCCAACCGGGGCGTGAGGTGAATGTTGACTCGTTGTCCGCGCCTGAGCATGTGTTTGTGGAGCTTATTGAACTGGGTTGGCACAATAAAGCTTGGGTGTTTAGGGGGCAGGTGCGCCGCATGGCTCCCAGAAATGACGGCATTGAAGTTGTTGCCGCCAAAGAGCTTTTCAGCATGCGCTTCCATAAAGTTGACAAGGGAAATTTTTACCTTGACGAACTGAAATTTGAGCCGTTGCCGAATCTGGAGTGAGGGATATCATGAAAAAACTTCTTTTTTTTCTGTGCGCGGGCATGGTCGCTTTTTTGTGCAGTATTCCCCCTTCCTGGGCGGACTCCGGAGATAAGGACGGCCTTTCCCTTCGGGACGAACTCTTTATGGAACATACCATGCTCATGCTTTGGGATATAAACTATACCTTTCCCCAACAAATGAGCCCCGCCGATTTGTGCCGTACCACCATAACCTATATGATGCATGGTCAACCCGAACTTGGAGAATACTTTAATGAAGAGAACCCTGACAGCCCCTATTTCATCAATATTCCTGGTCGATATGTCCTGTTTTTCCCGAAAAAGGCCGTGGAACAGGCGGCGCTGAATATTTTTGGCGGCTGGCTGGATGGCCAGACCTTGCCCGACGGGTATTTTTGCGGTTCCAACGGCTACTACATAGATGTGGAATCCACAGTTGACGACAGGAACTTTGCTGAAGATGTCTGGCTGCCAAGCTATGCGGAAATAAGCTCCGCGCACAGGGAAGCGAACGGAAGCTGCATCATCAACGGCAATCTGCGTCGGTTCAGACTGCAGGATGATAGCGCGGATCATGAAGAAATCCTGTGGGTCAAGGCGACCTTCATGGCGCGTTTTGCTCCTGACGAGAACGGTTGGAAGCTCGAAACCTTTGTCATTACGGGAGAGGCCATGGGCTGAGAGGGCAGCTAGGGATTTTCCCGCCCGGGGAGAAGCCGCTCCATCCCTCTTGAAAACAGCCAGTTGAGCGGCACGGGAAAAGAGGCCTTATACTCTCTTTGGGGGGCGTACGTTGCGGGACAGCTTTTGGAGCTGCTCATGCACGTACGCCCCTCCTGTGTTAACATGCGTTAAGAGCGGGGGGCTATCGTTGACAGCATCGAACGGGAAATAGGCGCAGGGGAAAATCATGTCGCGCAGACAGAAATTTTTTCCATGATGAGTTATATTTATTCAATAAAATTGCTATATTAGTATATTTAATCGATTGCTTTTCATCTTTGAGATGATGCCTTTCGGCGGCTTCCCCCCTTCATTTTCTGGATGAATGAAACGAATTTTACTCCTCGGGATGATTACAGGATCCGCGCTGTTATCTATGCTGGCTTTGAAGAGTTTATCCGTATGGCGGGCGTCCATAACGGGGACAAATTTTTTCCGGGGGGAGGCACCTATGAGAAAGTGGGGAATGACGGGAACGTGGCGTTTGCCGTTGGCCTTTCTGAGTATGCTGTTTCTTTTGCATGGCTGCTCCGTCAGGCAGCTTCCCCAGCCGGACTCCGGCGGAGGCCTTGAGCTGACGGTTCTGCATACCAACGATATCCACTCGCACATTGCGGGTGTGGATAAACACGGAAACGCCTGCTTTGAGGAACCCGGCTGCCGGGGAGGCATGGGCCGCATCGCGGCCGCCATACGGTCTGCCAAAGCAGAAAACGATAATGTTGTCGCGCTGGATGCGGGCGACCAGTTCCAAGGAACGCTGTTTTACAGCGTGAACAAGTGGCCCATGCTCGCTGAAATAGATGCCTACATGCCCTATGACGCCATGACCCTGGGCAACCATGAATTTGATGAAGGCTGCGCGGATGCGGCGGCCTTCACCCGGGCCACGCCTTTTCCGGTTTTGGCGGCCAATCTGCATCCGGAGCCGGAATGCCCGATGCGGCATGGCCGGATGAAGCCCTATATCATTCAGCGGGTACGAGGGGTTCCGGTGGGTATCATAGGCCTTGCCAATAATGAAGTTGTGGAACTGGCGGCAGCCTGTCCGGCCACCAGCTTCGAGAAGAGCGAAGAGGTTCTGGCCCGCGCGGTAAAGGAACTGGAAGAGCAGGGCATACACCATATTATCGCTCTCACGCATCTCGGTTTGCCGGAAGATCGCCGCCTGGCCCGTTCGGTGGAAGGGGTGGACGTGATTGTGGGCGGGCATACGCATAGTTTTTTGGGGCCAGACTCTGAAGAGGGGCCGTATCCGATTGTGGAGCGTTCGCCGGAGGGAAACCCCGTTCTTGTGGTTACGGCAAAGCGGGCGGCCGTGTATCTTGGCAATCTGCATGTGGCGTTCAATGCGTCCGGCATTCCTGTGAGCTGGAGCGGCGGCCCCATGGAGCTTATGCCCGATGCACCGAGGGATCCTCAAATAAGCCCCCTGATCGCAAAGTTTGCCAAATCGCTTGCGGAATACCGCAGCAGCGTTGTGGGCAGCCATAATCTCTGTCTGCCGGATGGCATGGATGCGTGCCGTGAAGGAGAGTGCCTGGGCGGCATGGTTATGACAGACGCCATGCTGGCGTATGCTCGTCCCTATGGCGCCACCATTGCCTTGTGCAATGGCGGTGGAATACGAGCCGCTCTCCCGGCAAAGGTGACGCGCGGCGATTTGCTGAGCATGCTGCCCTTTGGCGGTTCGGTAGTGGTGCGCAAGGTTAGCGGTCAGCATATTCTGGAAGCCTTGGAACACGGCGTATCGCAGGAAAATGCCAAAGGCCCCAGACTGCTTCAGGCCTCGGGGCTGAGCTATGTGGTGGATCCGGCAGGCCGTCCTGGTGAGCGGGTCAGCAACGTCATGGTTAAGGATGCCATGGGAAAGAGCGTGCCCCTTGATGTGTCGGCTTCCTATGTTCTTGCCCTGCCCGAGTTTCTGGCGCGCGGGGGGGACGGGTACGCCATGCTCACGGAAAGCGCGGTCATTCCGTCCCCGGAACTTTTGGATGTGGATATTGTGGAATCCTGGATACGGAAGCATTCTCCGCTTCCCATGCCGGAAACAGGGCGTATTGTGTACCGATGAACAAGGAGGGATATGCCGACTGTTTTACTCATTCAACAGGAATGCTTGTAAATAAAAAGGAGACGTCATTATGGCCGATAACTACACGGAAGTAACGAATACAAGCTGGTTTTCGCGTCTTGGAAATTCCTTTGGCGGCATAGGCGCAGGCCTTGTCATGATCGCTCTCGCCACCTTCCTGCTGTACTGGAATGAGGGGCGCGCTGTACGTACGGGCGACGCCATTGCCGAAGCGCAGATGCAAACCGTGGCGCTTCCCGGCATCAGTACGCTGGATTCTTCCTATGACGGCAAACTTGTGTATGCAACGGGCCGTGTCGTAACGGAAGATACCCTTACCGACTCCATGTTCGGTATAACGACAAAAGCCATCAGGCTGCGCCGCAAGGTGGAATATTATCAGTGGGTGGAAGACGCCAAGCAGGAAACACGCAAGAAGCTTGGCGGCGGTGAAGAAACCGTTACCACTTACAGCTATCAGATGAAGTGGGTGGGGCAGCCGGTTGACTCGCAAAATTTCAAGCGGGTGGAGGGCCATGAAAACATGACCCGCATTCAGGCGGCAAACGAGGATCAGTATGCCGCGAACGTCACCTTTGGAGCCTACAGGCTGCCGGACTTCCTCATTCGCTCCATCAGCGGGGAAAAGGCGATCACCCCCAATCTCAATGAGGGTCAGCGGTCGGAACTTCAAAAGACCTTCTTTTCCAGAGCGCCCATACCCGACACGGTGAATAAGGCTGTTGAAAGCGGTGTGGAAAAATCGGCGCGCGGCCCGAACAGCATGGTTCATAACCAGGGCAATTTCCTTTACATAGGGCGCCACCCCAACAGCCCCAAGGTTGGGGATGTCCGTGTCTCCTTTTTTGAGGTAACGCCTGCGGAAGTTTCCATTATCGCCAGGATCAGCGGCGATACCTTTGTGCCCTTCCGCGCCTCCAATGGCGAAACATTTTACAAGCTGGGCATGGGCGCGCAGGACCAGACCGTCATGTTTGACAATGCCAAAAGTTCCAACAGCATGATGACCTGGATACTGCGCATAGTGGGCATCCTGTTGTGCATTGCGGGCATACGGATGATCGTGGCGCCCCTTCAGGTTATTGCCGATGTGATCCCGCTGCTGGGCAGCATCGTGGGGGCGGGCACAGGCCTGGTCGCGCTGCTTCTTGGCTGTGCCTGGTCCCTTGTCATCATCGCCATAGGCTGGATCCGCTTCCGGCCTCTGCT
>JAFADY010000033.1 GCA_023424395.1 Bacteroidota bacterium | reverse complement strand
GTCCGTTACAAAGGTGTCAACCGTGAATCCAAAGGCTTCGCCTTCAGATACACAGCCAGCTAAAAACTGCTGCGTGTGGTCGCCATTTGCAAGATTACGTACTACGGCGATTTTTTTACCGCCCTGTACGCCTTCCGGGATCGCGGCATCGCCGCCGGCAGCCGCCGACTCGGACGGAGCCTCGGCAGATTCGGACGGAGCCGCTGCCGATTCAGATGCTGCCGCGCTTTCACTTGGGCCTTCCGAAGCTGCCGGAGCAGCTGTACAGCCTGCAAATACTGCTACGATCATTGTAACAGCAAGTACTAATACAACTAACTTTTTCATAATTTTCCTCCTTATTGAATAGCCTCAATTCATTTATGTGTCACTCCAACACATATTAATGAAATTTATGAAACATTTTAAACCGTGGGTAGGATGCTTTCCACATCGCCATGCGGGCTGGGGATCACATGTACGCCGTACAGGTCTCCCACCCTTTTTGCCGCGGCAGCGCCTGCATCCACCGCAGCCTTAACGGCGCCTACGTCGCCCCGCACCATGACAGTTACCAGCCCTGAGCCGATCTGCTGTTTGCCGATCAGGCGTACATTTGCCGCTTTGACCATGGCATCAGCTGCTTCGATGGCCCCAACCAGTCCTTTTGTTTCCACCATTCCCAAAGCTTCCTTTTCCATTTGCAACCCCTTTCACGAAAAACCATACCTTTTCGGTCATATTCGTTTAATTCCGAATACACTGTATTTGCACCCGAAAGGGTTTTTTTTTGCCCTTTTTCCAGCGACCGAAAAGGTATTCCTAATCATTCGGAACGTATTGCTACATTACTTCGTTATAATCATCTATAAAACCGACGATCGCCACATCGACGGGAGGTTCCGGTTTGATTCCAAACATCAATGCCGCTTCCTTACGGCCGATCATGTATACCAAATCGCCGATTCCCGCCTGCCTTGTTGCATCTCCCGCCACGATCAGGTTCTTATCCTCACCATTTTCTATCAGGCGCACGACTAAGAGTTTGATTCCTGTAAGCCGTTCATTCTTTACGGTAGACACCACCGTACCTTCTACTCTGCCTGTATACATCTGACCAGATCCCCTCGCTAAATAAAATTCAAATCCCCATAGAGTACGCACCGCCGCGCGCGGGTAAAGGATTTTGCACTGGTAAGCCCTTCACCGGTGGGCGTTGCAATCGTGAATGTCGTATAACCTTCGCCGCCTACGCCGAAGCCGGCGGATGACGGCCCGTTTTTTACAAAAATCGTTGTGTTGAGCGCCTTTGCCGCCATACTCAAATGATGCACATTTGTCGAATGGATCATGGCGGAATGTTTGCAGCCAGCTTCCGCCCTCACTGCCTCACGGATCGCCTCGTCGATCGAATGAACCCTTACGATCCCCATTACAGGCATCAGCATCTCCACCGTCACAAACGGATGCTCCGCCGGAACGTCCGCAATAATCAGCCTGGGCTCCCCGCTGAAATCCACTCCGCTTGCTTTGAGGATCACCGATGCGTCTTTTCCCACCATTTTACGGTTGATCACATACTTACCGTCTTTGCGCTGCAATGTCGCGTCGACGATCTTTTGTATCTCTTCATCACGCGCCCGGAACGCCCCGCTTTGCTCCATCGAGCCCATCAGCTGTTCCGCCACGTTGTCAAATACAAATACTTCCTTTTCAGCGACGCACAATACGCAATTATCAAAGCTTGCCCCATCCACAATGTCTTTGGCCGCTTTTTCGATATCTGCCGTATCATCTACAATCACCGGCGGATTTCCCGGCCCTGCTGCCACTACCTTTTTTCCGGTACCCATCGCTACTTTGACGACTGCTTCGCCGCCCGTAATCGACAACAGCTTGACATCCGGATGCTTCATCACCGCAAGGCTTCCTTCCATACTCGGTTCCTTTAAGGCGGCCACCAGCGAAGCCGGCCCTCCGGCCGCTACGATCGCTTCATGTATAATCCGCAATGTTTCCTGCGAACACTTTTTTGCCCCCGGATGCGGATTGAAAACCACCCCGTTCCCCGCGGCGACCATGCTGATCGCGTTATTGATAATCGAAGATGTCGGGTTTGTGGATGGTGTTACGGAACCGATCACGCCAAACGGCGCCTGTTCCACCAGTGTCAGGCCGTAATCCCCCGTATAAGCAACTGGCGTAAGGTCTTCCGTTCCCGGCGTCCGTACAGCTGCCACCGTATTCTTTACGATCTTATCCCGCACTTTGCCAAAGCCGGTTTCTTCCCACGCGAGCCTTGCCAAGTATTCCGCATTTTTCTTTGTTTCTTTTCTGATAAAATGGATTATTTTCTGCCGCTCTTCCAATGCCATTCCCGCCAGGATATGCTGCGCTTTTTTTACTGCCGCAACCGCCTGGTCTGCTGTATCAAACAAGTAACCGGATAAAGCGCCGTCTGGCTGCTGCCCGATTTCTGCAAGAACTTCCTTTACAATGTATTCAATCGTTTTTGTATCTATATTCATGCGTAACCGCTTTCCTGTACAATTCTTACAAGTTCTGTCATGTTTTTATGCAGTTTTTGTTTATTTGTGTGGTTTTGTGTGGTTTGTTAATTATATTGTAAGCGCAGACTTTCATTTTGTCAATCTTTAAAAACAAAATTATGATAAAAGTTTTTTGCTATCAAAACTCCCTTATTTAAAGGTAAAACAATACGGTATCCAAACAAACCGGATACCGTATTCTTACACATGTTTCAGGCAAAAGAAAAGATCAATACAAATCCTTTGCTGTTTTCGTACAGCCGTCGACCGTATAGTAATCGATCACACCTGCAATCGTATCGTCAGCAATCAGCTCCTTGTCTTCCATGACCATGACCGCCGCCCCGCCGTCATTATTGGTCAGGACAATGTCTCCGATACCCGCATTTGCGCCGTCAAGGGCAATATGGCGGACGCCCTGCGGTTTGCCGTCTAAACCAAGATACTCTACGATCATCAATTTGTAGCCCTTGAACCTTCTATCCTTGATCGTTGAAACTACATTACCGACAACCTTTGCGATTTTCAAAGCAATTTACCCTGTCTTTTTATTCCATATGCGGCAGGATACCCTCTACGTCGTTGTGCGGTCTCGGGATCACATGCACACCGTACAGGTCTCCTACCCTCTTCGCTGCCGTCGCGCCAGCGTCAACCGCAGCTTTGACCGCGCCGACGTCGCCGCGTACCATGACCGTTACGAGTCCGCTGCCGATCTGCTGCTTGCCGATCAGCTTGACATTCGCTGCTTTTACCATCGCATCCGCCGCTTCGATCGCGCCGATCAAACCTTTTGTTTCCACCATTCCCAAAGCTTCTTTTTCCATCATTTTTCTCCTTACACGTTTATACTGTACAATATTCTTGTTCGTTACCCAATATGCGGCAGGATACCTTCCACATCATCATGCGGATGCGGGATCACATGCACGCCGTACAGGTCTCCTACCCTCTTTGCTGCCGTCGCGCCAGCGTCTACCGCAGCCTTGACCGCGCCGACGTCGCCGCGTACCATGACCGTTACGAGTCCGCTGCCGATCTGCT
>JAFADY010000061.1 GCA_023424395.1 Bacteroidota bacterium | reverse complement strand
TGCTCTACATCTGCCGGTCGCTGACTTCGGTGCTTTAATCCGAGTTCACTCATTAGCAGCTCCTTTGCCCATTCTTTCAGTCCGTTTAGCCTATGGTTGACTTGTATGACGCGCTCTCCTTTTGCATATGGTCTCTTTCGCAACTGCGTATTTAATGGCGTATAGAAACGGTAATTTTGAGGCCGTTCTTGCGAGTTTGAATGTTGTTTTCACTACAAGCACCTATACAACGCTGACAAACAACGCTACGTCTAACGAATTCACATTACCTTCCATCGCAGCCGGGATGTACACGTTTCGGCTTATTATTGAAACAGAAGGAGATATTTCCGCGCCAAGCGCGAATGTTACCGCTTCCACATTTTCGTGGAATTTCACTCAAGCGAATGTAAGACGTCAGCAGTACGGCCGTAACGGAATGATGTTTTTCTACTCCAACAACCATTTTCATTTTACCGAAAACGGCGGACTGGATTTAAGGGGAGAAACGAATATGCCGGGAGTGTTGCTTTCAGGAAGCGTCGGTTTAAATGGAGGCTTTAACAGCAGGACATGGAACGGGTGGACATCGACTCATCGCTCCGCCAGACGGACAGCGCCAGCGTGGCACGCGTGGAAATGGAGAACAACGTGAAGGACTGGCTCGGCGTGGTTACCGCCATGCGCAAAGTGGACGGCTGGGAAGATCTGTATGCCGACCTGAACGAAGTGGTGAAATCGGCGAAACGCGCCATTCGCGAAGGCCGTGAAATTACAGATGACGGTACTCTGTCAACGGAGGAAAGTGTTTAAATCCTTCGTGCTGTTTTGAGGTGAATATCATAAGGCTGTCTCAAAAGTAAAATTTACTATCAAATTGTCATTCTGAATGGATCCGCCAACTGGCGGAGAAATGAAGAATCTAATTAGATTGATAATATAGATGTTTCACTTCGTTCAACATGACAAAATGAAAGTGAAACCTTACTGTTGAGACAGCCTCATAATTGAGTTACTATATACGCTCCTTAACGCTGATTTCTCGCCATAACGAGCGAACAAGTTCGAGCGGCATGCAATCTTTTTTTCCTAAATTATTCTTCAACAGCCTTACACAAACACGACACCAAATTCCTGTCGCCATACGCATTATCTACGCGGGCAACGTTTACCCAAAACTTATTCTCGGCAACGAACGGAAGCGGATAAACCGCTTTGCTGCGCGGATAAGCGTGTTTCCACTCATCGGTAACAGCTTCATATTCGGGGTGCGGCGAATTTACCAGTACATTATCTTGCAATGTATATTCACCGCGCGATACCTCAATAATTTCTTCATGAATTTTCAGCATGGTTTCTATAAACCTATCCAATTCGGCAAGACTTTCGCTTTCCGTCGGCTCAATCATGAGCGTGCCGTGCACAGGGAACGAGAGCGTTGGCGCGTGATAACCGTAGTCGATCAGGCGTTTGGCAATATCGGTTTCGGTAATTCCGGAAGCCGCTTTCAGTCCGCGGCACTCGAGAATGAGTTCATGCCCCACCCTGCCGTTTGCTCCCCGATAAACGATTCCGTAGGAATCATTCAACTTTTCCGCCAGGTAATTGGCATTTAAGATAGCCATTTTGGTAGCTTCCGTTAAACCTTCGGCTCCCATCATTTTGATGTAGCCATACGTGATGGCAAGAACGCCCGCACTTCCGTACGGGGCTGCGGAAACCGTGTTTTTATCCGATTCAAAAGTTACCGGATGTCCGGGTAAAAACGGCACCAGATGCTCAGCCACGCAAATGGGCCCAACGCCCGGCCCACCTCCGCCGTGCGGAATGGCAAATGTTTTGTGCAAATTCAAGTGGCAAACGTCCGCCCCGATAACTCCCGGATTGGTAATCCCTACTTGGGCGTTCATATTGGCGCCGTCCATATATACTTGTCCGCCCGCTTCGTGAATTAAGCGGCACATTTCTTTGATCTCTACTTCAAAAATACCGTGCGTAGAAGGATAGGTGATCATATACGCTGCCAGATCGTTGCGATGTTCTTCAATTTTTTTGCGTAAGTCGTCCATATCCACATTTCCTCTGGCATCGCTTGCAACAGTAATCGGCGTAAAACCCGCTTGCACGGCGCTGGCCGGATTTGTTCCGTGAGCCGAGGCAGGGATAAGTACTATTTTTCGGTGTCCTTGTCCGATGCTTTCCAAATAGCTGGAAATAACCACCAAGCCGGTAAATTCTCCGGCGGCGCCTGAGTTAGGCTGCAAGCTTGTTCCCGCAAAACCGGTAATTTCGGCCAATAGCGTTTCCAATTCTTCTATCATTTCCAGATAACCTTCGGTTTGGTCTTCCGGAGCGAACGGATGAATGTTTTGGAATCCCGGAAGCCCGAGCGGAAGCATTTCCGATGCTGCATTCAATTTCATGGTGCAGGAACCGAGCGAGATCATGGAATGAGCCAAAGAAATATCCTTTCTTTCGAGCCGTTTGATGTAGCGCATCAATTCGGTTTCGGAACGATAATTGTTGAACGTGGGGTGTGTGAGAAAATCCGAAGTGCGAAGCTTGTCTTGAGAAATAGTTATTTTTTCGGGCAAATCGTCTATCATAAACACTTTGGAACTGCCCACCGTCATGGCAAAAACGGCCAATAACTCGTGAACGCGATATTCATCGGTAGTTTCGTCGATACTGATGCCGATCTCTCCGCTATCGAAATAACGTAAGTTGATATTACGAAGTTCCGCCATTTCGCGGATGCTTTTTTGCGAAATATTTTTCGGCAGGCTGATCTTCAGCGTATCGAAGAATATTTCATTTGTCTGCTCGAACCCGAATTGCTCCAATTCATCTGCTACAAGCGAAGCTACCGAATGTATTCTGCGCGCGATGTTTTTTAATCCTTCGGCGCCGTGATAAACGGCATAAAACGACGACATGGTTGCCAGCAACGCTTGCGCGGTGCAAATGTTGGAGGTGGCTTTTTCTCGCTTAATATGTTGTTCTCGCGTTTGCAGGGCCATTCGCAAAGCATCTTTGCCGTAAGCGTCTTTAGAAATTCCGATAATCCTTCCCGGAACATTGCGCTTGTACTCATCGCGCGTAGCAAAAAAACCTGCCGACGGGCCACCGAAATACATGGGAATGCCGAACCGCTGACTGCTTCCGAAAGCAATATCCGCGCCCCATTCCCCGGGAGGGGTGAGCAGCGCCAAAGCCATCAGATCTGTAGCTACAGCCACTTTGCAATCGGCAGCATGGGCTTTTTCCACAAATTCTTTGTAACACTCCACATTTCCATCGCTATTGGGATACTGCACAATGGCTCCAAAATAGTTTTTACTGAAATCGGCTTCTTTGTAATTTCCAATTTCCAGATTTATTCCGATGATATCCATTCTGGTGCGGAGCACCGATATAGTTTGCGGAAAAATATGCTCGTCGACGAACAAGGTTTCCACGTTATTTTTCACCTGCTCTCTCGTACGAAGGCCGTACATCATGGATGCGGCTTCGGCTGCGGCGGTAGATTCGTCTAATAAAGAGGAATTAGACAGCGGCAAACCGGTCAATTCGCTTACCACCGTTTGAAAATTGAGCAAAGCCTCCAACCGGCCTTGCGAAATCTCGGCCTGATAAGGCGTATAGGAAGTGTACCAAACCGGATTTTCGAAAACATTCCGGTAAACGGCTGCCGGCGTAATGGTATCGTACCAACCCATGCCGATATAAGAAGTGAATATTTTATTTCTTGAGGCAATCCTGCCGATCTCTTCGGCATAATCCATCTCGGTTAAAGCCTCAGGCAAGTGAAGGGGTTCATTTAACCGAATATCGGCGGGTATGGTTTGATCGATAAGTTCATCCACACTCGACACACCGATCGCTTTGAGCATACCGGGCAAATCTTCGGGACGAATACCGATATGGCGGCCCTTGAATTGTTCCATTTTCATAATACGAATGAGTTTATTGGGTTAATTTATATTTCTGATTCAAAGAAAGGATTGTGTACTTTTTCGCTACCAATGGTGGTAATGGGGCCGTGCCCGGAGTAAACGGCTGTTTCTTCGGGAAGGGTGAAAAGTTTGGTTTTAATGCCGGAGATAAGCTGCTCAAAGTTGCCGCCGGGCAAGTCTGTCCTGCCGATGCTTGAATTGAACAACACATCGCCCACAAAAACGCAAGGCGTCTTCTCGTTGTAAAAACAGAGGCTGCCGGGTGAATGGCCGGGCACGTGCAAGATTTTGAACTCCTGATTTCCGAATGAAATCACGTTGTTTTCGGTGAGGTAGTTGCCTATCTCGGGCTTAAAATCCGCGTTTGAAGGAAAGCCGAACATCTTTAACTGATCGGGCAGGTCGGCGATCAAAAATTCATCGTCTTGATGGGCTTGTAGTTTTACATCGAATTGCGAAGCAATAAAATTTACGCCGAAGATATGGTCGAAATGCAGATGCGTATTGATGATATGCCTGACGTGGAGGTCGTTGTCGAGGATGTAGTTCAACAAGGTTTCCCTTTCGTCGGGATAATAGCACGCAGGGTCTATCACCACGCATTCTTTGGTTTCGTCGGAAACAACGTACGTATTTACCGCCAACGGATTAAATTCAAACGTTTTAACTTTCATTTACCGATTACATTTTTTTGTTTGGTAAGCATTTTAATTTTGTATGCAAAATTAGTCTTTTCTTTTCAAAGAAAATAGCGGTTGCGTGAGATTATTTGCTTGCACGGGTTGAGGAAGATTAAACAGCAGAGTAAGAGTTTCTCGAATAAAGTGAGTTTTGTTCCACTACCCCGGTAAATAAACCAACTGTTTGGTGTCAAAAAACTCTTCGGAGAAATATTTTTTTAGCGGAAGCGTTTCCACTTTGTTTTTAAATGGCTTTAATTCGCTTGTTAAATCGCCGCCTTTCAGGCAAATAATTCCGTTAGGTAAAGCGTTGGTTTGCTCGCGCGAGATGTTTTTAGCGGATGTTGCTACCAATTGGGGCAACGTCATCACGGCGCGGCTTACCACGAAATGGAATTTTCGTTTTTCGTCTTCGATTCTCGCGTGTGCAAAATCTACGTTTTCTAATCCTATGGCGGAAGCTACTTCACGCGCCACGCGCACTTTTTTACCTATGCTGTCCAGCAGCAAAAAATGCACATCGGGAAAAAAAATAGCCAGCGGAATGCCGGGAAAACCTCCACCAGTACCAACATCTATTATTTGCGTATGGGGGGTGAATTGTATGTATTTGGTTATTGCCATCGAATGCAACACGTGGTGCAAATAGAGGTTATCGATATCTTTGCGCGAGATCACGTTTATTTTGTTGTTCCAATCGGCATAAAGCGCAAAAAGAGCACGGTATTGCTCTTTTTGCTTTTCGGATAAATGCGGGAAGTATTTTTCTATTACGTTCACTATTTTGCGAGGTTTGAAACAATGGAATTATCGCGCAACAACGAGTTGACGGAATTATACGGAATAAAGACTTCGGGCGCGTTGAGCTGATAAGCCGAATACTCGCCTTTGTTGAAAGTATAGCGGATGCCTTTGTTGTTGACCAGGAAGTTTTTATTGGGAATAATTTCAGCGATGCCGAAATATCCCAAATCCTCCAAATCGTTTATGCTTTTTACACTGTTTTGTTCCATCAAAGAAGTTTGGAGGTATTGCCGCAACGCGGTGTCGTATCCGGGTTTAAAAATATCGTTTTCGGTGAGCATATCCATCGTTTCGAGGTTTATTACATAATTCTGATAAGAATTGAATACGGCGTCGCCCCCTTTGTTGTTCGATTGCTTCACCTGAAACGAAAGGATGCCGTAGGCATTGTAAAAAACCGAATCGGACAAAGACTCGTTGTAGGAGTAGAATTTTTCGGGGAGGTTATTCATATCGTCATCGTGGCCGAAAACAGGCGTAAAAATATCGGTGTTATAATCGCCCTGCAATGTTTCTTTGAAAGTTAAAGCATCTTTTTCGTAATTGGCAATGTAGCTGGCCACATACTTATCCACGGCTTCCTGCGCGCTGAGAGAATCGTAAGCCGAGCCGAAAAACCTGTTGATGAAAATGCGTTGCAGGCTATCCACATCGGCGTATTTGCTCGAAGCCGGATATACAAAATCGATCTCTATTTTGCAAGAAGAATTGGCCGTATCTCCTTCCAAAAAATGTTGCCTGTTTACCGAAATGGTATCGAAAACAATACCGTTATCTGCCCTGAATTTACTGTTTTTAATGTTGTTGCAAGATACAAGAAAAACAGCGGTTAAAACAAAAACATATAATATGTATTTTCGCATACGTAAGGTTTAATCAATATTCTTTACAAAAATACATTTTTTATTATTTCCTAAAATAGATATTTAAGAAAAAAAGGGATAATACGCCTTGATCATCCCTTTTTTCGAACATTTAGTATGCTCAATAACCTCCATCGGTCTCCAATTCTTGTAAATTGAGTTTTTTCTTTTCCAATGCCCTCCAGGCATAAATGATATATGCCAAGACAAACGGCACAAGCAACGAAACCACCGACATAACCGAAAGCGTGAAGAAACTCGAGGATGAGTTTTGCAGCGTAAGCGAACTTTGCAAATCGACGTAAGAAGGATAATAAGCGGTATTATTGTAAGCTGCAAGTAAAAACAACATGGTAACGGTAAGCACCGTACCTACTCCCGCAAACCAAATTCCTTTGGTAAAGCTTTTCTTGAGAATGGTGGCGAATATTCCGTATAATACGGCCAACACGCCTATGACAAAAATAACAAGCACTACGGGCATTTCAATTAAATTATTGAAATACTTATAAGGTTCCATAAAAATAACCTGTTTGTCGGGCATTACATCATCAGGGCGCCAAGCGTAGCCATCCGATAATAATGTCCAAATAAGGAAAACGAGGAAAAACACCACAAACGGCAGCCCGTTGTACAAAGTGGCTTTTCTTGACCTTTCCACCAACACGTCGTGGTCTAATCTATTCACAAAAAACAAACTTGCCAACGTGCGCGCTAAGAAAAGTACGGCTAGCCCCAAAGCCCAGTTTCTGAAGTTTCCCAACGCCTCTAATCCGTGCAAAGGATTTTGCCATTGACTTATTACGAAACCGGAATCTCCTAAACCGGCGATGTTCGCTTTGTTCATGGTGAATTCCGAACCGGTGAAAAAAGTAGCTACCGCTACGCCCACAACAAAGGTTCCCACAATACCGTTGAAAACCAAAAAAGCACGATAGGTTTTTGCGCCCAAAATATTTCCGGCGCTTCCTTGGAATTGGTACGATACGGCCTGAAGGATAAATGAAAACAAAATAAGCATCCAAACCCAATAAGCGCCGCCAAAACTGGTGGAGTAAAAAAGTGGAAAAGATGCAAAAAACGCTCCTCCAAAGGTTACCAACGTAGTAAAAGTATATTCCCATTTTCTGCCCAGCGCGTTCACAATTAATTTTCTTTCATTTTCGGTTTTACCCAAACTAAAGATCATGGATTGCCCGCCTTGCACGAAGAATAAAAATACCAACAATCCGCCAAGTAAAGCTATGATGAACCACCAATAATTTTGTAAAAATTCGAGTGTAAACATATTTGTAATTTTTATGCGTTTGTAAAATTAGTACGAATCCCCCTCAGGCTTCTCTATCGTAACTATTTCGGTTAATTCAGGGCCTTTCTTTATTTCTTTTACTAAAATAGTTACCCCCGCAACAAGCAGTACGGCAAATACAATAGCAAACAACACAAAAGTGGTGATGATATTTCCAGCAGAAACTGCCGAGACAGCCGTTTCAACAGGCAGTACATCCTGAATTGTCCATGGTTGGCGGCCAAATTCTGCCACTATCCAACCCAATTGCCCTGCAATATATGCCAACGCAATACTCCATAGCGATAGATGCAGCATCCATTTTTTATCGGTTATTTTATTCTTTTTGATCAAAAACCATACAACCGCAAAGAATAAAATAAAATAAAATCCGATGATCACCATGAGGTGAAAACTGTAAAACGTAAGCGGAACATTCGGAATGATGTCTTCCTCGGCATCGAGGTATCCGTAACCAAAATGAGGATAATTTTCACGTAAAATGGTTTCTTGATTAGCGGCATCGGCATCGCGGCCTTCTTTTTTGGCCAACTGATAATCGGCAAGCGCCTGAATGGCCAGTTTCCCTTTTTCTTGTCTTTCTCTAAAAGACAAAGCAGTACTGCCGTCGGGTAGCGTGTAACCGCCGTCCACAATATCCTGTATCCCGGGAACGAAAGCATTCGCGTTTCTGTAACCCAGTAACGATAATAATTTGGGAAGTTCTATCTTAAAAATGTATGGATTCACATCGTCGTTATACGATTTCTTTTCAGGATTGAGCATACCTATGGCGATCAATCCGGCTCCTTCTTGTCCTTTGTAAAGCCCCTCGGCGGCAGCCAATTTCATGGGTTGCTTTTGGGCCACTTCATAAGCAGAACCATCGCCGGTTACAGCCAATAAAACGAAGGATATGAAACCGAAGATAGCGCCCAATTTCATGCTTCTGATCGCGAAAGCGATGTGCCTTTTCTTTAATAAATACCAAGCCGAAACACCCACCACGAACGAAGCGGCAAGCCCCCATCCCGAGACAACCGCGTGAAAGAATTTATTGATGGCGACCGGAGAAAGCACCACAGCCCAAAAATCGGTCATTTCGTTTCTTACGGTTTCGGGATTAAACTCCATTCCTACCGGATATTGCATCCATGCGTTGGCAATTAATATCCACAAAGCGGATAATGTTGCTCCAATCGCTACCAACCAGGTTGAAGCCAAATGCAGTTTCTTACCCACTCTATTCCATCCGTAGATCATGATAGAAATAAACGTAGCCTCTAAAAAGAAAGCCAAAATACCTTCAATGGCCAACGGAGCGCCGAAAATATCGCCCACAAACCAACTGTAATTAGACCAGTTGGTACCGAATTGGAATTCCATGATGATACCGGTGGCTATCCCGATAACGAAGTTTATCGCAAATAGTTTTTGCCAAAAAATGGCTGTTTTTTTCCACGATTCCTCACCGGTTCTCACATATTGGGTTTCCATAATAGCCATAATAACTCCCAAGCCGAGTGTGAGAGGCACAAATATCCAGTGGTACATGGCGGTAAGGGCAAATTGCGCCCTTGCCCAATCCACTGTAGATGCTAATAATAATTCCATAAACTAAAATGTATTAAGTTATAATGAGTACGTTGTTATTTAAATAATCGTTTCCCCGTTCATGCCTGTCCCATTCCACCCAATGGAGGAAAGAAACCGCCCGGTTCGTTGCCTACAGAAATATTTCCGTTCATTTTCTCGAATTTGTCGATATTCTCTTTTAAAGCGAACAACAAACGCTTGGCATGTTCCGGTGTGAGAATTATGCGCGACTTAACTTTTGCTTTTGGAATACCCGGTACGATACGCACAAAATCCACCACAAATTCTGATGTGGAGTGTGATATAATCGCTAAATTTGAATAGGTTCCCTGTGCAACTTCCTCTGTGAGCTCAATTTGAATTTGATTTTCCTGATTGAAGTTTTCCATTTATAGTTGTAATTGATTAAATTAAATGTAAAAATCACTGAATATGCGCTAACAAAGTAAAACGTTTTTTTTTTCTTAACAAAGGATGTACGGCAATTATTATCGTAGAATGTCCATTTTATGCTTCACTTTGTCCCATTTTTGGATGGATTTTGATACTCCATCATGATCAATCCAGTAATTGAATTAATTTTTGCAATGAGTCTTTGGCATCTCCTAAATACAAATGCACGCCTTCGGCACGGGTATAGAGTGGATTTTCTACTCCGGCGTAGCCGGGACTGAGGTCGAAATTGCAGATGAAAATATCTTTCGCTTCATCCACGTTCAACACGGGCATACCATAAATGGGCGTATCTACCGCATCGCGGGCGGCAGGATTTAAAACGTCGTTAGCGCCGATTACGATAACGGCATCGGTGGTTTTGAAATCGTCGTTCACCGCATCCATTTCGTAAAGTTGTTCGTACGAAACATCGGCTTCGGCCAAAAGCACGT
>JAFADY010000064.1 GCA_023424395.1 Bacteroidota bacterium | reverse complement strand
TGCAGGCCATGCTCATCTATTACGGAAGCAAGCAATTCCTGAATGTGGATTTGAATGCCATTGCGGCAGGAATGATTGTCGTTTCCATCAATACCGGCGCTTATTTAGCCGAAACGATCCGCGGCGGAATCGACAGCGTGGATCGCGGCCAATTCGAGGCGAGCTATGCGCTGGGCCTTTCCCATTGGCAGATGATGATATACGTCATTCTGCCGCAGGCGCTTAGAGCCATATTGCCCTCAATCGGAAATGAATTTGTGGTCAATATCAAAGACACCTCTGTTTTAAACGTCATTTCCGTTACAGAGCTTTTCTTTATTACCAAGGGGGTGGCAGGATCCACACTTCTCATCTTTCAATCCTATCTTGTCGCAGCCGTAGTTTATTTTGTCATGACGCTTTGCGCGACACAGCTGATTCGTCTGCTCAGCCGGAAGCTGAATCCGGATACGCAATTCAGTCTTGCCAGTGCAACAGGAGGTGTCAAATGAGCCATGTAACTTCAACAAAGGAAAAAAATTCATTGATTCTTGATGTGCGCCATCTTGCAAAACGATTCGGAGATCATGCGGTGCTGAAAGACGTTTCCATGGTGATAGAAGCCAGGGAGGTGATTGCTCTTCTGGGACCTTCGGGCTCGGGAAAATCTACGCTCTTGCGTTGTCTCAATCTCTTGGAAAAGCCGACGGAGGGAGAGATCCTCTTTCATGGACAATCCATTTTGCAGCCGAATCTGGACAGCAGACGATATTGTTCAAAGGTGGGAATGGTTTTTCAGCATTTCAATCTGTTCTCCAATATGACGGTTCTGGGAAACTGCATTCTCGGTCAAATGAAGGTTCTGCATAGAAGCCGGGAGGAGGCGAAGGAAAAGGCCCTCTTTTATTTGCAAAAGGTTGGCATGGCGGAGTACATCGATGCGAAGCCGGCACAAATATCCGGAGGACAAAAGCAGCGTGTGGCGATTGCAAGGTCTCTTGCTATGGATCCGGAGGTGTTGCTGTTTGACGAGCCCACATCCGCATTGGATCCGCAAAATGTTGCGGAGGTCATGAATGTCATACGCGGACTCGCAGACGAAGGCATGACCATGGTTGTGGTGACGCATGAGATGAATTTTGCAAAAAATGTAGCCAACGGCATCTGTTTTCTGCAAAACGGGGTCATTCTGGAGCGCGGAGATCCGCAGGAAATGTTTGCGGATCCCAAGACACCGGAATTTCGTGAATTTTTGTCGATCGGAATGTGAGAATCGACCGGAGACGGGAAGGAGAACAACCGGTCAAAACTCGGGCATTCCATTTGTGTCTATGAGAAAATGTTTTCACAGCATGGGATGGATTTCTAATAAAAAATTAGCATATTTATGCTGAATCGCAGACATGCCGTATCGGGATAACGTATGTCAGAGGAAATTGAATTTATGCAAAAAATATACATCTATAAAAATAATGATTGAAAAAATGAAAATTTTAATTGATAAATAAAAAAATAAGTGTATAATGTTACCAATTATAGAAAAGGAGGTAGCTCGAATGAAACACAAAAAATGGTTGGGAATGCTTTTAGCATTCAGTCTTGTGCTCAGCGCATGCGGAGGAGGAAAAGATGCATCGTCTCATACGGGTTCCACAGCCGGATCCGCTGCGAGCGGTGACCTCAATGTTATTAAGGAAACCGATCTGTTATCGATGGACTCCTCACTCGCAACGGACGGGACCTCATTTGAGGTTCTGGCGGCAGTCGAAGAAGGTCTGTATGTGCTGGATGCGAAAGGCGCGGAAAAGCCGGCGTTGGCGGAAAGTGTGGACATCAGCGATGACGAACTGACATATACCTTTCACCTGCGTGATGCAAAATGGTCCAATGGAGATCCGGTAACAGCCAATGATTTTGTATTTGCATGGCGCCGCCTGGTGGATCCGGACACGGCATCTGACTATAACTATATTATGGAGGTCGCAGGTGTCGTCAATGCGGGGCCTATTATGAAAGGCGAAAAGCCCCTGGAGGAATTGGGCGTGAAGGCTGTGGATGAGAAGACTTTAGAGGTGACCCTGGAGCACAAGGTTCCCTTCTTCCTGAAGCTTCTGTCCTTCGGATCCTTCCTTCCGATCAACCAGAAGTTCGTGGAAGAGAAGGGCGATCAATATGCACAAAGTCCGGAAAATCTGCTCTATAACGGACCGTTCCGCATGACCGAATGGGTAGCCGGAAACAGCTTTAAGGCAGTCAAGAATGAATCATACTGGGATGCCGCTAATGTCAAGCTCAATTCCATCAATTGGAAGGTCTCCAAGGATCCGCAAACCTCAGCTTTGGAGTTTGATACGGGAGCCTCGGATTTTGTAAGACTGACAGGCGATGTCGTAGGTCGTTATTCGGGTGATGAACGTATGCAGCAGGCGCTGGGCGGATATCTATGGTATCTTGTAGGCAATCACGAGGCGGTTCCGGAGCTGAACAATGTCAACCTGGCAAAGGCCATTGCGAACGCATTTGATCGTGAGGAGCTTGCCAATGTCATTTTGAAGGACGGCGCAATCGGAGCATATGGATTTGTTCCGAAGGAGCTGGCATTCTCCCCGAGCGGGAAGGATTTCCGTGAGGAGAACGGGAATGATTTCTTCAACGAGGGAGCTGAGGCGGCGAAAGCCTATGCGGAAAAGGCCTTCCAGGAGCTTGGTATAAAAAATCTCAGCCTGGAGCTGCTTTTCGAGGACTCGGAGGAATCTAAGAAGGTTGCGGAGTTTTTACAGGAACAGATCCAGAAGAATATTCCGAATTTAACCATTACCCTGAAATCACAGCCGAAGAAGGCGCGCTTGCAGCTTCAGCAGGATGGAGACTTCCAGCTGGCGCTCCACCGCTGGGGTCCCGATTATCCGGATCCTATGACGTATTTGGATCTGTTTGTAACGGATTCCAGCTCCAACTACAACCGCGTTACGATTCCCGGATATGATGAGATGATTGCGAAAGCCAGCAGCGGTACGCTGTCTGATGAAGAACGCTGGCAGGTATTGCTGGATGCGGAAAAACTATTGCTCAAAGATGCACAGGGCCCGATTCCGGTCTACCAGATCGGCAATTCCACAATGTGGAATCCCGCTGTAACGGGCTGGGAGTATCATACGACCGGCGTCAGCTATTATTATAAAAATGCAGTGAAGCAATAGTCGGTAAAGGAGGAAAAAAGGGGGCGGTGTCCCCCTTTTGTCATATTATGGTCAAATATATTTTCAAAAGAGTCGCGATTTCCGCGGTAACGCTCTTTCTTATCATTTTGTTCCTCTTCCTGATGCTGGACCAAATGCCGGGCTCTCCATTTAACGATGAGAAGCTTTCCCCTGAAATGCGCGAGCAGATGGAGGAAAAATACGGCCTGAATGATCCTATTCTGATTCGTTTCGGCAGATATCTCAATATGATGCTGCACTTTGATTTCGGTCAATCATATAACATTCAGGTGAAGGCCTATGTTACCGATATGCTGAAGGGACGAGTGGCAGTGTCTTTTCAGCTCGGGATTGCAGCGGTTATATTAGGAACCGTTGTCGGGGCGGTGTTGGGCATTGTAGCGGCCCTGCGGCATGGCACTTGGGCGGATACGTTTACCTCATTGACAGCAGTCGCGGGAGTGAGCATTCCATCTTACGTTTTTGCCCTCTTTCTCTCTTTAATCGTGGCGTATCAGTGGCGATGGGTTCCCGTATTGTATAATACCTCGCAGCCCTTGATTTCTTCGATTTTACCGGTGATTTCCCTTTCCATGTTTACCACGGCGACCATTTCCCGTTTTTTGCGATCGGAAATGCTTGATATTTTAAATAGCGATTATATTGAGCTTGCCCGATCAAAAGGAATGAGCGAAACCAAGGTGATTTGGAAGCATGGAATCCGCAATGCCCTGATTCCTGTGATCACGGTGCTGGGGCCGTTAGTCGTCAATTTGATGACCGGATCGCTTGTCGTTGAGAAAATTTTTGCGATTCCGGGGATCGGCGAGCTCTTTGTAACGGCGATTCAGTCCAACGATTATAATATTGTGATCGCCATCGCCTTTTTATATTCCGTGCTTTTCATCGGGGTCATGCTGATCGTGGATATTCTTTATGGAATCATTGATCCGCGCATTCGTCTCGGAAAGGAGGAATCATGAGTGATCGTGCATTTCGTGAGGATTTTCAATTTGCCTCACAAAAGGATTACGAGATTGTCGACACAATTAACAAAGAGCCTCCTTTTTTGCTTGAGGTATGGCGCAGATTTCGAAAAAAACGAGCTTCCCGATTTGCGCTTTATGTGATTCTGACCATTATTCTGATGGCTGTTTTCATGCCGCTTTTATCCTCGCATGATTATCGGGAACAGAATTCAGCGCGCATCGGTCTTCCGCCTAAGGTGCCTCTTGTGGAAAATCTCGGTTTTCTGAATGGAAAATCGTATGGCAAGGATCTCTATCAGGAAAAGGGGGAATCCGGAAATTACTATTTCTTCGGAACGGATAGTCTGGGAAGAGATCTGTGGGTGCGCGTATGGCAGGGGGCGAGAATCTCCCTTTATATGGCATTTTTGGCCATACTCATCGATTTATTCATCGGCGTGACCTACGGTTTGATTTCGGGATATTTCGGAGG
>JAFADY010000050.1 GCA_023424395.1 Bacteroidota bacterium | reverse complement strand
GACTTCCGCAACGTCGTTGATTTGAATCTGATGGGAACCGTGGTTCCGACCGTTGTTTTTGCCGAATATATGGTAAAAGAAAAACGGGGAAATATCATCAATATTTCTTCAGCATCGGCCTTGCGGCCGCTAACCCGCGTTGCGGGTTATGGCGCAGCCAAAGCCGCCGTTACAAACTTTACGAAATATATGGCAGGTGAAATGGCGATAAAGTTCGGCGAACAGTTTCGCGTAAACGCGCTTTGTCCCGGATTTTTCATCACGGAACAAAACCGTGCATTGCTCACTAACCCCGACGGAACGTATTCCGACAGAGGAAATACCATTATCGCACACACGCCGTTTCGCCGTTTCGGAAATCCCGAAGATCTATTGGGAACGCTGCATTATTTGGTAAGCGATGCTTCTAAATTTGTAACGGGAACCGTAGCGATTGTGGATGGCGGATTTGATGCTTTTAGCATATAGAGTATAGATTATCAGACTAATAGATTTTTAGACTTTTGATTTTTTTTGTTTTTGATTTCCAACTTCTAACGTCTTTCAAACAATGTCATTAAAATTAAAAAAAGACTATAAATATTCGCTTCTCGTAGCCACAAGCATGGGCGTACGTATCACGCCCGTAAATGCGCAACCCGTTCACAGCAGTAAATTGTTCGAAATGCAGGCAACAAGCGCCGAAACAAACGTGGCAAGCATTTCTTCGTATTTAGGGCTTCCGGTAAAAGTATTGACAACTTTCGTAAAAGACAGCCCCATAGCGGCTTTCATTAAGTCTGACCTGAAAGCGCGCAATATGGATTTCGAAGGCCCCGAAGTGCTGCAAGGCGACCCGTGGGGTTATCGCCATCAATTTAATATCGCCGATAGTGGTTTCGGACTGCGTGGCCCGCGCGTGCAAAACGACAGAGCCGGAGAAGTAGGCAAAACGCTTAATGTAAAAGATTTCGATTTAGAACGCATCTTTGCCGAAGAAGGCGTACAAATCATCCATCTTTCGGGATTAATTGCCGCATTATCGCCCGACACAAGCAATTTTTGTCTCGAACTTGCCCGATTTGCCAAAAAAAACGGCACGCTTATCTCGTTTGATTTGAATCACAGAGCCACATTTTGGAAAGGGCGCGAAAAAGAACTTAAACAGGCTTTCACGGAAATCGCATCGTTATCCGATATTCTCATCGGGAATGAAGAAGATTTTCAACTCTGCTTGGGTGCTAAAGGCCCTGAAGCCGGAGGAGAAAACATCGAAGACACAATGGATGCTTTCAAAGGAATGATATTGAACGCCCAAAAAGCGTTTCCGAATGTTTCGGTTTTTGCCAACACGCTTCGCGAGGTTATCAGCGCCAATGAACATCTTTGGGGCGCTATTGTTTATGAAAACAACCATTGGCATCAGGCGCCGCTCCGCAAAATTAATGTGATGGACAGAATCGGCGGTGGCGATGGTTTTGTAGGTGGTTTACTATACAGCATTTTGAAAGAAATGCCGTCCGAAAAATGGATTCAGTTTGCGTGGGCAAGCGGCGCTTTGGCAACCACTTTCCTAACCGATTACGCCAAACCTGCCGATGAGGAGATGATTTGGAGTATTTGGAAGGGAAATGCACGCGTAAAACGCTGAAAGCGAATCCTCTCAAAATGAGCGGTAAATTCCTTTTAATTCACAATAATCTTTGACTTGTGTCTGTTTTTACTGTTTCCTATTTCTATTATATATATACCGTCCGGTAAAGTTTCCTGAAATGATATTGTGAATTGTTTATCGATAATTTTCTGCCCCAATAAATTGTATATTTTTATTTGATTGAGGTTTCCGGAACTTAATTTTATGAAAACTTGATTATTTCTTACTGATATATACGGACTGAAATTCTCAAAGTCTTTTAATCCTGTTATTATTTGTAGATTTTCAATAGGAGCAAAATTTCCTCCAAATCGTGCAGCATCAATAGCCTGTACACTCCATTCATATTCCCCATCCGGTAAGACTAGTTCGATACGCTTATTGAGGAAAACATTCCCTAATCTGTTAATCTTACGCCAGCCATCATTTTCACCGCCGATCACAGCCATAGGGTTATACAACCATTTACCCGAATTTTTATCTTGAAGATAAAGGTTATAGGTTGTACTTTTCCTTCCGCTATTGTTTAAAGGTTCTTCCCATGACAAAATAACTTTGTTATTTATTCCATCGTTGAAGATGGTTGCATTTAAATTTTGAGGAGCCGAAAGTTTTACAAAAGGGAACATATACAAACCCTGATCATCGGGGCTTGGAGACCATCCGCTTATAACCCGGTTTGGATTATAGGGATTATCGTGATAATTTTCCGCAAATCCGGAATAGATAAAATCCGGCCTGAAATCTCCGTCTAAATCCGCTATTTCAAAATCCTGTTCAGACATACCCGGCAAATATTGATTACTAAGGAAATAATTTTCGTTCAAATCTTCGTATTCCAATTTGTTATTTTTATCATTATTCATGTAAACGAAGGTTTTTTGCCGAGGCGAAGGAATAAGCCTATCAGACCAACCACCGAATAATACATCCGGATCGCCGTCATTATCTATATCTTGTAAAACAGCGGCTCCTCCAACTGAAAATTGTCTGGTTCTCTCGTAAATAAAAGCCTCAGAAAAAATTCCATCTTCATTTCTGTAGATTGTGTATTTCCAATCATTAGGATCAAAACTGCCCGTACCCTCGCCGTGCATAATAAAATCGAGCCATCCATTTCCATCCATATCGGCCCAATCCGCAGAGCCATAGCTTTTCATTCTTATTTGTGGTTGCGAAATAAGGGTGAAGTTACCCGTACCGTTGTTTTCAAAAATTCCCGTAAAACGTCCCCTTAAAAGTCCGTCCACAGCTTCATCTAACCAAGCCATTACAAAAATATCCACATAGCCATCGTTATTGTAATCAACCGGTTTTGCCAAAATATCACTAAATTTGTATTTGTTGAATGAATCTCTATCTGCCAGGAAACTTCCATCAGTCTGCTGAAAGTAAAGTGCCATATATGAATCGGCGCTGTTTCCGGAATGGCAATAGTCGAGTAACCCATCGTTATTAAAATCACCGAAAAAACTGCTTACACTTCGCGAAGGAGGAATCGGATATTGAGAGGTGGGTGCGAGTGTGAAGTTACCAAACCCATCGTTTAAAGCAATGCCTTTAGACCAGACTGCTCCGACATTAGTTCCTCCGTTAAAAATAATATCGATATCACCATCTCCGTCTATATCACCTGCATCCATTGTAGCCATATAGGCAGGAGTTATGTTGTTTGGTATACGTGTAAAGTTACCTTTTCCGTCATTCGTAAAAGTTCCGCCCTGGTAAGCAAAAGGCTCAGACCTTTGCTCTCCTCCTATAATTAGATCCAAATCGTTATCGTTATCTATGTCCACAACTAAAATGTCTCCATGCTGTGGTCGCATATTAATATCAAATTCCTTTGTATTGGGACGAAGAAATGGTTCCTGAGGAATATAAACTTCCCTAAGGTGTTCCGTAGGTTCCATTCTCTCGGTTAAGGGAGAAGAGTTATAAAAGTAAGCCACCGATGTGTAATCTACCGGAAACTCATTGCCTTCGGGCCCGTGCTCCATTGAGTGACGTATATTTTTTTCAAAGGACATTTTATCGGAAAGGAAAAATCTGTAACCTCCTGTGCGATATAAAGCTGTATTATAATCCAAAGACCCGTGGATGCCCAAACTATGAGCACGGTCCCATCTGCCTGCTATGTTATACCATCCTCCATTATAGTAATCTTCAGATCCGGTTCCGTGAATCGTCATTTTACCATCGACATATGTTACATCGTCACCTTCAAAAAATAACGTAACTCCGGGACGTAATCCTTGCGCGATATGCATGGTGCCGATATAATGTCCCTTCCCATCAACTTTCAAAAAATCATAATATCTTCCGATTGGAGGATTTATCTCTCGCCTCCATACGGCATAAAACTTACCTTCTTGCGCCACTACTCGTGAAATATTGTTATAAAAAACTTTAACAGTTATAGGGATGGGCTGTTGGACAGGCATTTTCCTTATTTTGTAACTAAGTTTTAATGTGGCATTATTATCATAAGGCATAGGAATATAACAATAGTTATTATTGGCGTATCTTCCGATGAGAATAGAACGCATACTTCCTTTTCCATATGCATAGCCAAAAAAATCGGCTAAAGGTGAATAAATTGACTCAATATCTTCGTTATCCCATCTTGCGGATAATATTACATCTTTATATTGACCTTCAAAACCATTGCCCCCATCAATTTCAAAACCAACAATTCTGCCGGGAATATCGGTATCAAAAAATATTTTTTCATCTCCGGGATTCAAGATGAATTGTTCTGTATGAGTTTGTATATTAGAAGAATTTGCGTTTGTGAAATTACTTACCGAGGGAAAAACATTCGCCCATACACCTCTGACATTTAACATGATGTTTCTGTCTTCCGCAGAAAAGCTGTTATTGTATGATTCAATGCTCGTATCGGGCAAATTTCTATACTGTATTTGAATGAATTCGATTTTAGATCCGTGGAACAATATTTTACAGGATTCTTTGTAATGTATGGGAACGTAAGAATAATGTCCCCCTATTGCGTTTCCCGAAACAGGAGACATAAAAGGGAAAATAGATCCTGCAAAAAGTTCACTGAATTTAATTTTTAATCTTGGAGTAGATTCTCCATCGAAATAGAAAGAAACGGTATCCTCAGTAGGGGTTGCTGTCCAAATTCGATTTATTACTCCGGGTCCCTGTAAATCTGCAAGCACTAATTTATTATTTTCTACTCTTATATATGAGTATTTTCCTGAAAATCCATCATCATTACCTCCTGTTCTATCGTAGCTCGATATTTGTTCTACAACAGAATTTGAACGATAAACAGGCAAGAGATTTACCTGCCTCAGTAAATTTAGCTCATCTCCCCAAGAAGTGGTTTGTCCAAATACTATTTGATTGGTATAACTAAGTATAAAGAGTATGATTAAAAACGAAATACTTTTCCTCATTTTTTAAGATTTATTTATCTCCCTTAAATTCAAAGATAATTAGAAAATAATAAAATTGACAGCTACTATTGTAAAAGCAGCTGTCAATAAAAGTTTTTTTATTTTAACGCATTTCTGCGTAAAAATATACTACCCAAAAAAATTATTTAACCAGAACTTTTGTTTTATAGCTTCCCGAATTACCGATTAACTCAACAAGGTAAACACCTGCTTGAAGCGGCAAAATCAATTCATTATTAAAATTCCTATCGGCAACTTTTACACCTGCAAGTGAATATATCCTGGTTTGTAAATTTTCGGCTCCGCTGTATTTAATAACTAAATTTCCTTTAGTGGATGAAATAATCGGATTAAATGCCAATTGATTGTCTATTCCGGTTGAAACGGTTAAAGGCTGCAAGGGTGCAAAACTTCCACCAAATCTGGAAGCGTCTATTGCTTGAACCGTCCATTCGTATTCTCCTTCAGGTAAAGTAAGCGTCCATGTTTTATTTAAGTATGTGTTTCCTAATTTTACAACTTGTCTAAAACCGTCGTTAGCGCCTCCAACGATTGCCAAGGGACTAGATACCCATTTTCCGGTGGTAGTATTTCTGACGGCTAAATTGTAGGTTACACTTTTCTTTGTTCCGATATTATCAGGCGCTTGCCATTGAAAAGTTACTTTCATTTTCCCATCAACTAATTGTTGTGTAGCAACTAATGAGGAAGGCGCGTTCAACTTAGTAAATGGCTGAATTAATCCACCCGGATCAACACCCGGAGTCCAAGCACCAATTACTTGATCTATAACTCCCGGAGGCGGACTTGTTTCATTATTACCTTTGAAACCCATATAAACATAATCCAATATATTGTCGCCATTAAAATCGGCCGCTTTGTAATCTTGTTCCGAAAGCCCTGGTAAATAATCGCCAAGCATTGTATTTTCAACTAAATCTTCGGCTGTCAGATTAAAATCAGTATCTCTATTCTCGAATATAAATGTCTTCTGACGGCCAATATTGTCGGCCCAGCCACCTAAAAGTACATCGATATCACCATCGTTATCCAAATCTTGAAGGAGGTTGGCTCCTGTTATAGAAAATTGTCGTGCTCTTGGTGATTCAAAAACCTGACTGAAGACTAGGTTCTTATTTGTAAAAATACGATGATACCATGGAGCGGCATCCCAATTGTTATTTCCGTTATAGAATCCGTCGCCTACAATTAGTAAGTCCAGAAATCCGTCACCATCTATATCTGCCCAATCATGAGAGCCTTGTCCGATACTTGGGAATCCGGTTCCTTCCAATCTGGAAAACTGTCCCGTGCCATCATTGGTAAAGATAATTGTTACCCAGTCCGGGGCAGTAAGTCCAAAGGGATTAACCGATTCATCTGCATGAGGATAATAGCCTTGGAGGAAGATGTCTATATCTCCATCATTATCAAAATCTCCTACAGAGAGCACCTGATCTCTAAAGTAATTGGCAAATTGCTGGCCATCAGCCACGAAAGTTCCGTCTTGTTGCTGGAAATAAAGTGTCCATACACCATAATAGTCCGTATCCATTCCTGTTTCCCAATCCCAGTGCCTTTGATGATCAGGAGGAGCAATCATGTAATCGAGTAATCCATCGTTGTTGAAATCCGCAAATTTGACACTCGGTGCCACTAACATTTGTTTTGGATAAAGATTCGGATCGGCTATGGTAAAATTTCCAGCGCCGTCATTTAAAGCAATACCTCTGGAATTGGCTTCAGGAATATTTAGGGTTTTGTGCCCACTAAAGATAATGTCTAAATCTCCATCTCCGTCAATATCACCAAAATCCATGTCGGTGTGCCAGCCGGGCATCACAGGCGATTCCTTTTTCGTGAAATTACCAAGCCCATCGTTAATATATAGCCCTCCAGAGTGAACAATCGGGTGAACGCGTGTTTCACCAAACATGAAAATGTCTAAATCTCCGTCATTATCCACATCACCAACAATTATTCCTCCGTGCTGTCCGGCAGCATTTTCCAAATAATTGTATTGGGCATTTAAGCCCATCAATACAAATAGTGCGAATGCACATAAAAAAGTAAATCTTTTCATAAAAAAAATTTTAAATTTATTGAACAATTAAGTTAATCGTTTAACTTTTACTTGAATATTTTTACAATTTTAGAACAATTTTATTAAGTATAAAAATTATTTTAGTTAAATTATTAGATCACCAATAATTTTTGTACATATGATTCTTTTTTTGTTTTAATTTCAATTACATAAACTCCTTTTGAAATAGGTGTTGAGTAAAATCCTCGGAATGTAATGCCTTTCAGCGAGATTCCTGATATTAAAAAAATTTTCATTTCAACTTCTTCGTCAATTGGACAATTCTCTATGTACAAAATATTTTCTTTACTATAAACTAACGGATTAAATAAGTTAATTTCATTTACTGACGTTGTAATATTAATAGTTTGGAAGGGAGCAAAAAAACCTCCGAAATGGGATGCATCTACAGCTTGAACACTCCATTCGTACTGGCCATCAGGAAGTGTTAATGTCCATCTTTTATTTAAATTCACATTCCCCATTTCATTTACCTGTCTCCAACCATCTTTTTCTCCTCCTATAATGGATAAAGGATTGTAAAGCCATCGTCCGGTATTCAGATTTCTTAATGCCAGATTGTATGTTGTGCTCTTTCTGCCGATATTATTATGCGGTTCATTCCAAGAAAATGTTACTTTTTTCTGAAAGCCTTCTCCCGATACGGATGCATTGAGATTGGTAGGTTCAGAGAGTTTTATGTAGGGTAGAACAAGAAGATCTTCCTTGTTTTCGGGCGTGGGCGACCAGCCAAAAATATTACGATTGGGATGAACGGGATTTCCGGATTCTCCGCCGGCAAAACCTAAGTAAACATAATCTAATTTAAAATCACCGTTAAAATCCGCCACTTCGAAATCTTGTTCCGACATACCGGGCAGGTATATGTTACTTAGGAAATTATTCTCTTTCAAATCGCCTTTAGTCAGATTGTTATCTTTGTCGTCATTAATAAAAATAAAAGTTTTTTGTCTCGCTCCTCCCGGCAGATTAGGGCACCATCCGCCAAAAAGCACATCGGTATCACCATCATTATCAAAATCTTGCAAAACTACCGCACCTCCCATACTGAATGGGCGCGCGCCATCATACATGTAGGCTTCTTTGAATATACCCGGGCTTAGTTGTTTGTAAATCCGTGTTTTGTATTGACTATCCTCTCCTTCTCCGGGGTAAGATTCTCCATACTGTATAAAATCCAAATATCCATTCCCGTCGATATCTGCCCAGTCCAACGAACCGAAGCCTTTTCTAAATACACGATTTGAAATATCTATTGGTTCAAACTTCCCATCACCCATATTTCTGAACGGCACGGTAAATCGAGCCCACATATATGGGCAAACCGGCCACTGATCTTGTGTGTCAAGGAATCCGGTAACGAAAATATCCAAAAAACCATCATTATCGAAATCGACAATACTGCATATTGCATCGGTAAGTGGATAATCTGTAAAAGAAGAACGATCTTCAATAAATGAACCATTCTCATGCTGAAAATATATTGCTGCATATGATTGATCTCTGCTACCGAACGAGGTGAAAGTACCGGCAAAAAAATAGTCGAGTAGCCCGTCGTTATTAAAATCGCCAAATGCACAATACGTACTTCTGTTTGGCGGCATAGGATATTTATCTGTTTCGGATGGGATGAAGAGTCCTTTACCGTCATTTATCGCAATACCATTATGACTTTTTGTTCCTTGATTATTTACTCCACAGTAAATAATATCCATAAATCCGTCGCCATCAATGTCTCCAAAATCCATATAAGAATATCCTCCGGGAGTAACCAAATTTCTTGATGGATCCATTTGTGTGAATTTCCCTGTACCATCGTTAAAATATGTTCCACCTTGATACATCCAGGGACTAAACCGCTGTTCTCCACCAACTATTAAATCTAAATCGCCATCATTATCAATATCTCCAACTAAAATATCACCGTGTTGACCTCGTTGATTAGCATTGATCTCGAAATACCCATTTCCGAGATTTTGCTGGCTGGGTGTTAAGGAATTTTGTTGCGCAAAAACACTCAATTGTAAAAAAACGAAAATAGCTGATGATAATATTTTTTTCATCTTATTGAAATTAATTGAACTAAAAATAAAGACAAAAGCATTATTACGGCTCAGGAGTCTATGTTATACTGCTTAAACTAAGATAATCCGAGTATAATTTATCGTACACCATCCGGTTTTTTTCGTTAGGATAATACACTTTATCATAATCCTTACCGAGCGCGATTTGTGCTCTTGACAAATTTTCAAATATTCCGGCAGCTACAGCTGCAGACATAGCCACTCCGAGCGCTCCCGCCTGGTCTGTTGCCGCCACCTTAATGGGTACCCTCATTACATCGGATAATGTTTGCATAACATAATCCGATTTTCTTGAGATACCACCAACTCCTATAACTTCATTTAGGACTATCCCTTCATCTTTAAAGTGATCCAGGATTGCTTTGGAGCCAAAAGCCGTAGCTTCAACCAGGCTTTTAAAAATTTGAGCTGCTGTTGTGCTTAAAGTTATCCCTTTAATAATCCCTTTTTTAGTAAAATCTACAAAAGGCGTCCTTCTCCCATTCAGCCAATCCAAAGAAACTATTGAATCTTCGGTAATAGGGATTTGTTGGGCTTCTTCTGTCAATTTAGGAAGAATTTTACTAATAATTGTATCCTTTTCATCGGCAGGCAAAAGTTGTAGCGGCCATGAGAGAAGATTATTGAACCAGGCGTATACATCGCCAAAAGCGGATTGCCCTGCTTCTAGACCAATCATATCAGGCAAAACCGAGCCATCCACTTGTCCGCTTATACCCGGAACATTTGAATTGATAACATCTTTAGAAGCAACCACAATGTCGCAAGTTGACGTGCCGATAATCTTGACCATAGTGTGTTCTTTGATACCCGCGCCAATTGCACCGGCATGAGCATCCAAAATACCCACAGAAACTAATACATGCTCCGGAACCCCGAGTTTATCCGCCCATTCTTTGGTGATTTTTCCAACGGGTTTATCACTCGTGTAGGTCTGATTACTCAAGTGTTCACGAATATGTCCTAGAGCAGGATTTAGCTTCGTAAAATATTCTTTTGAAGGATAACCTCCCCAATCTTCGGCCCACATTGCCTTATGGCCTGCAGCACATCTACTGCGTTTTACTTTTTCGGGTTTCAAAATTCCTGTAAGCATTGCCGGCATCCAATCACAATGCTCAATAACAGCATGTGCTTCTTGACATACTTTTTCATTTTTACGAAGTACATGTAGGGCTTTTGCCCAAAACCATTCCGATGAATATATTCCTCCCGATAACGATGTATAATCTGTTTCCCATTCATGAGCAAGCTTATTAATATCGTTGGCTTCTTCAATGGAAGTATGGTCTTTCCAAAGTATAAACATGGCATCAGGGTCTTCGGAATATTCCTGCAACAAAGCCAACGGCATACCATTTTTATCGGTAAGGCAAGGTGTACTTCCCGTGGTGTCGATACCGATTGCCATTATGTTCCGGATTTCTTCTCCCGATATTTTTTCTAAAGCGCCATGCACGGCCTCCTCAAGCGAATCGATGTAATCTTGCGGATGTTGCCGATATTGATTGTTGGAGGGATTGCAATACAATCCCTTTCTCCATCGGGGGTAAAAAGCAACGTGCGATGCTATTTCTTTTCCAGAATCCGTATCGACTACAAGGGCACGGCAAGAATCCGTGCCGTAGTCTATGCCAATAACTATCTTATTCATTATTAATCTTTTATTGCAGCTTGTATTTTTTTATTACGAGCTATCGTAAAGCTATAATATGCGATGAATGCGAAAGCAATAGCCGGAACCCAGTAAGCAAACTTGATGCTGCCGGATTGATCGGACAAAATTCCTTGTATTTGTGTGAGAAGCGCTGCACCTGCTATAGCCATTACCATACCGGAACCGCCTATTTTGGTATCATCTCCCAATCCTCTTACTCCTAATCCATAAATTGTAGGAAACATCAATGACATGCAACCTGAAATTCCCATCAGAGCATATACGCCTAAAAATCCGGGAGCGTAAATTGCAACAATAGAACATATTACTGCAAGAACAGCCAAAGCTGAAAGTAGATTTACCGGTCTAATCCATTTCATTAAAAATGTGCAGATAAAACGTCCTGTCACAAAAAGAATGAGAGACATTATGTAATAAGTAGCTCCTGCTTGTTCGGCAGTGCGAGGTAACAAAACATCTAATCCTATCCATTCACTAAAATTGTAAAACGCACCTGCTAAAGGTTCAACACCTCTTAGCGCTTGAATAATTCCTTCTGAAGAAGGATTTTCTCCTAATCCTGCAATGATAGCATCAAAATTTAATTGTTGCATAACATAACGGATTATGAAAGACCAAACTGCAATTTGGGCTCCAACATAGAAAAATTGAGCAATTACTCCCCAAATGTAGTTTTTATTCCTTTTCAATCGTCCCCAGGTAGCTTTTAGGTCTAATGTTTTATCGTCATCTTGTGCTTTTGGCATTTTTGTGAACAGAATAAGAAGAAAAAGTATTAGCATCACCAAACCAAGAACAAGATATGCGGTTGTCACGGCATTTAGTTCAAAGTTTTGGATACTTACCAACTCTTGCTGACTTAATGAAGCTCTGTCCGAGGCACTCATTGTGTTGAGCTGCGACAGTACAAAAACTTGACTCACAAGAACACCCGTAAGCGCACCGAAGGGATTAAACGATTGAGAAAAATTTAACCTTCGTGTTGCAGTGTAAGGATCGCCTAAAGCATATATATAAGAATTAGCGGATGTTTCAAGAATGGACAATCCTGCAAAAAGCACAAAAATTGCCAACAAATACATTCCAAAACTTAAAAAAGAACTCATGTTGTTTGCCAACATTGCCGGATAAAAAAGAATCGCACCGGCTATACAAAAGCCGAGTCCCAACAATACCCCCGATTTGTAGGTATGTTTTTTTATGTAAATGGCTCCCGGAATAGCGAAAAAACCGTACCCGAGCAGATAACAAACTACTTGAATCCATGCAGTTTGCGTGTCGCTTAAACTCATAATGCGTTTAAAAGCGGCAAGCATGGTATCTGTCATGTTATTGGGCACAGCCCAAATGAAGAAAAGTGAAGTCAGCAGGATAAAGGGGAAAATGATCCCCGCAGGAACTAAACGGTGTTTATTGATCTTTGTGTTCATATATTTTTATCAGAAAACTGTTTTTACTTTATTTAAACTCACGCCAAACAATTTCTCTGCGATTGAAGAGAGCGCAGCCTCATCACCTACAAAATGAAATACATTGTGTATATGCGATAATGATTGTCCGGGTTTTAAAAACGCTCCGGGAGAGCAACTTTCCAGCTCGAGAAAAGGCCCCATAATACTGCCGTCTTCCAGCGGGCCGTCGTTATAAGCATTTAATGCATCTCCCACAAGAGGGTCTTTTTCCGGATTCCATTCTTGGTTCAAATAGATCTCATCGGGTTTTGCCTCAAATGTTACCACGGTTAATCGCTTCGCAATAGGATCATAATTTGCCGCGATAGATTTCGTGCGTTTGGCGTTCATCCCCAACTTACTTCTAAATTCTCCATCTGTTTTAAAATAAAGCGTCCCATTGTCGTCAATTAAACGATCTGCAGGAATTTCTCCGAAATAATCAGTGGTGGCTATTTTACCAAGTTCTCTCTCGTGGCCTGTGTTGTAAGGAATTATAGTTACCGCTGAGTCAGATGGATTAAACATATCCAATATCCAAATACAAACGGTTCCTGTTTCGGTAGTCCATTCAAAATCATTTTTATTGTTTATTCTATTGTCGGTTTTATACGCAACTGCATTTACTCCCTCCGGAACGGTTACACCCAATTCTGAAGAAATTTCAGCATCGGACAGTAGTGTTACCTTTCGCTGTGCACTTAATTTCATTGTAATTCCTTTGTAGTTTTTCAACTCCATGTCTTTACTTAAAGTTACTTCTTTTGAAGAAGCTCCATTCACTGTCCACTCTTCTATATCGATAGCTTTTGGCGTATGCCAATTATCATATACTTGTTCCTTACCCGGTTCAAAATAAATAGAGTATTGCCCGCCTTCAGGGCCTAACCAGAAACGGTCTTCCCCTCCAAAACCATTCATGTGTTCATCTACAACGCCCGAATCGAAAAAGTTATAATTAACAAATCCATGACTATTACCTTCTTCTCCATTGGCAGTGGAGGTAAAAACTTTTGCCTGATACTTTCCGGAAACTATTACTTGTGCTTTTCCGTCATCAGATTCCAATACAACAATTTGGCTATCTTTTTCTGTCAAATATTTCAGATCATAGCCAAATGTCCCTTTCTCATACGTCTTTTCCATATTTTCAGATTTTTTTTGTGTGTTGCCGCTGCACGATAGCATTAAAATTCCTGCGAAAACAGCAGCAACCAGCATAATTAAGTTCATTTTTAGTAGTTTCATAGCTTGTATTTTTATCAATTAATTTGTCCAAATTTATCTAAGATGCGGTTATAAGCTTCCGCTGCAGCTCCGTTTCCCCAATCGTATATGGTGAATTCACCCATGCCTTCACCCTCCGGACTTGTTCTGCCACCGTGTCCGTAATTTTCCATTGTAAAACCATAGTCCTCCGGGCCGAAGAAAGGATATACTTTTTCCCATTGGATTTTCGTTTGTGGATTTTCGGGACAATACATCATCACAAATGCAGCCCTGAGAGCAGCATAACCACGCTCTGTATACTCTTGTTTGTTAAGCAATTTCCCATATTGTAAAATTAATTCGGCAAACAAGCTTTCGCGCGAATCATTCCATTCGCCATCGGCATTCATTACACCAAATCCCCCTAAGGCTTTTACATAAATATATGGAGGCTGCCACGATGCTTGTGTCATTAGCATCTCGTCGAGTGTGCGCTGCCCCAATTGCAAATATCTCTGCTCACCAGTGAGGTTATAACATTCCAATAGAGCTTCTGCAGTCCAAAACATTGAAAAATTGTTCTGTTTGTGCTGATTATTCCTCTCTACTTTGTAACCCACCAACATTTCGGATCCGAAACGGGAACATGACCAGTATGTTTCAAAGTCTTCCCATCTGCCCTGTGGGATTACATTTTCTATAACTGCCTCCATTGCTTTCAGCGCAGCTTGTTTATATATTTCATTCTCAGTTATTTCATATAGTTTTAGGAGAAAAGTAACCGACATAGATGTTTCGGGTGAGTCGTTCAAGTGACATAAAGGTTCTAAATTATCGGGTCTTAGCCAACCCGGAAAAAAACCGTGCGCATCTTGAATGCTTAATAGAGCTTGCGCATACTCTTCGGCATAATCAACCAGTCGTCGATCATTTTCTAATTCTGTGTGCCAACGAAGCATAAGAAGAGCTGTCCAGCTCATATCCAATATATGAAAAGGCGCTAACTTAGCATCGCCCTTATATGGATTTCTATTTGAATTTCCCCAAAAATAAGTATCCCATCCTTTGCTGCGCCAGTAGTTTCTGCCATTTATTGTTACATTTTCCATTTCGGTTCCAATCAAACCGTAAAAGAATCCATTTAATTTAGGAAAAAGCAAGGCAAGTTCTTTAGTCATATTTGCTTTATTCATTAATTCCGGATTATTGTATCGTCTCGAATACCGGTATAATCCGCTCGCAGACCTTAAAGAGCTAAACCATGCTTGATTCCAAATTGAACGAAATTCCCTTTCATTAATTTCCCCGGGATAATTAGGACTCTGGGTTACGTTTACTATAAAAACCGGAGCGCCTACTGTTTTTCCATTTAGTGTAAATTCTTGCCAAACACTTTCTGACCAAGTGTTGAAAGCCCAGTTATATGTATGGTTTACAAACGGAAGTAAGTCTCCTTGTAACGGTTCACCATTTTCATATAAATTTTTACCCCATTTATCCCAAAGGAATTCTAACGGTTTACGGAAAGGATTCTCCAACGTTTGAGAGTCATTGAATAACATTAAATAAAAACCGACCTCCACAATGCCTAAAGGAAACGTAGCTCCCGCGGTTCTTTCGAACAAAACGTGATCGACCACACGACTATTGCTCATTCCTAAAGTCATTTTGTTGCCTAAGGCATCCATGTCCATATACCACCTTACAGGTGTTTCTTGTTTCATTATATCCAAATCGGGTATAAGCATCAGAATCTTCTCATTGTTACCCATCATAAGCACGGGTGAACGGAACACGTGTTGGTCAATAATGTTATTTTCGCCTGGTGTGAGGTGCGGAGCCCAATGGAAAGTTGGTAAATACGAAGGTCGAATGTCGATTTGCCAATTATTTTGTACAAACGTATTGGGTAAATCGAATTTAATTTTAACGTGAATTACGTTTGAATTAATTACTTGTATAATTTTATTACCCGATAAGTCAGCTAAGTTATCATATGAAATATTTTGAATAACTTCCCTGAAATTAGCCGGTAATTCTTCTGTCTCAATTATATTTCTTGTTTGAGCAAACGTTGCGAAAGTAATGAGAATGAATATTAAATACAGAACGTTTCGTTTCATTGTTAAGATAAAGATAGTTAATCTATTTTTTCGAGAGTGATTAAATTTAATTCAAATAAATCGGCCTCGTTGTTTTTGCGCACATGAAATGTTACGGAATTAGTTTGCCCGGTAAGTTGAATATCTCCAACATGTACCTTACCTTTTTCTTCTTCTCTGTTGTTTTTTGTGGAAATCCAATCTGAAAGCTGATTTTGACGTTGCCAAACTTGAAAATCGGCGCCATTAATTCTCTCGTGATAATTAATAAGTACTTTATACTTTCCTTCTGGTACATCTGAAAGCTTTACTCTAAATGCTCCTTGTCCATACGTGGTTATCATAAGCCCTCTATCAAGTATTCCTTGAACTCCTCTGTCTAAAGTAACTTCCATTAATTGTGGAAAATATACATGCGTATTTGGTAAATAAACCTCTCTTAATTCACCCGTGGGTTCCATACGTTCTTTCAAAGGTTGAGCAGCATAGTAAAAAGCAACCGATGTATAATCGACAGGAAAATCATTGCGAACTTCTCCGTGTTCCATGCCATGATAAATTTCGCTTTCGAAGGGCATTTTATCGGAAAGAAAGAAACGATATCCACCGGTTCTAGCCATTGGCAATGAATAATCCAAAGAACCATGTATAGGCATGCTTATTCCTCGATCCCATCTATCGAGTAGGGCATACCAGCCACCGTTGTAATAATCTTCAGATCCTGTGCCGTGAACTCGCATCTTGCCATCGACATATGTACTGTCATCGCCTTCGAAAAACAGTGTCATCCCCGGACGCAATCCTTGTGCTTGGTGAATGGTTCCTACATAATGCCCTTTTCCTTTAGTTTCCATAAAGGTATAATATTTTCCCAAATCGGGTTTTTCTCGACGCCATTCAGTATATAACTTTCCTTCTGTTTGTGAATTTCGTGCATTGTTGTTGTAATAAACCTTCACCTTTATGGAAATGGCACTCTGTACGATGTCATCTCTTTTCTTGTAAATGAGTTTCATATTCGCCGATTGATCGAATGGCATTGGCAAATAACAATAATTTGTAGTTGCGTACCTACCCATAACTATGCTTCGCATGGCAGGTTTTCCGTAAGCATAACCGAAGAAATCAGCAACAGGAGCATAAATTGCCTCAACTTGCTCATTATCCCATTTTGCAGAAAGAATAATATCTTTGTATAAACCTTCGAAAGATGTACCTCCATCAATGTCGAAACCTATTATGCGGCCGGCCGTTTTTTTATCAAAAAAATTGACTTCCTCTCCCGGTTCTAATGTGAATGATTTTTCTTCGGTTTGAAATGCTGAAGATTTTCCGGTGGAGTAATTGTTTATTGTAGGGAAAATATCGCCCCATAAATTGTTTACATCAGAAAGTAATTTTCTTTCAGAATCGGAAAAATTGCCTGTCCATGATTCAACGTTCATACCGGAAAGTTTTCGATATTGAATTTGGTGGAACATAATTTTTTCACCTTGTAGAACAATTTTTATCGATTTTTTGAATGGAATAGGAATATAGCTGTAGAAGCCCCCGATTTCGTTTCCACAAACTGGTTTTATAAACGGATAAACCTCACCCGAGAACAAATCCATAAACCTTATTTTTAACCGAGGATTTCTTTCTCCATCAAAATAAAACAACAGTGTGTCGTTGGTAGGAGTGGGAGTCCAAATTCTATTGATTACTCCCGGGCCTTCAAATTCCGCAAGTACGAGGTTTCCTTTTTCTTTACGGATGTAAGAATATTTACCCGAAAAACCGTCATCGTTGCCCCAAGTGCGGTCGTAACTTGATTCTTGCTCTATGAGTTGATTATGCCGATAAGCAGGGAGCAAATCAACTCGTTTTAATAACTCTACTTCGTCACTCCACTTATACGTTTGGCTTTGAACCTGAAAAACATTGAGTAGTAAAACTACCGATACTAAGATTTTAATTGAAATTTTTATCATCGTTATTTAAAATGAAAGTAATACTATTTTTATTATTATATAAACCAAAGTTTATTACACTTTTCGGTTCCCAATGAAACACATTAAATTCTTGAGTCCACGAACTTTGATTAGCATGTTTTTAATTTACTTCTAAATCCTCCCATTTAGGCAATGAGGGAAATTTAGCATGAGGTTCGGTTTGGTACCAGAAACAAACCGATGAAATATCGGATTTTTGAGGCAAATAGCGTCCCCCGTGACGCCAACCGAGATCCTGAATAGTAATTCGTAAATCTTTTTTAAAACGAATAGGATCCATTATATGCCACCGATACATCCCAAAGCGTTGCCCTGATCTGTACGTTATCTCGGGTGGTAAAACCTGAACCAATCCTGCGAAAGGGGTTGTATAGGTAACATATTTTCCGTTTCTGTCGAAATTGTATGAACCCAAAAAATAATCTTCCGTACCTGTTCCGATAATGGTTGGGAATTGTCTATCACCGTCCATAAAGAATTTTATTTCTCCTTCTCCCCACCAACCGTTGTTATTTACTTGCCAAGCCATGTAAACACCTACGTAATGGCCTTCACCTTTAATACCGTCTATTATAGTATAATCCGAAGTTTCATTCACCTTTGTTCTTCTGTACTGGGCATGAAAATAAGCCGCATCATTGGGAACATCGGTTAATGTATAATCTATTTGATAATACAGGTTCATGGGATCGGCATCATTAATATTTGTCATCGTTATTCTGCATTTCTTACGGAAAGGCATGACCCAATAACTGTTAAAGGCACTTCCCGGATTTACGGTTATAGGCAAAGAGTTCAGATGCGCATATTCATTCCATCCCATACCGAAAAAGGTTCCAACCGGACATTCTACCGAGGGTTCGGTTTCGTCGTCCCAATAGATGCGGATAATAGAAAAACGCCAGTTCCCTGTGGGCGTCATCCAAATATGTTGAATAGCACCAGGGCCATCAATTTCTGCCATTGTAAAAGTTTCTCCCGGATTAATCCGTACATACGGATTTACTTTCCATCCTTGCCCAAGATCACGCGAAGCATGAGTGGCATTGGCTGTGTTTCGGGGTGCGTTTAGATCAGGAGTTGCCATGCCGCCTTTTCCTTTTTCTCCGGTAAAATTTTCGGGACTTATAGATCTTGTTTCAGCATCAGATAGTCTGTAAAGATTACCCATATTCATATCAAGTCCGTTAAACTGACGGTTTTGGGCACTGCATAATGCGCCAAAAGCAATAATAACCAATGTAATTTTGAATCTTTTAATTTTCATAATCAGGAAATTTATTTATTTTAATAATTCGGATCTATCGAATTTTGCGATCGTTTCTGCCAGCATCATCGCACTCAATTGAGTGGATAAATCTTGAGGCCTTTCAGGACGTTTGTTCCATACGGCTGAAGCAAGAACTCCCGGGAAAGGAGTAGTTCCCTCTTCATACAATAGCGTTGCATTATAATTTAAAAAGTCGATAACTGTATTTTTAAATGCCAGAGTAATGCCCTCTGTATATACCAATTCTGTAAGATAGCGAACGAGAATGCCTTTAAACAATCCACCATCATGATCGCCGGATTCTAAAAACATTTTACCTTTTACCATATCCGAACTGGTGACCGATGCACGGGCGCTTCTTACTGCAATATCCAAATATTTTTGCTCGCCTGTATTTACGTATAAATCTCTTGCCATTCCAATAAATGTTCCAACATTGTATGTAAACATCCATTCGGTTAAAATTTTATTGCCGTTGGCATCCAAGCTCAGATTGTCCCAAATTAAATAATTGGTAGGATTGAGTAAATTTTTCAGTTCCCATTCGAATAATTCTTTTGCGAAAATTAAATCGGCTTCTTTTTTATCTGCGGCGTACAGTCTTAAAGCCAAGATGCCACCAGGCGCAGTGCTACAAGCGTTTTTCCCGTTTGGTTGATCGAAACGCCATTGTAATCCACCGCCGAGAACAGGTGTATGAGCCTTTCTTATTTCGCTCAATATATAGATTGCAACATCTTTGTATTCATTGTCTCCCGTTGCTTTCCACGCGTTCATGCTAGATATTCCCAACCAGGCCATGTCGTCGACATACACTTGCCAATAACTTCTGTTCATTACTTTTATTCCGCGCAAAAGATTTTTCATTTTAATAAGATAATCTTTATCATTGGTACGTAAATATCCATCGACCAAAACATCCAAAACATGCGCATTAAACCAATAATTAAAATCGGGTTTATCAGGGCGGGTAATATAAGTACCGGATGATCCGCCGTAAACACTAGATAAAGTTTCCTGAAATTTTTCTGCAAATAAGTTCCATTCAATTTTTTCTTCTTCGGGTTTTGGTTCAGGGTCTGGACTTTCCGGCAAGGGTAAAGGCTCCGATCCACATGAAATCGATATCAATAATAAGAATAAATAAAAAAGATTTTTCATTGTTTTAACTTTTTCTTCTAATAGATAATTAAAGTGTGTTGTTCTTTTGATTTGAAATGTTGAATTTTTTTACTTCCATTTCTCCGAAAACTACGTTTAATACGGGTTTATTGTTTTTCAATTCTAATGTCCCAAAACCATTTGCCGTACATACAAAACTTTTAAAGTCCCCAATGCGTGAGTCAATATACATTATTTTATCAACTGCATCGTATCTTATTCCCGTTAATCCCTGTAACATGCCGTAACTCGCCATAGCTCGCGCATACCAATGTCCGCACTCATATTCATTGAACGGGTTTCTAACGGTTCCATCATATCTTTGCCGGCATACTCTAACTACATCCAAACCTTTCTTAACCTCTCCTTTAAACATCAGATGACTTGCTACTTGATATTCAATACCGGTCCAAACTTCGTTGCTATATACAAAAGGAAGAGATAATGCCCCGCCTTTTGGCCAAGTGCACAACAGCAGACCCCCATCTTCTCCGCAAGCGTAAGTAGGACGTTGAGGATTATAATGATCCATTAACGTTGATTTCAGGTTATATTTATGAACAGCGTTTAAATGACTTTTCACTTTTTTGTCGTCAACTACTTCAGGCAATCCACATACAGAAGCAATCCACATTCCCAATATTCCGTCGGCCAAACAACCGGCTCCATACTGATATTTCGGGCCTTCTTTTTTCAAAAGCGCCATAGCTTCGTTAGAATATTCTCCTCCATAGGATTGGACTTCTACAGGATTGGGAGCTTGCAAACCTTCCCAAACTATCTTCTGGATAAAGTATTCACCATCGAACAGTTCGTTCTCCATATAATTTTTCCCCTTCGATAACAGTATTTCATAATCTCTATATGGTTCTTTTAATTCCTTGCTCATTTCGATAAATGAGGTTAGAGCGCCTAAATAAAAACTAGTGCACATTCCGTCGGGTCCCCAAAATTCAATATCATAAGTATTGTGATGGGGTTCCTCTAAATAGCCTTTGTGTTTGGGATCCCATGTCTCAATACAATAGTCGAGGCTTTTCTTTACTAAGGGATAAAGAGACCTCATCCATTCTGTATTTCCGCTGATTCGCCATTCTCTGTACACTTTCATTATTCCTCCCAATTGACCATCGGCAGCAGCATGAAAACTATGTTGGGTTGGAGTAATAGGGATATTTGTACGAAAATTCTGATGACCATCCTCATTCTGACTTACTTTGAATTCAGTTTCACGAAGCGTTCTTTCCAAAGCAGGGAAAAGATGAGGTATGGCTTGAGCATAATTCCATACGTGCGTGCAACTACCATGGCAACAACCGGAGTCATCGTTACATCCTTCCCATGCCCAAAGCCTACCGTCGGAAACTCTTAATACCGTGGGAGATTTGAGAATCGTTAAATTAGCTGCAATTGCCTCAATAACTTCCGGAGGAAGTGTAGAGTCATAAAAAGCATTACTAAATAACTCAGTATTTTCCTTCAGTTTTTCAGCATTCGAATTCCAATAAGAAATTAAATCGTTCAAGTTTTTAAAACGATTGGAATACCATGGCCGATAAGACAAATTGGATATATTTTCTTGATTTTGAGAAGATTCTATTTTTTCTATTTCCCAACCATCATATCTTCCGCCTTCAAAATCAGCAAGTACAATTGCCGATGAAGAAGGGCGGGAAAGATTTTCGTCCCGATTATTTGTTAAAACAAACTGATCTGCCATGATATGTCCCCAACCAAAGGTATCAAGATCGATGATTTTAAGTCTGGCTGCTTTACCGTTATATTTTTTCAAATTCCAAATATGTTCGCGCAGGCTCTCAGTGTTATTCCCAACGGCAGTTTCAACAATCTTATCGTCAATCACTAAGTTCACAGATGTTTTCTCTTTTTGATTTCCACCTCCAACTAAAAATTTAAGGTAGTTTTTATTTATCTCAAATTCCGGAGAGAGTAGTATTCCTATCTGCCCATCGCCTTTGGAATCGAAAGAATTTAAATAACCTTCCCCAACAAAACCCGATACAGTTTGCTGATCCTTTATGGGTTTTGTGGTTGTTTTTCCATTGAACGCATCTCCGGTAACTATACTTTGCCCTATAGAAAGGTCGGATTTGGAAAGATACCAACAAAAATTAACTTTGACTGTTTTTTCTTCTCCCGGATTCAGTGAAAGCGGTAAAAAAATTGAAGCTCCCGGCGATACACCTTCAATGGGTGGATTATCTACAATTTTTCCCTGTTTGATATTCTCCCACAAAATTGTTTGAGAATCAAACCATCCACCCCTGAACCAACAATGGTCGGTAACCGCATTATCATCCTCTATGTAAATGGTAAAACCTTCTGCCGTATTGCCGTTATCTTTCACCATTCTGAATCCATTCTTTTGGGACAAAATGCGGCCATTACTATCGATGAAATTTCTTGCATTATAAGAAAAAACCGCATCTAATGTCTTGCCGGAAATATTTTTAAAAGTGTATTCTAAAATACCTACAGGCAAACTGGAATTATCTTCGTCCGTTGGAATGAATGGGCTCCATCCTGAAATTTTCACATCAAGAGGAATATCTTTATCTTTTAATTCAATTATTCCAAAAGGAAATCGTGCTAAAAAAGATCCGCTTTCGAAACGCGGCAAACCATAGTTCCTGTTTCCCGATCCGTTTCCCGTACCACCGGGCCCAAAAAGTTTCCACGTTGGAACAGTTGATTCCAAAACTTTTACGCCTTTTTCAATATTTTTTACACTGATAGCCGCAAAAGCATACGGGGAATTATATATTTCGGGACGATTATTTACAGATAGATGAGATATGGCTCCGGTACCTTCCAAACAAAACATACCCGCGCCAATACCTCCGATTGGAAACGCTATTTTGCTTAAAAATTCGTTTTTATAATGTTCGTTAAATTCTCGCTGAGTTCTTTCCAATTGAAAATTTAAATTCTCGGTATTGTTCTTTATCAATAAAGTCTCCGCAGAAGTTATTACAGGTATATTTGCTGCAGCTAAACTTCCTAATCCGACTTTTTTGAGAAACGATCTGCGATCTGTCATGCTTTTTGCGTATTTTACTTATTTTCCTGTTAATTTCTTAATGAAGTCTGTTTCCTCTTTTCTGTAAGGCGATCCGTCTTTTCGGAATACATCATGAAACCACAATTCCGGCTCTGAGCCATCAGGTATCGGTGTGTTCCAAGCGTAAATTGTATTCGTTTTCCCCGCAACCAATCCCCAATTATATGCGCCAATATTATTATCCTTTAATAAAGGCATGATATTCTGGAAATAACTATTTTGTGTACGCGCCATATACTCGGTACAGATTAAAGGTTTTGTTGTGAGGGATTTCAACTTATCGATATCCGATTGGTGGCTTAAAGGATCGCCATAGTTATGATAGGTAATTACATCGGAATTCTTTAATTGAAAGTCGCTTAGCTCTTTTAAATTCCAATTCCAAACTCCCGCAGATAAAGGTTGTGAAGGATTAACCTGTCGTCCCCATTCGAATACTTTTTCTAACAATGGCATGCTTTTATCGCCGTATCCTGAATTACCGGGTTCGTTATATAAATCCCACAAAACAATGCGGCCATCTTTTGAAAAAGTTGTTAGGATATCTTTTACATATTTTTCTAATGTTTGAATAATTTCGGGATTAGTATGGAGTAGATCTCCCGGATCGCGCACCCATCCGGAGTTATGAATACCGGGTTTCGGATCGGGTTGTTTACCTGCTTGATAAGTGGCATTCCAACAATCATCAAAAAAAACAAAGAGAGTAGAAATGCCATGACCCTCAGCAACATCAAGATATTGTCTCATCCTATTTTTAAAACCCTGTGGGTCTATTTGCCAAGCCAAATGATGCAAGTACACGCGCATAGAATTAAAGCCTACACTTTCGGCATAACCTAATTCTCTATCGATGGTTTGTAAATCGAAAGTTTCGGCCTGCCACATTTCTAACTGATTAATGGCGGTACTAGGAATAAAATTAGAGCCTCTTAGCCATCCCCATTTCTTGTACCAATCTATAGCTTGTTTCTCAGTCCATACATTTCTTTCTTTTTTTGCAGATTCTATTTTTCGGAATGGACTACATGTAATTAATAAAACAAGGGAAGTTATTAAAACTGTCGATAAAATAAATTTTCTTTTCATATTTTTTATTTATGGAATTGCTTGGTGATCTGTATCTCTAATTCTGTACCAATCAACTAATTTTTCTTTTGAAGGTAATTTAAAAATTAATTCACTCGGTTCCTGTTGGTACCAATAAGCGGTAGAAGAGAATTTAAATTCTCGTGTATGTTGGGGTGGGCGAGGAGATTGAAAAAGAAAAATAAACGATTTATTAAAGAAAACCGCATCTTCCTCATGAAACCGATACATTGAAATCATTGAACGCAAAGGATCTTTTAGAGGTACACCGTGTAAAGGTGCATTAAACTCTCCATCTCTGAAATACCAACCTCCGTTGTAATAATCTTCGAGTCCGGTACCGACAATTGATGGTGTTTTTTCGTTAAAATCATCATCTATAAAAATATATTCGGGAGCTTCTAAATATCCCAAATAATTGGGTAACCAGCTTTGCATAGATAAACAACAGCCAACAAAATGCCCTTTCCCTTTTGTTTTCATAATGTACAAAGGTTCAGAACCGGCATTTGTTCCTGCATTGTACATGCAGTGCAGTCTGCCGGAATTCGCCGGCAAAGTATTGTACTTTGTAAGATTTGCGTTAAGAAAAACATGTGGAATGGATTTATCGTGCAAATTCTCAACTTCTATCTTTACCTTGTTGAAAGGCATGGGTAAATAACAATAAAACCCACCACTGGACATTCCTAAGTATTTAGAAACATAATGTTTATATTCGCATTGTCCTACGCCGAAAAAATCGCCCATAGGAGCTTCGATCGATGGAAAGTTATTTCCATCCCAATAAATTCTCAAAATCAGTTTCTTCAAAATGGTGGTATCCGGCCACTTTTCTTCTCTGACATCCCAATTTTCCCAAAACCAACCCGAGAAAGTAATCCATAATCGGGTAATTATCCCTGGGTTATTATATTCTGCCAAGATCTTTTTTTCTCCGGGTTGTATGGGAAAAGCTTTTTGCTTGGTTTCATTGTCAAAAGTGGTTAATTGTGCCGATACATTCTCTCTTATCACAAATAAAGGAAGATTATTCGAAGAAAAAGAAGAAGGTTTTTCTTCTCGATGTATGTTTAAATTATTACCGAAAGCTCCCAGAGCTGTTGCTCCGGTTAATGCCCCTAAAGCAGCTATCGCTTTTCTCCTTGAATTTTTATTTCTTTCTTTTTTCAATGCTTCTGTTTTTATTGGTTTATACCTCCAATCTTCTTTAGCTTCATTAATCCAATACACATCACAAATTATAAGTTCAAACAAGCTAATTAGCTCAGGGCTGGCCTCTCGCATTTGCTTTTAATTTAACTGCCATAATTCATTTGGTTTAAAAATTTAACTAATTATTTCAGAAGTGTGATTATACAAAAATTAAGACAACTGGGTTTAATAAATTCATAAGCTTCATCAATTATTCAATTTTTCAACGAATTATTATTTATAACTTAACATTTGTACCAATTTGCTTAATGATAATGCTATATTCAAAACTATCAATTAAAAACTCCCTATATCTTCTATCTCAACTTTCATAAGAAAAACATTGTACGGTTTCCACAGAGACATGAGGAAATACAACTCATCTTCATTATCATTCAAAGGATGTAAATACGCACAGTACAAGCCCGGATATTGTTGATTGGAAACCAATATTTCGGGTTTACTCCAATCGGTAATGTCTTTAGCTGTTCGGTAAACTATCAGATACTTGCCTATAGGTTCTGATTTATCACATCGGTAATCGTAATTGTGTGTCAAAATCCATGTTTTATATTTTTTATGATACATCAAAGAAGCCTCTCCCACGGGGCCGGATATTACAGGTGCAGCACTTTCCTCATCACCTTTTACCCATTGTTTTGAATTTACATTCCAGTATTCGTACTCTTTTTTGTTCAAGATATCCTTTTCAAGAAATCGGGCAAGATATGCGTCATCTCCTCTGCCGGAACGTGTACCTATCATATAAACCATGCCATCTTTTTTAGCATAGGCAACTTGAGAAAAATGGCTCATCGGATCAAAGGTAACTTCTTGTTTTCTTTCCCATGTTTGTCCATCATCGTAAGAAGCGGCAATTGAAGAAAAGTTTGTTAACCACGAACAATTTGGCGCTGTCCAATCATAAATGTTCATGTAGTGCACATAATCTACACCGTTTAAACGAATAGCTGCCGTGGGAATAGAAGTTTGGTATTTTTGAGCATTCGTTTTCCCTCCCGCAACAACTTCTCGAGCCTTTCCATCTTCATCCAACACCATACTTTGTATGGTTAAACCATCTTTTAAGTTAGTGTCAGCGGAAAAGGCCAATACATTCGATCGCCAGTTATCTGAAACATTTCCTCCGCCGCTCGAAGGTTGAAAACCTTTACCGTTTGTATCACCGAAAAAAATACCTACTTTATTTCCTTGCATGTGCCACATAATTCCCAAATCCGTACCATAAACATCATAATCCAAAGCGGTATTATTTGAGTTTGAAAATTTTTCATGTGGAAGTGATTTGCCTGTAACACGAGCAACTTTCTCTAAATTATGTAATTTAATGCTCGGAAGCTTAGTATGGACTACAACATTATTATTAACCTTTACATTCTGCGTTGTGGCAGAATAAAAGAATGTTGAGAACAATAAAACCAATACAAAAGTGCTGATAAATCTCATTAAAATATTTTTTTAAAAAATACCCATATCGGCTAATTCTACTTTCATCAAAAAAACGTTATATGGCATCCACATCGACATCAGAAAATATAAATTATCCCCTAAAATAGAAACGGGATGAAAATAAGAACCATACAATTGTGCATATTCTTTACCTGCTGCGAGTTCATAAGGTTCACTCCAAGGGCCGGTAATGTGCTGCGCTGTGCGCATGGTTATGTTGTATCTGTCGGAATTAAAATAGGCTATGATCCATTTCTTATGCTTTTCATTATAAATAAACGATAATTCTCCTACTTTGTCGTGTATTATAATTCCTGCGCCGTTTTCATTGCCTTTTATCCATTGATTATTTGAAGTATCCCAAAATTCATAATTTGATTGATTTTCTATATCGGATTCCAAAAAACGAGCTAAGCGTGCGCTGCTGTCTCTTCCCGGCTGTGTGCCGATCATATAGACAAATCCATCTTTCTTGTAGTAGCCTACTTGTCCGAAATTACTGTTTGATGCAAAAGAAATACCCTCAATTTTTTTCCAAGTTGAACCATTATCCGTAGATCTGTACATACCGGAATAATTCGTAATCCAACCTGTCCAGTTTTTAATGTTAAAATAATGTACATAATCGATTCCGTTGACTCTGATGGCTGCCGAAGGAATAGAAGTTAAATTTCCATTGCCTGAATTGTCCTTGCCTCCGTAAATGATTTCACGAGCATCACCCCTGTCATCTGTCGCCATATTGCTGAAAGTAAGTCCATCATCAAGATTCTTATCTTCTGAAAAAGCCAATACGTTACTTCTCCAATTTCCCCCATTGGGGCCGGGATTTGATGAATTTGGTTTGAAATCGCGCCCGAAAGTATCGCCAAAGAAAATGCCGTATTTACCCTGATCCATTTCCCAAACAATACCCAGATCGGTGCCACCAACGTTCCATTTAACGGCTGTATTATTCGGGTTTGGAAAAGTCTCACCCGAAATAGTAGTACCTGTAACGCGGGCTATTCGGGTTACTTTACGAATAAAAAAACCCCATCGGTTATCGATATTCAGAATGAGTTCCTTAGAAACGTTTCCGTCGGTATAAACCGCTTTTAATATGAGTTTAAAATTATCAGGGTCTGATTCCTTCACCCTATATTTGAATGAATAAGAGGGGGTAAGTTCATTTCTATTTATTTTTTCAGAATAACTATCTCCGCCGCTTTTAGTTACAACCAAGTAATCTATCTTATCTAAATTTTTAAAATTGAGAGATGTTGAAACATTTTTTGTAGCTTTATCAGGAATGAGGTCTGTATTAGTTGATGTAATTTCATCAATAGGTATATAAGGTTGATTTGTTTCTTCATCGTTACACGATGTCACAATTAAACCTAACATTATACAGATTATCGCTACAATGTATTGTATTTGTTTCGTTTTCTTAGTCATATTTTAATCTAAATAAAGTATAAAAAGGGTGTATATATTCGTGAACCACAGTAATTTTAGACGCTTATTTATACACCCTTTTTTTTGATTTACTTAATTTCTAAAATTACACCATCAGAAAAAACTCTATCGGTAAATCCTTCCTCTTTAGCTTCGGGCGTTAAAAACCCTAACAATTTTACAATAACCTTGTACTCTTTAGTTGGATCTATCTGAAAATTTGCAGTTTTGTTTTCATTAAATATTGAGAATTTTTGGCGGTAGATGTTATTTTCTACCACTTGAATACTTGTTTCAAGCGGCCGTCTGAAATCGTCTGAAACATTCGCCGGAATTTGCCAATTTAATGTAACTGTATTACCTTGTTTGGTGTAAGACAAATTTTCGACTTTAGGCAAAGTGTGATTAAAATCTTTCCTATCAATAATTTCTCTATCATAACAACCGGAAAATATCACAACTAAAAGTGTTATAACAAGTAATTTTTTTATATTTTTCATAACCTGTAATGTATTTAATTTTTAGTAACCTGGGTTTTGAGTGTAATTACCTTTTGCCCATTTCATCTGATTCTGCGGAATAGGGAAAAACTCATCCCTACCTTCAGTAAACCTGGCATTTGCCATCCAAGAAAATCTGGTTCGTTCTACAGTAAAATATTCATTCATAATTTCATCGAGAAGTCCCCATCTTTGTAAATCAAAAAATCGGCGCCCTTCACCGGCCAATTCTAATCTATTTTCCCATTGCATGGCTTTTAAAGCAAATTCTTTATCCCAGACACAATTTTCGCCGGGTTTATAAATTTCCACATGATAATTCATAACCGGACTACCATTTGCCATTATCAACTTATCTGTACTATTTGCAGCTCGTTCACGAACTTTATTGATTGGTGTTAGCGCTTCGTTCCACCTATCCAATTGAATCAATACTTCAGCTTTCCAAAGCAATACTTCGTCATAACGGATCATTCTTTTATTCATAGAATTAAACTGCCATCCATCATACAAGAGGCAATCACAACCCGGATGAGGTAATTCTTTCACAGATTTTAAATAACCGTATTCCGCACCGTTTCTTATACCTCTGCTTTGAAAAATCAAATCAGGATCGTATTTCCAAGGATGTCCCGGAACTCCCGCAGTATGACTAAAACGAGGATCCCAAGTATATTTGTCGAAATAATTATGATTTCCGGATTCTACAAGACCTATATTGTCGCTTCCATCAGCATTTTTAATATATGTACCGTAGCTATCAGTATTGTAATTATTAAAAAGAGGTAATCCATCAGCACCCGTTTTAAAAGCATTTCCCATATTATAACTGATATGGTGGAATCCGCAACATTGAAATCCGGCCCAATTCCATGGATGATTCAAACCTTCACCTCTATTTATCTTTCCTCCGGTTGAGCTTCCGTCGTCTATAGAATATTGAATTTCCCAAATAGATTCTTTGGTGTTATTATCTGAAGAATGTATGAAGTTCTCACCAAAATCCGTACAAAGATCAACGGCCGCGCCTTCTTGCGCAGTTAATTTATTTAAATAAACAAGCGCTTCGGTAAGCCTATCTTTATTGATATTAACTACTTGATGCCTATCGTTTTGTTGATAAGCCATAAACATTAAAGTTCTTGCTGCCATTGCAGTTGCAGCATTTTTATCCACACGCCCTTTATCTGGTTGACTTGCCGGTAGTAATTCCTCCGCAGTTTTAAAGTCATTCAATATCCTCTCCCACAAATACTGATCATCCGGATAATTCTCATCTCTATTTGGAACAGCTTCAAATTCTGCAGTGCTACCAACTACTTTATCATCTATATAAGGCATGTACTTAAAAAACTGTTTCAATCTGAAATGAACAAAACCTCTGAGAAACAACATTTCCCCCATCCTTACATTTTTCAAAGGAAAATCTTCTTCAGAAATGTTATTAAGTCTTTGTATGGCAGTATTGCAACGCTGGATGATCTGATACGATACGTACCAAGGATAATCTATAGGCCATCCATTTGGTGTGAGATTTACAAAAGTTTCCATAAAACCCCAACCGTCTCCACCATCCCAAACGCCTCCGCCTCCTTTATAGGAGTCGTCAGAACGTAATGAACCTGTCCACCATGGCGAAAAAGGCGAATCCCACGAAGGAATATCTGTAATTCTCGCATAGGCCGCCGTTACAAAACCTTCCATATCTTCGGGAGAAGTCAGCAGCGCTTCATCCAAAACTTGTTTTGGATTGACATCAAGAAGATCACTACAATTGTTGGATGTAATGAGGAAGATACATATTAATAGGATATATTTTAAATTTTTCATAATATTGTTTTTTTAGAATGTTACATTAATACCAAAGGCCATTGTGAATGGTGTTAGATAGCTATATCCGTGCATTTCCGGATCGAAACTTGTGTACCTATCACGGCCCCATCCCTTCTTCAGCGTGAAAACGTTTCGCGCTGATGCATAAATTCTAAATCTTTCCATCATCATTCTTTCAGTTAATTTCTGGGGTAGGGTATATCCGAGTTCTATATTCCTTAATTTTAAATAAGAACCATCTTCAACATAATATGATGAAAACCTTTGTTCACTGTTTGGATTTGAATTGGATAAAGCGGGAATATCGGAATCAGTATTGTCGAAGTACCATGCATCAAGAATTCTTTTTTCGTGATTTTTACCTGCAGGAACGGAAATACTCCAAAGATCGCTCTCTTGCTTCCAAATGTTATTTACTTTATTACCGTAAACCCCTTGGAAGAATAAATTTAAGTCAAAATTTTTGTAACCGAAATCAAACGTCATTCCTCCAAAAAAGTCCGGATCGGAAATCCCTATAAATGTCCTATCGTAAAGTTCATCTATTACGCCATTGCCATCTAAGTCTTTGTATCGAATACGGCCAATGGCTTTTCCCGGTTGATCTGCATGATTATCGACTTCTTCCTGGGTTTTGAAAATACCGTCGGCCACTAAACCGTAGAAGATGTTAGGAGTTCTTCCAATAACGAAATCACGCATACCATCGCCCGGATATCTGTTGATTACATTTTCGGGAAGTTCCACCAACTCTGTTATGTATGAACCGATATTTGCTGTTATTGAATATCGGAACTCAGACGATGGTGCGTTTCTGTAGGTAATTTCAAAATCGATACCTTGGTTATTCATATTTGCTCCGTTAATCCAGGGCTCTCCCCCTTCTCCCATAGCTGCTATATAAGGAACCTGTACCAGAATATCGTTTGTTTTCTTAAAATAATAATCCAAAGAACCTACAATTCTTTGATCAAGAAATCCAAAATCGACACCGAAGTTTGTTTGTGTTGTTGTTTCCCATTTCAAATCAGGATTTCCAAGCCATGTTCTTCTGTATCCTGAATAGAGGGGTCCGGATTCATTACCCTCAATAGGATAAGATGTTCCGAAATAATCTGTAGTAAAAGGAGTTGTTGTGTATCCACGAGGCAGTCCCTGAACGCTACCATTTTTACCCCAACTCACACGTAGTTTTAAATCGGACAATGCATCATATCCGCTCATAAATGGTTCGTTGTAGATTCTCCAACCTGCAGAAAAAGCAGGAAATGTGGCATACCGATTATTTGCTCCGAAGAGAGAGGAGCCATCTCTTCTCAATGTAAAAGATAAGAGATATTTAGCATCGAGTGCATAGTTTATTTTACCGAAAAGTGAAAAGTAAGTGTACTCATCGGCAGAACTTCCAAGTGAATATTTTGTGCCCGTAGTAACTCCGATATGGGCAAAATCACGGTCTTCTAAATAAATACCTTCTCTCCTCGCTGAGAATCCTTCTTGTACAAACCTTGTAAATTCGGTACCGGCTACGGCATCAATAGTGTGCCTTGGGGTGCTGACATTATACGATAAAGTATTTGTCCAAACATAGCTTAACGGATGCGATTGATAGCTTCCTACATAATTTTCCCCGTCACTGTTTCTACCTCCGGTTTCTTCCCAAATACCGTCAACAGCTCGGTTATAGGCATTGCCATAATCCACACCGAACTGAGTACGTGCAGAAATACCGTTCCATATTTTAAGGTCGGCAAAAATATTACCAATTATCTTCACATAATTACTAGTATTATCCTTATACATTGTAAGCACTCGAACAGGATTTGTGAAATCGTCAAAACCAGGAGCTCCCGCCCAGTTGCCGTTGATATCATATACAGGGCCAGCAGGCGGATTGATCATTGCCCAACGAGTTTCATTGGCGTCTCTATAATTCAGATAAGACAGAGCGATATTCTCACCAACTTTAAGCCGGTCATTTAATAAATCGTATTCCGTATTTGCTCTAACAGAGTATTGCCTGAAGAATGTGTGAATCTGGGTACCTTGATTATCGTAATATCCTAACGAAAAGAGACTTTTTGAGCGTTCCGTTCCATTAGAAACAGTTAATTGATGATTTGTCATGATAGCGGTACGGAAAATTTCATCCATCCAATTGGTATTCGATCCTCTTGTATTTTGTTCGGGAGTAAGCCACTCGGCCGGGCGAACAGCGTCAAGAACTGCTAAACCATCGCTTCCTCTGTGCCAAGTAAAATCGTAAGTGGTAGGGAGAGACATGGGGACTCCGAAAACTTTTTCATCATATGCCTGGGCCCGGAATGCAGCGATACCATATTCTTCTGCATTCATTAAATTAGGTTTGTTAATCAGTGTACTAAATGAAACGCTTCCATTATAGTCAATGATTGTTCTTCCTGCTCTTCCTTTTTTGGTCTGAATCAAAATAACGCCTCCTGATGCTCTTGCTCCATAAATACTGGCTGAGGCAGCATCTTTCAACACTTGAATAGATTCAATATCTCCAGAATTGATATCTCTCAAATTTAAATTTTCGGTAGGCATTCCATCGAGTACAATTAATGGCCTGACCCCTCCGGAAAGTGATGACAAACCTCGTATCTGTACATTTACACTTTCTGCCGGATTACCACCGTTTGTAGTTATGTGTACCCCAGAAAGTTTTCCTTGAAGTGATTTCATGGCGTTAGCCGAAGGATTTTTTTCTATATCGCCGGCATCTGCAATTGCGAGAGAGCCGGTAAGATCGGCTTTACGTTGAGTCATATATCCGGTGTACACAACAACTTCGGAAAGCATTGTAGCATCATCCTCTAATACAACATTTACAACCGACACGCCTCTTACAGGAAATTCCTCCGTTTTTTTTCCGATAAAGGAAAAAACCAGTATTGAATTTTCTGATGGAACGGTGATTTCGTACCGCCCATCTGCGTCTGTTGTAGTACCGGTTGTAGTTCCTTTAACATAAACATTCACTCCTACCAATGGCTCATTTGTGGTTTCTTCGGACACTACACCCCTTATGACCTTGTTCTGTTGGACAATATCAAAATTGTTTGCAGCATTAGAATAAACACAAAAGCCAACAAGCAAATAGATCCATAGGATTCTATTCGAAAAATTCACTAAAAATTTCATTCGCTTTAGATTTTAATTGGTTCATAATATATTAATTTAAAATGCTATTTTACCTCGTGGCGAAAAGTTAAAAATTTTTCATATCAACGCTTATAAGATAAGAATTGTATGGGTACCATATTGACATGATAAAGTACAATTTATCTAAGGTAGAACTTAAAGGATGAATAAACGAACCGTAGATACCGCCGGGAATATCTACAGCAAGGTCTTTTTCTTTTGAACGCTTCCAATTGGTTATATCCTTGGTATCTCTATAAACAATACCACGCCCTTCTTTGGTAAACGCATATATCCATCTTTCATATTTTTCATGATAGATCAACGAAGCTTCTCCAATAATGGCAGGTATAATAATTGTTGCTGAGTTATCATCTCCTTTAACCCACTCATTTAAATTGCCGTTCCAATATTCGTATTCACTCATCCTTTCAATATCCTTTTCAAGAAATCTGGATAAATATCCCGCTCCACCTCTTCCGGCTCTTGTACCTATCATATAAACATAACCATCTTTTTTAGCATAAGCAACTTGAGAAAAATTACTACTGGAGGAAAAAGTAACTCCTTGAACCCTGTACCAGTTTTTTCCATTGTCGGAAGATCCGAATAATGATGAATGGTGTGTTAGCCACAAGTAATTTGCTCCTTCCCAATTGTAAATGTTCATATAATGAACATAATCGATATTGTTTGACCGAATAGCGGAAGTAGGGATACTGGTATTGTACGCTCCCGGAGTAGTTAAAGCTATTTTTCTGGCAAAAAGGCCATTGCTGCTCATTGCCATGCCTGAAATAGTTAAACCATCTTCCAAATTAGTGTCTTCGGAAAAAGCGAGTACATTAGACCTCCAATTTCCTCCGCTTCCTCCACCGCCTTCTTTAAAAGGAATAAAATCACTTCCGAAAGTATCTCCAAAAAAAATACCGAATTTATTTTCCTCCATTTCCCAAACAATACCTAAATCGGTTCCACATACATCATAATCTTTACAAGTATTATTTGGATTAGGTAGCCCATTATCTTTTGGATGTGAATCGCCTGTAACTCTGGCTATTTGTTTTACATTGGAAACATAGATCCCGAATTTATTATTGATCTTAAAAGAATTTGTACCTCCAACGGTGCCATCTCTTCTCATACCATTAAACTTAAATGTTATATCATCTACGTTATAATCGTCAGGCGTGAGAGTATAAGTAAATGTGAAATTTTGTCCGTTTAAATCGCTTTTTTTTATCGTTTGATAAAGGGAGCTTGAGCCATCGGATAATTTTCTTATCTCTAACCGGTCCATAGCCTGTATGTTCTCCATGGAGACATTCACGGTAAAAGTTTCTTGATTCTCGGCGGAAAAAAGATTTTGATCTAAATTTATGATGAAATTTTCGTCAAACTTTTCTTGTTCATTGCCACAGCCGTATAATACCCCAACGCAAAAAATCAACAATAAATAAAATTTAATTTTTGTCGTTTGCATATAATTCTTGTTATTAGATCATTAAATATTTAAAAATAAAGAGGGAATTCTCTGCAATTTTATAGCAGAGAATTCCCTGTATCCATTTATGGAAGCGGAAAATTATATCCTTCAGGAATAATGATCATTGCATTTACTCCATAAAATCTTGCCCAGTGGGTATTGTTCGGCCCTGGTTGTAACCTGATAACCAACGTGCCATAATCCGTAGGTGAAATATCCCTAATTACGGCCAGCCTATTTCTGTTGTTATCATTCACGAGATAAGCAACGCCTTCATTTTTCCCAATAACCCGATATTCCGTTTGTGTATTGGAATCATTGATGCTTCCATAAAAAACAAAAGTATATTTCATATTAGGATTGAAATTTGATAGGGCAAAGCTACTCATTCTAAACTCTGCCTTTACTCCATCGCTAAAGAACATATCTTCAGCTGCTGTTTGCGGGAATCCCAGATCGTTTCCTAATCCTCTTTCAAGCGTTCCCGAAAATTGATTCTGAACCCCTATTTCAAATCGGGTCGATCTTCCGTTCTGGTCTTTTAAATCAGGCAATTTAGGATCTGTCGGTCTATTGTAGTTATTAAACGGAGCGCTCGAAGATCTGGGGCCAAAATCAATATAAATAGGACTACTTAGTACATGTGTATTTATAGTAAATCCTTCAGGGTATCTATATGCAGTTATTGGAGTTATTTCCAAACTTTTTTGAACTGCTGTATGTGCAGCAGCTTTAATAAGATTGTTCTCATATTCGCTTAACGTACTTACCTGATAAGGATTTTCAACAACATTACTACCGAAAATTGTTTCATACCAAGTAGCTGCGGCTAAAAAGCGCCCTCTTTCCAAACTCAGGTTTGTACCATCCCTCATAAATAAATCTCCTAAGTAATCCTGATCTCCTAAATAAGTTGTCCGGCCATTTTGAATAGCTGTTCCCACGGGAATGATCATATCTATGTCGGCTAATCCTTTTGCAGCTTCAACTGCATCGACAATAGCATTGTACATTTTCATCTGATCATTGTCATAACTCAAGAAACCTTCGTTATTTGAATCTTCGGCATAAGCCCAAGTTTGGTGTAGTAAGAATTTTACATCAGGGTTTGATGTGAGATCTTTAACGTACTCTACTAATTGGGGTAAATATTGCTGATATCCTTCTATCTTTCCTGAAAGATGACTCACTTCTTGGAAAGTGATATAGTCCCAGTTTTCACCGGTTATAGCTTGTTTTAATGTAACGCCCTCAAACTTCCCTTTGGTTCCATCGGCAGCTACACCCCTTAACTCATAAACCGCTCTGTTTTCCGATGCGTTTCGCCAATGATCTTGGAAAGTAGCATCTGTGGCATACAAATTCCCTATGATTACCTGGTTTCCTGCAGATTTTGCTATATCGTACAAATAGTTTTCTACTGCGTCTTCGGAAAAACTGTTCCCAATAGCTAAGATTTTTATCGTTCTTGTACTTGTTACCGACAGATCGCTAAAATATTTTAATTCCCCATCCGAAGATTCAATTTTTACGACACTTGTCCCTTCATTCAATCCTGTAAGAATAGCTGTTGTATTATCTACCGATGCAATAGAAGCTATACTTGGATCGAGAACGCTCCAATTAAATGTTTTAGAACTGCTTCCTAAGGAATCTACATTGGCTTTAAGGGTGATCTTTTCGCCCTTTGTAAGCGTTACCGATTGTCTGTTTATCCTCACGTACTTTCTATCGGCAAGATCTACGGAAAGTTCGTCTTGACACGAAACAAAACCGGCGGAAAGCAGTAATATTCCTAAAATAAATTTTATAAATTTCATAGTTTTTATTTTTATTAAATGAAAAAAGGGAAGAAAGCCAATGAATGGCTATCTTCCATAAAATTCAATTATTAATTGTAACCCGGCGCTTGCACTAAGTTAGGGTTAATATCCATTTGAGCTTGAGGAACAGGCCACAAATACATTCTTTTATTAAAGTACCTATTTTTGTAGAAAGTTCTTTTGTAATAAGCGTCCGGATCATTCACATCATCGCTTTTCTTTTTTCCGTTAAAATTCATCCCGTATAGTTGCGTATTTAAAAACTCTTCTCCTAATTTCCATCTGCGAACATCGTTGAAGCGAATGCCTTCACAATTAAACTCCACTCTTCTTTCATCCTGAATGGCTTCTCGCATTTGTTCTTGGCTTAAACCCGGCGCTAAGTCCGGTATCCCTGCTCTTTCTCTAATCAAATTAACATATTCATACACTTCATCCGTTGGCCCTTGCGATTCGTTCAATGCTTCGGCATAACTTAAATAAGCTTCGGCTAAACGATACAAAATTCCCGGTTGATAAGGATGCCGGCCTTCTCGCGGCAAAACTTCCAAACTGATTCTCTTTCTAACGTTATAGCCATTTTGAGGAGCATCGAAAGTGTAGCCGGTATCGCGTCCTCCTTCTTGTAAAAATTCCGTTTTTCTATTATCTACCCCTATCCAAGCTTCGTTATAAATTACCGAAACATAGAAACGCGGTTCGCGGTTGCAGTACATATTATAAGTGCCTGACATGGTTACAGGGCTTAGACCTGCGGCAGGTTCGCGTAAATCAGCAGGCCCTCCTCCCGGCCACGCGGTAACTCTTTTTTCTGCGGCTGTGGAAAAGCCTTTTTCAACATATCCGGAAGCCGTATTAATTATGGGCGAACCATCATTGTTGTATCCTAAAATGGGTTTTATTCCGTTTTTCATATAAAAAGCATCTACCAGTTCTTGAGTAACTCCCATACCGGCATTACCTCCAATACCTTTTTGTAAATGGTGATTTTGGAAACCTGCCAAATCGCCGGTGTCATTTCTACCGAAGATGATCTCTTTATTACCATCGGAAAAACGTTTAAGTGATAAATTATAATAAGACATAAACGGGTCGATGGTTCCATCCGTATTATATTCGTAATACAAGCTGTAACCTGCAGCCTCCGCTGCGTCAATAAGTTCTTTATGCGCTGCGGCGGCTCTTGCCCATTTTTGAGGATCATAGTTGGGTTTGAACAGATTCACATTTTCGTTGTTTTTCCATTCTCTCAGGTCAGGATTTCCGTTGAACAATGGACTGGCGGCAAAAAGCAATGTCCTTGCCCTGATGGCCAAAGCCATTACGCCCGTTGCTCTGCCCCAGTTGTTATTATCCGCATACACCCCGGGTAATTTGGTAGAAACATCTTTTAGTTCCTGATCGATCCAATCCACAATTTCATCATAGGGTGTCTGACCGATTAGTAACTCGGACGCAGGTGCATCATGAGCATATATCACACCGGGAGCGAAAGGAATGGGACCATAAATTTCAATCATTAGAGAATAGTAGTATGCAATTAAAAAGCGTACTTCGTTTTTCATCTGATCCACATATTCTTGCGTAAGCCCTGCTTCCGGTATTACCCTTACTTGCTCCAAGAATATTAGTCCGGTACGGATTCGTTTGGGTAGTTCAACCCAATAATACGGATTCCAACCGGAGATTGGGCTCCAATTGCCTGTAGTATAAGCATACACATTGTCCCAACCAAACTGTCGCCACTCTTGTGGAATGGTGATATCATCACCCATTATATTAAAGCCTTGATCTTTAAAATAACCCCACAACGGCCTCGGTACTGAGGAGTAAACACTGGCCAACCAGTCTTCGGTTCTGATCTTGTCTGAAAATATCATATCCATGGTAAGCATATCATCCGGACGATAATCCAGATAATCCGAACAACTGTTTACACTCAATAAAAGCGATAGCAGTAAAATTATATAATTATTTTTTTTCATATTCTTTATGTAATTAATTATTGAAATTGATATCTAATCCCACAGAAACTGCTTTCATTTGCGGATAACGCAATCCGTCGGTTGTTTCCAATTCCGGGTCCCATAATTTAAATTTCGAGAATGTAAGCAAATTGGAGCCTCTTACAAACAGGCGACAGTGCCGTATTCCTATTTTATCCGTCCAATTCCGGGGAAAAGAATATCCTACTTCAATATTTTTCATTCTTAAGAAACTCATATCGCGTAGCCACCATGTAGATGCTATTACGTTATTTTCAACCGCTTCATCACCCAAACGTGGCCAGAAAACATCTTGACTGGGATTTTCGGGTGTCCATCTATCACCCACATTCGAAAAAATATTCCCAGCTCCTAACACAGAACCGGGCAGCCAATTCTCTCCACCCAATAGTTGATAGGTATTGTCAGCGCCTTGAAAGAAAAAGCCGAAATCGACCGCTTTATAGCGTAAATTGGCGCCAAAACCATAAATTATTTCCGGGATACGCGGACCGCCAATGGCTGTGGCATCTACGGCTGTAATAACACCATCTCCGTTCATATCGCGGTATTTAATATCTCCAGGGCGCAATTTAGTTACATCGCTAAACTTTTGTTCAGGAACATCGTCTTTTAGAAGCCCGTTCTCATCAAAATCATCTTCTGTAAATAGCCCTTCAGCAATTAAACCGTATAATTGTCCGATTGGTCTTCCGATATGTGATCGATAAGTCCCCTGTACACCTATAGATTCATCTTGTTCAGTTATTTTGTTGCGAGCAAATGTATAATTGGCCAAAGCAGAAACAAAAAAATCTTGCGATAATTGTTTGCTTATTGTTAAAGACATATCAAAACCTCTATTAACTACTTCTCCGAAGTTTGCCCAAACAGGTCTATTAAAACCTGCGGATCCAGGTACGTTAGTTCTTTGCATAAAAATATCTCTTCTATCTTCTCTAAAAAAGTCGATGGTATAATTTACGGCATTGTTCCATAAACCCAATTCTAAACCGATATTCTTTTTGCTAGCAGTTTCCCAAGTCAAATCAGGAACACCAATTGATCCCTCTGCTCGGCCTAACCGATACACATTGTTTTCGGTTCCCCACGTATATGATCCAGTATCTGCAATTTCTGAAAGATATGAGAAGCGTCTTTCTAACGGATTAACATGTAGTTGGGAGTTGCCAGCTTCTCCCCATGAGCCTCTGATCTTGAGGTTTGAAATTGTATTCGTATAAGGCTGCATAAACGGTTCCTGAGAAACGATCCAACCCAAAGCCACAGCCGGGAAAAATCCATAGCGATAACCAGGAGCAAAATTTTCTGAACCGTTGTATCCAAAATTGAATTCCCCTACATACCTTCTATCATAAGTATAGGAAAATCTTCCGGCTAAACCTTGATTTCGGAAAGGAAATTTAGCACCGATATCGTGATCTCTCTGATTATATAATAACATGCTGTTCACATCATGAACGCCGTTGAACGTCCGATTATAAGACAACATACTTTCTAAGTATATCGTTTGATAACCCCAATCTGAACCTGTAGAATATCCTAAAAATTGTTCACCATGGTGTACAATGGTAGTTATTATATTTCCATCCGCATCTCGTGCGGAAGCAGGATTATAATAATCAGGTGTTTTTGCTCGTGCAACAGAATTGCCGGAATATCTATCAAAAGAAAATGTTAACTTCGCACTTAACCCTTCTGTTAGAAAATCTAATTTTTGTTCAATAGTTGATAATGATTCTATTCTGCTGTTATTCATTCTCTCATATCCCCTTTGTGTGGTCCAAGCCCACGGATTTTCTTTGGCAAAAACGCGGGGAATACGTCCATCCGCATAAATTGGTGGATGCTCAAAAGGAGGAATACGCATTGCCTGATAGAAAATACCAAAGTTAGTTTCTTCATTTCCCGGAGGAGCATTTTTTGTTTGTAAAAATCCTCCTAGATTTATTCTTAAAAGTGTTGTTGGAGTAACATTAACATCCACATTGGACCGTACGGTATATCGGCTCACTTTTAATGAAGAATCCCATTCTTGATTTGGGTCGGTACGAATAATTCCATTTTCATCATATAGTCCAAGAACCAGTGAATATCGTAATATATCCGACCCTCCATTTACACTTAAATTAGCTTTGGTATTGTCAGCGTAATTTTTGGCAATGGTTTCCCACCAATTTACGTCGGGATAAAGTTCAGGGTCAGTCTGATATTTATAATTCAGTATTTGTGCTTCTGTTTTAAAAGGAGCTAAACCTTTCTCAGCTCTCATTTCGTTAAGTAATTCTATATACTCCACACTACCTATATAATCCAGTAATTTTATGGGTGCTGTGAATCCTTTCTCGTATTTGAATTCTATTTGCGGTTTGCCTATTTTACCCCGCTTGGTATTGATCATAATAACACCGTTGGCGCCTCTAACTCCATATACAGCGCTGGCAGCCGCATCTTTTAAAACTGAAAAAGATTCGATTTCCTCCGGATCTAAATCGTGAAGAGAACGTTCAATTCCGTCCACTAAAACAAGTGGCTGAGTATTTCCTGCAAAAGAGCTTACACCGCGAATCCAAAAATCAGAGTTATTAAACCATGGATTACCACTTCTTTGTACGGCGATAACTCCTGAAACCATACCCGCCAAGTTATTACTTAAAGATCTGGTAGGAGTAATAGCCAATTTATCCGGTTCAACATTGGTTATTGAACCGACTACCGACGCTTTTTTTTGCGTACCATAGCCAACTACCACCACTTCGTCCAACGCCTCAATATCCTCCTCAAGTGTTACGTCTAAGATTCCTTGATTTCCTACGTTGACCTCACGTGTTTTAAACCCAACGTAAGTGAAAACCAAAACCGGATTGGCGGTAGTAACATCCATGTTATACGTTCCGTTTATGTCGGATACCGTACCATTGGTGGTACCTTTCTCCATCACGTTTACACCGATAAGTAGTTCACCTGCTTCATCCATTACACGACCTGTAATCTTCCGTTGCGCTTGCGCAGGGCTCCATACCACATTTCCTATCAGCAATAGCATAATAAGAAACATTTTTACAAATTTTCTTTTTTTCATGTTATTCATAAAATCGTTCATTAAATTTTATAGTATTTTTTCATTACCTCTTTGTTATTTTTTGATAATCAGGCATGAACTGTTTCCTGATTTCAAAATATAAACTCCTTTCTGCAAACCGCTCAACATTAACTGATTGACGGTATTTGGAGTGAAATCCTTCAGCGTTTTTAATAATTTTCCGTCCATAGACATTATATGTATCCAATCAACTTCATCACTTATAAAAATATGGAGATTATCTGTAAAAGGATTTGGATAAACATGTAGTTTCGAAATATTTGTTTCATTTATTGCGGAGGAGACATTCTGCGGCTTTATATTCATCGCGTTGAGGTAATAGAAACCTGTAGAATTATTATTATTCGGGCCGGGGCCCACCTCGATAAAAATCTCGCCGGCAGCATTTGGCGATATGCCAATCGCTTTTACCGTATTGGATGAATTGTTGCTTGCATCTAAATAGAGCGTGGTGTCATTTTCTATTGTGCCGGTGAATTTAAAATATGTTTCCCTATTATCCGACACGCTCATTCTGCTGGAAAACATAGAAAAATCATATAGCTCATCGGGATTAAGCGCTGTAAATTTAATAGTGGATTTTGGTACTATTATATTCATAAACGGAGCTGTATTTCCATAAAAAGATGCAGCGGACACTTGAGGAGGCATATTCATATCGGTTTGGGTAGTTTGAGCGCCGGCTCCATTGATATGATTAAATCTTTCGGTTACAACTAAAGAAACATCGGTAGCATTTCCATTAATATCTCTAAGATATGTAGCTCGCGCGTTTTCCCTGAAGTCGCCCAAGACATTCCATGCATTATCGAGCGGGCCGTTTGCGAAAGTTATATTCACTTGTTCCGTAAAAGGAACTGTTTGCACTTGTACGCGCGGTATGATTCTGAGCGCCGTTATGTGGTAAAATCCGGTACCGTTATTGTTGTTCGGACCGGGGCCGACTTCCAAAATAATTTCACCGTTATTATTTGGTTTAATTCTTAATGCTTCAACGGTTTGCGATGTGTTATTCGCCGGATTTAAATAAAGCGTCGTATCACCCGATTCTATTCCTGAAAATTTGTAATAAGTTTCCCTGTTGTCGGTAACATTCATCCGACTTGCAAAAACTATAAAATCGTATTCCACATCGGGCGCTAAAGAAGAGATAACTACAGTTGCTTTAGGAAAAACACCTCCAAAATTACCGGTATTACCAAAAAAGTTGTCTTTGCTAATTTCTCTGGGCATATTTAAGGGAGTGGTAGTTGTTTCGGCACCAACATAATTGATCCCTCCGAATCTCTCCGTAATTTTTGCAGATACGGCGGTTAAGTTACCTTCTTCATCCCTTAAGTTATTGATCCCATCGTTAACATTGAAACCGCTAAGTACATTCCATCCTTCATAAGCCGAACCGGCAAAACTTAAATTAATGTTTTTTGTAAAAGGTATATATGGCGTATTATCGGCCAAATGGGCCAACGAAGTTACTGTTGTTGGATTTATTACTGCGTTATGGGCGGCTTGTTGCGCAACTTCAGCCTGAAAAGGCGTAATGGGATTTGGCACATACGTGTTGCCTACAACGGTTTTTTCAAATAACTTTTCGTACCAGCTACACGAAGCCGTATATCGCCCGTATGTGAGCTCCAAATGATATCCATCTCTACAAAATGTGTCGCCGAGTTTACTGGTACGTCCATTTTGAATGGCGGTTCCTGCCGGAATAATAATACCTATTCCTGTTGTTTGAGCAACCCGTGTTGTTGCATCCACGATAGCATTATACATGGTAATCTGATCATTACCGTAATTACTGAAACCTGAGTGGGTGGAGTTTTGAGCATAAGCCCAAGTTGCATGTAATATAATTCTCATATTAGGATTTGTAGTAAGATTCCTAATATAAGTCATCAAATTTACGATATACGGGAAATAAGTGTCGAATTGCCCGGAATTCTGGCTTACTTGTTGAAGTGAAACGTAGTCCCAAGCTTCGTCTTGTAATCCTCTTTGTAAAGTGTAAGATTCAGTAATAGTTTTTACACCATTTACAATTTTCCGGTAAGAATACACCGGAGAATTATTCAAGCTGTTATTATGGTGTTGCTCCAAAGATGAGCCTCCTATGTATAAATTACCGATAATAATTTCGTCTCCTGTCGCTGCCGCAAGCCCGTGAAGATAATGTTCGATGGCATCGTCGGAAAAACTATTTCCAATCGCAAGAACTTTTATTTGCTTTGCAAACAAAGCAGAAGCAAGAATAAAGGAGAGGGCTAATAAAGTAAATAATCTTTTCATGAGGGTCTCAAAGTTTTCAAATATTCATTTTTCAATTTTTCTTTATAAAAACTGAAGAGACGCCACCCTAAGCGACGCTCTTCAGTGAAGCAATGCTTAATATGGATTGGGATATTCTCTTTCAATATCTTCCTCAACTATATCGCCTTGTTGATCTTCTTCGGGTTTAAGTATGTTTCTAACTTTCTCCAAAACCATCGGTCCACTAAACCGATACAGCAATGGACGAGCCGGATTACTTATATCATCGTACTCATACTTTAAGTTCGCCTTGATATATTTCCATTCTAAATAAGGAAGCACGGGATCCATCTTTGTTTCTATAGTAAAAGTGCCTTCTTGTTGAGAAAAATTTATTCTCGGGTCACTCGCCGTAAGCGTAACGGTAGAATCTTCCACATTAAAGGTGGCATTTATTTTATAAATAGCTCTATCCTGAGATTCCTCTTCAGTAATACCGGCATAAAAAAACACGGTGCGTTCATCAACCACTCTTGCATATCTGTAAGGCGTAGTTAATGCGGTTTGCTGATTTTCGGGCCTCGATCTGTCAAAAATTGAACCGCTCACAGAATACCTTCCGGAATAATCGTTGAATGGCACAATTTCCATCAACGATTTTCTGTAGTACTTCCGATCCATAACATCGTATTTTGATGTGGATACAATTTGTATGGGTAATATGTACCTGTCGATCAAATCCATCCCTTCTAATTTCAAATTCAGCTTGAATATACCCACATCTTCTCCGCTTTTGATAGTTGAAGTCATTGATTCAAATTCATAAAACTGAGGATGAAGTAATTTAAAATATAAATCATCCCTTAATCTAAATCGGTCAAAATTCAGATCGGGTATCGTATCCGGATCCAATGCAATTGTTACATTCACGTCGGAGTCATTTATGGTAGACCCGGAAACTTGTACCGGGACTTTAAACGGCACTTGCCCTCCTTCAGCGTTATATTTTACGTAGATTTTTACAACGCCGCTCTTCACAAACGAAACGGCTTTCTTGTACTGCTCTTCATCCCACTCGTCGTTGCAAGAAACTGAAAATATGAGAAGTACTGAAATTATCAAATATAAATTTATTTTTTTCATATCCTGTAAATTTTAATAGTAATACGTCCAGCCCGGATTTTGAGTCAATCTTTTATTTTTTCTCAATTCATCGTGAGAAATAGGCCATAAATACATCTTCCTCACAAAAATTGTAGGTAAAGAAGTGATAACCACCGGATCATGAAACTCTTCGCGTTGTGCGCGAGTCATATTCATATTGCAACCGTAAATAAGGACTCCTTCTTCTTCGGGAGCGTCTTTCCACCTCCTCAGATCAAAATAGCGATGCGTTTCGGCAAACAATTCGATTTGTCTTTCGCGTTTTAATGCTTTTCTAAAAGCGTTTGCATCAGCATAAACACTATTTTCCAAATCGGGTATTCCACCTCGAATGCGAATTTGTGAGAAGTACTTACTCATCTCATTGATATCCCTGCTTACCGTAATGGATTGTTTACCATCGTAACTGGGAATATTATATGATCTAGTCAACTCGTTCAACGCTTCCGCATATATAAGCAACATTTCTGCATACCGAATGGCCGGTTCCGTTTTGGGAACAACTTGTCCGTCTTTCAGATAGGAATCAATGGGATTATAATATTTTTTAATCCCGATTCCCGTTCTGATATGAAAAGCGAGAGAAGAGGGCTGTTTGCCGTCGGGTTCGCCTCTGTAATAAAATATCTGTGAATATCTTTTGGAAATATCTGTATCCATTGCGCTGGTGCTTTCCCAAATACTTCCATTGTAGGCTACCGATGCGTAAAAACGGGGCTCTCTATTATAATACTGAAGTGAAACATTAGCAGGTAACGGTTTAAAATCTTTATTATTGGTGGTAAAACCGGTTGCACGGGGATTAACAGGAATATTGGCTCCGTCATTCATATAATATGCATCACATTGTTTCTGTGTCATGCCGTGCGTATTCCATCCTTTTAATGAATATGGCACCTGATGCAATACCATCATTTCCACACCCGTTTCCCATCTGCTTGTCCTCTCAACATTCAGAATGCGTGAAAAAATCAATTCAGGATTGTTATCAGGGGTGAGAGCTCCATTGAATAATTGTCGATAAGATTCAAATGGATCGATGTCGTTCCAACCTTCCGGAAAATTTTTGTCGGAAAATTCGGAATGGTACGGAGGTACAATTGTTTTGGGCTGGCTAAGGCTCACATCTACCGAAGTGAACGGCGCAGTAAATAACCTGTAAACTCCCAAATCTATGACATCTTTGGCGGCAGCGGCGGCACGCGCCCATTTTTCTTCATCATATTCTTGTGAAATCAATTTACGGCCTTTATCGTCCACCAAATCCGCCATTTCCGTGTTTCCGTTAAACAACGGGCTTGCACCATATAAATATACTTTTGCTCTTGCAGCTAATGCTGCGCCTCTTGTTACCTTAGCCATTTCGTTGTTGCTGCGTCTTAATGGCAGGTTGGGCGCTGCAAGAGCAAGTTCTTTGGTTATGTATTCAACGCATTCATCGTAAGAATTGCGCGGTAAAGCCAAGTCGTCGTACTCTTGAGTATAATCCAACCCTTCTTCGGGTAATAAAGGTATGGGGCCATATTTTCTGAGTAAAAGCCAATAATAGTAAGCGCGTAAAAATCTGGCTTGTGCCTTGGTATCCAGTATTTGCTCCTGAGTCATTTCCTTATTTTTATCGATATTATAAATATAAGTAGATGCATCCCTGATACCTTTGTAACACATAAACCAAGATGCTTGGTCGCTTGTTTTAGCAGGTGTAATATCCGCGTTACCATCTTCGTAATATTCACCATTTTTATATGCTTTATAAGCATTGTCCCTGTCCCCGAAAAACATATCGTCCGATATAAAATTATACGGCATGTAATCTTTGCTACCTACATCTATATTTTCATATTTTAATTGTTCATAAACTCCGGCAAGCCATTGATCGGAATAATCTTTACTGGCAAAAACCGAGTCGATATTCAATCTGTCTTTGAAGAAATGGTCCATACTTAAATAGTCTGAACAGGAACTTAAAGAAAGAACAAGAATAAAAATTGAAGTGATTAATTGATATTTTTTCATTGTTATAAATATTTTAAAAGCTTACATTTAATCCTACTGTAATTGTACGTGAAGGAGGATAATTCATTCCATTTCCACTGGCCAATTCCGGATCCCATAATTTTAATTTATCCCAAACATGTAAGTTGTTTCCAACCACGTATACTCTCAATGCGTTTACACTAATACGCGAGAGCATATTTGCCGGCAAAGTGTAACCGACCTCCAACGTTTTAAAACGCAAGTAAGAGCCATCTCTTAACCAATACGTAGATGGACGGTAGTTGTTTGGATTACCTCCATAACTCAGTCTTGGATATTTAGCGTTTATATTTTCTGTTTCGGGCGTTCCGGATATTTCTCTGGATATCCACCTGTTTCCCGGTTCGGCCACATCTGTTAAAATATTTCCCCAAGCTCCTTCTATGAAAGGATATACAGAAAAACCATTTATAAAATAAGAAGATTTTCCCGCGCCTTGAAAATGGACGTTGAAGTCGAAGCCGTTCCACAATACCGCCAGTCCGGTTCCGTAAATTAAATTAGGTACGCGTGTTGAACCGATGGCAACCTCATCTTCCACATTAATTATTCCATCGCCGTTAACATCTTTGTATTTAATGTCTCCGGGTAAATATTCCACAGCAAAAGTTTGCCTTGGACTGTTGCGTATATCTTCAAAATCTTTAAATAAACCTAATGCTATCAAACCCTTAGCTTGTTCCCACCTGTACCCTTCCGTCATAGTATATGCATATGCGGTTTCCATTTCATCGTATTCTAATACTTGATTTCTCGCATAGGTAATATTACCACGTAATGTAAAATCGACTTTACCTATTCTCTCATGATAATTGAACTGTCCGTCAAACCCTTTGGATTCCATTTTACCTACATTGGCCCAAGGCAAACTTCCAATCCCTACCATTCCAGGCAAGTGACTCCTTTCCATAAATATATTATTTCTCGTGTCTTTAAATATATCAATAGTCGTAGAAAATTTATTATTTAAAAGATGAACATCGAAACCTAAGTTATGTTTTCTGGCTATTTCCCAGGTAATATTATTAGAAGCTACTTGCGTATAGTGCATTCCCATGTATTGATTCGGACTTCGAGGATCGCCATAATAATAATATCCGGCGCCATCGGTTCCTATTGTACTTAAATAGGGAAAACGAACATCAAGATTATTCTTTCTAACCTTATCATTACCCACTTCACCGTAAGAGTATCTTATCTTAAACATGTCAAGCCAAGTAACATTATTCTTTACGAAAGCCTCTTCCGCGATGTTCCAACCAAATGAAACTGCCGGGAAAAATCCGAATTTTTCTCCTTCCGGAAAATTCTCCGACCCGGTGTAACCAAAATTAAAATCGGTCATGTATCTGTTCTTGTAGTTATAAGTGGCTCTTCCCGATACTCCCATTATGCGGTGAGGTATCCCCACAATTATATCATCACCAAAATTATGTGTATTGCTTAAATCGTGCATATTGTACTTTAACATTCCTCCAACCCTGTGTTCTTCGTCGATCAATCTTTCATAATGAAGTTCGGTTTCCAATACATACCTTCTTTCTCCCCATGATTCCGTTGACTGAGTAAGAGGAGATTCTGTACTAACCCGATTCATGACTAAATTACCATCACGATCTCTCCTTCGCTCCGTATTATATTGCTCCGGCCATTTTCTTCTATTAATGGCGTTATCATTACGAATATCATAAGCAAATCTACCTACAAACCTGAGTCCATCAGTAATAAAGTTCAAATTTTGATTAACAGAAATATTTGTTTCAACCACATTCTTCCAGAACTCTCTATATCCCGATTTAGTAACTTGCACCCACGGATTTGTCCTATCTGCCGTTCCATAAGCAGGAATTAATCCGTTTGAATATATTACCGGAGTTGAAACCGGAGTTTGCCCTATCAATGCATTCCAAATACCGTAATTTCCCCCGGGGAAGTTTTGTCTTTCAAGAAACCCTGAAACACCAACAGATATTAAAGTGGTACGTGTTAAATCCAAATCTACATTGGTACGGTAATTCCAGCGTTTCATATTCGCGTTGGTGTTATATTCCTCTTTCAATTCTTTGTCGGTTTTATACATACCACCTTCATCCACATAACTTCCTGATACAAAATATCTCGCCGTGGAACCCCCTCCGCTAAAATTCAACGTTGCCCGGTAACTGGGCGCACCTTGCCTCAGCACTATATTTTGCCAGTTAATATTGGGATAGAGATCGGGATCGAGATTTCTCTGGAAAATCTCCAATTCGGTTGGCGTATATAAAGGTTCCTGGTTTCTGGTCGTTAGCGCTTCGTTTACTAAATTAGCATAAGTTAATCCATCCACAAACTCCGGTGTCCTGGTACGCGTGCTATATCCGTATTCACCTTTTATATTGATATTCACTTTCCCTGCTTCTCCTTTTTTGGTGGTTATAATGATAACTCCATTCGCGCCTCGAGAACCATAAATAGCGGTAGCCGAGGCATCTTTAAGTATGGAAAAAGATTCAATATCTTCTATATTGACCTCATTAAAATTTCTTTCGAATCCATCTACAAGCACCAAAGCTTGTGAACCGGCTCCAAATGTTGAAATACCGCGTATCCAAAACTCGGAGTTGTTACTCCCGGGTTCACCTGACCGTTGCATGGAAATAACTCCGGCAACGTTCCCCGCCAATGCGTTGGTAATATTAGATGTAGGAGTTCGTAAGGTTTTGACGTCCACTGTAGTAATAGCTCCTGTAACAGTAACTTTTCGTTGGGCTCCAGTTCCCGTAATTACTACTTCGGATAGTACGCTCTCGTCTCCTTCATTCATTATTACATCGATCTGTCTTTTATCTTCTACCGGAATTTCTATTTTTTCAAAACCCACGTAAGAAAAAATCAATATATTATAAGGAGTAGCCCGCAACTTAAATTGTCCATTTTCATTTGTAATAGTCCCTACACCCGGCCTATCCTTAATGGTAACATTCACGCCTATTAAGGATTCTCCTTTTGTATCTGTTACGGTACCTGTGATCTCTACTTCGTTTTGTTGCCCAAAAACACCTATAAAAAAAGTAAAGAAAAATATAATTAAGCAATATTTCTTTTTCATGTTCTAAATTAGATTTATTTTATTCTACTATAATTGTTCTAATTCTATGGTTCCACCTATCGGCAACATAGAAAGCGCCGGTTTCACGATCATAAACTATTCCGTTGGGTTGATCGAATTGTGCATCGCGTAATGCACCGTCGGAATACCCGAAATTTTTAGGCCTTCCCGCAAATGTAGTAACGATCCCTTCGGGTGTAATTTTTCTGATGCAATGATTAAATACATCGGCAACATAGAAATTATCGTCTTCGTCAAATGCTCCCTGCTGAGGTTGATCGAACATCACGTCTAATCCTACACCGTCTTTATGGCCCCATTGGCCTCTTTTTCCTACAAAATGTACGGGCGCTTCCAACCTTCCGGTCTCTCTGTTGTATTTCGATTTTAAAATATAGTGCCTATTACGAACCACCAAATAAGCGAAATCGCCACTCGGGGCAAACTGAATATTAAATTCCCAGTTTACATCATCTACCCGATACATCTGTTGAGACTGTCCTGTTGCTTTAATCCATTTATATACAATTCCTTGATTGAACTCATTGTAGAAATAATCTCCTGTTTGCGGATGAGCATCACCCCCGTTGCAGGTCGCAGAATAAATAATGGGCGTCCATCTCGTGAAATTAGTAGCAGGCGTAAGAACAACGGTACTTATACCCTGTCTGTCCCATTGATCGTTGGCAACATACATGGTATCGTAACTCGGATTAAACGCTATGGTTCTTGGCCTAGCCAATCCATTACCTGTTCTGAAATTTGTAGTAACCGTCTCATTATGAAGATCGATATACCTTAATGCTCGATACTCTTCCAATAAATATAGGTTTTTAAACTGATCAAAAGCCAGCCAATAAGGTTCCTCAAACTGTGCCTCATCTAAAGGGCCGTCAACAATAGCTGTTTTTCCGTCTTTATCCGTCCATCCCGATAAAGTACCTACAACAGGGCGAAAAATATAGTTGAATACATTGGTTGAAACAATTTCCTTTACATTGGGCTCTTTGCCGATCCTTATTTTCACATAACCGGTATCTGCTCTTGAGGGCACAATGGCTAAAATTGTTGACCCATCGGAACTAATTATCGGCGCTCTTTTTTCGTTTACAAAAACACGAATTAAAGATGTATCCGATCCGAAGTTAGATCCTTTAATTAGCAACTGAGTTGTAACGCCGCCACTATCTGGTGAAAAAGAAGTAAATGTTACCGCTTTTGAAGGATCGTGAACCGCAGTGTGCCCTTTAAAAACACCGTCGCTTTCCGCTTCACACTTAACAAAAAGCGCTAAAACGAAAATGAACAGAATAAATATATTCCATCCTTTCACTTTTAAATAAAATTTGTTTTTCATTAGGAATAATAATTAATAATGTTTACATTAATTGATTTTATATCTTACTTAATCTTGCTTTCATCAATATTACAGTATATGGATTCCATGTTGACATATTGAAATAAATAGTCGTATATTGATCGTTGCCCGTAGCGAAATGCTCGTATTGATACGGCCCATACTCGCCACCCCACTCATTTTCCCTTCCTGCATCATGTGCATTGTCGCACACACGAAAAGTATAATTTGTATGCATAAAATTACAATAGCCTCCGTCTTCCCAAGGCCGAAAAACAACCAATGCTTCACTCCAAGGCCCCCAGGGTGAATCTGATGTACGTAAATTTATGCCTCTGGGCTCGCCATGATTGTAAAGCAATATCCATTTTTTGATGAAAGAATTATAGGATGCGGAAAGTTCTCCAACTCCCGGATTGTTTAATCTGTAAATGGGTTGCGCATCTGCTTCTTTCTTGTTCCACAAAGGTTTCCCGTCTTTCATACCGGCAAAATACCGAATGGAGCTTTTGTCTTTTAAGCCTGATAGCGGTTGGTAAGCCAAATAAATCTGGCTTTCTCTATATTTTCCGGAACCAAACATTATTAAACTTTCTTCATTTTGAGGCGAAATTCCCCAATCGGAGTTTTTTACTTTTACCACAGACACATTGATAAATTTAGTAGATGACAGCTCGTATAATATTTTCGGGAATAAGCCTTTGTTCATATTTTCGCGCGACGCATTTACAAGTAAACTTTTTCCCATAACTACTTTGTCGGGAATATGCCCGGTTGTTACCCAAAGAAAAAATTCATTGTTCATTACAAATCCATCCGTAGGAACTTCAAACCCTTCCATACTCACTCCGGGTATGGCAATACCCTGGTAAACACCTTTTACGTCGGTTACGAAATCCAGTTTAAGGCCGTCTTCTGGCGTCTTTTCGGTAGTGTATCCTATTACATCCGGTAATCCACCCTTGATTCCCCAGGTATCGCCGAATAAAACCCAAGTAGTGTCCCCATCTTGAAACGGCACTCCTAAATCTGTTCCGTGGAAACCGTATCTGGTATTTGTTTGACTTAATGTGGGCTTTCTTAAGTGCTTATCGTAATCGCCTGTTAACTGATTAATTTTAGTTGCCTGAAAAGTAATGCGTATGTCCGGGGAGACAGTAACGGGAATTGTTCCGATAACCTCGCCCGGTTCTTCGGGAGTCGGTTCTTCGGGAGCCGGTTCTTCGGGTGTTGGTTCTTCTATAGGAGGATCGCTGGAACAACTTATAATCGTAGCAAAAAAGAATCCGACTAAAAGAAGATATACAAATCTATTTATTCTAAATTTCATTAGAGTGGATTTTACAAAGGTTGATTTATATCGGATAATTGAATTTTTTTAAACCAAATACCTTCAGCGTTCTGATATCCTCTTTCGTAAAGAATCGCAATGGTTCCATTTTCAAAAACCGCCAAATCAGAGTAGCTTGTGAAATTTTTAGTAGGATCGGGATCTGCATAATTATATCCGTATAACCAAGTACTTGCATCATCATTACTTAATCTTACAGTTCCGTTTCTCCTCCAGTCCTTACTGTTGGGATTAGAAAATAAAATATTGTATTTCTTTGTTTCGTTATTGTAAGAATGCATTATGATACTCCCTTGGCATCCATTTCCGGGATCTCTTAAACCTAAATCGGGATAAACATCTTTGAATGATTGCCCTCCGTCTTTACTAATTGAAACCCATCGATAGTGCGAATCTGATTTTGGCGCCCTGTTGCGAGAATTTAACATAATCTCTCCTGTGCTGAGTTCTACCACCGTACTTTCATTACCTTGATTATTAGGCATAATACCACCTAATTTCCAAGTAGCGCCGTTATCATCAGAATAAATGATGTGGGCATATTCTCCCATATTATTATTGTGGTTTGCAGGAATTATAATTCGACCTTTATTAGGCTCTAATTTCTTTACAATACCATGGCATGGCCCGGTAGCATACCAATCCCAGCCCGTTAGTTTAACTGTAGGTGTGATGTCTTTATGCTCAGCCCAAGTTAAACCGTCATCATCAGAATATGTAACAAACACGAATCTTCCTTCGGATGGGTTTTTATTCCAGCAGGTAACGAGTAATATTCTACCCGATTCCAACACAACAGGACATTGGTTTTGACATCGGTTTCTTCCATCGTCTCTTACCGTAATCAATTCGCTCCATTTTTGCCCTCCGTCGGTGGATCGCTTCATAACAATATCGATATCTCCAACATCTTCACAGTTATTTCTGCGTCCTTCTGCGAAAGCAAGAATAGTACCTTTCTTTGAAATCACCATTGTAGGAATTCGATAACAAGCGTATCCCTCGGTTCCATTAACGAAAGGATTATGCGACGGTACATCGCTGTATTTGGGTTCCGGATCAGGAGCCGGTATTTCCGGATCAGGGGTCGGTTTTTCTTCAATCACAGGCGTATTTCCTGAACATGCTAATCCTATCAGTAGTATTAAAATAAAATTTACTATGTATAAAAAAATTCTTTTTGTTTTCATTTGCTTTAGTAAATAATTGTTCAAATCATCCTGTCATTGTAAAAAATACTATTGTTCATTCCCCCACAATTGTGAATCATTGCCTTTAGACTTACGCCACGCGTCTCTCCAACGATGCATATCCATATGGTTGATAAAGGGCTTAGGCCTTCTTTGTTCTTTTGATGGTGCAGCAGGAAGCATAACGGCAGTATCTTGATACCAATAAGCAACTGTGGATAAATCCAGAGTCAAGTTGTTATTGTGCCCGGTTTCTATGGTTCCTTTTACTTCTCTTTCAAAGAAAATAGGATCGTTAATAAAGAATCTATAAACATGTGTACGTCCAAGCCATCCCACATCGTTATTCACACGAGGATATCCGAAATGAGGATGCGAAAAGGGCTCTTTTGGACACCAGGATGTATTGAAAAAATCTTCTGTTCCCGTTCCTATCAAGGATGGAGTTGTTTCGCCATCAATAAACCACATGTCATCACCTTCTCCGTACCACATGGGAGTGGGAGAGTGCACGTAATAGTTGATGCCCACAAAATGACCTTTGCCTTTTGTTTCTATAAAAGTGTAGTTACGATCTGTTTGTGTATTCGGCTTCCAAGGTCCTGTAAGCGCCCATTCGGTTTCGCCTTCCGGCAATGCTTCGGATAAAGTATGGTTATACCATGCATGAAAACGTCCCATATCATCAGGTAGATTATCCATTTCATAGTAATCCACGTAAAAATAAAATGCGTTGATGGTTTTGTCGGTTTGGTTTTCAATTTCTATCCTTGCCCCTCTTTCGAAAGGCATGGTAAAATAACTCGATAAACCTGTTCCATTTTCAGGCCCTGCAGATAATGGCAGTGATGCGTAATTATAACGCTCATCCCATCCCTGTCCGAAAAACGGACCTATTGGCGATTCCACCGACGGATAATCATTTCCGTCCCAATACATGCGGATGATAATATCATTCCTGCTCAATTCGTTGGGAGGTGGAGCAATTGTGATCCAAATATGATTGATTACACCTGTACCTTTAATTTCAGCGACAGTTCTCTTTTCTCCAGGTTGAAAAGGCTCCAAATGATCTCTGTTGCCCATTGTTTTATCGGTACTTGAAATACGTTTGTTCCTGATCCCTGATTTCAATTTTGCCAAATCAAACATTTCACTCGTAAAATTTTCTTGAGAAACCAACGAAAAACTTAGAGCAATTGAAATTCCAAATAAAAATATTCTTTTTGTTATATTTTTCATTTTAGTGTATTTATAAATTATTTGTATAAAGGCCCGTAAGTAGAGCATGCGCGATAGTCGGCTCCTTCATTATCTTCGCCAAATGATGCCCATGCTGAAGGCCTGAAGATATCACTTTCATCCACATTGTGCATGTTTACCGGAATAGAGAGTGCTGATGCTAACGTGATTAAATCGGCACCGATGTGTCCGTAACTTATTGCTCCATGGTTAGCTCCCCAGTAATTCATTACGGAATAAACATCTTTGAATCGACCTTTACCGGTTGTTCTTGGAACAAAGAAAGTAGAAGGCCATATTCGGTCTGTTCTTTTATTGATAATTTGAAATACTTCATCGGGGAAAGTTGCAGTCCAGCCTTCAGCGATTTGAATTACAGGGCCTAAACCTTTAACCAGATTAATTCGGCACATGGTAACAGGCATTCCCGGCCTGGTAAGAAACTGGGATGAATAACCTCCGCCACGCATATATTCTAATGAAGCGGGATGCCAGCTGGTGGCTTCCAACATCTTATCCACTTCTTCTTCTTTAATATCCCAGAAAGGTTTCATTACAGGATTGCCATTCTCGTCGGATTGCTGACCGGTTCCGTCCAGCGTACAAGAGCCGGAATTAATCAGGTGAATGGCTCCATGTTCGAGAATTCCATCCGGTTTCCAACCAGTAACGCGTTCTATCGATTCAGCACTCCAATATGTGCGGACGTCTGCAAAAATTTGTGCGGTATTGGTTAATAAATGATTGAACAACATACTGATACCATTCAAATGATCGTCTTCAGTAGCAAATGTAAAAGCTTCGCGAATCCCGTTCCAGTCGAAAGATGAGTTTAGGATTGCTTCTGAGAAATCACCATCCGGTAAAAAGTCCGTCCATTGTCTTTGTCCCTGAAATCCGCCGGCGATAGCATTGTGTCCCATTGCTTCTTCACCGAAACCCATTTCTTTCAGTTTCGGATTTCCGATCATCAAATCACGCATAATCAGGGTCATTTTTACAACAAATTCCCAATCTTTATCTTTTTGCTCACGAGAATGCTTTAGATGTTCGGGGTTGAAATCTTCTCCTTCACGACTCATGCATTTGGCTCTCGTCCATTCCATTGCTTTACTGAATTCGTCTTTATCATAAATCTCAAGTTGAATTCTTCTTAAAATTTCACTGGCATCTACAAATTCTGATCTAATACCCAAATACTCCTGTAAAAAGTCCGGATTCACCATTGAACCACCGATACCCATTGAAACAGAACCGATAGCCAGATAAGATTTGCCACGCATTATAGCCACAGCGAGACCGGCACGTGCAAAGCGAAGAAGTTTTTCTTTCACGTCTTCCGGTATTGTGGAGTCTCCTACGTCCTGTACGTGTTTTCCGTAAATTCCGAAAGCCGGAAGTCCTTTCTGAGTATGCGCTGCAAGCGTAGCAGCCAAATAAACAGCTCCCGGGCGTTCTGTTCCGTTAAAACCCCATATTGCTTTTGGGATGTTTGGATTCATATCCATAGTTTCGGACCCGTAAGCCCAGCAAGGGGTAACTGATAGGCTTAATCCAACATTTTCCTTTTCAAATTTTTCTGCACATAGGGCTGCCTCCTTCACTCCGCCAATTGTTGTATCGGCGATAACACACTGAACAGGCGAGCCATCAGGATATTTCAATGTTTCTGAATAAAGTTTAGCAGCACTTTTGGCCAGATTCATGGTTGTTTCTTCCAATGATTCTCTAATGCCGCCACGTCTTCCATCAATGATGGGTCGAATGCCAATTTTAGGATAATTTGTTTTCATATAATATTACTTTATTGATTAATATTCCAGTAAATGTGGTGTTTCTTTATATGTCTTCCACAGAAGCTCTCCAAACAGCGTATTGGCCCAAGCAAACCAATGTCTGGTAAACCTTGTAGCATCATCTTTATGGAAAGATTCGTGCATAAAACCTGTGTTAGCGTGTGTTGATTGTAATACCTGAATACAATGTTGAATTTCGGCATCATTTGTCGATGTTAATGCTTTCATGATGATACTCATGGGCCAAAGCATATCGGCTCCGATGTGGTGTCCTCCTATTCCCTCTGCTGCTTTTCCTTTAAAAAAGTATGGATTGGCATCAGACCATACAAACTTTCTGGTATTTTCATAAATAATATCGTCTCTGTCAATGGCACCTAAATAAGGCAATGACAAGAGACTGGGTACGTTAGCGTCATCAATTAAGTAAACACTTCCAAATCCGTCCGTTTCAAATGCGTATATTGCTCCGTATTTGGGATGTTGTACCACGCTGTATTTATTTAAAGCATCTTTCACCTCCTTACTTAGAGCTGCCAGTTCATTAGCTAGTTTTTCGTCATTGGTAATACTGCTTATCATTTCCGACGCTTGACTTAAACTTACTACAGCGAAGAAGTTTGAAGGTATTAAAAAGGGGAAAATAGTAGCATCGTCACTTGGTCTGAAAGTGGAGCAAATTAAACCAACTGGATTTATTTTATAACCATTTCCACCCATAGGAACCGCATCCGTGGCCCATTCTGTTGTTCGCCTAAAATTGTAAGGGCCGTTATTTTCTTTTCTTTGTTGTTCCTTCATTACTCGTAAAGACGTCTCTATTGCCTTTTTCCATTGAGCATCGAATGGAGATGTATCGTTTGTTTTTTTCCAATATGCATATGCCAATCTGATAGGATAACAAAGAGAATCGAGTTCATATTTTCGTTCATGAATACCGGGCTTCATTTCAGTATGGTCTTTTTCCCACCTTGTGTACTTCTTATCATCATCATAGAAAGCATTTGCGTAGGGATCTTTAAGAATAAAAGCAGTTTGCTGATTAATGACACCCTCTATCAATTTTTGAAGGTTTTTATCCTTATCCATAAAATCAATGTATGGGAAAACCTGGGCAGAGCTATCTCTTAGCCACATCGCATCAATATCTCCGGTAATGACATACGTATTGGGGCGACCATTTTTTTCAGAATAAAAAACTGTTGTATCTAAGGTATTAGGAAAACAATTTCCGAATAACCATTTAAGTTCTTCGTTCTTAACCGAATTATTAAATTCGGTAATTGCATCCTCTATCGCCGAACTTCTAAAATTTCTTTTTGATAAAGGTATTCTTACTACAGGAAAACCAGCTGTTTTGGAGTGGGCGAAAATTGCATTTCTATCAATCAATAATCCTGCGCCCGCCACACCTGCTGTTTTTAAAAAATTTCTTCTATTCATGTCTGTAATTAAACGATTAACTTAATGAAAAAAAATTATAATTTTAACTCCGCTTCTACAATTGAGCGCTCAATTTCACAATTTTCTTGTTCTATTTGATTTAAAAGTAATCTTATGGATTGTTTCGCCATTTTTTCGATAGGTTGCTTTACAAAAGGAACTGAAAAAGGAAGCAGATAAAAAGCTTCACTCTCATCAAAACACATTATCTGGATATCTCTTTGTATGGATAAGGTATGTTTAAATAATGCTTTTACTCCTGCTATCGAAATAGAGTTCGTAGCGAAAAAAATGCAATCGATTCTTTTATCACTGTTCATTAATTGCAAAATAGCTTTGTCTATATCATTCTTTAAAGAGTCGTACCGTACTTCTTTTATATTTTCGAGATCATATACTCCTGCTTCCTTAACCGCTTGCTCAAAGCCTCTTCTGCGTTCATTAGTATGGTACTGATCTTGTTTATAAGTTATGAATGCAGGGTTTTTACAACCTTTGCTAATTAATTTTTTTGTCGATTTATAAGAAATCTCGTAATTATTAATTAAAACTGAAAAAACATTTAAGTCCGGATAACTTCTGTCCACCAATACAAAAGGTTTTTTATATTCTATCAATTTTTTTATCAAATGTTCACTTCCTTCGGTGGGAGTAATAATTAATCCATCTACTTGACGAGAATTAAGAAATCTAATCATATTCTCCATTTCGTCTAATTTCTCATTGGTATTTCCTATTACCACTGTATAACCTTCTTTCTCTGCATAGCTTTGAATATGCAGAGCCAATGTACCGAAGAACACATTAGAAATATCAGCCACGATTAACCCTATCGTTTTTGAGCGACCCATTTTTAGACCTTTGGCTAAGCTGTTTGGCACGTAGTGAAGCTCTTCTGCCTTATCCAAGATCTTCATAGACATTTGTCTACTTACTCTACCATTTGTATCCTTGCCATTTAGAACAAGGGAGACAGTCGCTGTCGAAACACCTAATTCTTTGGCAATGACTTTTAAGGAAACTCTTTCCACTACTCTCTACTTAGCAATTAAAAGGTACAATACCCGACTAACATTTATTAACGCAAATATACTAAGTTAAACGATTAATCAACCTAAATTTAATATGTTTTACAACATAAAAATAAAAAACAATAACAATTTAGATTAATTATAAATTATGGTTTCAGACATTAAACCTAAAGTGCATCACATCTCCATCTTGGACGATGTATTCTTTGCCTTCTACGTTCATTTTGCCGGCTTCTTTCACAGCCGATTCTGAGCCGTAATGAATGTAATCGTCGTATTTAATGACTTCGGCGCGAATAAACCCTTTTTCGAAATCGGTGTGAATAACGCCTGCGCATTGGGGGGCCTTCCAACCTTTGTGGAATGTCCACGCGCGAACTTCTTGCGGTCCTGCGGTGAGAAATGTTTGAAGATTCAGTAATTTATAAGCGGCTTTAATTAAACGGTTCATCCCCGATTCTTCCAATCCGAGTTCGGAAAGGAACATTTCACGTTCTTCATAGGTATCGAATTCAGCTATTTCCGATTCTATTTTAGCGGCAACGACTAAAATCTCTGCATTTTCATTTTTTACCGATTCCCGAACCTGTTCCACGAATCTATTTCCGCTTACGGCGCTTTGTTCGTCAACATTACAAACATACAGTACCGGTTTTGATGTCAATAAATACAATTCGCGTGCGGCTTTGTTTTCATCTTTTGTATCGAATGTAACGGTACGTGCAGATTCGCCCCGCAACAAAGCTTCACGAATTTTGGAATAAACTTCATAAGCCAACTTGGCATCTTTATCGCCGCCGGTTTTGGCTTGTTTTTCCACTTTTTGTATGCGCGATTCAATGGTTTCGAGGTCTTTCAGTTGCAACTCGGCATCAATGATCTCTTTATCGCGAACGGGGTCAACACTACCATCAACGTGCGTTATGTTTTCGTCTTCAAAACAGCGCAACACGTGCAAAATGGCGTCTGTTTCGCGAATATTGGCCAAGAATTTGTTTCCCAATCCTTCGCCTTTGCTCGCCCCTTTTACCAATCCGGCAATGTCCACAATTTCCACCGTTGTAGGCACAATTTTTTTGGGTTGAACCAATTCCGCCAATTTGTTCAATCGCTCATCGGGGACAGTGATTACACCTACGTTGGGTTCGATGGTGCAAAACGGGAAGTTTGCCGCTTGCGCTTTCGCGTTCGATAAACAATTGAAAAGAGTAGATTTTCCGACGTTGGGAAGTCCAACTATCCCGCATTGTAAAGCCATTTTATAAAAATTTAAATCGTAGAAACAGTTTTAATGTGATTTTTGCGGGTGCAAAGGTAACAAAAAACGGCTTGTTATTGCTAAAATAACGAAGCCGTTTTTAAAGTTGTGATGATTTATCTATAAAAATGAGCTCACAAAATATCGCTTTTAGAGGACAGTGTCTCATTCTTGGCGAACGTAGCGGTAAAATGGAAAAATCTGACTTTTCGCAGGAAAGTCGAAAAAACACTTTAAAATTCAACTTAGAAAACCAAATTCAGTGACAATCCTACTTCGTGAGAAACTTTCCCCAAATAGGTATTGGTGCCAACGTAAGGATTAAGACGTAAACTCATATTATTTGTGCCACGTGTATTTTGATAATACATATTATTGACCTTGGCTACTTTAACGGCGTCAATAATAGACCAAATATCTATGACTAAATAACTTAATAACCCGCCGTACAATAAAAAAAAGGCACCTTTCAATTTTCCCTCACTTTGTTTACTGAATAGATCTCCAAAACTTATATCATCTGCCAAAGAATTTGCTATTAGCACCATTCCAATAGATGCTACTGCGCCACCCATAAAATATAATCCGCGAGTTGTTTCTCCAGATAACATTTGTCCCAAACCCGGAACAACAAAAGATGAAACTCCCGCTATTGTAGGATTATACTTGTCACCTTCCTGCGGTATATACTCTTTATAATTGTAAACAGTCTTGTTTATCTTGTATGTTTGAGCATTCACCTGCACAGTCATAAAAGTAAAAAGCGAAAAAAATAAAACAGTCAAATACTTCATAAACAAAAAATTAAATGTTAAACAATTTATACATAAAATGATAAGTACCTATTAGTTGAATACACAACTCATCTTATTTGTTCATGAAAAAGGAATTTTTTATAGAAAATTGGCCTACTCCAAAAACGCGGTTATATGATTTTTCATCCATTTATGCTGAAGGTGAAATAGCGAAATTAGAGAACCACAAAACTCTCTTCAGCTGTTGGTGTATTGATTAGGCGGATTTAAGGCCAAATTGAAAAATTTAACTTTTTAGATGGGTGTTTATACCTAAAAATGTATTTATGTTTTTCAAACTTTAACTTTTTCTTCTCAACAGTGTTTGAGCAGGTTTATCGCTTGGTTTTATTTGCGTGAAAATGTTTTATTTTTCCTTTTTTACGTAATTCTTTTGCTTTAGGATTAAAATCTGATGTCTTTTTCGATGCAGAGCTATATTTCTTTGAGTCGTTAAGCGAATCTTTAAAAGTTGATCGTGAAACTTCTTTTGTAGATTTTGTTGTTTTTTGAATTTGTGTTCTTCCCGACGATCCAGTAATAGCAGCTTTTAGTTCCCTCATCTCTTTGTCGTCCAAAAAACGCCAATCGCCTATTCCAATGCCTTTTAACGATACGTTCATTATACGTACACGTTCCAATTTTTGAACATCGTATTTAAAATATTCACACATTCTTCTGATCTGGCGATTCAATCCTTGTACGAGAATAATGCGAAACACAAATTCCGATATTTTTTCTACTTTGCACTTTTTGGTTATTTCGCCTAAAATGGGAACTCCGCCCGACATTTTTTTTACGAAATCATCCGTAATGGGTTTATTTACGGTAACAATATATTCTTTTTCGTGCTTGTTTCCGACTCTGAGAATTTTATTGACAATATCGCCGTCGTTGGTCAAAAAAATCAATCCTTGCGAATCTTTATCCAATCTGCCTATGGGAAAAATTCGTTCGTGGTAATTCAAAAAATCTATTATATTGTCGCGTTCAGCTTTATCCGTTGTGCTAACAATACCTCGCGGTTTATTGAAAGCCAAAATCACAAAATCTTCTTCTGATTTTGACTCAATGAGTAAACCGTTTACATAAACTTTATCTTTACTACTGACCAATGTCCCTATTTCGGCACGTTTACCGTTGACTTGAACTTTACCCGATTCAATGAATTTATCGGCTTCACGACGAGAGCAAAGGCCGCTTTCGGAGATGAATTTATTTAAACGTATAGCCATTATAATCCGTACTTTGCCGATATTTCCAACATTCTTTCAATCGGTTTTACGGCTTTTAATCTAATTTCTTCATTTACAAAAATCTCTGGTTGTTCGTTTTTCAAACATAAATATAGTTTTTGTAGTGTATTCATTTTCATATAAAAACACTCGTTACAAGCACACGTAGCATCTTCAGGAGGTGCGGGAATAAATTCTTTATTGGGATTTTCCCTTTGCATTTGGTGTAATATTCCGGCTTCCGTAGCTACAATAAATTGTTTTTTGTCAGATTGAGTAGCAAATTTAAGAATGGATGAAGTAGAACCTACGTGATCGGCTATTTCCAATAAATATTTAGGACATTCGGGATGTGCCAATAATAATGCTTCGGGGAATTCTTTTTTCAATTCTATTATCTTATCCATCGAAAATTGTTCGTGAACGTGGCAAGCTCCTTCCCACAGCAACATATTTCTGCCGGTGAGTTTATTAATGTAATCTCCTAAATTTTTATCGGGGCCGAAAATTATCTTTTCATCTTCAGGGAGGGATTCTACTATTTGCTTCGCATTGGTAGAAGTTACAACAATGTCAGTCAATGCTTTTACGGCAGCTGTAGTGTTAACATACGAAATAACGGTGTGATCGGGATGCGCTTTTGTAAATTTCTCGAATTCATCGGCCGGACAACTGTCAGCTAAGGAACATCCCGCTGCCATATCGGGGATAAAAACACGTTTTTCGGGAGAAAGAATTTTAGCCGTTTCGCCCATAAAATGCACACCGCAAAGCACAATAATATCTGCCGTTGTTTTGGTAGCCCACTGTGCCAAAGCAAGGCTATCGCCTACAAAATCGGCTATATCTTGTATTTCGGGCTCCTGATAGTAATGCGCTAAAATAATGGCATTCTTTTCTTTTCGAAGAGAATTTATATTTTCAATGAGTTTTTCTTTATCCATTATTTATTATATATAGTTTTAAAATTTAAAAAATAAATGATGATAATATATGCTTGTTAGTTATGTTGAAAGATTTCTACCGTAAAATTTTGAAATTTAATTATTAAAATTTATTCTCATGTAATCATCTCTTATCAACAATATATATAACACTTAACTGTATGTATAATAGATCAATATAAATGTTATTAATAATTGGTTGATAATAGTATTGTTCATTAAATATTTCAATTTTGTTACAAACTTTTGTTGAAATTGAAGTGAAAATTTAAACGAAAAGAAAATGCTATTTTTTTGTAATTATTAAAATTTATTTACATACAAATTTTATCTATCAACTCAAAATTAAATTATCTGTTTTTTCTTTACAAAAAATAAACAATTTATTAACAAATCAGTTTATACATACCCAAAAGTAATATTTAAAATGTAACTATACAATTACTTAACTTTTAAAGTATTAAAAAAACAGACCAAAACTAATTATTTATTGTTAAGAGAAAAATTATAAATAATTTATTGTGAATGTTTTTATATATATTTGCTTGCTAAAACTATTCGAGAGTGATTAAATTAAGTCATTTATTTTCAATTGTCCTTATTTTAGGAGTCTTCTACGGATGTGCTTCAACGGCTCAAATTACATCTGTGGCAGAAAAAAATAAGGAAGGAAATATATTGCTTAAATGGGAAGTTAATCCGGAGCAAGAAGGAGATATAAATATTTATTCTTCCAATACCGATAGTTCATTGGATAATTTTACAGCCGTAAAAACCACTGATATATCCGATCAGGTAACAGAAATAACGATAATAAGCCCCGATGTAAGGGAATTTTTTATTTTACGTACAAACAGCGCTTATTCGGGAATTATTTCCAATAGGGTTATCGAAATGAGTAATGTAAAAAATTTCAGGGATTTAGGTGGGTATTATACTAGAGATAGCAAACAATTGAGGTGGGGAAAGATATTCAGGTCGGGAGATTTAAGCAGCGCTACCTTATACGATCAGGAACGAATTAGAAGATTGGGAATTAAAACGGTAATAGATTTCAGATCGGATAAAACAGCCAAAAAATATCCCATATTGTTGCATCCTAACATTCGGAGAATTTCATTGCCTATTATTCCGATGGATTTGGAAAAAATGAACGAACAAATGGACGATGAAAAACTCACCCGCAGCGACGCTATACGCTTCGTTCAGGATTCGTATGTAGGCATAGTGGAGAACTACAAAAATGAGTTTAAAGATATGTTTAATTTGATGACCGACGAAAATAATTATCCTTTATTGTTGGTCGGTTCATTGGGGAAAGACAGAGTAGGAATTGCATCTTATTTTATTCTACATGCGGTTGGAATCCCCGAAAGAGTTATTGAAGAAGATTATTTATATTCAAACAGAACCATCGACATTTCTAAAGTCGTGGACAACGCACACACTTTACCCGAATACATGCAGGAAGCCATCACCGCACTGCTTTCGGTAAACAGCGCCTACCTTATTTACGCCATAGATTACATCAATCAGAAATACGGTTCGGTAGATAATTATATGGAGAAGGAACTTAGCGTTACGCAAGGCAAAAAAAACATATTGCGTAAATACCTTCTCTACAATCCGTAATATTTAATTTTATTTTCATACCTTTGCGCCCGATTTTAGAGTTAGGGCGATTTTTTATATCCATCATTTAGGTTATCCATTTCACTCTTTTTTAAAGATCGCATTTTACGTAGTTGAATTTTTCTCTCATCTTTTGTCGATTTGTGTGGGGGTAAGGGAGACAAATTCGGGTACTTCACATTAATTTATTATAAAGATGAGAACATTCGAAGAACTCGGTGTGGCACCGCAAATATTGCGTGCCATTACCGAAATGGGTTATGAACAACCCATGCCCGTGCAGGAAGAAGTGATTCCGCAACTGCTGGGCAACACGCGCGATATTATTGCGCTTGCGCAAACCGGAACCGGTAAAACCGCTGCTTTTGGAATTCCCGTAATTCAAAAAACAAATGTAAAACTAATGTCGCCGCAAACGCTTATTTTGTGCCCGACACGTGAACTGTGCTTGCAAATTGCCGGCGACTTGACCGAATTATCGGAGCATGTAGACGATATAAAAATTCTTCCCGTTTATGGAGGATCGAGTATCGAAAGCCAAATCCGCACGCTTAAGCGCGGTGTGCAAATTATCGTGGCTACTCCGGGAAGGTTGATCGACTTGATCAACCGCAAAACCGTTTCGTTGGAAACCGTACACACAGTTGTGCTCGATGAAGCCGACGAAATGCTCAATATGGGTTTTTCGGAAGATATTGACGAAATATTAAGCCACGTTCCCGACGGCCGTAGTATGCTTCTTTTCTCGGCTACCATGCCGCAGGAAATCGGCAAAATTACCCGCAAATACATGAAAGACCCGAAGGAAATTACCATCGGACGAAAAAATGAAGGTGCGCAAAACGTAAAACACACCTATTTTGTGGTACATGCCAAAGACAAGTACTTGGCGCTGAAACGCATTGCCGATTATTATCCCAATGTTTACGGAATTATCTTCTGCCGCACACGCAAAGAAACGCAGGAAATTGCCGATAAACTCATTCAAGACGGTTACGATGCCGACTCGCTGCACGGCGACCTTTCGCAGGCTCAACGCGATTATGTGATGAATAAATTCCGTTTGCGCAACCTGCAACTGCTTGTTGCAACGGACGTTGCCGCCCGTGGCTTGGACGTGGACGATGTTACGCACGTTATCAACTACGGATTGCCCGACGATTACGAAATTTACACGCATCGCAGCGGGCGCACCGGACGAGCCGGAAAAACCGGAACTTCAATTTCCATTATTCACACCAAAGAAAAAGGCAAAATTGCGCAAATTGAGAAGCTTATTAATAAAACCTTTGAAAAGCGTACCATTCCTAAAGGCGATGTTATTTGCGAAAAACAGCTTTTTAACTTTGTAGACAAAATAGAAAAAGTAAAAGTAAACGAAGAAGAAATTGCCCGTTTGCTGCCATCCGTTTTTCGTAAACTCGATTGGCTGGAAAAAGAAGATGTCATAAAACGCATTGTTTCTCTCGAACTTAACCGTTTGATTGATTATTATCAGGCTGCCGAAGAAATTGAAGAACCTGCCGAAGGCCGCTCGCGCAAAAACGACGGAGAAAAACAGAGCGGAAAATTTTCGCGCGACGGCGCCAAAGGTCCGCGCAAAGCCGAAAAAGGATATGCACGCTTGTTTATCAACCTAGGAAAAATGGATGGCGCCAATCCTGCCAATCTCATGGGTTTTGTAAACGACCATGTGTCCGGAAAGGTACGCATCGGACGCATAGATTTAATGAAAAGTTTTTCGTTTTTCGAAGTCCCCGAAGAAAATGCCAAACAAGTACTCAAATCTTTCAAAGGACTTTACGTAGAGGACCGCAAGCTCATTGTAGATTACGCCGATAAAATGCAACCGGGCAAAAAACAGGAAGACGAACCCAAGAAGTTTTACGAAAAGAAAGGTAAGAAATCCAAACAACGAAATAAAAAATAACATCGAAAGCGAGGCTTCAAAGTCTCGCTTTTTTATTTCCCAAAACTTAACAATAACGTAACCTATTCGTAACTGCTTTGTAACATTAATAATTCACCTTTGTGCCGCAAACTGAAACTTAAAATTGATTTTGTGACACGTAGATTTTTATCTTTTATTATTATATTTTTTCTGTCCTTTACCGGAATAATTATTGCGCAATCCGGAACCATTAAAGGAACTATTATCGATGCAAAAACCAACGAACCGCTCATCGGAGCATCGGTCTTGATACAAGGAACTACCAACGGCGCCGCTACCGACTTAGATGGTAATTTTATTATTCAAAACATTGCCGAAGGCACGCATAATCTTATCGCATCTTATATTGCATACGAAACGGTTACAAAAACCGGTATTGTAGTTGAAAGAAATAAGGAAACCATCGTTGAGATTACAATGAGTTCCGACGATATTAGCCTCGATGAGGTGGAAGTTATTGCACGCGCTAATCGTGAAAGCGAAAATATTTTGCTTATTGAACAACGCAAAGCTTTAGTTGCCACTCAAGCAGTTGGAGCGAGAGAATTATCGCGAAAGGGAATCGGCAACGCGCAGGCAGCCGTGGCGCAAGTATCGGGAATATCGAAACAGGAAGGCGTAAAGAACGTTTTTGTGCGCGGTTTAGGTGACCGTTACAATGCAACCATGCTCAATGGTTTTCCAATTCCATCCGAAGATCCCGAGTATAAAAATATCGCGTTGGAATTCTTCGGGACTGATGTTATTCAAAGTATTGGTGTGAACAAGGTTTTCAGCGGAAGTAATGTAGGGGACGTGGGTGGCGCGATTATCGATATCGCATCGAAAGAATTGTTTGATGACAACGCTTTTGGGGTAGATATTTCTGCGGGATTCAACACATCTGCGTTCAAAACCGATTTCTTAAAACAAGACGGTTCAAATTATTTCGGTTTTGCCAACACGAAAAAGCCTACAGATAATCAATTTAATTTTGTAAATAGCCTCGATCCGTCTGTTGTGAAACTTCCCATGAATCATAGCTACGGACTCTCAGGTGGAAAATCATTCGAGTTGGGCGAAAATAACAATCCTCTCTCTTTTTTAGTAGTTGCATCGCACAATAACGATTACTCATTCACCGAAGAAACTGTTCGCAACACTTACACCGATGGCGATATTTGGCAAGATCAGGTTGGGGACAAATATTCTCAAACCACAAGCCAGCTCGTTCTCGGAAATGTTTCACTCGGACTAAATCGGAAACACAATCTTCATTACAATATAATGTTAATTCACGCTAACGACCAATACGTGGGAGAATATAGCGGTATAAACAGAGAAAGGCATCAGGACAGCCCTTCTTACATTGGGTTCTTACGACGTCAGCAAACTAACGATAATTTATTGATCGCAAATCAATTAATGTCGGAATGGAAGTTGTCTGATGCGTTGGATTTAAACGCAGGTGTTTCTTATAATACCATTAAAGGTGAAGAGCCCGACCGTCGCGAAAATTACCTGTCTCAGCAGGAGAACGGAACGTACATTCTAACGGGAAGCAACCGTCAGAAACGATTCTTCTCAACGCTTAAGAACAACGATATTAATGTTAAAATTGCGGTGAGTTACAACTTGAACGATCGTTTTAACAGCGAAAATTCATTGATTAAAGCCGGTTACGACGGACGTTTTGTTGACGATAATTTCGAAGCCATCGAATACAACTTTGATGCAGTGGGAGGTACTTACCCAATTGAAAATTTGAAACTTGACGATCTGTATAATCAACAAAACATGGCCGACGGTCGATTTTTGATGAGTGTTGGAGATGTAAACAAATATCAGGTAACAAAATACATTCATTCGGGATTTGCCGAATTTTCATACCAACTGTTGCAGAAACTGACGGGGAACGTAGGTTTGCGTGCAGATATCGTTGATATGACAGTTGATCACCAGGTACAACACGTATCTCCCGGAACCGTTCCGTTAAAAAGAAATTACTTTTTGCCGAGTTTGAACCTGAAGTACGATGTGAACGACAAAAATGCCATCCGTTTCGGAGCAAGCAAAACATATACGTTGCCCCAATCAAAAGAAATTTCACCGTATCAATACGTAAATATTTCATTCACGAGTCAGGGTAATACTAATTTAGAGCCGTCGGAAAACTACAATATCGATTTGAAATGGGATAATTATTTCAGTGCGAATGAAGTATTTTCTGTAACCGGTTTTTACAAATACATCCAAAATCCTATCGGACGGGTTGACGAAGGAAACTCCGCAGGATTGCTCACATACAACAATATTAGTGATCACGCCTTGGTGGGAGGAGCCGAAATTGAGCTTCGGAAAAACATTTTCAATCGTTTTGACACCGAAAGAGACCAAATGAATCGTCTTTCCGTGGGATTGAATGCATCGTACATTTATACAAACCTAAAGCTTGATATGCGCGATACCGACCCGAGAAACAGCCCGTTGGAAGGCGCATCGCCTTTTCTTGCGAACATAGATTTATCCTACAATTATGTGCAAGGGCAAAAAAATCTGCAAACCTCGCTCATATTCAACTATTTCAGCGATCGGGTTCACACAATAGGTTCTAAAGGATACAAAGATATTATAGAAAACGGAGTGCCTACTATCGATTTTGTGGCAACTTACAAATTAAATCAACGTCTTACGCTCAAAGCAAAAGCAACTAATCTTTTGAATCCTTCTTATCAATTGTCTCGCGAAAGTTCGAACAATGAAAAGATAGTATTAAGCGAATATAAAAAAGGACAAAACATCAGCTTAGGAATAAGCTATGAACTATGATAATGAATTATAAACCAAACTATTATTAAATTAGCTAAATTATTAGATTAAAATGAAAAAGATCTTTATCAGTTTTTTAATGGCTGCAGCAATGTTGACTGCAGTAGTCTTGACTTCTTGCGGCGACGACAACGGCGGCCATAATCCGCTACCTACAGAAGACAAAAATTTATCAGGTTCTGTTACAGGAGCAAGAACACTTGATGCCACAGTTGAATATTCATTGGACGGGCCACTGATCGTTGAAGATGGCGGAACATTGAATATACCTGCGGGAACAGTAATTAAAGCTAAAAAAGGATTTAGTAATTACATTCTAGTATTGCAAGGTGGTAAAATTAACGCTAACGGCACAGCAGACAAACCCGTTGTAATGACAGCCGATGTTGCTAATGCAGAACAAGGACATTGGGGCGGATTAATCATCAATGGCCGCGCTCCTCTTGCTGGTGGAACTACCGGTTCAACCGAAATTAATTCAGCTTATACCTACGGTGGTACTAATGCTGCTGATAATTCAGGTGTTCTTACATACGTTAAAATTGAGTACACCGGAGCTCGTTCAAGCGCGAACGTTGAGCACAACGGTTTAACGTTGAATGGTGTGGGTAACGGAACAAAGATAGAAAATATCTATATTCCTCACGGAGCAGATGACGGTATTGAATTCTTTGGAGGCTCAGTAAACGTAAAAAACCTATTGGTTGTAAACCCCGATGATGATATGTTCGATTTTACCCAAGGTTACACAGGAACTTTGGAAAATGCTTACGGAGTTTGGGAAGGTGCTTACTCAAGTAGCGAATCAGATCCTCGCGGTGTTGAAGCAGACGGTAATTTAGACGGTGGTTTTCCCGAACACACAGGACAATCTGATTTCAAGATTACTAATATGACTATTGAATTGAAATTGGCAGCCATTGCAAAAGATCATGCAGATTTTGCTAAAAAATCCATGCAGGATGTTTTAAAAATCCGTCGCGGCGCAAAAGCTACAATTACCAATGCATTGGTTAAAGGAACGGGCACTGCTCAGGATATTGCGGATGTTGACGGAGCAAATACCGCAACTTCTGTAAGTTTAACAAATCAGTTAACAAACTTTACCGGATCGAAAGTAAAGCCGGCTGTAGGTTATCCTAATGTAAATGTTGAAGCTACCGGCAACACCGGATGCTCAACCAATATTTTCGCATGGACAGGTTACAAATTCTAATGTTGAAATTATCTCAATAAATGAAAAGGTATCTCTTTTTTCAGAGGTACCTTTTCTTTAAATTCATGTGAGCAATTGTTGGATTTTTTACTTTTTATTCTATACATTTGCTTCTTGATGTCATGATTATTTACATTTCAAAATCTACATTAATGAAACATCTAATAATATTTTTCCTTTTTTTATTTGCTTTCATCGGAGTGCAGGCTCAGGATATGCCTAAAGAACCGAGAGTTTTTGAAAATCAAGGGATATACTATAGGGATAGAGCCCAGACTCAGCTTTATACAGGTGATCTTCGTGAGCATTATGATAATGGCACTTTAAAACGTGAAATTCAAATTAAAGACGGAGTGCCCGAAGGCGCCTACGTAATTTATTTCGAAAACCGTAAACCAAAAGAAGTTCGCTCGTATAAACAGGGCAACTTGCACGGTTTATGGCGGAAGTACGATATTTCGGGCCAACTTATTTCGGAAGCCGAATACAAAGACAGTAAAAAACACGGAACATGGCGTATTTGGGATGAACTGGGCGTGCAGCGTTATGAAATGAATTACTACGAAGGCAACAAAACCGGCTTGTGGCGTATGTGGGACGAGAAAGGTAATTTGTTGGACGAAAAGAAGTACTAACATACTCGATATAAGTGCCTAAAAACTTAACAAAAACTTAACGTAATCGTAACCGTTCTGTAATATTATTGTATCATCTTTGTAGCGATAAAAAGTCACTAAAAAGATATACAAAAATATGAAAACAATTCTCGTTTTATTCGCAGCCATTTTATTGTCGGTTTCGGCTTTTGCCAACGACAAGAAAACGGACAAAAACGTAAAAAGCAACGCAGTTGAAGCGGTTGAAAATGTGCAAGCGGTTGATATATCGGGCTCCGTTATCGATAACAAAAGCCAAGAATCATTAGCCGGCGCAGCCATCACGATCGATGGTACAAAATATTACTCTGATTTGGACGGAAATTTTACCATTTCCGATCTTAAACCCGGTAAATATACCGTAAAAGTGGAATTAATTTCTTATCAACCAAGCGAAAAAGAAATTAATGTTCAAAAAAATGAAGAATTGAACATTGGTTTGGTTCAGGAGTAAAAAATCACCGAAAAATATTAAAAAGTTTGCTCCAAAGGCAGACTTTTTGCATTACGAAGGCCGGAAAAAGTAACCAAAACTTAACCGAAAAGAAGCAGTTTTGTAATATAAATTCCTCACCTTTGTGACGTTCAAAGAATTAATATTCATTTGGTTCAAAAATAGCAAAAATCAATTTTTCATTAACTCTCTATGGGTCTTTGTGAAGGTATAGATGTGAATCTGTGCCTTTTTTCTTATCTTTGTCCCGAGCAAAATATCGATTACCAATGGCAAGAAAACCCTTATCGCAAACGCAAATCGCTTTCATCATCATTCTTTGGATCGTGTTGGTGGCGTACATCCTCATGAACGCCGAAATCAATGGAATGACCATTTTATCCATCATCATGTCCGGAGCCATTGTTTTTATACCCATTTACAAAAATCTAAAAAAATAGCTATTTTTCATACATTTCAAAATAATAATGCCGAATTATGTTTCAAATTATACATAATTTAGTAATTTTGCATTTCATTCTGATTGTACTTAGTTATTGACAATAAAATCTTCTTTTTAAATGAAATCTACAGAGGTTATCGAACAGGTTAAAAGACGTTTTCCCAACGAACCTGAGTATCATCAAGCTGTGCTTGAAGTGTTAGAATCTATTGAGGATGTGTATAATGAGCATCCCGAGTTTGAAAAAGCTAATCTGATCGAGCGATTGATTATTCCCGATAAAATTCATTCTTTTCGTGTTACGTGGGTGGACGATAAAGGCAATGTGCAAAATAACATGGGTTATCGGGTGCAGCACAACAATTGCATCGGGCCGTACAAAGGTGGAATACGTTTTCATGCATCGGTTTCCCCTTCAATTCTCAAGTTTTTGGCTTTCGAGCAGACGTTTAAAAACGCTCTCACCACACTTCCTATGGGAGGTGCTAAAGGAGGATCGGATTTTTCTCCGCGGGGTAAGTCCGATGGTGAGATAATGCGTTTCTGTCAGGCTTTTGTTGAAGGATTATGGAAAGTCATCGGACCCGATACCGATGTTCCGGCGGGCGATATCGGCGTTGGCGGTCGCGAAGTGGGTTACATGTTCGGTAAGTACAAAAAACTTGCCGGAGAATTTACCGGAACGTTTACCGGGAAAGGCCGTGAATTTGGCGGTTCGCTCATTCGTCCCGAAGCCACCGGCTATGGAAATGTGTATTTTCTTTTGGAAATGCTCAAAACGCATAATATCGATATTAAGGGCAAAAAATGCTTGGTTTCCGGTTCGGGAAATGTGGCGCAATATACCTGCGAAAAGTTGTTGGAATTAGGAGCAATTCCCGTTTCATTATCTGATTCCGACGGATACATTTACGATCCGGATGGAATTACACGCGAGAAATTAGATTTCGTGATGGAATTGAAGAATTTGTATCGAGGACGTATACGAGAATATGCTGAGGAATTTGGTTGTAAATACGTTGCCGGATCGCGTCCGTGGGGCGAAAAAACTGATATTGCGCTTCCATCAGCTACTCAAAACGAAATTGATGGTTCTGAAGCCGAAGCGCTCGTTGCCAACGGAGTTATCGCTGTTTCGGAAGGAGCCAACATGCCGAGCACGCCGGAGGCGATTGATGTGTTCCACAAAAACAAAATACTTTACGCGCCAGGAAAAGCCGCTAATGCAGGCGGAGTATCGGTATCGGGGTTGGAAATGACCCAAAACTCTGAACGCTACAGTTGGACATCGGAGCAAGTTGACGATAAACTGAAATGGATCATGAGCAACATTCATGAAAACTGTGTAAAATACGGCACCGAACCGGATGGATACGTAAACTATGTGAAAGGCGCCAATGTAGCCGGATTCATTAAAGTTGCGAAAGCAATGATGGGGCAGGGGATTTTGTAAACAGAGAATTCGGAAGTTAGAAATTAGAAAAAAGGACGCATCTAAACTTTGGTAAAGTTCCAAACTTTACCAAAGTTGTTTCTTATAAATTTTTTTTATTCTCAGAATTGCTGTATTTTTGCAACCTGAAATAAAAGGACGGTCCGGTAGCTCAGCTGGATAGAGCAACAGCCTTCTAAGCTGTGGGTCGTGGGTTCGAATCCCGCTCGGATCACTAAAAATAATGCAAAGCTGCCTATTTGTTATAGACAGCTTTATTTTATTTGTAACTTTTAGATGAATTGATCATCGAGTGTTCTTAAGCACAATTTCGTCATTATAGGCGTGAGATACATTTTTTAAGAAATCAATAAAATCGTTATATTGTTTTACGCTCCATCTTCCGCTGTTTAAAACGAAGCTTTGCGTTATGAGTATGGAATTCTCGTCATTGCTTTTTATGGATGATTCAAGTAATCCGAAAGGTGACTCCAAAGTTAAGGATTCAGATAAGTACTCAATTTCAAAGCCGTCAGGAATTTTAATTTCTATATTATCCATATTTTTCCATCCATTGGAAATAACAATATCCTGATTACGTTCTGTATTCATCATTGACGTTTTTAGTGTCCTGAAAGCATTGAGCGGAATGAAGTATCTATTTCCGGTTTTATTGCCGTATTTTGATGAAAGTGCGTATTTCAGGATGAACTCAGGGTGTGCGGATTTCCTTTCCTCAATACTTAAATCATTGATAGTAGCATTTTGCAAGGAAATATTACTTCTTACATAATCGATTTGTTCATTTTTCGATTTCTTGAGTAATGGAGAAAGTTCTTCGTGAAACTTCAAGAAATTAGAACTATTTACAGTAATTAGCGTTTCGTCGTTTCCATTAAAATTTACGGTAATATTGTTTTGAGATAGATTATCAATATCTTTATAATCAGGCAATCTGACAAAATCGGCGCCTTCCGGCGTTACCAAAATAGCGTTGTGGCCGGCAATACTGCTATGGACATAACCAAAAGGTACGTTGGGATTAGTACATTCTAACCACAGGGTTTCGCTTTGTAAAGATACGCTTAAAATAACATGATTAGACTGTAAGTAACTCGTAAAATCTTTTTGTAAATTTTTCTCAGTTTCGTTTAATTCTATGATGGTATAATGGGATGGAATGTTTATGGCTTCAAGCATAGATTTTAAGTAGAAACTGAGGCCTTTACAATCTCCGAAGCCGGTTTTGCTGACTTCTCCCGATTCTATAGGTTGTAAACCTCCGATACCAAGTTGGATGCTTTCGTAACGGGTAGTCTGACCTAAATAATCATATAATATCTTTATTTTTTCTTTATCGGAATTGGCGTTTTTGGTTAAGCTTAATATTTTTTGCTTCATTTCGGGAGAAAGGGTATTCCTGTCCCGATTTAATTTATTTTGAAAATCGCCCATTTCTTTAATAGTGGCGAATGATCCGGAGACACCGTCAATAATGAAGTTTTTTGGAGCAACATACAAAAGAGGATGTTTCTCTCGAAAACTTGGAGAAAAGGCTTTCTGCAGTGACAGCCGGCAAATTGTTGATGAACCAGGAATATATTTGATTATTCTTTTCGACTCGAATTTGAGGTTGTAATATGTTTTTCCGTCATTTGTTTCCGCCGCAACTATAAATGTAGATATCTTATCCAATGATGGAAGCGCCAAGGGTAACCTGCCTTGAGATCGTCGTCTTAAAAGTACCGGATATGACTTGATGCCGGAAGAAGATAATACGCTTAATAACAGCCCATTGATTTGAGCATTATTTCCCAAACCTGTTTTTAATGCTTCATTGGGGTTGTCGGTAAATGCATATTTTTCGTTCCACCGAACTTTATTTTTTAAATGTTTATATATCGCTTCAATTTTTTCTTTCTCGTTTGTAATACTTTCAAACTCTTTATCTCGTCATTGAAAGAAGTTTTTCTGGAAATATTTTTTGTAAACTCAGAGCTCGATTGTAATGTTTTCTCTATATCTTCCCAAGAGGAAGAATAATTTTTTTGTAGGGTTCCCGGAAATCTGGTTCCGGTTAATTCAAATCGTACACTCGACATATAATCTCCGATATTCCACACGTAATCATCGGCTTTCATGGCCGGAAGATTTTCGGCCGTAAAAATTAAATTTCGGGCCGAATAGGGTATATTCGCTGTCTGATTTCGATCGGAAATCATCAACGTTCTGTTTAAAGTGGTTTCTTTGTTCGATACCGATTCATATCCTTTGGTTTCAACATTAAACAAAAAATATTCAGGAATTGTAACTTCGTAAGAACTGTAAACTACCGGAATAGAACGTTGGAAATACCATTCGGGTAATTCATAATAAAAAGGAGACACCTTAGTGTATTTATACTCAATAACAGAACCTGCTTTAACATTAGGAATAGCAAATTTTATTTGTTTGGTATTATCGTCAATTTTTTCATTGAAAATATATTTTTTCTCCAATTTATTTTTTTCGATTTTACCATTTTCCAAGTTATATGCCCAAGCTTCTATCGGTAATTCTTTCTCGTGAAATACCGTACTCGTAATACGGAATTTCTACTGTGCCCAAATCCACCCCTTCGGGAGTTAAAATTTTAATTCGTTGTGTAACGTAAGTTTCGGTCTGGAAATCATCTCGATAGTTATAATGTGTTTTTCCATCTTCATAAAGCACGACAGCTTTTGCAGAAGAATCGTTAGGAAAAACCGTCATTTTTAATTCGTCTTCACTTATTTTTCCAAATTTGTATTTTTCTTGAGCTAATCCAACGGATATAGCTAAAACAGTAAATATAAAGAGAAGCGGGAGCAATTTTTTTAGAAAGATTGTGTTCATATTATTTTAATTTTTGTATAGAATATTATTGTATTAGATAAATTGTCATTTTAACTAATTCTTTTTTGTTAATCATGTGGAAAAATTCCCCATCCCCTCGAAAAGAAATTCTAATCGGGATATACTTCCATCAAACGCCTTATATTTGCAACAGATTCATTGAATAAAGAATAGAATTACGCGCATTGATTTTTATTTAATCCAACCAAAATCTTAACTATGTTTTTATTTCTTTCGTAGTGATTACGAGAACTTAAAAACATAGTTTTTTTGTGTCTTTTTGCGAACTTGCAACTCTTTCCCCCTCTCATTTGTTATACATAAATAAATCAAAAGGATATGGGATACGAAATTGAACGAAAGTTTCTCGTGAAGGGAGACTACAAATCGCAATCGTTTAAAAATTTCCGCATTAAACAAGGTTATCTCTCCCTCTCGGGGGTGAGTGTGGTGCGCGTGCGCATTAAGGGCGAAAAAGCGTTTGTGACGATAAAAAGCGCGTTGGAAGACGGCAAAATCAAGCGACACGAATGGGAATACGAAGTTCCGATACCCGATGCCGAAGAAATGTTGCTGCTTTGCGAGGACGCGGTTATCGATAAAACACGATACCTGATAAATGTAGGAAATCACGTGTTTGAAGTGGATGAATTTTACGGCGACAACGAAGGTTTGTTGATCGCGGAAGTGGAACTGAACGATGAAGACGAAACTTTTGAAACACCCGATTGGCTCGGCCCCGAAGTAACCGGCAATGTGCGGTACTACAATTCGTTTCTGTCCATACATCCTTACAAAGAATGGAGCGATGATTAAGAACATAAAAAAAATTGTTTTAGGAATAATGTTATCCGTGCCTGTTTTTGTGCAGGCACAAAACGGATTGGTGCCGTTGGATAAAGATTTATCGTCGGTTATTTATCCGCATGAAGTGAATTTCCACAAATTTATTTCGCAAACGCAACCGATGAAAATGGCGTATATGGATATGAAACCCGCCGATTATAACGGGAAGAATGTGTTGCTGCTTCACGGAAAGAATTTCAATGGCGCCTATTGGCAGGAAACGATCACCGCGCTTACGAACAAAGGGTACCGTGTAATCGTGCCTGATCAGATCGGTTTTGGGAAATCTACCAAGCCCGGCAGGTATCAATACAGTTTTCATCAGTTGGCTGCAAACACCAAAAACCTGCTCGATAACCTCGACGTGAAAAAAGTTGCCGTGCTTGGGCACTCTATGGGTGGTATGCTTGCAACGCGCTTCGCGCTGATGTATCCCGATGTGGCGGAGAAACTCATCCTCGAAAACCCCATAGGGTTGGAAGATTACAAATCGCTTGCTTCGTACCAAACTGTGCATCAGGCTTACGAAAGCGAACTCAAAAATACGGCCGAAAGCTACAAAAAATATCAGGAAACGTTTTATTACGACAATAATTGGAAACTACAATACGACCGTTGGCTCAACTTGTTGGCCGGATGGACGCTGCACGAAGATTACCCCATCATCGCATGGAACGCGGCGCTCACAAGCGATATGATATTTACACAACCCGTGGTGTACGAATTTAAAAATGTGAAGTCGCCCACACTGCTCATCATCGGCACGCGCGACCGCACCGCCATAGGCAAAGACCGCGCGCCGAAAAACGTTCAACCCACTATGGGACTGTACAACGAATTGGGCAAAAAAACGCAACAACTTATCCCCAACGCGCAGTTGGTAGAGCTCGACGATGTCGGGCACCTTCCCCACATCGAAGTTTTCGACCGGTTTATCACTCCCCTGATACGGTTTTTGGAAGAATAAAAAAGCGGCAGTCGCCGCTTTTTTCATTTAAGATTATTGTATAATCGTCACCCAACCATGAACATCTGGCTCATCGCCATATTGAATGGCGCGTAGTTTTTTATACAGTTTCTCGGAAACGGGGCCGGCTTTGCCGTCTTTCGAAAATTCGTAGGTTTTGTTTTCCTCCAAATCATCGATACGCAAAATGGGGCTGATAACGGCAGCTGTACCGCAGGCACCGGCTTCCTCAAACGTAGCCAATTCGTCTTCGGGCACGCGGCGGCGCTCCACTTTCATGCCTATATCTTCTGCCAACTGCATCAAACTTTTGTTGGTGATAGACGGCAAAATGGACTCCGATTTAGGGGTAATATAGGTGTTGTCTTTGATGCCGAAAAAGTTGGCGGGGCCACATTCATCCAAATATTTTTTCTCTTTGGCATCGAGATACAGCACGGCCGAGTAACCCATCGCATGCGCTTTTTCGCCCGACAGCAAACTCGCGGCGTAGTTTCCGCCCACTTTGTAAGTTCCGGTTCCGAGCGGAGCGGCGCGGTCGTATTCACGCATGATCACCATAGGCGTGGGTTTGAATCCTTCTTTAAAATATGGGCCAACGGGTGTTACAAAAATGAGGAAAGTGTATTCTTTGGCCGGTTTCACGCCCACCTGCGCGCTTGTTCCAATGAGCAATGGACGAATATATAGCGCCGCGCCGCTTTCGTAAGGAGGCACAAAACGTTCGTTTTTCTTTACGGCGGTTAACACCATTTCTTCGAAAAGTTCCACGGGAAGTTCCGCCATCATAATTCCTCGGCAGGAATTCTGCAAACGCAGCGCGTTCTCGCGCATACGGAAGATCCTTATTTTACCGTCTTTTCCACGGAACGCTTTCAGCCCTTCAAATGCTTCCTGTCCGTAATGCAGGCACGTTGCAGCCATGTGAAGGGTAAGTTCTTCGGAAGTTTCCAATTTTGGTTCGCTCCATTTTCCGTCAGCGTAGTAGCTGCGCACATTGTAGTCGGTTTTCATATAGCCGAATGCTAAGTCCGACCAATTAATAGTTTCCATAATTTCAATTTTTTTTGATCAGGTTATTATGTATTTCTGTTTGGATTGTTGATATTGAAAGGGTTTTACCGATTGAAAATTAAGCTCTTATTTTTGGTAGCAGCTACGTTTGCCCCATAATTGTGATAAAAGGCAATACCTTTCAGCGCACTTTTTTTTGGCAAAGTCCACCCAAAATATTCTCATGTTTGTAAATTCATAGTTTTTATTCTATTATCACAAAAATACAATTTAATTTTCTAAACGATATAAATTTCACAACTTAAATCACTATTTTCGTGTTCCGAAAAATGATCGATCAACTCACCATAGGGAAAATTCAGGATGCCGCCCAAATTGTGGATGTGGTGTCCGATTTTGTTACGTTGCGCAAACGCGGCGTGAACTATGTGGGTTTGTGTCCGTTTCACGATGATCGAACCCCATCGTTTTACGTTTCTCCCGCAAAAAACATCTGTAAATGCTTCGCCTGCGGCGAGGGCGGCTCTCCCGTAAATTTCGTGATGAAGCAAGAGCAGTTGTCGTATTACGAAGCGTTGAAATACCTCGCTAAAAAGTACAACATCGAGGTAGTAGAAAAAGAGCTTACCAACGAGGAGAAACAAGCCCAAAGCGACCGCGATAGTATGTTTATTCTGAACGAGTTCGCGCGCGATTATTTTGTAAAAATACTCCACGCCAACCCCGAAGGAAAAGCCGTGGGCTTGAGCTATTTTCGCGAGCGCGGTTTCAGGGACGATATTGTGAAGAAATTTCAACTCGGATACAGTTTGGAGCAACGCGACGCGTTTTCGCAGGAAGCGCAAAAAGCGGGTTACCGAAGCGAATATCTCTTGAAAACCGGACTTTCGCTTGGCAGCGAAGACGGCCGCCCGCTTACAGATCGTTTCCGCGGGCGTGTTATTTTTCCGGTACATACGCTGTCGGGCAAAGTGGTGGCTTTTGGCGGCCGCATTCTCAAAAAGGTGGAGAATGTGGGCAAATACGTCAATTCGCCCGAAAGTGAAATCTATTCCAAAAGCAACGAACTGTACGGTATTTTCTTCGCCAAAGGCGCCATCGTGAAGCAGGATAAATGCTTTTTGGTGGAAGGTTATACCGATGTAATTTCCATGCATCAGGCGGGAATCGAGAACGTGGTGGCATCGTCGGGAACGGCGCTCACGCACGGGCAAATCCGAATGATCCACCGGTTTTCTGAGAACATTACAGTGCTCTACGACGGTGACGCGGCCGGCATTAAAGCCGCCTTGCGTGGCATCGACCTGCTGTTGCAGGACGGGATGAACGTGAAAGTGGTGCTGCTTCCGTCGGGCGAAGACCCCGATTCGTTCGCGAAAAAACAAAACGCCGAAAACTTCAACCGGTTCATCGAAAGCAACGAACAGGATTTCATCCGGTTTAAAACCCAATTATTGCTCGAAGAGGCAGGAGACGACCCCATCAAGCGCGCAGGGCTGATCACCAACATTGTGGAAAGCATCGCCCTCATCCCCGATAATATTAAGCGCTCCGTATATATTCAGGACACGGCTACGTTGCTCACTACGCGCGAAGAAGTATTGATTGCTGCGGTGAACAAAATCAGGATCAAGAATTACGAAAAGCGAAAGGAACAATCGGATAAAGCTGTTTTGAATGCACAGGCCGATCAGGTTTTGATCGATATTCAGGAGCAGACTTTTGAGAAAACTTCGCCGAGAAACCCGTTCGATAAATTTGAATACGAAATCCTTCGGTATGTTGTTCGATACGGTAATCTCCCTGTTTATCAGAAGTTTGAAAAACAAAAGCGTGCCGAAGGCAAAAAAATAATCGAAGAGGATGTGTTGGTGGAAGAAGGTCCCTCTGTCATTGATTTTATTCGTTACGATTTGGAAAGAGACGGCATTCTATTCTCCAACCTTTTGTATAGAAAACTGTTTGAGGAAGCGGTGAAGCAATCGGAAAGCGAAGACTTTGTCCCGGGACGCTATTTTCTTTCCCATCACGACCCGAAGGTTAATAAATTGGCGTCGGATCTGATGAGCGACAAATATCAGTTGAGCAAGATCCACTCAAAATCGTTGGGCGAAGACATCGACGACAAGAACTCGCGCCTGCTCGAACAAAATATGTTGAAAACCTATGTCCCTCGCGCCACCACGGAGCTGAAAAACGCGTATGTATTGCAAAAAATAAAAGAAATAAAAATGGAGATGAAATCCGCCGATGCTGAAAAATCCATCCAATTAATTCACGAATTAAAACAATTGCAGGAAATAAAAAAGGTTTTATCTAAGGATTTGGGAGAGAGGATTATATTGAGATTTTAATCAGCATCAGACCGCTTCAAAAACAAATTTAAATATACTGAATGTACTTACAAACCACCAACGTAACCAAACAATATGCCAATCACTTGGCATTAAACAAGGTAAGCATAGACGTTCCCAAAGGGACGGTCTTCGGCCTGTTGGGGCCGAACGGGGCGGGAAAAACCACGCTCATCCGTATTATCACGCGTATTACCGCGCCCGACAGCGGCGAGGTTTTCATCGATGGGCGCCCCTCCAAGAGCGATGATGTATTCAACATCGGGTATCTGCCTGAAGAGCGCGGGCTCTACAAAAAAATGAAAGTCGGCGAACAGGCGATGTATTTGGCGCAATTACGCGGGTTATCTAAAGCCGACGCATATCGCGAACTGATGATTTGGTTTAAACGCTTCGATATTTCGAGTTGGTACAATCGAAAAGTGGAAGAACTGTCCAAGGGGATGCAACAAAAAGTGCAGTTTATTTCCACCGTTATCCACAACCCCGATTTGCTGATTTTCGACGAACCGTTCAGCGGTTTTGATCCCGTGAATGCCGAACTTATAAAGAATGAAATGCTTCGTTTGAAAGCCGAAGGCAAAACCATCATTCTTTCCACGCACAATATGGAATCGGTGGAGGCGTTGTGCGATAATATCGCCTTAATTAACAAATCGGAAGTGGTTTTGCAGGGCAAGGTTTTCGATATCCGCAAGGAGCATCGTTCCGATATTTTTCGTTTTCGCTTGCTTGCCGATGATTTTAATTTCGAGCATCCGGCCTTTGCAGTACTCTCCAAAACTCCGTACCACGAGTTTATGGATGTACGCATCAAAAAACAGGCCGATATGGAAAACAACGAATTGGCCAAGCTCCTTTTCGAGCGTTTCGATGTGGTTTCGTATGACGAAGAACTTCCTACAATGAACGATATTTTTATTGAAACAGTTTCAAAATAATGCCTCCAATTTACGAGTTTCGAGATTAGGGTTCATCCATTATGCGTCCCAATCAATCGTAAATCGTAAATCCGAAATTTAAAATATATGTTATGATCACATTATCATTGGTTATACAGCGCGAATACCTAACGCGCGTCCGCAAAAAATCATTTATTATTATGACGCTGCTGATGCCGTTGCTGATGGTGGCATTGTCGTTTGTTCCGTTGTGGCTTTCCACGCTTAACGAGAGCGGAGAAAAAAACATCGCCGTAATCGACAATACGGGAATATATGCTCCGCTGTTGGAATCTACCGATCAGTATCGGTTTCAAGTGATTGGCGAAGCTGAAAAACAAGAACAGCAATCGAAATTAGGCAAGGATTTGTTCGCCATTCTGCAAATTACGGACGATTTAAATAAAAACAAAGATGCCGTAACCATTCTTTCGGAAAAGCAAACGCCGCAGGAACTCCGTTCGATGATTGAAAGTGTGTTGAACGAAAAAGTTACGGAACAGCGGTTAGATGCGTTGTCGCAGCAAGGCAACGTAAATGCGGCCGCCATTTCCGAAGTCCGCTCCATTATCGAATCGGGTTCCAATGTTTCATTAAAGACAATGAAGTGGGGCGGCGATGGTACCGTATCTGAATCGTCAACCGAAATCGCCACCATCATCGGGATGGTATTTACCATACTCATTTATATGTTCATTCTGATGTATGGCAATATGGTGATGCAGGCTGTGTTGGAAGAAAAGAAAAGCCGCGTGGTGGAAGTGATGGTCTCGTCGGTAAAACCGGTAAAATTGTTAGTCGGAAAAATCGCCGGTATCGGTTTGGTGGGAATTACGCAGTTGCTCATTTGGGGCGTTTTAACCGCTGTGCTATTCACGGCTCTTTCCGTGTTCATCGCTTCGCCCGAGCAAGCAGGCACTATGCCCGCCGAAATGGGCAGTTTTGATATAGAAGGCATTTTGGGTTCTGTAATGAGCGTAAATTGGTTTGAAATCGTGGTGTATTTCTTGCTTTTCTTTGTGGGCGGCTACATTTTGTACGCGTCCATTTTCGCGATGTTCGCCTCGGCGGTAGACAGCGAAGAAGACACCACACAATTTATGATGCCCGTAACCCTAATTATAATGTTCGCTTTTTTCGCCGGCTTTTACAGCGTGAGTAATCCCGACGGGCCATTGGCATTTTGGGGTTCTTTGATCCCGTTTACATCGCCCATTGTGATGATGGTGCGTTTGCCGTTCGGAATTCCGTTGTGGCAGAAATTGCTGTCGCTCGTGTTGCTTTACGGAACATTTATTTTAATTTCTGTTTTTGCAGCGAAGATTTACCGTGTGGGTATTTTGATGTATGGTAAAAAACCGTCGATTAAAGAGATGATAAAGTGGGTGAGGTATAAGTAATTTCTCGTTACTCTTTTGCCGATAAAACAATAAAATGATGTATTTTTGTTGAAACGTAAGCAAAAGGATTGTAGCTTGTCTTTTGTGAAAATATAATCTTAAACACGTGCCTGATTTCACCGGAAATCACGTGCGTGTTTTTTAATGATACAGACAGATGAAATTCGTAAAAATGCACGGAACAGGCAACGATTATATTTACATTAGCCTTTTCGAAGAAAAAATAGATAATCCCGAAGAACTTTCCCGAAGATTGAGCGACCGCCATTTCGGCGTGGGCAGCGATGGACTGATCCTTATCGGGGATTCGGATGTGGGCGATTTTTCAATGCGGATGTTTAATGTAGATGGAACCGAAGGCGAAATGTGCGGAAATGCCTCAAGGTGTGTAGGAAAATACGTGTACGACAGAGGATTGACCGGTAAAACCGAAGTTTTGTTGGAAACAAAATCAGGGATAAAAGTATTGCAATTAAATATTGATCCCGTTTCCAACACCGTAAAAACCGTTCGGGTAAATATGGGTGAACCGAGAACGGAATCGCATTTGATTCCCGTGATTTCCGAAAACCCTGAAGTCATCGACGAACCGTTGAATATCGACGGCATTATTTACCCGATCACGTGCGTTTCGATGGGAAATCCGCACGTGGTAACGTTTATAGACGATGTGGAGCAACTTGATATCGAAACCATCGGCCCGAAATTTGAAAACCACCCCATTTTTCCTCAACGTGTGAATACCGAATTTATTCAGGTTATTGATCGTCAAACGCTTAAAATGCGCGTTTGGGAACGCGGCAGCGGCGAAACGCTTGCCTGCGGTTCAGGCGCTTGCGCTTCGGTCGTAGCCGCGGTACTCAATGGTTTGTGCGATACAAAAGTTAAAGTTGAGCTTCGGGGTGGAAATCTCGAAGTGGAATGGGACAGAACGCAAAATGCGGTTTATCAAACGGGCGAAGCCCAATTTGTTTTTGAGGGAAAATTACTCCTAAATGTGTAAAAACAGACAGAATGTTCAAAATAAACGAAAATTACCTTCAACTCAGCGAAAGCTATCTTTTCAGCACCATTTCCAAAAAAATAAACGAGTTCACGGCTTCGCATCCCGATGCCGATATTATCCGCCTTGGAATTGGCGATGTAACACTTCCACTCACTCCTGCCGTAATTGATGCGTTGCATTCTGCTGTGGACGAAATGAGCACAAAAGAAAGTTTTCGCGGTTATGGCCCGGAACAGGGTTACGAATTTCTTCGGGAAAAAATTGCAAAGATCGATTTTCAACATCGAGGGATCAATATCCAAGCCGACGAAATCTTCGTGAGCGACGGTTCCAAAAGCGACACGGGAAACATCCTCGATATTTTGGGTGCAAAAAATACTGTTGCACTTGCTGATCCGGTTTACCCTGTTTATCAGGATACGAATATTATGCAAACCGGAAAAAGCGATCGGCTGATCTTGCTTTCCTGCACAGCAAAAAATGGCTTTCTTCCTGAACTTCCGAAGGAGAAAATCGACGTCATCTATCTTTGTTATCCCGATAATCCTACCGGAACAGTAATGACAAAGGCGCAATTGCAAAAATGGGTAGATTACGCGCTGTATAACAATAGTTTAATCCTCTTCGATGCGGCATACGAGGCGTTTATAACCGAACCTGACATTACACACAGCGTTTTCGAAATAAAGGGAGCCGATAAATGCGCTATTGAGTTCCGCTCTTTTTCCAAGAACGCCGGTTTCACCGGCTTGAGATGCAGTTATACTGTTGTTCCGAAAGCTCTGAAAACGCACGCCACCGATGGGAGCGAAGTATCGCTGCACGGTTTATGGAATCGCAGGCAATCCACCAAATTCAACGGCACGCCGTATATCGTACAACGCGCCGCCGAAGCTGTTTATTCGCCCGAAGGGCAAAAACAGGTTCGTGAACAAGTAGCTTATTATATGCGGAACGCTGCAATTATTCGCGAAGGGCTTTTATCGAAAAGTTGGATGGTTTTCGGAGGAGTAAACTCTCCATATCTGTGGTTTAAATGTCCCGGCACAAACGATTCGTGGCACTTTTTCGACCTCTTACTGAACGAATGCCACATTGTTGGTACTCCCGGAGTAGGCTTCGGCGCTAACGGCGAAGGATATTTTCGCCTTACCGGTTTCAATACGTACGAAAAAACCCGCGAAGCAGTGGAAAGAATAAAGCGGTGGCGGGTGTAAAATTGTTATTTTAATTCTTTATTTCTTCGTTTGGAGCAGCGCCCATTGTTAATTTTACTTTTCCGCCGTTTACAATTTCATTGAACGGAATGAAAAACGAACTTTGTTTGGTATCGTTTACCAATACGGATTGAACGTATTTATTCTCTTTCGAGTTGTTTTCCGTTTCAATCACAAAGGTTTTGCCGGGATAATAATCCGGATTAAGCTTGATCTCTATTCTGTTGAAAAGCGGACTTCCCAACTGCATTTTCGGATTTTCTTCCGTTAATCCTTTTACATCAAACAATCCCATCGCTGCCATTACATACCACGCTCCTAACTGCCCTTGGTCTTCGTCTTGTCCGTATCCGTACCCGTGTACACCGTCGGTTCCGTAAAATTCATCGCAAATGGCGCGTGTCCATTTTTGCGTGAGGTGGGGTTTTCCGGAAAAATTAAACAGCCACGAAATGTGCAGGTTCGGTTGATTTCCGTGGTTGTACAACGCGTGCAATCCCGAAAAAGCATTCAGTTCTTTGCCTCCGCCAAAAACATCTTGTTGAGAGAGGATGAAAATGCTGTCTAAGCGGGTGTTAAATTCATCTTTACCCACTTGCTGAATAAGTTTTTCAATATCGTGCGGCACATAAAACGTGTATTGAACAGCATTCCCTTCCTGAAACCCTACCCACGGGGCAAGCCGGTCGAACGGTTCCAAAAATTCTCCGTTTTTTAGTCTTGGCCTCATCAGTTTTGTTTCTTTATCGAAAATCAATTCCCATCCTTTGGAAAGCTGCAGCAATTTTTGACGATCTTCTTCTTTTCCGATCGCTTTGGCAAACTCCGAAACGGCGAAAGAACTAAAGGCGTATTCCAATGTGTGGGACGTGCCGAACATAGAGCCTTCGGGCGTAGTTGTCCATTGAATTTCAGGAACGTAGGGCGCGTAACCCATATCTACGAACAATCCCACATCCATTTTTCCGGCGCCTTCTATACGGCCTTCACTTTCAATTTCGTTTTTTAGTGCGGCTTCATAACCAAGATTCACATCGAAATCCCTTATTCCCGAATTATGTGCGGCAGCTATCGCCAAGCCTGTAAAATTGGTGGCCACACCGGAAACGTACTTACTTGCCGCAATACCGTCGCCCAACCATCCCGCATCTTTATATACCAATAATTGACTTTTTATCCAATCCGAAAAATATTCGGGATATGCCAGCGTCCATAATTGTGTGAGGTTCCAGAAACCGCCCCAGATAGCATCGGTGTTGTAATGATTATGCAGAGGTTGCCCTTGTGCGTCTGTTTCAATTTGTCCTATTCCTCCGTCATTTTTCGGATAAGCGCCGTTCACATCGCTTGCCAGTCCGCGGCCTAAAATAGCGTGATAGAGGCCTGTATAGAATTTAATTTTATCGTCATTTGTTCCGCCCGAAACGCTTATTCTTCCGAGTTTTTCTCTCCAAGTTTCGTGTGCGGTTTGTTTCACCTGCTCGAAGGTTTTGGAGGCGGCTTCGGTTTCATAATTCAATTTTGCATTATCGATGGAAGTATAGGACAAACCTATTTTCACAAGAATTTCCTCGTTTGCCTTCGTAGTGAACCTTACAGCCATTGTGCTGCCCACTCCTTTTATTTCGTTTCCGGTTTCGGGCGCTTCTCCACGAAGAAAAACGAGACTCTCTTCCGCCGGTTTATCCAGTTTTGCATAGAAATACATTGTAAGATCGGCTCCACTTTGGTATTTCTTGATGTATTCCGGCGCGGTTGTCACGAATCCTTCAATGGTTTGGTCATCTACCAAACGGATGTGCGCGTCTTTTGCTGCACCGCTTTCGCCCAATCTGTTCCCGATATCGAAAATAATATAAGCGCTGTCGGTTTCAGGGAAAGTGTATTGCTGATAGCCGACTCTTTCGGTTGCTGTGAGTTCTACTTTCGTATTGTAATCTTTTAGCGTTACGCTGTAATAACCAGTGGTAGCAGTTTCGGTATCTTTATCGAATTTGGAGCGATAGCCTTCTTCGGGATTATCAAGACTTCCCGGTTGTGTTCTTACTGAGCCTACTACCGGCATCAACATTACGCCGCCTATTTGGAATTCGTGAAAACACGCAAATCCTTCAATGGAAGTATGTCCGTCCTCGTAACCTACGGCTTCCCAGCCGTCTTTGTTACCGTATGAGCCATTGGTAGAAGGCGCAAGTTTGGCCATTCCGAAAGGCAACGCCGCAGGCGTGTAAAAAAACCAACGGCTGTGTGCCGTTCCTATATTGGGATTGACGTATTGTGTAAAATCTTCGTCCGAATTTTGTGTTTCGGTTTTATTGGATGCGCAATTTAAAAAGGTTGCGAAAACAAGGGTTAAGAAAATCAGTTTTTTCATTTTTATATTTTAAATTTTTAGTTTTACAAATTTATATCTCATTTTTGATTACCCCAATTTTTATTCGGAGAGCTGCTCATTTCCAACACAAGCGTTCCACCTTTCAGTAATTCCGAAGCGGGAAATGAAAAATTATTCAACGGGTTTCCGTTCAATGTGGCCGATTGTACATATTTATTCAAACGGGAAGCGTTGTTGGCTTGAATGGTAAACTGTTCTCCTCGTCCGTATTGCTTGCCTAAATTGATGGTTATTTTCTTGAAAACAGGACTTGCGATTTCGTACACCGGTTCGGCATTTACTCCTCCATCGGTTTGAAACAGACCTATAGCGGCCATTACGAACCACGCGCTCATTTGTCCTTGGTCTTCATCGCCTAAGTAGGCATCCGATGCTTCGTAACCGTAATATCGGTCCAAAATGGAGCGGCTCCATTTTTGTGTTTGCCACGATTCGCCTACCCAGTTGAACAAGAAAGCAAAATGCATCGATTGTTGGTTTCCCTGCACCACGGGAATGTCCCAATATTGATCGCCCGGGGCATTGTATCGCCATATTTCACTGTCTTCAAACCCTTTTTGCAAGCGTTCAATAAATCGTTCTTTGCCGATCATTTTTGCCAGTTCGGGTACATTTTGAGGCACGAAATGCGATAACTGCCAGGCGTTTCCTTCCACATAATGATGATTGGCACCGGATTTTAACGGATCGAAGTCTTTTTCCCAACTGCCGTCGGAATGTCTCATCCGGGCATATCCCGAAACGGTATCAATGGCATTTTTCCACCAATTGCCCCTGTCTATAAAGATTTCGTAATCGGCTGCTTTTCCCAGCGATTTTGCCATTTGCGATACGCTCCAATCATCGAAAGAATATTCCAGAGTGTTGGAGAAACGGCCTAAATCGGCAGGTACATACTTATATTTCAGGTAAGGTAATAAATCTCGATTACCGGCGAATCCGCTGCCGACTTTCTGCGCGGGTGTGGTCTGCATTTTTTTGATTGCTTCGAATGCTTTTTCGGCATCGTAATCTCGTATTCCCATTTGGTAGGTACTCACAATGAGGGGAATTTCGTGTTCGCCCACCATCACCGGAATATATTTCATCCCCGCAGGGCCTTTTGCCAGCCATCCGTTGGCATCATACATTGCAAGTTGCGATTTTACCCATCGGCTCGACCATTCGGGCGTAACCAAATTCCATAATTGATTCAGGTTCCAGAAAGTGTTCCAGAATGCGTCGCAGCCCAACGCTCTGTCATCAGAATTGGTAAATTGGTGTACCTCGTTGGTTGCATCCATCCATTTGCCGTCGATATCGCTGAACGTATTGCGGCAGTAAGAACGGTACATATTGGTGTAAAACCTCATTTTCTCGCGCCTGTCATTGGAGTGGATGTCAATTCGCGAAAGAATTTTATTCCATTCGTTTTTATTGTGTTGCCTTACTTCGTCGAAATTCCAGTCGAAAGGCACCGTGATTTCTTTTTCCAGATTCAAACGCGCACCGTCAATGCTTATAAAAGAGATGCCGGTACGCACTTGCACCACCGGCTTATTTTTGGAGTCGAATTCTGCAAAACAGCCAATCCGATGCGGGTTATCGGCTTCTATTATATTTGTGTATTGAATATTTTCATCGATCCATCCTCCGAAATTCTTTATTGGTCGATCAAATTCTATCACGAAGTGAATGGTATATTCCTGATCGGCATCTTCGCTCCACACGTTTTTGGATAGCTGCTTGCTGAAGCCTTCTATCTTGTAATCATTTATTTTTTTGAGCGAAGCTTTGAGAATGTCGTAACCGTATTCCGCAGGAATTTTCAGATCGATCATCACCCTTCCGTCCGTATCTTTTGGGAAAGTATATCGTTGAAAACTACAGCGGTCGGTGGCTGTTAGTTCCGCGATGATGTCATAATCCGTAAGATGAGCTCTGTAATATCCGAGTTGTGTTTCTTCCGTTGCTTTATCGATCGCGGAGCGATATCCCGATTCGTCTTTGTTCAAGGATGATTGGTCACCTACGCGGGTTTTCAGCATTCCGTTCACGGGCATAATACCCAAACCGGCCATTGTCCATTCGTGGATGTGGCTGAAAGTTCCGATACTCTCGAAACTCGGATCATAACCAGCTTGCCATCCAGAATTTTGATTATCGGGGCTAAGTTTTACCATACTGAACGGCATCCAAGGGCCGGGGGCGATCATCCATCGTGAATGTGCCGTACCCATATGCGTGTCCACATAATCGGTAGGAGTTATTTTTGGTTGCGGAGAACGTGTAATGTAGCCATTATCGTATGTTTTGCCATCTATTAAAATTTCATATTCACTTCGGATGACGTCTTTAACAGCCGGCATCGGAACTTCGAAAATGTATCTTCCGGTTTCCGGTCGTTGCGAGAAAATGGTTTTGCCGTCTAACTTCACAATAAGTTCGGAATTACCCTCCAAATGTTCAACATCCACCAAAAGCGGTTGTGCATCGGGATGTACTGTTTCGTAATTCGAATCCGATATGTCTCTGATAAACAATTTATTAATAGGGTGGAGGTGTATCGGTTTAGAAGATATGAAGCTTATGGCATCGAAAATTATCCACGAGCCTTCTATGCTTGTCAGGCTAATGGTGTTTTCCCCTTCTTTTATAAAGTTCGAAGCGGGAATTTCTATGGTATGGTTTTTAGCTTGAGCAAAATCTCCGTCGAGTGATGCATCGGTTCCACCCGAAGGAAGTTTGTAATAAAACGGACGATTGTTAACCACGACTTTTAACAAAGGAGGAATTTTACTGTGCGTATCCAACAAATCGATTATCAGGTTAAAATTGGTCTTGTCAGGTATTTCCTGCATTCTAAACAAAATGTTCAAAACGTGCGTTCGTATTCCCGAGAAAGTACCTGTTCCGGCCCATTGGTCGGCGGGGCCGGGGAGAATGTAGGGGAAATCTTTTTCGGGAGAAGAAAAGCCCACGATGTAACTTTTGTTTTCCCACCCGAAGTCATTCTTTAAAAAATCCCTGTATTTACCGGGTGCCAACGCAAATTCGTCCGCGCTGTTATCTTTTTGTCCGATGGACCATATGGTTTGGGAGTAAGCAGTGGAAATATAAATGGAAAAAAAGAAAAATTCGATTAATACTTGTTTTAAATCCATTCGTATAACAAATCAATTCTTATGCTACTCTTTATATAACGCAATAGCGCCGTAAGATTCCACAACTGCCGCCTGCATCAATAGGAGATAATAACGTTTGGGGGCGTTGCCCGTCCAATCTTCGTAGAAAAAATTCTCCGATGTGCGGGCTTTATCATACGCGTGGTTAATGAAATTATAATAGGTTTCCACATACGTTTTGACCGAAGAATGATACGGAACAATATCGATGTATGCACGCAACAGTTTTGTATTGAACCAAGGGTCGTGGTCGGGGTAAGATAAAACTCCGTTTCTTATTTTTACAAAATAATCGTAAGAACCTACGGCTGACTCAATTGCTTGGTCGAGATACTTTTTATCGTTGGTGATTTTATAGAGTTCTACGCCATTCTGAATCATTACACCGGTGTTGTACGTCCAAATGGTATAATTTATTTCTCCTTTCACATTTTTATCGTTCCAATAGCATTTTGTGGCAGGATCAAAGAGATTATCTCTCAACCAAGAATATAAACTCCTTGCCAAACTTAAGACTTCCTGTTTTTCAGCATCGTCACACACGTGATAATATCTTAACAGAAAAAGTGTGGCGTATCCGTTTGAGCAGGTCGGCTTGTTTGAATTGGGATTATCGGCGATATTTTTTTCGTCTTCATTCCACCACAGCGCCCCGCCTAAAACAGAATCGATTCCACTTTTAAGAAAAGGAATTATGTTTTTTGCCCTTTCCCTATAAATTTCGTTTTTTGTAATGGAGTAGGCTTGCAACAAACTCAACCCTACAATAGAATTGTCATCGTAGAACCGCGTTCCTATACCCGATGTTCCGTTCGTGGAAGAACTATAAGCATATATGTTGTTTCCTGCTCTTCCATCGCTTAGGTATTTTTGAAATACCCTGATCATTCTATCGTAAGGAATATCATACCCGGATTTTTTTATCGTAGCGGCGGCATCGTTAATCGCGACCATCGGCCACAAGTATGCGTATTGAGGGTCACCGGGCTGTGCGGGGAGACTCTCCCTGTAAAATCCGGTTTGGGCTATAGCATATTTGGCATTAATAAGGTCGAAGATTTCTTTTGCCCTTTCCTTTGGGATTACCTGTACGGGTTTATCGGGATTTTCATTATCCTTTGGGGGGGTATAGGGTTCCGACCCATCATTGCAAGCAATGATGGGACAGAAAATTAACAAAGTAAATAGGCCTATTATATATTTTTTCATTGAATAATTTTTATAAAGGAACAATATTCGAAAATTGATGTACCATCATATTTTCCAAATTAGTATCAATAGTAATTGTACATTTCTTTAAGTCGAGCGAACCGCTCATTTTCCATAAGTGATCCCATTGGCTCCACGGAAATTCTCCAATTTCGTAGAATGATAAGGGTTCATTACCCGTAGGCCTTTCGGGGCTTACTCCGTCTTTTCGTCCCCAACACCATTCATTCCCATCAATTTTTGCAATAAAATAGTAGCGTTCTTCTACCCAACTTAACCAACTTGGCGGATTTGTTTCGGGGCGGCTCTGTTGAATGAATTTAATCTCACAGTTATCGGCTCGAAACTTACCATCCCCCACGTATTGTAAATTCCCGATTACATCGTAATTCACGCCCCAAATGGCCCGCACTTCGGATATTATTTCTACCTTTACGGATAATGTGTTGAAATCGACCGTCAATCTATATGGAAATTCGTTTGGAGGCAAAGTCATCGTCTGCATACCTTCCATTATTTTGTTATCGGCATAATAATATTGCACAAAACTTTCATCATCGGACGACCTTAAAATTAATTCTCCATTACCTTGTACTTTGGTGTATATAACAAACCTACCTTCAGTTTCCTGTCTGAATTCAATCCCTTGTGTACCTCCGTTTTCAGAACCTGCTCCGTATAAAAACAGCGTTGCAGGTATTTCTACCCCCTCTCCCCGCTTAACGCTGATTGTCTCGGTGAGGTTTGTCTTTTTTGTTTCTCCTGCTTTAGAAGCGATTACAGTCCATATAATATTTCCGGTCTCACCCGGTTTAATTCCGAGTTTGCGTGCAATGCTGTTTAGTGTTGAATGGGTGAGTGTAAGCGTTGGTTCAACACCGTTGTCGCTGAATGTGCGGTACGCCGGGTTAGAGAAATCGTTACCTGCTTTATCGAATAAAACTTCGTAAGTAAGGTAAGAGCCGTCTTGTGCATCACCTCCACTCCACGATAAAATGATGTTATTCGTCGATTTTACATCAATATCTACCTTTGCAGGAGATTGTAAATCGGTGGGCGGCGTGAACCCCGTTGAGAGTTCGTATTGTTTTTCGCAACTTATCAGTAGAACAAAGATAAGCGTTAAATATATAATTCTTTTCATAAGGGTGTATTTTTAATTACCAATTCGGATTTTGAGTTAAGTTTTTATTTATATCCCTGTCTTTTTGAGGGATAGGCCATAAGTAATGCTTGGCAGGATCGAATTTCCGGTTTTCTACACGGATGTATCCGTTATCTGTTCCAACAGCTTCGCCGGTGTATAAACCGTGCGCCCATCCATTCAATACGTTTTCTGCAATTTCCCATCTGATGATGTCTTTGTGCCGTAACCCTTCGAAGGCCAACTCGGTTCTTCTCTCATTGCGCACTATCTCAATTAAATTGCCTGATGTGGGCAAATTCAACGCGCGGTTATTACTAAACCCGGCCCTTTCGCGTAGAGGGCGTATGGTTCTGCTCCAAGCGGTTGCATCTAACTGACCAAGTTCCGCCAACGCCTCGGCATTCATTAACAATACATCGGCATAGCGTATAAGAATAATATTTAACCCGGACAGTAAATTTGCCCTGTACGTATTATCCCAATATTTTTTCAGGTAATATCCCGTAGCCGTGCTATTTGAAGAATATCCGTAACCGTCGGGATTGGCGCCCGGGTCGGTATTTATGGTTACATTCGTGCCGTCTGCTTTTGTATAGGTATTTCCGGTGTACACAATGGTCGCTTTCAAACGCGGGTCTCTGTTGTTGAACTCGTTATTAGGGTCGAAACTGCCTTGTGGTGCATTACGGATGTTGTAACCATCCGATGTGATGTAAGAGTCCACTAATTCCTGAAGAGGCGATAATTGAGAATAGCCGCCTAACGAAGGTGGAATAAAATGATATTGCACATCGTGTTCGCGTGTTATGGGCATATACTGATAATCGAAAATTACTTCCCTGTTATTTTCGTTTTCAATCTTGAACAAACCTTCATAACTTGGGAATAAAGTGAATCCTCCGTCAGAAATAATCCTGTTTGTTACGGTTTTAACTTCATCGTACCGGCCTTCGAACAAAAGTATCCGGGCTTTTAACGCTAAGGCTGCCCAAATGGTGGCTCTGCCTATGTCGCTACCCGAATAAGATGCGGGCAAATAATTGTTGTCGATGACCGTGTTTAAATCTGCCAAGATATTTTGAACGATTTCAGCCTTGGGCGTACGTCCGATCGTTTCAGACTCACTTACCGACAATACGTTTGTAAAATAAGGCACGTCTCCGAACTTTGAATATAATTCGAAATAATGAAATGCCCTGATAAACATTGCTTCTGCTTTGTATCTGTTTTTTAGTTCATTATTAAGTTCGGGCACGTTGTCGATATTGTTAAGTAAAAGATTGCAATTTCTGATTCCGCCGTACCTTCCATCCCACACAGCTGCAACGTATTGGTCGGAAGTAGAATAAGAGCCGTTTCCTATACTCTGATTGAACGAATTGGAAACTTTCGTGTAACCGTTATCCGTCATAGCATCGGAATATAAAATTTCAAACGCATTCGTTACTTCGGAATAACATTTGTTTACCATATATAAAGCAGACTCGGGTTTCTTCCAAAAACCTGCGTCGGTTTCCCTGTCGAACGGCAGCAAATCCAAATCCTGACACGAAGAAATCAAGAAAGAAATAAGTAATATTTTTATGAGGTTATTATATAGTTTCATCGTGATAATATTTTAAAATTTAACGTTTAATCCAAAAGCCAATACCCTGTTTACCGGATAAATACGTCCGCTACCATCGGCTGTTTCAGGGTCCCATCCGCCTTTCATTTGAGTGAATGTCAATGCGTTCTGTAAACTTGTAAAAACTCTCAGTGAACTCATTGATAGTTTGTTGGAGATGCTTTGAGGGAAAGTGTATCCGAGTTGGACGTTTTTAAGCCTTAAATAAGCGGCGTTATCGATCCAAAATTCTGATTTTGCCGCATTATTGGCTGATTCGGCTCCAACCGTCAATCGGGGATACGTTGCGTTGGGGTTTTTAGGTGTCCATCGGTCAATATGGAAATCAAAAACAGGGCCTTCGTTGTTATTATGAAATGCCTCAACCGATTCTCCTCTTAACCATACACTTCTCATCCCGACTCCTTGCCATAACATAGAAAAATCCAATCCTTTCCAATTAAATCCGTAATTGAAACCATAGCTGTAGCGGGGAAAGCGATTGCCCAATACAAAACGGTCGTCGCTTTCTTTTACCAAGCCATCGCCGTCTTTATCTACATATCTTAAATCTCCGGGCTTGGGAGTGATACCGTCTAACCGGGGGCCTGCCTGAACTTCCTGTTCGTTTTGGAATATTCCGTCCCACCGGTATGCATAATAGGAAAACATCGGATACCCCTCTCTGAGAATTGTGTTAACATCCCATCCGTCAATTCTTTCCGTTCCTTTCATATCGAGCACTTTATTTTGTGAGTCTGAAATCCTTCCGCCGATGAGATGATTGACTTCTCCGGTTTTAAAGTTATATTCTCCGGATAATTCCCACCCGCGATTCCCGACCACTGCGGCATTCTGTGCCGGAAAATTGCGGCCGTAACCGTATAATCCCGTCAAAGGTAAATTTACCAAGATGTTGTATGTTTTATCGTTGAAATAATCGGCGGTGAATCTCAACGCGTTGTTCAGAAGAGCAATATCCGTTCCGACATTAAACATACGGGTGGTCTCCCATTTAATATCGGGGTTGTAAACGGCATAATTGGCCACGGGAACCATTGTGGAACCGAAATTATATCCGTTTAAAACGGTTACGCCGGCTAAATACTGATAATTATCAATATTGCCTCCAATCATTACGTTGTTATTGCCCGATAATCCCCACGATGTCCGTATTTTCATAAAAGGTATCGCCCCTTTTAAATTAGCGAAGAATTCTTCTTCGGCCACGTTCCAAGCTGCTGAAACCGAGGGGAAAAAACCGTGCCTGTTGTTGGGAGAAAATCTTGATGACCAATCGTTTCTGCCGTTGAATTCAAACATATATTTGTCCTTATAATTGTAAGTGAACCGATATAGAATGGAGGGTAATGTCCATTCGTGCGCCCATCCTACGTTTCCGGTATTATCCCTTTGGTCTCCCACTAAAATATCATAATTGGCTTGGCCTATCCGGTACGTTTGAAACCTTTTGTGATTAAGCCCTTCATAGCTATAACCGGCTAAAAATCCAAGCGAGTGGTTTTCTATTTTTTTGTCGTAAGTAAGAAGCAGGTTGCCAATGATATTTTGGGTACGCCCGAAATCTTCCGTCAAGCGGTTTTCCTGATCGCCCGAGTTTGGAATGGCTTTTCGGTTTTCGTGCATCACATCGTTATTTAATCTGCCTCCGATCATCCCTTTTAGCGATAATCCTTCCAAAATAGTATATTCTGCCGATACGGTTGCAGAAAGCGCATCGTTTTTGTTTTGCCGGTAGCCGCCTATTTCCAATCTTGACAGAGCGTTGGAATTGCTACCACTCGGCATTGTATAATCTCCGTTTTCATCAACAATCTCATAAATGGAAGGCATACGTGTTGCTTGTTCAATAATCCACTCCGTCCAATAGGCGTGGTCTCGTATCGTATTTCGAGCATACGACAAATTGGCGCCTAACTTAAGTTTTTCGGTAATTCGGGTTTCAAGGTTCAATCGCCCGTTGTATCTTTTGTGCCCATAATTTTCTCCTTGAAGTAAACTGTTTTGGTCCATATATCCGGCAGATACCAAATAAGAAGTGCTCTCAGTGCCGCCGCTTACCGATAAGTTGTGGGTTTGTTGGGGAGATGACTGCTTATAGATCTCTCTCATCCAATTCACATTAGGGCCTTCATCCCTGAATTTTCGGATTTCTTCGGGAGTGAAACGAATGTTTCTTCCTGAATTTGCCAATGCTTCGTTCCGTAATTCAGCGTAAATCCAAGAATCGACAATCTTGGGTAAAAACGTTGCCGATTGAATACCGTGAATAAAATCATATTGTACATTGGCTTTCCCTCTCGTTCCCTTTTTGGTTGTTATGAGCACTACCCCGTTTGATGCCCTTGAGCCGTATATGGCTGTCGAGGCGGCGTCTTTAAGAATAGAAATGCTCTCGATATCCGAAGGATTTACATTTTGAATGTCTTCGTTAATAATGCCGTCCACAATAACCAATGGATTATTATCATTCATCGTTCTTTCGCCACGGATACGGATTCCTAATCTTGAGCCCGGCTGAGAATTTGATTGCTGAATAATAAGCCCGGGTGTTGTTCCCTGAAGCGCTTCCACCACATTTACAATAGGTTTCCCTTCTAATTCTCTTGTAGAAACAGTGGACACTGCTCCCGTTAAATTAATTCTTCTTTGAGTTCCGTAGCCCACAACCACCAATTCATCCAACAATTGTTGATCTTCCGAAAGATTAATGATGACATTATTGTAATTTCTTACGGTAGTAGTTTGATTCTGATAGCCCACGTAAGAAATTTGAATCTGACTGCCTAAAGGCACAGTTAAAGAAAACTCTCCTTCGATATTTGTAACGGTACCGTTGGTTGTACCCACCTCCATAATGGATGCACCGATAATTGGCTCGTTATTGGCGCCAACTACTTTTCCATTCAATGTTTGATTACCTTGTGCTAAAATCTGTAGTGTGAAACAAAAAAACAACAGTATAAAAACAACAGGTAGTTTTATTTTTCTACCAAGGTAAACACGTTTTAATTTTTCATTTTGATTTTTCATTCAGGTGATTAATTTTATAAATTTATTCTATAGGTTCTTTTTATCTAATTGATTTAAAGCATAATTATATGCTCCCAAAGCCACCGCTTTGCTTGTCCCGAGTTTGCTGACCATTACTCCCGTTTTCTTTACTTTGTTATAAATAACAGAACGATCGCTCCCGGGAATTTTCGCGATTTTCGATTCATTTTGCAGGAAATTCAATTTTTCATTTCTGTTTTCCAGGTTGTAAACCTGCATTTGCAGACGCTGAAACACACTGCCGCTCATCATTCTCCGCGTATCGTTCATTTCGTTTATCATAGCCGGAAGAATGTATTTATGCGCTTTGGCGATGCCACCACCCAATACCACTATTCCATCTACAATATTCAGCGATTCGGCAATGGTAAATCCTGCCACTTTGCCGAGTTCTTGAAAAGCACCTACAGCGGCTTGTTGGTTGCCTTGTTTTTTGCCTTCGGCAATGTCATAAATATCTTTGGGCGTAAATTCGATGTTGTCGCCCGATAATTCGTTGTACACTCTTTTTACCGCGCGAATGCTGACACCCTCTTCCGAGATCAAATCGTTGTCGTATTTGTTTGCAGAACACCACACATCGCCTCCGCAACCGTTATCGCCTGTGAGCAATATGTTGTTTATCACCACTCCGCCGCCAAAGCCTGTCCCCAAGGTAACACCGAGCAAGTTTTTGTATTGCTTGGGACTTCCGGCTTTTTTCAGTTCGGTATTTATTTCCGGTAATGTCCCGGCAAGCGCTTCGCCATAAGCAAACAGGTTGCCGTCGTTATTGATAAAGACGGGTAGTCCGAACTTTTCTTCCAAAAAAGGGCCTAACGCAACTCCACCCCGAAAAGCAGGAAAGTTCGGCAAATCGCCAATAATGCCGTTCTCGTAATCTGCCGGGCCCGGAAAAGCAAAACTGATGGCAACGGGGAGCATATCCAAACTTTTCATTGCTTTCCTGAATCCGTTAGTCAGCGAATCAAGGCACTTTCCCAAATTACCGGGATGTGCCGGCAAACTGAACGGAGCAATGATTTCTTCGTTGTTTTGTATGGCGGAAAAAACAAAGTTTGTTCCACCGGCATCAAGCGTTAAAACAGTCCTTTTATCTTGATAATACATTCTCCCTGAAAATTTTAGTTAGCATTAATATAAACACGAGGCACAGAAGCAGAACCGAAAGAGAAGCTGCCAAACCCATACTGTCATTTACAAACCCTTGTATAGGAAGGATGATAGCGCCTCCCGAAACGCCCATAATCATCAGCGCCGAAATCTCATTGGAACGATCGGGTTTCTTTTGCAAAGCGTAAGAGAAAATAATGGAAAAAACATTTGCGCACGTGAGTCCGATGATAAAAACGGCAATGAGCAGTGTCCATAAATTTGACAAAAACAACAGCGGAACAAACGCTGCTATGGCAATAATGAGCGATAGCCTCAAAAATTGCAGAGGAACAATTTTTAAGAGTAATAAGGCGCCAACGAAGGCTCCGATTGTTTTTGCTGCGAAATAAACGCTGCTGCCCAACCCTGCGCGGCTTAATTCCAATCCCGCCTTTTTCATCAGCAATTCAGGCGCCGATGTGTTTATCCCCACATCGAGGCCTACGATCAATAAGATCCCCAAAAAACAGTACAAGATATACTTATCGCTTAACAAGCGAAGTACATTTTTGAATGACGTTTGTGAAGTTTCAAAACCGAATTCGTTTGTTTTTGAAAAAGTCAGCAGCAGCACCGATAAGAGAGATACAGCAGAGAAAACAACAAATGTCATTTTCCAATCTCCGAAGTAACTTACAGCAGCTCCTGCAATAATTGGCCCTAATAGGGAGGAAATGGATTTAATGAATTGGCCTGTCGTGAGAACACTTGCGGTTCTTTCTTTGTGGAACATTGACGCTACCAACGGGTTTAACGACACTTGCAAAATGGTATTACTAATGCCCAACAACGCGAAGGCAACCAATACTGTGGGAAAATTGTACTGAATAAAAGGGATTATCATTGCTAAAGCTGTTATTGCAAGCGAAAGCAATACTGTTTTCTTTCTTCCGATTTTCCCCATCAATATTCCGGCAGGAATGGAGAATACGGCAAACCACACGAACACCATCATCGGGATGGTATTTGCCAATGTGCTCGATAAATTAAAATCGTTTCTGACGTAGTTGGTCGAAATTCCCACTACGTCCACGAATCCCATAATAAAGAATCCAAAGAATACGGCTATTTTTGGGAACCATCCTGAAGTTGTATTTTTTTTGTTCATCTTATCCCTGTTTAAAACCGAACACTTGCTTTGATGGTCATACATCTTTTTCCCGCAGATTTGCCGTGGGGTTTAATAATGTATTCCTTCACAGACGCAGGAACAATGAATGTTTCGGCGTAATGTACAACATACGGTTCAAATTCTCCGTTCACACTTTCCACCACTATTTCATCGCCTTCCACAAGATTTAATACGTTTACCGAATCGTTTGTGCGATGAATTACCGGTTTGGTAAATGTGTGCCTCCGCGTTTCGATAAACTGTGTTTTGTGTAGGCCTGTTTTTTCTTCCGTCCACCCATCGCCGGAGGCGACTATTTCAAACCGATTGGCCAATTCCTCTTTTACATATTCGGTGTCGCGGTTCCATTGGATCACCTTTTCTCCTCTTTCTATATTTATTGGCCTTGGTTTTCCGTCTAACCCCAAACGATCCCAATCCCACAGTTTAAACGTATATAAATTGGGCGTTGAACTGATCTCGAGCACCAATGAGTTTTTTCCCGAACAGTGAACGGTACCCGAAGGAATCAGGAAATGATCGTGCTTTTTCGCCGGTAAAACGTTTACATATTTTTCCGCATCGAAGCTTGCATCTGCATCCGAATTTGCCTTTTTCAATTCCTGAATCATTGTTTGCGGATCGATACCGGTTTTTAGGCCTAAATACACCACCGCATCTTCTTTCGCGTCTATCACGTAGTAACTTTCTTCTTGCGTATACGGCAACCCGAAATTTTCTTTTGCAAATTCAAACACGGGATGCACCTGAAGGCTCAGATTTCCGCCACTCATTGTGTCGAGCAGATCAAAACGGATAGGAAAATCTTTACCGAAACGCGCCTCTACGGGTTCACCTAACACTTCTTTGCTTTTTATATTAATGAGATTTACAGAAGGCATTTCGAAAATTTCATCTTCCACCTTGAGCAATAAACTGTTTTCTTCGGGCACGCAATCGAAGCACCAACCGAAATTACTTATTGAACGGTCTAAGCCGCATACTTCTTTCATCCATTGGCCGCCCCAAGGTGCGGGATCGAAAAAAGGGACCACGCGAAATGGTTTTTTCGATGTCTTTTCAATGCCGGTTAAAAATGTTTGACGGTCGATGAGTTTGGGCTCTTTTTTTGTAGTGTCTAACCAATAATCGACTTTTTCATAGAGCGATTTTTTATGCTTATCCAATATTCTCCAATCGTTAAAAAGGCCGCGCTTGTATTGGAGCGAGAATGCTTCATTATTATTGCTTACCCCTAAACCGTTTACTTCATTCCTTCGCATCCGCTGTTGAATTTCCCAACGTGGCATATCGGCATAAATGATTACATCGGCTTGCTCCACGAGCGAAGCTCCATAACCAACAAGGATCACTTTGTCGTCTTTTCTATCTTTTATATTTTCCCGGGCCTCTGCTAATTTGTTTTTATCAAAAAAATCAGACAGGGAAAGATTTGTGAAATATCCGAACAAAACATCCTCTTTCACAAAAGGTTTGGTCATTGTTAGTATATCTTCCTCAGTCTTGAAGAATTCATTGGTGTTGATTACCGACGCAGACGGAAATTTTGCGAACTCCGTTAAAAGTTCATCGAAATAAACTCCCGTATAGCAATCAACTGCAATTATATTGCGATCGGGTTCGGAAGAAAGTTTATGAATAATGTTATTCCAACCTTTTATAAGTGTTCCGTTTTCGACAAACGTGTAGGGAAATTTGTTGTATTTGATCTCGTGCTTATTCATTTGTTTAATCATAATATCAATATGTATGAACATATAAACAGAGAACAAATGTATAGAACAAAATGAATTTATCAAAATAAATTTGTATTTTTTTTTAATTTTTTATTACTTTGTAAAAAAAAGAATGATAGATAGAAGTAGCCGAGTGCCGTTGCACAAGCAAGCAGAACTGTTCTTGCGGGATTTGATAAATTCGGAAGAGTATCGGGAAGGGAAAATGCTTCCCAATGAAATTGAATTGTCTGAACAATTGAAAATTTCCCGTAATACATTACGTCAGGCTATCAATAAATTGGTAAACGATGGGTTGCTTATTCGAAAAAGTGGAGTTGGGACAAGAGTAGCTGAAAAAAATATTTACAGTGAAGCAAGCAATTGGCTTAGCTTTTCTCAGGAGATGCGCATTTTGGGAATAAATGTGGAAAATTTCGAGCTACATATTAGCAGACAAAAGCCGAGTGAAGAGGCCCGTTCTTTTTTCTCTATCGAAAATGAAGAGACAAAAGTCTTACGATTGGAACGATTAAGGGGCAAAGAAAATTTTCCGTTCGTGTATTTCGTTTCAGAATTTAACCCTATTATTCCTTTAACCGGAACGGAAAACTTTAACCGCCCGCTTTATGAGATTTTGAAAAACGATTATGCCATTATCGTGAAAACTTCCAAAGAAGAAATAAAGGCAGCTTCCGCCAATGATTTTATTGCATCGAAATTAGACATAGAAGTGGGGAATCCTATCCTGATTAGGAGAAGAGCCGTGAGCGATATCAACGGCGTTCCGATAGAATATAATATCGGATGGTATCGCGCTGACTCCTTTACTTATAAAATAGAATGTGTTCATAACGGGCTATGAATTTGCAAAAGTTCCCGCAATTCTTTATTTTGTCAACCTAAAAAACTAACAATGAAGCATAAAATCATCCTTTTCTTTTTGAGTATTGCATTTTTGGCAAATGCCCAACAAAAACCATCTCAACAGTGGCTCGACCAAAAGTTTTCGATGTTTATCCATTTCGGGCTATATTCCGTGTATGGCGGCGTGTACAACGGTGAACCCGTACGGAAAGGTTACAGTGAACAAATTCAATCGTTTGCCGGAATTTTCAGTGATTGGTATGCCAACACCGCGCAGCGGTTTAATCCCACCGAGTGGAATGCCGATGAGATTGTAGCGTTGGCTAAAATGGCGGGAATGAAATCCATTGTTTTCACGTCCAAGCATCACGACGGGTTTTGTATGTATCACTCACAATATACCGACTTCAACATCGTGGATGCCACGCCTTACGGCAAAGATTTGATGAAAGAGTTGTCAGAGGCTTGTGCACGTGGGGGAATTGATTTTGCAGTCTATTATTCGCTGATTGATTGGAATTTTCCGCAAGCATATCCTATTTCGAGCCACAATGCCGATCCGCTCACACCGGAACATTATGCCTTCAACTTGAAACAAGTGGAAGAAATAATGAAGAATTACGGTCCCATTTCCGAAATTTGGTTCGATATGGGTTCGCTCACGCCCGAGCAAAGCAAAGGTTTGTATGATTTGGTCAATCGCCTGCAACCGCAATGTATGATTAGTGGACGGTTAGGCAATGATTACGTGGATTTTGCGGTGATGCCCGACAATGTGTATCCCGATTATAAAATGAATGTTCCGTGGCAAACCGCGGCATCTATGTTTGACGAAACGTGGGGTTACCGTTCGTGGCAAGAACGCGGTGATGTGCAAGATAAGGCAAATGAGAAAATTGCTAGCCTGATAAAAGTAATTAGTCATGGTGGGAACTATTTGCTGAATATCGGACCTCGTGGCGATGGTTCTGTAGTGGAATTCGAACGCGATGTATTGCTCGAAATGGGGAAATGGACGAAAGCGAATGCCGAAGCCATTTATGGAACAAAAGCCAACCCGCTTGCTGAATCCATCGGTTGGGACAATGTAACAGCTAAAGATGATGCTTTGTATTTTTTTATAAAAAAAGATGAACAACAGAAATTTCTCGATTTTCTTACTCCGATCAATTCTATCAGAGAAACTACAATTATTGGGACAGAAGATGAAAATGCGGCAACACTTTTCCCTTTTGTTGTTTTTAGAGTTAAAGGATTGTTTCATGGACAGTCTAAATTTACGGAACAGGGAAAAATACTCACGCCTCAAAATTCGATACCTGTTTTCGGACATTCGAGCCTGAATTATTATGCGGGTTACAAAAGTCTAACGGGTTATGATTGGTCTTTCCGTTCAAATAAAAAACAAGTTACACCTGTAATACTATTTTCGGATAATGAAAAAGGGCGCGAAATAGAAATAACGGCAGATGGAAATGTGCAAAAAGCGACGCTTAATCCTGCCAATCAAAAAATCGTGAAGCTACCTAAAAATACAGTGAAATGGGGCAATTTGTATCGAAAACGAACGATTAGTATGGTTTTCGGACATTTGGTGGACTTGGAAGGAAGGTCGCCGATAAGCATAAACGATAACTGGCAAAAAGTGGAAAATTTTGCTTATGGAGAATCTGTAACGGAAAAAGTGGCTCCTAAATCGGGGATTACTTTTCTTCAAGAAATAGAATCGACCAAAGAGCAACAAATTGCGGTGGAAATCGAGAGCGGAAACGCACTTTACATTTTGCTCAATGGCGAATATATTACGGCTCATTTTTCGCGCGACAGAGTGAAATCGGATAAAGAAATTGTTCTATTGCCATTGAAACAAGGAAACAACCAATTGATTATTGTGTATTACAACGGATTTGAAAAAGAGTTTTCGTATAAAATCACTCCATTAGAGCAGTGGACGGTTTATTCGCAAAAACTTTCTCCGATGAAATTGGATACGGATTATAGTATTCACGCTTTGTCAGTTCGCGACGCAAAACCGATTTCGAATGTTGCCCCATTGAGGATGAATAATATACAAATCAGCATTCGTTGACCATCAAATTATTCCTGACTCCTTGGCTTTTTGTACAAGGTTTACGGTTTTGTTGGTGTCGAATTTTTTCATTAGGCTTTTACGATGGCTGTCCACAGTGAGGGCGCTGATAAACATTTTATCGGCAATTTCAGGTGTTGTAAATCCGTCGGCGAGGTACATTAGCACCTCTTTTTCACGACGTGTTACGGTGGGGATTTCTGTCAATTCTTTGTCCGTAATAGCCGATAAAATGCGTTGAGTTTCTTGGCCAAAGTACATACCTCCTTCGTGAATTTGGTATATGGCTTGTTCTATTTCCTTTGTAGAAGCGCTTTTCAGTAAATATCCCGATGCGCCGTTGTTGAGCATTCTCAAAATTACACTTCTCTGATTGAAATTGCTCAACCCGAGAATTTTCATTTCGGGGTATTCTTTTTTAATTTTCAGACAAAGGTCTAATCCGCTTACATCGGGCAGATTAATATCCAATAGTAGAATGTTAGCAGTGGTAGTTTTTAATTTTTCCATTAGCTCCTGCCCCGTCATGGCAGTAGCTTTGATACTCATCATCGGCTGTTGTTCAATGAAGCTGAACAGGCCTTCGGTTATGAGCGGATGATCGTCGCAGATGATTATTTCTATGGGTTTCATAGTTCGCATTCAATGTTTATGACTGTCCCTTTTCCCGGTTGAGAATCGATATTGAATTTACCGTTCAGGAATTTCACTCGGGTTTCAATATTATTCAGTCCCATATTTCGTTTGGTTGTAGCCACATCAAACCCCACGCCGTTGTCTTCGATGTCGATGAGGAGTAATTTGTCTTCTATCGTACATTGCAACAAAATATACGATGCCTTTGCGTGCTTTAAAGCGTTATTGAGTAGTTCCTGAATGATACGGTAAACAGATAATTGCTTGTTTTTATCTGTCAATGTCGATAGATTACTCGCATAAAACTTTATTTTTGTATCGGGTGTCTGTATATCCTGAATAAAATCTCGAAGAGCTGCTTCTAAGCCATATCGTACTAATGAAACCGGCATGAGGTTATGCGAAAGATTTCGGATATCGGCTACGGTTTCTTCAAGTTGAGAAACTGCTCTTCGTAAAGAATTATCGTGTTTCGTATCAATTATATTCTCAATGTTTATTTTTATTCCGGTCAATTTTCCGCCTAATCCATCGTGAAGTTCACGCGCGATACGGCTTCTTTCCTGTTCTTCACCATCCATAAGCGCATGCGAGACTTCGATTGATTGCTTTTGTTGTAATGAGAGAAGTCTTTGCCGTTCGCGAATTTTTCGCTGAGTAAGCGCATAAAAGAGAAAAGTAAGAATAAGTAAGGCAAAGGAAACTGATCCGAAAGCGAGGGTTTTTTGCATACGGGTTTTATTTTCAAGTTCAATGATCTTCTTCTCATTTTCCGAGGTATTGTATTGTGTTTCGAGTTCTGTTAGTTGTAGTTTAGAATTAATTTGGTAAATACTATCGTTGATTAGTTGCAGCTCTTTCATTGTTTCGTAAGCAGATTGAAAGTTCCCTGTTTTCGCTTCCACTTCCGCAATTTTATACAAGATGATGCTCTGATTTTCAATAAAATTTTTAAATCCGTCCATTTCTTTTACCGATGTGAGAATCTCTTTAGCCTGCGAATTTTCTCCTGCTTCTGAATGAAAATGAGCAAGATAATATGTTAACCTGAATTGATTATAGTCTAACTTATATTTTTCAGTATATTCGAGCCCTTTTCTAATATTGATCTTAGCGTTGTCCAAATCATTCACAAGTTCATAGTATAGCGCTTTCAACAGATAATAAAAAGGGAACGAGGTATATTTTCCTTCTTTCTCAAAAACAGATTGCAATAAACTTTCCGCGCTTTCCAACGCTTCGTTGGCTTCATTTGCTTTTTTCTGATGGATTAATGGCTGAGCTAAATTTAAATATGCCCACAGTAAATTGTTATCGTGTATTTCATTTTCTTCGAGAAGTTGAATGGCTTTCCGGCAATAATCTGCCGATTTGTCAAACTCCTTCAGATTAAAAAACACCAATCCTATATCGGTATAATACGACCCCACTTTTCCTAACTTTCCTGCTTTTTCGGCAAATGGAATACACTTGTTCAACTTTATATCGAGATAGGTTTTATCATCGTTATTTCCTATTTGTTCCAACGTGGCATAATTGCTCCATAAAGTGGAGCGAAAACCATAAGATTCGGGTGTATTTATTTTGCTGAATAATTTATCCGCTTCCATATAAAGCTTCTGAGATTTTAACCTGTCGTGATTATAAAAAATTCCGGCGTGATAAAAAATATATTTCGCTTGTTCAATGGGCTTGTCTTTATCCATTAATTCTCCGGCAGTGGAAAGTGCATTTAATGCCTTCACGGTATCCGTGTAACCCCAATGCCACGATAGATCGAAATAAATATCGGCTTTTTCCTGATCTGTTTTCGCGTTTTCCAATTCGCCGTAGAGGCTCTTTACGTATGCATCGTCATCGTTTTGAGCCAATAAAAGAGTTGTTGAAAAACAAAAGAGTAAAAAAATCTTACTTCTCATAATGTATGATTGATTTTTCTACAAATATATATACACATCGTCGCCAAAACCAAACAATTTAGAATGATTCTAAGAAAAATACCGTGAAAAGGGGATATAAAAACCCATTTTTCGGGGGATTGTAATGCGGTTTCTCACGCTATACCTTTGCATCATCAACGATTTATGAACTCAATAAAAAAATTTATGATGAAAAAAGCAACAATCTATTTAACAATGCTTTTGTTGGGATTTGTGTTTATCCTTTCTTGTGCAAAAGATGAAGTATCTGAAAACGATCCTATAATCGGGACTTGGAATTTGAAAGAGATTATAGTGGGGAGCCAAAGTGTAGATGTGAGCAATATGGCTTGCTACGGTAGTTCTACTCTTACGTTTACGGAAACGGATATGAGGCTTATTCTGAAAGAGCCAGTATCAGAAGGATCCACCCAATGTGAGAGCGAAACAATGAACTTTAAATGGAATAAAAACGGCAGCAACTATGTAATTGTTGACGATGAAGCCTCCGATTATTTCGGCATTTCAGTTAGTCCGGGCGAGGTGCAGCTCACAGCGAGTTATGACGGCGGCTCATCGACCTTTGTATTCAGAAAATAAAACAGAAGAAATTAGATATAAACAATAAATATCAGTTAATTAATCATTAAAAAAATCGCAGTATGAAAAAAAGAATCAAGTTTTTGTTTTTAGGCGCAGCATTTATTCTTGCGCTTGGAGTATCGGCTCAAACAATCGAGTCAACCTCGTATAAATTGGGCGGCGGAATTTTAATTGACGTAGGAGATGGCGGCACAATGGTGGGGCCGCACGCGAAATACTTTTTCACTGAAAATCACGCAGGTGAAGCCGGTGCATTATTTGGAAACGGAGCTACGTTTGTGCACGCATTATACGCGTATCATGATGCTTTTCCGGGTGTAAACGGATTGAAATGGTATGTTGGCGCCGGACCATCAGTAGCGTTTGGAGAAGGTACAACACTCTTTAGCTTAATGGCGCCGTTGGGTGTGGAGTTTGTGATCCCCAAAGCACCCATCGCCATCAGTGTAGATTGGCGTCCGCGGTATTTCTTCGTAGAAAATGAAACATATTTCGACGCATCGCGCTTCGGCCTTGGATTACGGTATACATTCAATTAACAGATAATTTACTCAAATTAAACACTAAACTATAATGAAAAAAATAATTATTTTAAGTATTCTTGGATTGGTTATCAGCCTGTCGGGGGTCAACGCTCAAAGCTTTTTCGACAAAATAGATAATATTGCAAACCAGGTAGATAAAGCAACTAAATCGGCCGATAAAGTTTCCAAAACAGGAGGTAAAGTAATGTCGCTTTTAGGGAACAAAAAAGGCGAAGAGGCCGCTAACCAAACGTTGATTTCCGTGTCGGGAATTAATTTAATGTCACTCAAGAATTTTAATGCCATTATCGAATCTGTAAAAGGCGTTAACGAAACACAGATGAAATTCAACGCAGCCAAATCCACGATCATTGTGAATCACTCCGGTAGTACTGAAGATTTGTTAACAGCTATTCAGCCCAAATCAACCGAGATTTTCACCGATGAAAATATTGCTTCACTTGAAGATGGATTAATAGAAATTAAACTCAAATAAAAAAATTACAACAATGAAAAAATTAATCTTATTCTCAATTTTATGCATTAGTATAATCGGATTTACAAGCTGTTCGAAAGATGATGGGCCGAGTTCATCAAAGGGCAAAACCGGTAAATTCACTATTTCCGCCCCGGGACTTAGCGGAGAAGATTTGGTATTGGTAATGTTCACCGGGAGTAACGGCGCCCAACTTGTGAAAACTCCGTGGAAAATTAATGGTGTTGCACAGGAAAACCAGTCGAACATTCGGATAGAAAACGAACATCTTGCCGATGGAAAAACCATTGTAGTGGAAACGGCAACACGGCTAGATAATATTATAGTAACGCTTGGAGGAACTAGTGACGGAACACCGTTCACGCTAAAATTCAAAGCAGAGATTAACGGAAAAGTAGAAAATGATATTACGGAACAAGTCTCAGGAGCAACTTTTTCAAAACAATTTACGTATGCAAATTAGATAAATTTCTTTTCATTCAACTCAAATCAGCCTTTCTCCTTTTAAGTTTCATAAGTCAATAATCTTTTCAGAAAGGTTTGGTTAATTCCGGGAGAGTATCAGAGCGATTTTGATACTCTCTTTTTTTATTTTAGTTGCCATTACTTATCTTTGTTCCAAAATTAATGGTATGAAAACCCTATTTATTCAATACCCCAAATGCGGCACATGCCGTAAAGCCGGCAAATGGCTGAAAGATAATGATGTGGATGTAACTTCGCGCCATATCGTAGAAGAAAATCCTACCCGTGAAGAACTTTCCGCGTGGATTGACAAAAGCGGCTTACCCATTCAGAAATTTTTTAATACATCGGGACAAATTTATAAGGAAAATAACCTGAAAGATGTGGTGAAAACCGCTTCGCGCGAAGAATTATTGGAAATTTTGGCATCGAACGGAATGGTTGTGAAACGTCCGATTGTGGTTGCCGAGGACTTCGTTTTGGTCGGTTTTAACGAAGATGATTGGAAAGAAAAATTAATGTAATTGTCATTCCGACAGAGCGAAGCGACGAGGAATCTATAGATTCTTCTCCGTCAGCTGACGGATCAGAATGACAAATCAGAATTTATGAAAATAGGCAACATAGAATTTACATCCAACTATCCCGTTTTCCTCGCGCCGATGGAAGACGTTACCGATATAGGGTTTCGGTTGCTGTGCAAGCAATTTGGCGCGGATATGGTATATACCGAATTTGTATCGAGCGACGCGCTCATTCGCGACGTAAAAAAAACGAAAGAAAAACTCGCCATTGCCGAAGAGGAACGTCCCGTGGCGATACAAATTTACGGCCGCGACCCCGATGCGATGGTTGAAGCTGCCCGCATTTGTGAAGAAGCGAATCCTGATGTCATAGATATTAATTTTGGCTGCCCTGTGAAGCGCGTAGCCGGAAAAGGCGCCGGTTCAGGGATGTTGAAAACGCCGGAACTGATGCTCGAAATTACGGAAAAGGTAGTAAAAGCCGTTAATAAACCTGTTACCGTTAAAACGCGGTTGGGTTGGGACAACGATTCCAAAATTATTGTTTCGCTTGCCGAGCAGTTGCAGGACTGCGGCATTGCCGCACTCACCATTCACGGGCGAACACGAGCACAAATGTACACCGGCGAGGCTGATTGGACACTCATTGGAGAGGTGAAAAACAACCCGCGGATGCTAATACCCATCATCGGAAACGGCGATATCGATTCGGCGGAAGTGTGCAAACAGCGTTTCAATGAAACCGGCGTGGATGCCGTGATGATTGGACGTGCAAGCTTTGGCCGACCATGGATTTTCCGCGATGTGAAACATTACCTCGAAACGGGGGAGAGCCTCCCGCCCGAATCTTTTGCATGGTATCTCAATGTTCTCAAGCAGCAGGTTCTGCAAAGTGTCAATCGGTTAGACGAACGAAGAGGCATTCTGCACACACGCCGTCATTTAGCTGCTTCGCCGCTTTTTAAAGGCATCCCCGATTTTAAACCCACACGCATTGCTATGCTTCGGGCAAATACGGTAAATGAGTTGTTTGAGATAATGGATGGTGTTTCGGAAAAATTCAACTTACAATAAAAAAACTCCCGAGAAGTCGGGAGTTTTTTTATTGATATCGCTAAAATTTATTTCTTCATCAAATTTTTAAGAGCATCAGTTCGCAAATCATCATACATTTCAAATTTGTATGATTTCTTGGCAATCTCTTTTGCGTTTTGCTTCATGCCTCGCGTTTCAATAGTACCTCTTGTTGATCTTGTACTTAATGTGGTTCCGGTGATATTTGAAAGCGCTGTATTGAGCAACGGGTCTTGCGTGTTTCCAAACTCGTATAAAAATAAATCAGCAAATTCATCTACTTCATAGTTGGGTTTAAATCCTGCAGTGAAATCGGATTGGCCTAAACTATTCAAATATTTAACAATAATAGGCTGCATGCCCCATTTGTTTTTTGAATCGTTTTCTTCGTAAATTGAGATTGAACCCACATTTTTACCATAGGTTGTCTCCCCAACTAAAATCACATCCATATATGGCTTTAGTCCGTTTATCACAAACTCGCTGGCAGAAGCGGTATAATTACCGGTTAGTACGTACAGTCTGTTAATGTTTAAGGATGGAACGTTCGCTATAACAGTATTTCCGTTGGTTATTTTATCAATAAAATATTCTTTGTTGTAATCTTCGCCATACTCTTTTTTTAACCCGTTGTGAACTATTGAATTATATTGAGAGGTAACCAATACATTGCTTGTATTCCTGTTTTTTACAAGAGCGCTTGAAAGGGCAATTGCGGTAGAAACTGCTCCACCGCTGTTGTAGCGTAGGTCAAGTACCATTTCTGTTGCGCCCTTCGATTTAATTCTTTCTAAAGAATTCATCAACGCTTTATCGTAATCGTGGCTATCATCGCCATTATCGCGAGCAAAGAAATTATAAACTAAGTAACCGATTTTTTTATCTCCTATGGTATATACGCTATCCAAATAAACCGGATTTTCCGCATAATCTTTGTGCATATTTACAGATACATCGGGAGAGGGGCTAAGATAATATTTTTTATCGGTTTCATTATATTTCCAATCCGACATACTCAACGTTTTCGTTCCTGTTCCACCGAAAAGAGTACTATAATTTTGAGCGGTAATGTTTTGTCCGTTTATTTTGGTGATAAAACGTCCTCTTTTTATTCCTTTTGACAGTGCATCAGTTCCAAGTTTCACATATGTTACTAAGGCATAATAATGAGTTTTTGCTTGATCGGCCCATAAAAAAGTGTAGTCAAACCCAATTTCATCGGATGCAACACCACTTAGCGATTTTAAAAGCTCCGTGTAATCCTCTTGAATCCATGAAAAACGGTCTCCATCAGGATTCGCTGCACTATATCGATACAATAAAGAATTGAAAAAATCATGGGAATTAAGTGAATAATTGGGTGATTTTGGTAATTTGTCGTTCCATAAATAATAAATCGACATATTTTCGTAAATCCATTCATTCACGTATTTTGTATTGTCAGCAGGAACCGGAACCGAGTTAGTGATGGTGGCAGTTCCTGATATTGTAGCATTGGATGTGTAAACAACCGTACCATCCTCTAACGTTGCGTGTGCAACAGGTGGAGCAACTGTATTATCAACTACGGCATTGACAGTTTCGCGTTGTCCATTGCTGTATGTTAGAATGAAAACTTTATTCTGGTGGTTGTAGGTAGCGGAAATAAGGTTTTTTTCTTCATCCACAACAGGATCTTTCCCTTTACAAGATATTACAACGGGAATTAATAATGAAAATGCAAAAAAATAGAAAAGTAATTTTTTCATAAGGCTGAATTAAAAAGTGAAATATAACGGATATAAGACTACGAAAGTAGCAAAGATTTTAATTTTGCAGATTATTTTTTAAAGATTTAACACTCCTTTTCCCTGCCGGATAATTTCGGGTTCGCCGGAAGTGCAGTCTACAACAGTGGAAGCTTCGGTTCCGCCTTCGCCGCCATCTATGACGATATCGGCAATATCTCCCCATTTTTCGTGGATAAGTTCGGGATGAGTGGCATATTCCATTTCATTATGCTCGTCATCCTTTACGGTCATGCTCAGTACCGGATTGCCGAGTTGTGCCACGATTTCGCGGATGATGTTGTTATCAGGAACGCGGATGCCGACGGTTTTTTTGTTCTTGTAAATTTTCGGAAGAGAAGAAGTCGTCGGTAAAATAAATGTGAACGGCCCGGGGAGGTTTCGTTTCATCAATTTAAAAGTGGGGGTGTCCACTTTGGCATATTCGCTTATGTCACTCAAATCGTTACAGATAATGGATAAATTGCTTTTTTGCGGATTAATCCCTTTCAGTTCGCAAATGCGCTCCACGGCGCGCACATTAAGGGCATCGCACCCGATGCCGTAGAGCGTATCGGTGGGATAAATAATAAGCCCACCGTCGCGCAGCACGGAAACGATCTTGTCAATTTCACGCTGATTCGGATTTTCGTTATACAGTTTTATGAGCATAGCAAATGCAAAAGTATAAAAAAATAGCTCCGATGCAATCACCGGAACTATTTATTGATTATCTGGGCGGGAAATTATCCGTAGATCACATTCCCGTTTTCATCGCGATTTTCGTCTAAACCGTTGCTGTATTGCTTCATGGCGCGAAGGCTCATGCCCATGCTCGAAAAACCGCCGTCGTTGTAAAGATTCTGCATGGTTACCTTGCGTGTGAGGTCTGAGAACATAACTATGCAGTAATCGGCGCAATCGTCGGCATCGGCGTTGCCGATAGGCGACATCCGTTGGGAGAAATCCATCAGGTCTTCCATGCCTTTCACGCCGCTACCGGCGGTTGTCATGGTGGGCGATTGCGAAATGGTGTTCACGCGCACGCCTTTGTCACGCCCGTAAATATATCCGAAACTGCGCGTGATGGATTCCAGCAGCGCTTTGGCATCGGCCATATCGTTGTAACCGTAAAACACGCGCTGCGCCGCCACATAAGTAAGTGCAAGCATAGAACCGCCGCGTTCGATGGCATCGAGTTTGCGGGCAACCTGCAGCATTTTGTGGAATGAAATGGCCGAAATATCGAGCGTTTTTTCCAGCATATCGTAATCCAGATCGTCGTAGGTGCGTTTTTTGCGCACATTGGGCGACATACCGATGGAATGCAGCACAAAATCGATTTTTCCGCCCAATATTTCCATCGATTTAGAGAAAACCATTTCCAGGTCTTCCACATTGGTGGCATCGGCCGGAAGAATTTCAGCGTTGAGTTTCTCCCCAAGTTTGCTCGTGTCGCCCATGCGAACGGCTACAGGTGTGTTGGATAATGTGATGATGGCTCCTTCTTCAACGGCTCTCTCGGCTACTTTCCAAGCAATGGACAAATCGTTTAACGCGCCGAAAATAATGCCTCTTTTACCTTTTAATAAGTTGTGATTCATTTTTATTTCTTTTTGATGTTCCATAAAAAGCCTTCGAAAAGGCTTTGGTTTGAAAATAAAACTGCACAAAATTACAAAAAATGTGCAATAGTTAAAACACATTTGTTGAAATAAAGTTCTAAAAAGGTACAAAAAGAAAACTGTTCTTTCTGAATGATCTCAAAAAGAACAGTTTTTGATATAAGAAATCGTTTATTAAATTTCTTCTGCTTTTACCGATTCGCTTTTTACAACTTCCACCTTTTCTTCAAGGCTAATGGCTTTCCACACAATGGCGGCAATGGCTGCGCCAAGGAATGGAGCCACAATAAATACCCAAAGTTGCGATAGTGCTTTACTTCCTTCATAAAAAGAATCGAAGAGAGCCGGGCCGATACTGCGGGCGGGATTTACCGACGTTCCGGTAATGGGTATACATACAATGTGTACCAGAACAAGCGTTAAGCCTATGGCCAAGCCGGCAAATTTACCGAAAGCAAACTTGGCGGTTGTTCCCAAAACCACCAATACAAAAACAAATGTAAACACGGTTTCGGCAATGAAGGCTTGTGTGAGCATGCCGTCGGCAAAGCCGTTGGAACCTGTAACCGTTGGGCCGTTATTGGTTCCGGTAGTAACTAGCAAATAAATTACAGCAGAACCGATAATGGCGCCGATTATCTGAAAAATAATGTACATACCGGCATCTTTTCCACTCATTCTTCCCGATAAAAGAACTCCAAGCGTAATAGCCGGATTGATATGGCATCCGGATATATTGCCGATGGTATACGCCATTGCGATAACGGCCAAACCGAATGCAAAAGCAACACCTAGTGTTCCAACACCGCCCGAACCAACCAGAGCGGGCTCATTTCCCGCAAAAACGGCTGCGCCGCAGCCCATTAGCACCAGTACCATTGTACCGATCATTTCTGCTAAATACTTCTTCATAACTTTCGATTTTTAAATGATGAATAATTTAATGGCAAAGAAAATAAACAATGCTTATTATAAATATCTTTTCTTATTTTGTTTGAGCGAATGAGGATAAAATCCTCATATTTTTATCGATTTCATTTTTCAATTGCAAAGTGTGGCTTTCTGTTTATCCATTTTCCCCGCGTGAAATCGGGGAAATTCACCAATTTGCCGCCTCCGGCAATAGATTCTTCCGATAAGGCCGAAATAGCGCTCCAAGCGGCGGCATCGTAACAATCCAACGGAACGGGTCTCTTTTCGCGAACGGCATTAAACAAATCTACCATCATAATGTAGTCCATTCCTCCATGTCCCGCGTTTTGTGCGGCTTCGCCGTGAGCTTTCCATAACTGATGATCGTATTTTTTGAACCATTCACCCGATTTATCCCATTGATGGGCTTTGGAAATGCCTTCGATATGAACCGTATCTCCATCGTTATACCACAAACCCTGCGTGCCTTGCAGGCGGAATCCTAAAGAATATGGCCGGGGAGAGTTGGTATCGTGAGTAACGATGATTGTCTCTCCGCGAGCAGTATTGATCATGGTAGTAACAATGTCTCCCAGCTTGAAATCGATATTGGTATAAGGATGATCCGGCCCGCCGTTGTCAACGATAAATTTGTGCAGTCCCCTGCTTTTTGTTGCCATAGAAGAAAGCGATAAAAAGCGGTTTCCATAATTAATATCGAGCCAATTGCCTACCGGCCCGATGCCGTGCGTGGGGTAGAGGTCGCCATTTCTTTCGATGGAGTGGAATGTTCTCCAAACGGCTTCGCCGATTGCGCCATCACCCATTTTCAATTCGGTTCCGGGCACGTAAGAATACGTTTTCCCATCATTAAATTTCACGTTGCGCAAATCGTGTTCGTACCCGCATCGGCAGTGGATAATTTCTCCGAAAACGTTTTCACGTACCATTTTAAGCGCAGCCATCACATCGCGCCGGTAACAAACGTTTTCGAGGATCATTAAGTGAGAACCGGTTTGTTCGGAGGTATCCACCAAATCCCAGCATTCCTGCATGGTGTTGGCAGCCGATACCTCAACGCCCACATACGGAACGCCGGCCTTCATGGACGCTACCGCCATCGGAACATGCCATTCCCAAGGACTGGAAATAATTACCACATCGAAATCTTCGTTGTTGAGCATTTTTTCGTACTCCAACTCACCGCCTTGATATATTTTCGGTAATTCTTTTCCTCTTTTCCGAAAAGTTTCTTTGGTCATGTTGAGCGAGAAATCGGAAATGTCGCATATAGCCGTTACTTGCGTATCGGGAAATGAAAGGATGTTATTGAAATGTTCTTGTGAGCGAAAGCCTGTTCCGATAAAACCTACTTTTATTTTTCCGTTACTAACAGTTTTTCTCCTTTGTTGGGAAGCCATTTCATTGTTTGCAACGGCAGCGTTTATGGAGATCGTAACTAATCCGGTACTTGCAAGCGCGGCGGTTTTTAAAAAATCACGTCGGGATGTTTTCATTTTAATGGAAATATTGATTCATTTTATCTTTATCGTTGTTTCTAAAAGCTTCCCAAGGTTCGGATTGCTTTAAGATCATTTTCTTGGCGATCGGAGCCACGAGTTTGGTTGCAAATCGTTGTATGTCGGGCACAGCCTCTTTCACTTTTTGCAGGTAAGTTTGTATGGTATCTTTCCTGAAGCGTACAATTTTTTCCAATGCGTCGCCATCGGCATAATATCCGCAATGGAAATTTTTTTCGGCAAAAGCTTTTTCAGGAAGATCAAATTTGCCCAATCCGAAAATCTTGAAATTTTCGGCCAGTAAATCTCTGTATATTATTCGGTTTTTTTCTCCTCCGCCTAAATTAAATATTCGTTTATTCAATTGGCCTTTTTTATCGGCGGCATTTACGAATGCGCGCGCAGTATCTTCGGGTGTAGTGATTTCGACCGGCGTGTCTAAAGGCATGTGGAACATCAACGATGAAATTTTGTGATTATTGGCACCCATAATGGCCGATAACCTGAAAATCGTCCAGTTTAGCCCACTGTTCATTATTATTTCTTCGGCGGCTATTTTTGTAGGGGCGTAATAATCTCCGGGAGAAGGATTCAGCTGATCGGTTACATAAATGTAAGGATCTTTAACGCGGTCGCCATACACCGAAACCGATGAACTATAAGCCAGAAATGCATCGGGCGAAAAGGCTTGCAAGTTTTCCACGAGGTTTCGGGTTCCATCGGTATTGATTTTTTTTGCCAATTCGGGTAATTCATCTGCTTTGGGAGGGATAAGCGCTGCCAGGTGGATTACGTAATCTTTGTTTTTACAAATTTCGGACGTGTCATCTTTTATCGTAATATCTCCATATTTAATTTCAATAATGTCGCGGTAAGGAGAGAAAAGTTTTTCGCTTTTGGGATTTTCAAGGTCAAAAACCGTTATGTCGAAACGATCGGTTTGGGCTGCCATTTGTTTTAAGGCTTCATATCCCACATTTCCCGAAGCGCCGGTTATCAAAACTCTGATTTTTTTCATGTAATGAAAGGATAATTTATGCACAAAAATACCAAATTAGTCCTTTTTATCAAATTTTATTCTAAAAGAAGTGAACATTTTTAGTTTAAATTGTTATTAAGATAAGGTTTTTTTATATGATTAAGGTTACTTATATTTTTCACAGCTGTTACGTAATAGAATTCGAAAGGTTTTCAGTTGTTTTCGATTTTTATAAAGATATTCCCACCGGAACCGATTCGTACTGGATGAGAGATTATTTGTTAAATAAACAGCAGGACTTATATGTGTTGAGCACTCATTCGCATGCCGATCATTTTAACCCGGACATATTCGGTTGGAAACAAAGAAAAGAAAATATAAAGTATATATTTTCCCAAGAAATTTTTGATGAAAAATCCATCGATCAGCAGGAGATTATCTATTTGGATAAATTGGAAACTTATAAGGACGACAATCTAAAGATAGCTGCTTTTGGTTCTACCGATACCGGAGCTTCCTTTTTATTGGACGTGAACGACAAAAAAATATTTCACGCGGGCGACCTGAATAATTGGCATTGGAACGAAGAAGTTTCGGTACAAGAGGCATCAACCTTTGAAAATAATTTTTTGTGCGAACTTGAATTGATTGCCGAAGAAAGCAACGAAGTTTTTTTAGCGATGTTTCCAGTTGATCCGCGATTGGGAAAAGATTATATGCGTGGAGCCGAACAATTTGTGAAAAGAATATCGACGGACTATTTTTTGCCTCTCCATTTCGGAGAAAACTACCAACAGGCGAATAGATTCACGAAGTTGGCGAAAATGCAAAATTCCACTTTCTTACAGGTAACCCATCAAGGACAATCCTTTGAAATTTAATAAGAAAAATTAAAATATAGAAAATTAGAATGGATTTTTTTAATTACAATCGTCGCCCTACGGTGGATGTTCATATTGGAAACATCGCGATGGGCGGCAACTTTCCGGTTGTTGTACAAACAATGACCAATACCAACACGCTCGATACCGAAGCATCGGTCGCTCAATGCGAGCGCATTATCGCCACCGGCGCCGATTTAATCCGGCTGACCACGCAAGGCGTGCGCGAAGCGGAAAATTTGCGCAATATACATCAGCAGTTGCGGGATAAAGGATACACCACGCCGCTCTCGGCCGACATTCATTTCAATCCGCGCGCGGCGCACGTGGCAGCAACCGTTGCCGAAAAAGTACGCATCAATCCCGGAAATTTCGTGGATAAGCAAAAAACGTTTGCCGAACTTGAATACACCGACGAAGAGTATGCACAGGAATTGGAGAAAATCCGTTCCAAAGTGGTTCCTTTTCTGCAAATTTGTAAGGAACACGGCACGGCGGTGAGAATTGGTGTGAACCACGGTTCGCTCTCCGACAGGATTATGACGCGTTACGGCGATACGCCCGAAGGGATGGTCGAGTCGTGTATGGAATATTTGCGCATAGCGATGGACGAAGGGTTTAACGACATCGTAATTTCGATGAAAGCTTCTAACACCCTGCTAATGACAAAAGCCGTTCGTCTGTTGGTGGATACAATGGACAAAGAAGACATCCATTTTCCGCTGCATTTGGGCGTAACCGAAGCCGGAAACGGCGAAGACGGGCGAATGAAGTCGGCCGTGGGAATTGGTGCGTTGTTGTCCGATGGTTTGGGCGATACCATTCGCGTATCGTTGAGCGAAGATCCCGAAGCGGAGGTGCCCGTGGCGCGTAAAATTGTGGATTATGTTTCTTTACGTCAAAATCACGCTCCTGTTGAAGGAAAAATATATTCTGAATGGTCGCCGTTTTCTACCGATAAACGCGCCACGCAAGCGGTGAGAAACATCGGCGGCGATTTTGTGCCCATCGTGGTTTCAGACAGGACGGAGACGAACGATATGAGCATCAATCCGCATTTTATCCCCGATTTTATTTATGTGGGAAGTCGAGTGCCCGAAAATTTCCCGAAAGGGATGAAATCGATTGTGGATTTCGCCCATTGGGAAAACAAAATTGATAATTTCCCGCTGTTTACGGCAGAAAATATATCGGAAGCCGCATCGTGTCAAGTCGAAGTGAAATTTCTCCAACTTTCGTATCCTCAACTGACCGATGAGATTTTAAACACGATCAAAAATACGGAAAAAGTGGTGGTGATCCTCCAAACCGATCACGTGAACGGAGTGGGCGAGCAACGCGCGTTTTTCCACAAATTATTGAACGAAGGCTGCAAAGTTCCGGTAATACTTCAACGCAATTACGCGGAAGATGAAGCCGAAAACATTCAGATTAAAGGCGGCGTTGATTTCGGAACGTTGTTGCTCGATGGTTTCGGAAACGGCATTATGATAAGCAATTCGGGAGAGATTAACATCTCGGAACTCGATTCGTATGCCTTTGGCATTCTTCAGGCGGCGCGTGCACGCACGAGCAAAACGGAATTTATTTCGTGCCCGAGTTGCGGACGCACGCTTTTCGACCTGCAAACCACCGTGGCCTTGATTAAGAAACATTTTTCGCATTTAAAGCACTTGAAGATAGGGATAATGGGGTGTATTGTGAACGGCCCGGGCGAAATGGCCGATGCCGATTACGGCTACGTTGGTGCAGAGCACGGAAAAATTTCGCTTTACCGGAAGAAAGAATTGGTGGCGAAAAACATTCCGCAGGAAGAAGCTGTACAGCATCTTATCCAATTGATTAAAGATAATGGTGATTGGACAGAGCCTGAGGAGAATTAACAACGTTAAAAAAGGTAGCGCGAAGCTACCTTTTAATTTTTCTATGCCAATGAAATGTGTACCGGCGTGGGGTTGGTAAGGTTATCGCTAACCGGACAACGCGATTCAACGGTTTTGATCCATTTTTCGAGGGTTGCTTTGTCGGCGTCGGTATCCGGTTTAATCTCTACGTTAATTTCTTTGTAACCGGCTCTATCGGTTGTTTCTTTTCCGAAAAGTTTATCGGGGTTCAGTGGGCCTGATAATTTAATTTCTACGCCGCGCAGCTTAAAGTTCATTTCGTTTGCAATTACGTGGCACATCACGTTCAGACAACCCGAAAGAGCTGCAAGTACGTATTCAACCGGATTGGCGCCTTCGTTTGTGCCGCCAAGGTCTGCCGGTTCATCGATAATCATTTGGAAAGTACGTGCTTTCACGACTGTTTTTGTGGAGTTTTCACTGTGCGCTTTCACGCGGAATGTTGAGTCTGCCATAAATTTAAAATTAAGTTTAAAAAGATTGATTTGTTTAAAATAGAGGCTATTTTCTATTTTTCCCAAAGATAACAAATAAACCCGTAAACCCGAAATAAAACCAAACACTTTTAAAAATGTAATATCGTTTTTCATTTGGTAAATTCCAAAAAAAGTAGTAATATTGCACCCGCTTTCGAAACAAATGTCGAAACATTGGTCCCATAGCTCAGTTGGTTAGAGCACCTGACTCATAATCAGGGAGTCCTTGGTTCAAGCCCAAGTGGGACCACTTTAAAAAAAGGTAAACGGTTGTAAATAAACTGTTTGCCTTTTTTGTTTAGTCTAATTTGTACAAAATATGTACATGTAGTTTCCAGATAGCCCAAAATAGGGTTTATTTAAAAGCATCAAAAAATAACTACAATACAAGTTAATCAACAAAAAACCACTCAAATTTTCATCTGAATGGTTTTCCTCTTGTAGCTCTAAAAACGACGAGTTAAATAATTCTCTATGTAGCTTTGAAAACGATTAAATTTAGATACTCCCATTTTTCCCATTTGAGTAGTTCAGAATGTTTGTCAAAATACGCCAAAAAACGCCATTTTTTTACTCCAAAATTACTGCAAATTACTGCAAATTACTGCAATTTCCTTACTCCTAAATTACTGTCAATTACTGTCAATTACTGCCAATTTCACCTTTTCATTTTCGCCCTCAATTCTTCTTCAACTATAAATAGCGGTATATCAGTTTCATTATTTTTACATTCCAACAACTCACCAACTGTTTTTAGAAACGCTTCCTTTGTCGGTTCAAATAGAAAGAATGATTTTACACCAATCAAATTAAAAATAATAGCTTCGAGGTGGCTGTTATCCAGTTCATCAAAATATTTATTGATAAAATTTTGAAGTTCGCCCATGTTATTTATTTGTATTGTCTTCATCGTTTTTTAAATTAATAGTTATAACTCTAAATTCGTCTTTGTCTCTTAAATCTTCAATAGAGACGGCTTGTAACTGTGGCAAAATAAACTTGCTCAAGTCAATTATAAAACGTAATCTATCACGAGGGGTTAATGCATCCAAATCACTTTGCATCTGCTCCAGATTGTCATCAATAAGCAATTGGAACGCCTTTCTTACTTGTTGCGTGGTTCTGTTTGGTACGCCCTCTCTGGTGCTAATCCTGCCAGCCATTGAGGCTAATTCTTTATTTCTGAATCCCATAATAAATAATATTTATATTGTTAATAATCTTATATGTTATTTACTGTTAGTTTAACATCGTTTCCCTTAGCTGTTGCAGTCGCTCCAGGAATGCATTTGTGTTATATTTTTCGCTTCGGATCGCTCGAATTGCACCCTTTACATATCTGTCAGGCTCGCAAATGGTGTAATCAGGTGCAATGCTTAACGGTTCATCTGGTAGCTCAATACCTGCAAAGAATTTTTCAAGCTCATCTGCTACATTATTAATGTCTTGCTGTGGTGGCTGTTGAAATACTTTCACTTGGTCGGGTACCTGCTTCATCTGTTTTATAAGATAGTCTGCAATATCTAAACCGTTTCTCTTCTCCTCATCAGTTGCGTTCTTTTCCAGAATATCAGAAACAACAACCTTACAACCGTACGTTTTGCGTATCTCATCAGCCTTGTTACTCCAGATGGTAAACGCCTGTTTCTCTATTGGCAAATCGGGGTTGCTCAAGTCAGGAAATAGCATAATCGAGCGACCTTTCAGGGCTTTAGATTTTTCTACTGTTAAGCCGTTCAGATTACCTGCTCCAATCCAAACCATTTGAGGAAATAGTACACTGCAAATGATGGCTGTTTTTTCTGCCTCTGTAATTGCTACAATTTTATCGGGCTGTTCATTGAGTAGGTGTTCACCAAAATAACACTGTTTTAAATTATAATCATCTGGCAGTTTATCAGTTCTTTTAAGCGTGTTATGTATCCAATCAATGGCACCGCTTGCACTGTGCACCCTCTTGCCTGTGGTGGGGTTGTATTGCATTATCTTGCCAGTTCTTACATTGCCGTTAATATCAATTTGCCAGAAAATTACTCTTTTGCCTTTGGTGGCTCCCAGTTTGTAGGTTCTGCAAAGTTCCTCAATGGAAATACTATTGTTGAGGCTCTTAAATAATCCAATGAGGAAATACACAAAATTACTATCAGTGCTTTGTGTTCTATCCAGGCACTCAATCGGAATTAATCCCATCGGTTTTGGTGGCTGTGGTCGCTGTATTACTCTTGTTGGTCTTGGTTCAAAATCTCCTCTTTGTGGATTATCAATAAAGTATTGTTTGGGTGTGTAGTGATAACCGCAACTATTAGCATGGTTACAAATTCCAACAGTTGGGCTTATCGGTTGCCCAGTGTTTCCATCTAAATACAAAGTAAATGAATTGCTTTTTTTACATTGAGGGCAAACAGTTCTGCTCTCTTTCCCTGTGTAGGGTCTCAAATATGGCTGTTTGTACATCATTTTAATAATTGTCAAAAGTTAAACATGGCTCCTGCAAAGGGTTTGATTTTTGTTTAATATTGTTTAAACAATAGTTTTTAATTAAACCATATATATTGTTTAGTTTAATATACCCCCCTATATAATAGGGGGTATTAAACAATATGCTAAATATTACATTTAAACTATTGAGTAAATTGTACTGGTTCCTTTGTCCTGCCATTTGATTAAACTTTCTTTTTTGAAATATGCTACAAATATTTGAGCCTTATTGGTGCCAACTCCATAAGCCAGTTTAATAGCATTTATAAAGTCTCCAGATTTCATTTGAGGCTCATTCTTAAACATTCGCTCAAGAATTCCAGAATGTTGTTCATCTGTCCAGTCAGTAATTTGCTTTGCTTTTGGCTTGCCAGTTTCTGTTTTTAATGCAGTAGCATCATTATCAGAAAGAATGTAAGGCAAACCCTCCTCATCAATGCCAAAAACAATAGGTTTAAACTCCCTATCTCTGGTGGCTATTGGCTCAATTATTGAGTACTCTTCATTTTTCTCAACTTTGCTAACTCCCAAAACAGTTAAACTCTTATTCATTAATTCAGTGCCTACGTGTCCACGTGCATTATTATCACCCTTATTCATGTGAAGAACGCAACTAATATGTATCATTCTTTCAGTGCTCCATTTCAGTAGCTTACTGGTTATCATGGTGGCTTGCTCTTCATCATTTATTGAGGTTATTAAGTCTCGAATCCCATCGATTATTACAAACCCCAAATCGGGTGTATTATAAATGAGCCATTCAATAATCTGTAATCTTTCATGTGGATTAAACCGCCTCAATGAAATAGCTTTGAAGTTTGGCAGGCTATCTGTTTTATAGTCTAAATTCAACAATCCTAATACTCTTCTACTGCTGTTTTTAGCATAGTATTCCGCTTGCTCTGTGTCAATAAATAGAACGTTCCGCTTATCCTCTGGCAGGTTCCCTCTTATCCTGTCTTGTATTATCGCATTTCCTACAACAGATGCAAGCAACAAGCCTGTTGCAAATGTTTTTCTGCTCTTTGCTTTTCCTGTTGTTGTGGAAATGTCTCCCAACCCAAATACTGGTGAATCATCAAAGAACAAACAGTAGGGTGGCTTTTGTGAATCCTGCTGTAAATTTAAAGTTGAGGCTTCAACAATCTGTTGTATCTCTTCAAAAGTGTAGCCCCCTGTGGTCGCCCTTAACGGCTCTGGCGCAATTATTGGCTGTTCTTTGAGTAACTGTTCATTCTTGGCTATATCAGCCCCCAAAAGCTCTACAAAGTTGTTATTTGACGTGTCCATAGTACATAGACTTTGAGGGGTTAACTTTCCTGTTTGCCAAATCAAAGTATTCTGCGCTCCTTTCACTTAAACCATTGTAGTTTTTCTGTTTGCCTACGCTTACTACATAGCCCTCAATTATCAATAAATCCAGTGACGCCTTTAAACGCTGGTTGTCTCTTGTTACGAAATACTTTAGCATTCCTTTGCTCATAGCTCCATACTCCTCAAGCGTTGTTAAAATCTTTTTAGCATCACTGTTGAGTTCGTCTCTAAACCTCTGGTTTATATATGGTCTGCTTTGGGAAATATCAAATTTATGGTTATCTTTACCATATCTTTGGTTATCGGGTAGGTGCATATTTGAAGTGTTTTTCATTGTGCACCTCCTTTATTTTTAATAGGTTGCATCAAACTTTCAAGTTCGGAACGTTTATAAAACCTCTTGCCTCCAATTCCGTAACTGTTTAACTTGCCCATTTTCTCCCAATTCCACAAAGTCGAGCTACTGGCAAACTTACCCCTAACCTCGCTTTTTGGTATAAATTCAGAAAATAACTCCTCTTGTTGAGGCTCCTGCACTTCAATGTTTAGTTTGCTTTCAATTTTGTTAACTCGGTTCAGAATTTCACCTACATACTTTGGAAGTGTTTCAAAAGTTGGTGTTTCTGGTGCCTGTACTTCTTTGATAATGTTGTCCATTTGCTTTAATATTTTATGTTCAGATATACCGAACGAATTTGTATTAAAACAAAGATAACGCCTTAAATATCAGCCTGTTGAATTACCTATTTCAGGTAAATAGGGTATAAAAAAAGCCATTGAATAACAACGGCTTAGTATTTTTGCAGGTAAATGCAGGTAAATCAGAAGTAAGTATCAGGTAAATGCTACTCAAAAAGATAGTAGTAAGTATTTTTCATTTTCTCTTTTTCCTGTATTTTTATGCTTGAGGGTTTGTAATTACTTTTCTCAACTCCCAGTATATTACAAAACTGCTTTAGCCAGTCATTAAAGAATTTAGGTTTTGTATTTTTATGTAATATATCATTCTCATAAATAATGCTTGCAAGTGCTGCTATTTGCATTTTATCATAAGTAGGTACACACGCCTTTAAATCATCTTTGAGCTCATTGAGTTTTTTATCATCCATCCTCTTAGGATTAAAAATATTATCTAATTGGCTTAAATCCATTTGTTTTTTATCCTCTTTCAACTCCTTTAATTCTCCCAGTAGCCTGTTTATTTGCCTGCGTTCCCAATACTCAACAAAATCATCTGTAAACTTTAGTTTTAAATCATATTCTGTCATTGATATTATTCCAGTTATAGCCCTACTTAATAAAAGCATTGACGCTCTCCCTGTGTCTCTCTCTGGGTCTGGTAGTTGTTTCATTGCAAGCCTAACGGTTTTATAAGGAATTAGTAATTCACGAATAGTATATTCAATTATTATTATCCTATCTTGAGGCTGTTTATTCAGTAAATCAGTTCTGAAATACTTTATCTCATCATATAGATTAGCTTCTAATTCTCTTACTCTTTCAATATCTGCAAAATCAGAATAATAAGGCTCCTTTTTATCAATATTCCAAAACTCCTTTGGTGCCAGTTCTGCGAGTATCTGAAAATATGTTTTTTCTTTGGTTCTCATAGCTGTAATATTTAGTTTAATGCTGTAAATGCTTTGTAAATGTCTTGTTCTGCTCCAGGATCTGCCTTGCCAATGTATTTTAATAACATGGCTTCGGTTGCGTGCCCTGTAATGGTCTTAATGTATGCAGTTGGTACTTTGCCATAGTAGTTAGTAGCAAATGATCGTCTGCCTACGTGTGATGTTATCAGCTCATGTTTTTTATAGGTACCTATAACCCCTCTAATTTTCCCATCTGGTAAAACCTTTGTAATCTTTCCTTTCATCTTATTAGTGATGCCTGCTCTTAAACAAACCTCTTTTACAAAATTGTTATACTTTTGGGCTGTCAATTGTTTTGGAAATTTACCGCCTCTCTTATCCAGTATTGCTTTAACCTCTGGCAAAATTGGCACTGCCATTTGTTTACCAGTCTTAACTTGCTTAAACTCTATAAACTCTACTTTGCCTCTTTTTTTAACCATACTATCATTAAACCGCATGAAGTCGCTTACTCTTTGCCCTGTGTAACATGAAATAATAAGCCAGTCTCTGGCTGTCTCTTGGTTTTCATTTAATCCTGTTACGGCTTCTATCTTTTTGAGCTCCTCAAAGATTAGCCATATCTTTGGCAGTTCCTCACTCTCTAAATCTATTTTGAGAACATCAAATGCACGGTTTAGCTCAATGCCATTATGATGTTTTGCGTGCTTTAGAACGGTTTTAATGATGTTAAACCCTTTCTTAATAGTTGAGGCTTCATAATTCTGGTTAATGCCGTACTCGGTCCATAAATGGGCAAACTCATCATCTACCTGCTTAATCTCAATGTCTTTAATTTGGTCGCTCCGTTCTTTGTTCAGATACTCAATGAAATTAATAACCATGTTTTTTATTGATACGTGCTTTTTCCAATTAGCAATATTCTGTTTTAGCTTACGGCTTCTTACATTTAAGTAATACTCAAAGTATGCCAGTAGCGTTGTTGGTATTATTTCCTCTTTAGGTGGGTTGTAATAGCTTTTAATTGCACCTTTGAGCCAATCCCTGTTAATCTCTTTGGCTTCCTCATAAACGCTTAAAACGTGTTTCTCGAGGCTCTTTAACTCGGTTTCCAGTTCGGTTTTTCTGTTTGCCTTATCAGCATCTCTGAAATTCCTGCCTGCTTTACAATCCTGCCAGAATGATTTTTCAATATTGCATTTACTCTTTGGATCATCAATTTGAGTCCTTATTGAAATAAACTCATCTTTAACTTTGTGAGTGAATCTCAAATTTAAATTTGCAGGTGTTTTTTTTGAGCGATATTCAAAATTTACGTTTGCCATGTCTTTAGTTCTTTAGTACTGTAAATGTACAAAATTTGTACAAATAAACAAAACATAAGCGAACAAATTTATATTAGATTAATTCATTATTTTATTTAATACGTTATATTTGTGCCAGTTATATTGTTTTTAAATGTTTTATTTTTCCCCCTTGTTCTATGGTTGTGGTTCAAGTGGGACCACGATGGTTCTTAGATAAAGAGAAATGACAGGATGTTATATTCTTTTTAGTTCCAAACTTCAAAAATACTATATCGGTGCTACGCAAGAAGATGTTTTTTGCGAATAGCCAAACACAACAACCAATTTTACGGAGCGAAGAAATTTACAGCCAAAAGCGACGATTGGACATTATTTTTATTTCTCCCCACCAAAAATTTTTCACAAGCTGTCCGAATAGAACGAAAAATAAAGTCTATGAAATCTACAGTTTACATCCAAAACTTATCGAAATATTCCGAATTAGTCAACAAATTGTATCTTCAAACTCAATAAAGCACCTGACTCTCCCGATAGCTATCGGGACAGGGAGTCCTTGGTTCTCCCGATTCCTGTCGGGACAAGTGGAACCACGCAGCACATAAAAAAAGGATTGAACTTTAATTCAATCCTTTTTTGTATTAATTTCATCGTTATTCATTCAGGCATAATATCAAAAGAAAAACAATAGGCCGGGGCATTCAGCAAATACTCTGTGTGCACTCTTGGCGACCAGCTATCGTCACCGCCTAAGCCCATTTGCTTGTGATCTATGTGAAGATAGGTTTTAGCACTGCGTTGTAACACGTGTGTTGTTTTGGATTCATTCAATGCTTCGTCGGAATAATTTTGGATGTTGAAATTTATTAACGGTAATCCGGCAAATTTTACGGAACGGTTCCCCGATAATACGCTCACCCAACGAACATCGGCTCTGTTGCCGTTTTCCTGTGGCATAACGTGTGGAAAGTGCATATCTTCTACTTTAGCCGTATATAATCCCACGTGTGTCGATTCTTTCCGGTCTTCATACGATTCAAACGGGCCTTTTCCGTACCATTTTACGTCGTTAAACTCTTTCGGAAGCGCCATTCTTAATCCCACTCGCGCCAAAGGCGGAAGGTTTTCGGGAACGGTGAAGGTATTTTCCACCCGTATTTCTCCATTGCCGGAAATAGTGTAGGTTGCTTCATATACAATATTTTCAGACGTAGTGGCTATTTCGTTTTTCACGGAAACGACGACGTTGCTCTCACCGGTTTTCACGGACGTGATGCTGATGGGTACAATGGTGTTTTTGTCCAACCCGGCGCTTCTCCAACGCGAAGCGTAGCTTCCCTCGCCGCCGCCTTCGTCGTTGTCCGTAGGAACACGCCACAGATAGGGTAACAAAGGCTCGGACAGTGTTTCGGTATTTTTGTATGTGAATTTATGTAGGCCACCCACTTTTCTGTCGAACTGCATCGTAAAATTATCACCGCTTATTTCCATTACATCTTTTTTATCTGCTACGGTTAATTTAGATGTATTTTCAGTTTGATCTACCGCATAGAAGCCATCGATATTAAAGTTAAGTTGTTCATTGGCTACCTCGAAATCTTTTTCTGCCCACAATGTTTTGTCTTTATTGTGAAAACTTATATTCATAAAATATTCGTTTCCGTGTTTTATCAAATTTCTATCGAAATCGATTTTGAGCAACTGACTTTCCTGCGGGACAATGTTTAACGTATCGATGGTTCCGTTCGCGATGGATATTCCGTTTTCAATTATTTCCCATTTAAGATAAACATCGCTCGCATCGGTAAAATAATTGTGGTTGAAAATGGCCACCACTCCCGTATTTACATCGACATCTTTTACGGTAAAGTACTGATACATTTTTTTCATCTCGTGCATTTCGGGCTGCGGAGTTCTGTCGGGATTAATTAATCCGTCGTTGGTATTGGCACCATCGCTGTAATTAATGATGTTCCAATATTCGTTTCCGTTCTCATCTTTCGATCTCAGCGCCTGATCTACCCAATCCCACGTGAATCCGCCCTGAAAACGGTCGAACGAATTGTACAAATCCCAATATTTTTTGAAATTGCCGAGCCCGTTGCCCATCGTGTGGGCATATTCGCAAATAATAACGGGGCGCGTGGTATCTTCATTGAATAAAAATTCCAACTTTTCCATCGATGAATACATATCGGAGATGATATCGTATCTTGAACTGACAGGGGCATAAGCAGGACTTTTTGATTCGTAATGAACGGGACGTTTTTGGGGATCGATTTTTTTCATTTCTTTGTAAGCTGCATCGAAGTTTTTCCCCCATCCCGATTCGTTGCCCATAGACCAAAAAACAATAGACGGATGATTTTTATCGCGTCGAATCATATTCACGTTCCGTTCAACGATGGATTGCTTCCATTCCGGAAGTTCACCCACATAATAACCTTTCTCCCATAATCCGTGACTTTCCACATTGGCTTCATCCATTACGTACAGACCATATTCATCGCACAGATCGTACCATTGCGGCTGATTGGGATAATGGCTTGTGCGGACTGCATTTATGTTGTGCTGTTTCATCAAAAGAATATCTTTGATCATCGATTCTTCTGTAATTGCACGTCCGTTATACATCTCAAACTCGTGCCGGTTCACGCCTTTTATTTTAACGGGTTTACCGTTTACCAAAAACAAGCCGTTTTTTATTTCGATTTCCCGAAAACCGGTGTTTATCACGAATGCCTGAACCGTTTGTCCGCTCTTGGAAACCAATTCGATGCCGACCTTGTATAGATTGGGCGTTTCGGCAGTCCATTTTAGTGGGTTGAGAACGATGGTTTTCAATGAAACGCTGTTTTTTCCGTTTTTTTGCTTCCTGAAACTTTCACTTTGCCGAGAGACAACATTGTTTCCTTGCGCATCTTTTAGTGTCATTCTAACAAAGAATTCTTCGTTGGTTGGTTTTCCTAAATTTTCCACATCAACATTTACAGTCAATTCCGCATCCCGTAATTCTTCATCCAAGGTTGAATAAACCGAAAAATCGCGCATACGTGTGTTTGGTGTCGCAAACAGATACACATCGCGATATATTCCGCTCAATCGCCAAAAATCCTGATCTTCAAGATAACTTCCATCTGACCAGTTAAAAACCTGAACGGTTATATCGTTATTGCCTTTCTTCAAATATTTGGTGATATTGAATTCCGAAGGAAGCATAGCATCTTCGTCATATCCAACCATTTCGCCGTTAATCCAAAGATACATTGCCGATTGTACTCCTTCGAAATGGATAAAAATTTGTTTATCGTTCCATTCATTCGGAACATCAAACGTTCTTTTGTAAACGCCTGTTGGGTTGTAATCTTTTGGAACAAAAGGCGGATTAGGCTCGAACGGATATTTGATATTGGTAAATACCGGTGGATCGTATTTTCCGTCGCCCTGCAGCTGCCAATTCGAAGGAACGGCTATATCATCCCAACCGGACGAATTGTTTGTCGTATGAATATCCGAGGGAATTAACGAAGGATTTTCGTAATACTTAAATTTCCACGTGCCGTTTAACATTTTCACCAAAAGCGATTGCTCCAATGTGTTGCCGTTCCACGATAACGTTTCAAATGGCACATACGTGGCGCGTGCTTTTTCAGCATTAATTTGCGTAACGGAAAGGTTTTCCCAATCGTTGATTTGCGCGATTGCCGAAAAATGAAAAAAAAGAATAAACAATAGAATATAAATGTTCTTTTGCATAAGAATTTTAATAAATGGACTGAAACTAAGGAACTATGGAACACGCACAGATTTTTTATCTACACCGTTATTACAAAGTTTGTAACTGCAGCAAAGATATTATTTTTTTAACGTGAGTTCGGCCTAAGCGGCTCTCCATCTTTCTATATCTATAATGTCTGTATTCGTATTAATCGAGGGCTTTTTCGGAAAGAATGAATATGCTGCCAAGGCTGCCAAAATGTTGATTAC
>JAFADY010000035.1 GCA_023424395.1 Bacteroidota bacterium | reverse complement strand
TGCCGAAAAACACAGTTTCTACACGGTCTTTTCCTTTGGCTTCGCTCTTGAACTGAAAGGCGGTACTCAAATTCTTTAATCGTTCGCTGTCTTGCTGTTTGTCAAATAACACTTCTTCGATGCCGATAAGCAGTTTGTTAGCCCAGTCGGAATTGAACTGGCTCCGAAAATCTTCGTTGGTGTTGAAGGTCATATTTTTTCCAAAAATATCTTTCAGCAAATTCAGAAAAGTAGATTTTCCGGTGTTTCGTTCTTTGGATAAAAGCAGGATGATAGGAAGTTTTTCAACCGGATGCAAGTACAGTAGCTGAATGTAGTCCAATCCCATTTCGTACTGTTCGCCAAAAACGTGTCGAATGACAGACAGAACGGTTTGGCATTCGCCCGGCTTAGGCGAATGCTCAAACGGTTCGTACAGGTTGAAACAGTTGCCCACTCTCTCCCGGTACCGGGTGTGAGAGGGCACGATACAGAAATCGTCGTATTTAGGAATTTGGCTGATGAAATCCTTTCCGTGGTCTTGACGGATGGTTTCGATGCTCCACGCCACACGTACTTTTGCCGTTTCTCCCGAAAGAATGGGTTTTTCCACTATTTTATAATAGGTGGTGCCCACTCGGATGTAAGATTCGGTTTTCATGGCATCAACGCATTTTTCGACGTGCGCTTTGTGCTACGGTGCGAATGGTTTCTGTGGCGTCGTGTTTGGGTTTGGCTTGACTTTCAGCCCATTCCAGTATCTCTTTTCGAGAAAAAACGAGCTTGTTGTTATACATTTTGTGGGGAATTTTTCCTTCGGAAGTGAGTTTGTACATTTTTCCTTTGGACGTTGGATAGCCGTTTTCGGTTAAAACCTGCAAGGCAGTTTCAAGATTTACGGTGTCAAATTCAGGCTTTTGTTCTTCTCGCTGAGTGGTCAGTCCAACGACGGCTTCTTTCACGATAAGGCGAAGTTCGTCGGGAGTAGTTACGATAATTTTATTCATCATTAGTTGGTTTTAATTTGTGAAACATTCAATTTGATGTCACAAAGTAAAATCATAAATAACTGAATATCAAATCGTATAAATGGTTTACACAAATCCACTTAAAGGAATTACAGGGAATTATAAGGAAGTTTGAGGAATAAATGTAAACTAATAAAGACCAAAATCACTTTACGCTTTAACACTTTTGGACGCCAATCACAGCCAATCGACGCCAAACGTAAAGCAGTAAAGTTTTTTCGTTAATAATTCAAAAAACATGGTGGGATATAAGCCAAAACTAATCGATAAAATACTGTATAAAAGGGTATAACGAGCTTAATTTTGTCTTAATTTTTCCAAGCTGTTCAAAACCGATGTTGCCGTGAAAGTTTTGATTTCAATATCATGACAAAAGCCAATGGTAGCTCTGTCTATGATTTCCGCCTCAATCCACCGGTCTAATGTAGGGCGGGAAATACCTAAAAGTGCGCTCATTTCTTGTTTGGTTAGCTCTGTAAATTTGTCGGTACCCTGTTTTTCAATGTGTTTCTTCAAATTTTTGATGGCAGTCTCTATATTTTCGGACTTGGCAGTATATTTGGGCTTGCATTGTTTTATACTGACAATGGCATTCCCGATGTCAAAATCTTCAAATTCGGGCATAGATTGCAGTTCTGCCAAAATGGTGTCAAAACATTTCAAGTCTGAAAGAGGAAAAGTCTTTTTGCGGGGACGGGGCATAACAATCTTTGTTTTACGGTTTTATACTCCAGTTTATGGCTGTCATTCTTTCGCGGATTTTATCCAACGTGTGCAGGACGGCATCGCTGCTTGGAAAATTGCCATAAACCAAATCTCTAAAACTACCGTTATAGGTCGTTTCCAATTGTGACCATACGTTGGCTAAATCTTTAAACATCAGTGATTGGTTTGGATGATGAACCAACCACTGGTTATTATTTCTAAAACTTTTCACATCATCGTTGGCAACTTTAAGCAACATAGTTTCAAAGTTGGATGAGTGAAGAAAATCGGCAAATTCTTTCTGTTGCAACAGTTGATGCAGGTCGTAAGTGTGGCGAATTTTATTTCTCAAATCATCCATTGGTCTATCGCCATACGAAAAACGTACTAAACTCATTATCTTTTCGCAGATTGTCCTTATCGGTTCAAGAACTTGAACAGTAAATGCCTGCATATCGTACTTTTCAATAAGCTCCGGCTGTTCTGCATCGAGCATCATTTCACCTACAAAAGAATTAATGTTTTGCTTTGTAAATGGTTCGTAATAGCCAAGCCAAGTGGCTTCTAACACTATTGCATCTCGCACTTGTCCATAAGTACCCACAAATTCTTTGCTGTAGCTGTGAGCGGTTTTTCGGCTCATACCCACTTTGTGCGTCAATCCTTGTATTTCGATTTCCGGAAGCGTATCGTTTATCGCCTTTTCAACGTCTTTTAGCTTGCGTTTCAGCTTATTGTCTGTTTCTCCTTCACGCCTAATCACTACCAAATCAATGTCTTCCGAAAATCGGTTAATCATTTTGAAACACTTAGCCAGCGAAGTTCCGCCCTTGAAAATAATGTCAGCTCCAACTTCTTTGCTAAAAATTGATTTCAATGCAAATGTAACCCAATAATCTTTTTCAACATAGATTGTGGGGATATTCATTTGCTGTGCTGTGATACTGACAGCATCTCGAAACAGTTTTTTATCCGTGTGAAGTTTCATACAATATTCCATTTTTCAACTGTTGGTAAATCTTCTTCATTTAAGCCTAAATCTATTTTTGTCAACGGGTTTATGCTATTTAATAATGGCGTGGTAATGTTTTCGGGTTTGCCCAAATTATCGAGAATTGCTCCCAGCAGTGCACGTACTCTTGGCGGATACATAAGAGCGTATTTAATCATTCGAGCTATCTCTTTTTCATCCATTTCAGCGATTTTTGCCGAAAGAATTCTTACCGAATTTTGAACGGTTGTATCCGGTATTTTCCGAATGTCTTTGAGTGCATCTAAAAAGCCCAAAACAGTATAATTGCTTTGCGTTACTTCCGCGTAACTCTTTACGGCATCGGCTTTCAACGCTTCTCGGTTTATGCTTATCCGCTTGCTTCGGGATGCAATTTTTACGCGAACAGCCAATTGTGTGGTCAATCCCAATTGATTATACAAATAAGTTCCTGTAACGTAGGCAATCCGCTTTCCGTTTTCAAACAAAAACGGGCGCAGTTGCTCGTTATAATCGGGTTTCAGCTCGCCAAAAGCAGTTTTTATTGGCTTATAAAATACCCCGTTGGACATTTTTTTGATTAGACCTTTGTTTTGCAGACGCTCCATTATCTTGGTAACTGACTGATAATCTTCTCTATAAATATCCAAATCGGAATAACCGAATATCTTACCTTCGGGAAACAACCCTATTTGTTTTTGTATTTGCGTGGATAAATTCATGACACAAAGATAATGATTATTTTTAGACTGTCAAGTATTTTGCTCGGTTTACTTGACAATTATTTATTTTGTAAAAATCGACTTCGAATTTAAATAGAAACTTTGTCCAGTTTTTAATGCAATAAACTGGACATTTCATCACACGCCACCCTCCATTTTTCCTGAATTGGATGGAAGTAGCAAGCTATTGAAACTCACCCGTTCCTCTTTGGTGTAACTATCAAAATAGTTTTGCGTTACTGTACGTTTTGAGTGTCCCAATTGTTCCGCAATAAAACTTTCCGGTACTCTGAGTTTAGCCAAAATGGTAGCGTAAGAGTGGCGTGCCGTGTAGGTGCTAATGCCGTCCATCAAACCAATCTTTTTTGCAATAAGTTTGATTTTTTTATTCGTTAGACGTATCAGATTTTGAGTTTTGAGAAATCGTTCTTGTTCCGTGTAAGTATCATTAAGAAAGGGAAATATGTAATTTTCCTTGTTGGTATTTTCATTTCCGTGTTTATCAATAATCCTCTGCATCGGCTCTAAAAT
>JAFADY010000060.1 GCA_023424395.1 Bacteroidota bacterium | reverse complement strand
GCTATACGCCAAGAACCAAAAAAATTATTGAAATGAGCGTTGCTTTCTCGCGGCAGCTTGGGCAGAATTTTATTGGTACGGAGCATATGCTGCTCGCAATTATCAATGAAAGGGAAAGTATGGGATACCGTATGCTGCATGACCTGAACGCAGATATGGCGGCGATGCAACAGGAGATTCTTGCCGTTGCGCAGGGCGCTCCGGTGAGCAGCGATGAAAATTCGAAATCAACGACGCCAAAGCTCGATAAGTTTGGACGGGACCTGACGCTTGCGGCAAAGAACGGCGAGCTCGATCCGGTAATCGGCAGGTCTAAGGAGATCGAAAGGATTATCCAGATACTGAGCAGGAGGACAAAAAACAATCCTGTTTTGATCGGTGAGCCGGGTGTTGGTAAATCTGCAATCGCGGAAGGGCTCGCGCAAAAGATCGTAGAAGGAAATATTCCTGATATGCTCAAAAACAAGCGTGTGATTATGCTTGATCTCGCGGGGATGCTCGCAGGCTCCAAATTCAGGGGCGAATTCGAAGAACGTTTGAAGGACGCTCTCGAGGAACTGAAAAAAGACGGAAACGTTATTATGTTTATCGACGAGCTGCACACACTGATCGGCGCGGGCGCTGCGGAAGGCGCAATGGATGCAGCAAACATCTTAAAGCCAATGCTTGCGCGCGGCGAAATTCAGGTGATCGGCGCGACCACGATTGACGAATACAGGAAGCACATCGAAAAGGATGCGGCGCTCGAACGCCGGTTCCAGCCGGTAAATGTAGGAGAGCCTACGCCGGAGGAAGCGCTCCAGATTCTGGAAGGACTGCGCGACCGGTACGAAGCGCATCATAAGGTGACGATCACAGACGAAGCGTTGAAAGCGGCTGTAGACCTTTCCACGAGGTATATTATGGACCGTTTCCTGCCGGATAAGGCCATTGACCTGATTGACGAGGCGGCTTCAAAAGTCAGGATTTCGATGTTTACTTCTCCGCCGGATTTGAGGGAGCTGGAAGAAAAGCTCGAGCAGATCGGCAAAGAGAAGGAAAGCGCCATCGCGCATGAGGACTTTGAAAAGGCTGCAAAACTGCGGGATCAGGAGTCTGACATCAAACGTGATATCGAGCATTGCTCGGAAGAATGGCGTAAAGCGGTTGCGAAGGAAAAAGGCGTTGTGACCGAAGAGGATATCGCGCAGATCATTTCAAGCTGGGTACATGTCCCGGTCAGCAAGCTGACGGAGGATGAAAGTAAAAAGCTGCTTGGACTTGAAAATATGCTGCATGAACGCGTCATTGGACAGGACGAGGCAGTATCCGCGGTCGCAAAAGCGATCCGCCGTGCAAGAGCGGGCCTGAAAGATCCGGCAAGGCCGATTGGTTCCTTTATTTTTCTGGGACCGACAGGCGTTGGTAAAACGGAGCTCACAAAGGCTTTGGCAGCGGCGATGTTTGGTGATGAGAACGCGATGATCCGCCTTGATATGTCGGAATATATGGAGAAGCACAGCGTATCCAAGCTGGTTGGTTCGCCTCCGGGATATGTCGGTTATGATGAAGGCGGCCAGCTGACGCAGGCAGTACGGACAAAACCGTATTCGGTCGTGTTGTTTGACGAGATCGAAAAAGCGCATCCGGATGTATTTAACATCCTGCTGCAGGTTTTGGAAGACGGCAGGCTGACGGACTCCAAAGGACGTACCGTAGACTTTAAGAATACGATCATCATTATGACCTCCAATGTAGGTGCGCATGAGATCGCCAAGAGCAAGATCGGGTTTACGAACGGCGATGAGGCTGATATGGAGCAGCTCAAAGAATATGATGAGATGAAGGAGCGCATGATGGAGGCGTTAAAAGAGACGTTCCGTCCGGAGTTCCTCAACAGGATCGACGATATCATCGTGTTCCACAAGCTGACGGAAAAGGATACGCAGCAGATCGCGGAGCTGATGCTGGGTAGCGTGGTCAAGAGGCTGCAGGACAGGGAAATCGACCTTACCTATACGAAGGATGCTGCGAAGCTGATGGCCAAAGACGGTATGAGCGACCAGTATGGTGCGAGACCGCTGCGCCGGATGATCCAGCAGACGGTAGAGGACAAACTCTCGGAGGAGATCCTTGCCGGAAAGATCCAGATCGGCGATAAAGTAAAGATGTTCGTTGAAAACGGAGATGTTGCATTTAAAAAAGAAAGTTGATATAATGTAACAAAGTTCAGGTGCGGCAAAGCGCAAGCTTTGCCGCTCTTGTAATATTTTAATCTTGATATCTACGAAAGGACCTTGGGATTCAAATGGAATTACGCAGCGGTTTGTTGATCCTGATAGCGTTTCTGTTTACGTTTTTCATGACGTATACGACAACACCGCTCGTCCGTAAATTTTCGATCAAGGTCGGCGCAGTGGATATTCCAAAAGATAATAGAAGGATGCATAGCAAGCCGATCCCAACGATGGGGGGGCTTGCTATATTTGTTGCCTTTGCCTTTGGGGTAATGGCTTTTGTGCCGCTTGATTCCACTTATGTCGGCTTGCTCCTCGGCGCCCTTATGATCACCATCATGGGCATGTTTGACGATATTTATGACCTAAAGGCGTGGATCAAGCTGTTGGTACAGATCGGCGCGGCATTGGTCGTGTGCTTTTCGGGAATCGTCATCAAGCAGGTGACGCTTTTTGACCAGATCATATATTTTGGGAACTGGGCGATCCCGATCACAGTGCTGTGGATCGTGGCGATCACCAATACGATCAACCTGATCGATGGGCTTGACGGGCTTGCCTGCGGGATATCCGCGATTTCTTCCCTGGCACTTCTGGCCGTGTCGCTGCTTTCCGCTGGGAATCCGACGGTCACCGTGATCGCGGCTGTTTTGGCTGGTTCGTGCCTGGGCTTCCTGCCTTACAACCTGAACCCGGCAAAAATATTCATGGGCGACGTCGGGGCTACGTTCCTTGGTTTTGTGCTCTCGGTGATTTCCATCCAAGGCTTCTTCAAGGTGAATGCGGTGGTTTCGTTTGTGATCCCGTTCCTGGTATTGGGCCTGCCGATTTTTGATACGTTATTTGCGATTATCCGCCGGGTATTCAAAGGGCAAAGTCCTTTCCATGCGGACAGGAAACACCTGCACCACCGGTTGGTGGACATGGGTATGAACCAAAAGCAGTCCGTTGTTTTGCTATACGCTATTTCCGCGCTGCTTGCAATTTCGGCAATTTTATTTGCAGAAAGAATGTTTGGCGCGGCGGTGATCGTGTTGGTCGTATCATTTGTGATCGGATGTATCAACTGGTTTTCCATGAAGAGGGATCATATCGAGATGCTTGAGAAGCTGGACGCGGAAGCAAGCGAGGAGGAGCAAGCAAAAAAAACAGAAGAGAAAAAGCCGCAAGCATAACTATGCCATGCGGTTTTTTGATAGGGGTGCTGTGAACGGATGAAGGGCTGCGAAGACAAAACCTGCCTTTATGGGGGCGAAACGGTGTGTAAAGACCACCCGCAGATCAGGCTGCGCGGGGAGATAGACAGCTTGCTTGCTTATGCCGTGTATGCGCTTGCATTTGCAAAAGAGCGGGGCGATCGCCAAGCGGCGGACGATTTGCGGGATGTTGTACGCGTGATACGCGAGCTCATGCGCGCGGAAGCATGCGCTGTGCCGTTGGAACTTAACGGTATGATTGGGCTCACGCTTGACGAACTGCGGGACTACTCTTATCATCCCCAGCAATATTTAGGCGCCGGGCATGTGTTCCCGGATGAAAATTCGGACATGATGTTTGCCGTCCTCAACCTGCTGCGGACGAAAGTCAGGCAGGCGGAGCGCATCTGCATTGCCGCAGGGCTCGGCGCATATGCGAACGCAAGCATCCAAAAGGGATTGAACCGGCTGTCCTCTGCTGTGTATATTATTATGCTCAAGCATAGTATGAAATAATTAAATGGAACGAATCGAAGAAAGGGAGAAATGTTTATGAAGATTACGCAGGGATTAACATTTGATGACGTGCTGCTGAAGCCGAAGAAGAGCGATGTGGTACCGAACGAGGTTGATGTTTCCACCTACCTGACCCCTAGGATCAAGCTGAACATTCCAATCATGAGCGCCGCTATGGATACGGTTACGGAAAGCGGCCTTGCGATTGCGATCGCACGTGAAGGCGGTATGGGTATCATTCACAA
>JAFADY010000059.1 GCA_023424395.1 Bacteroidota bacterium | reverse complement strand
TAGGAGAGCAGTTAGGCCGGTTAGCACAAAGCTGAATAACCGAACAACAAGAGGGATGTTGCCGAAAGGCAGCGTCCCTCTTCTTGTTTCAATATTATGTATTCTGTAAAAGGTCTATAGAAGGATGACACCGAGATTTGATTTCAGAAATATAAACATTGCTGATTGAGTTTATAAGACACTTTCGACAGAACCACGCAATGAGAAAGATGAAAAGGCATGTCATGCCGTATTCTTGAAAAAATGAAGATATCCGCATACAATGTATTTATATTATAATGTCAAATTAGAAAAAACGGAGCATGCAAGGAGAACGCTCCAAACTGACAGCTTTCTTCTGATTCGTCGTATCAAAATGAGGTGAACTGCTGTGCAAAAACCGATCCTGAAACAATATGGAGCCTTTTTTTATGCCGCTTTTGCCGTGCTTGCAGCAGCAGTACTCCGGCAGATCGGATTTTATGTCAATGAGCAGATGAATCTGTTATGTAACATTCTTCGTGCTCTGATTCATATTGGACTTTTTTTTGTGTGGGGGATCAGCATCCATATACGGATCATTCATCCGCAGGTTCGGCGCTATCTTATTGCAATTGTAGCGTTGATGCTTTTTTGGCTCGCAATTCGAACAATCCGTTATTCATTGGGGAACCGCCCATGGATGTTGCGTCATCTCTGGTATCTGTATTATTTGCCTATGCTCTTCATCCCGTGCATAGCAGTGTTTGTTGCACTTACATTGGGAAAACCGGATAATTTTCGTCTGTCGAATCGTGTGAAATATCTATACATATTCTCCGCTGCGCTTTTTGCACTTGTATTGACGAATGATCTTCACCAGCTGGTATTTGTTTTTCCGGATGACGCGATCGTTTGGCAGAATGATTATCGTTATACCATCGGATACTTCCTTGCAGTTGGGTGGATGATCCTTTGTACCGTGACTGCACTTGCAGTTATGCTGCGTAAATGCCGGATTCCAAACAGTCGAAAAGCTTTGCTTCTGCCCTTTATCCCTGTAGGATTGGCTGTAGTTTACAGTACGCTTTATCTTTTACGGATACTGAATGTTTTTCCATTGAGGTGGATGAGGATCTATGTCGGAGACATGACTGCTGTGTTCTGCCTGCTTTTTGCAGTCACGCTGGAAAGTTGTATTCAATGTGGGCTGATTCAAGCAAATACTCATTATATGGAGCTGTTTGACGCTTCTACGGTTGGAGCACAGATCATCGACTCAGAAGGTCATGTTGTTTTGTCTTCGAGGACGGCGCCGGCCGTCAACATCAAAACAATCCTGAAGGCGATGCAGGAATCCGTCATGCTGGGTGGAGGAATACGATTATCCGGAGCTCCGATTAAAAACGGCCATGTTATCTGGACGGAGGATATTTCTGCTTTATTGGGAGTGCTGCATGAGTTACAGGAAGTGAAAGAAAATCTGCAGGATAACTATGACATTCTTGAGGAAGAGTATGCATTAAAAACGCGTGAAGCGCATATTGAAGAGCAGGAGAGATTGTATGACACGATTCATCGCGATACTGCAAAGCAGATTCTTTTGATGGAGAAAATGATTGAGCAGGCGGATCACGCCGGAACGGAGGAAGAACGCAAACGTATTTTAAGGAAAATGCTTGTAGTTGGCGTTTATTTAAAAAGACGCAGCAACCTTGTTATTCTGTCCGACGAAGACTCTGTTCTGGAAGCAAAGGAACTGGATCTATCGATCAAAGAATCCATCAACAATTTAGAAACCCTCGGAGTAATCTGCGGATTTCATTCAGAGCTGGCAGGAACCGTTTCGGCCAAAAAAGTGATTGCTATGTATGACTTTTTTGAGGAGATCACAGAACGTTCTCTGGAATGTATGAGCAGTCTCATGGTATTTGTGAGTGTCAAGGCAGAATTCATTATTTTTCGTGTTGCTGTCGATTCTGCTTCTGATTTTTCTGATCTTGCTTCCGATACTGTTACAGCAATGCGAGATGAAGATGGCGAATGGATACTCACCTTATATCTTGATATAGGAGATGACAGGCAATGAAGCGATTGTTGAATTATTCTGTAAAAGAGGCTCTCGATCATTTGCCGGACGGAATCTGTTTTTTTAATAAAAACGGTACATTGATACTTTGCAATCACCAAATGTACCGGGTATTTTTGGATTTGACCGGAAAAGATCTTCAAAGTCTGCAGGAATTACGAGCATTCCTGGAAGAAAGACCAGACGGAAGACGGCAGGATGCGGATATTTTTTTGCTGGAAGACGGACACTCATGGAAATTCACACAGGAACAGATCGCTACACGGGAAGGAAGTATTTATACACAAGTCACGGCATCCGATGTCACAGAAATTTATCTCAGGCAAAAGGAACTGGAAAAGGGTAATCAGAAGTTAGAGGAGGATTCTGAACGGATTCGCCGGCTTTCTGCGAATATGATTTCACTGATTCGCAAGGAAGAAATTTTGAGCATAAAAATCCGGGTGCATGACGATATTGGCAGAAATTTAATTGCGACAAGACAACTGTTGAAGCAGAAAAAACCGATAGACACGTCGGATTTCACAGCATGGAAAAAAACAATTCGTCTTTTAAAACACGAAAACGATCCGCAGGAGAAACAGGAGCCCGTCATCGAGTTGACGAAAGCGGCGCATAGTCTGGGGATTCAAGTATTCTTTGACGGGATTTTTCCCGAGGAGACAACTGTACAAGAGATTTTTCTTTCTGTCATACGGGAATGTATGACCAATGCGGCACACCATGCCAGAGCCAAAGAATTGTATGTTTGTTTGACATACAGTGATGATATGGTCTCGGTTTGCGTAACTAACAGCGGCGCATTGCCGGCAGAAAAAATTGTAGAGGGCGGCGGTCTGACTTCGCTGCGTACTCTTGTAAAACAGGCGGGGGGAATTATGAAAGTGGGAACCGTGCCGAGATTTGAACTCATCGTGTCTATTCCGGTCAGATTGGAGCAAATGAAATGATTAACGTGCTGATAATCGAAGATCAGCGTATGATGCGCGAAACAATGGAAATGTATGTTACACAGGCGGAGGGGTATCATCTGTACGGCTCTTTCTCTGCTGCCGGTGATGCGGAGAGATTTTGTGATTTAAGCCAAGTCGACCTTATTCTCATGGACATATGTACAGAACACGATGAAAGCGGATTTGTCGCCACCAAAGCCATCAAACTCCGTTGCCCTAAAATCAAGATCATTATTGTTACCTCTATGCTGGATGCCGGATATCTGAATCGCGCAAGGGAAGTCGGCGCGGATAGCATCTATTTTAAGGATGTCAGTCAGACGGAGCTGATGACAGTTGTGGAACAAACTATGAGAGGAGAGTCCGTTTATCCGGAGAAAACGCCGGAAGTACGGATCGGCAATATCCAAAGCTCTGAATTTACCGAAGCGGAGGTCAGAGTTCTGCACCTTATGGTCGAGGGAATGACCTATAAAGAGATGGCTGGGGAATTAGGGGTGACCGCGGACTGTGTGAAAAAGCATATCAGCAACATGCTTTTCAAAACTGGATTTTCATCCAAAACAAAGCTGACAGCAATGGTTGTCAGCAAGCGTCTCATTGTCAACGGCTTTTGATTGAAATAATTTTAATGAACAGCCCATTTTAGCTGACACCCGACGAAAATCGGGTGTTTTTGATTTCATCAAAAATGATTTCAGGCAGTACCCATTTGGGGAATGCACTTTTTCTGTAAATTCTTATAATGTTCTTAGGATACACTTTGCGTTTTACGGGAGAGAAGACTCTTTTGCTGTGTGAAAGAGTTGAGAAAACGTTTCTTAGAGTGAGCTTTTATCAGATTGCAGGAAAACAGGGAGCTTAAAAATAAGGAGGAAAAAATGAAAAGAAAGATACATAAGTTGTTTAGAATATTGCTGAGTTGTATTCTGGTGCTCGGCTGTTTCCCGACAGCGGTATCGGCAGCGACGAACGATGATACTCCGAAACCGTTTACTTTTCAGGTAAAGAAGAATGTTATCAAGAGTGGAGAGGCAGAACCGGGAGAGGAGACATTCAGCTTTGAACTTGAGTATGGGACTGTCGGAGAAAACGACAATCATATGGTTGTATTTACACCGGACAACAGCGTAACCCCGGAAGACTGCGGGATTGCTTTTACGAACAATACAATTACCACAAACGGTGAAGGCAAACAGATATTTACTTTAGGCGGAACGATTGATCCTGCCAAAGTGGATGCTTTACATCACTGGGATGATTTTACCGGCAATGATCAAGTGCCGAAGCAAGGGATCGTCTTGAGGCTGACCGAAAAGAATGACGGCAAAGCCGGATGGACATATTCCGAAGCCGAACGCTATCTGATTCTTACTGTTCAAGCCGGCGAAATCAGTGCCGAAGTTGCGCTTCTGGGCAACGATGTTTATGATAACAACTTTGAAAACGCATATTCGGCGTATTCATTCAGCGTAAAAAAGGCGGATGTTGAGGGAAATCCGCTTGCCGGAGCAACTTTTTCCTTGGCCGGTACCGGTGATTTTGAGGGGAGAGTTTTCAATGCTGTCTCCGGGGAAGACGGCATCGCAACCTTTACGGTTCCGGAAGGCAATTATCTTTTGTTTGAGAAAACCGCTCCCGACGGGTACGTGAAATCAAGTGATGCCTATGCAATTGCGGTTCGCAGTGATATTGACCATACAACTTTGGGATGGGGCGGAGAAGCCGGCGTGTATGTTTATAACGAGGATGAGCCCGATGACAGCAATTTCAAATACGTCATATATAAACAGGTGACTTTTGTCAACGAAAAGCTTGTGATCCCTGAGGTCACATATCAGTTTACGGTAAAAAAGACGGACGCTGAGGGGAATCCGCTTGCCGGAGCAACCTTTTCACTGACCGGTACGGGGAATTCTGTCGGCAGGAACTTTGAAGCGGTTTCGGATACGAACGGCATTGCAGCTTTTGATGTTCCGGAGGGATTCTATATGTTGGGAGAAAAGACAGCGCCCGCAGGATATATCAAGTCGGATAAGACTTATGGAATCGCCCTTTGGAATGGAACCGTAAATTTTTACAATGAAGATGCGGAAAATGACAATGATCGTTACAGCGTTTATCAGCAAGTGACTTTTGTCAATGAAAAAATTGTGACTGCTCCCAAGCCAACGAATCCTCAAAAAAACACTCCTTTAGCTTCCAAAAAAACAAATCCGAACACAGGAGACAATAGTAGAATCCTATGGGTTTCCCTGCTGTTTGTTTCCGGATTAGGAATCATTGGAATCACCGCATCCGGAAAAAGAGGAAAATATAGTAAATAAACCGACAGGATTCTCTTAAAGTATTGTATGCAATTTTATAATGATGGCGGCGACCGGCTTTTACCGTTGCCGCCATCATTCATTTCTGAGGCAGCGTCCCTTTTTTTGTTCTCACTTTTCTTGAAGAATCGTATTCATTCATTTTTTATCCGTATTTTTCTATATAATAGATAGAAAGACGTCGAAGGAGGATATTATGTCGAGAACAGCGCTGGCCGACCGGGCCTTTCCGGAGTATACACGAGGAGAAGAGATTATGAATATGGTGACCCATATTGTCGGTGCGTCCATGGCGGTGGCTATCCTCGTGCTCTGTATTGTCAAATCAGCAAAGTACCATGATGCATGGGCGGTAGTTTCTTCTTCGATATACGGTACGTCAATGATTCTTGTGTTTACGATCTCCAGCATCTATCATGGACTGAATAAAAATATGGGGAAACAGGTCATGCGCATTATCGATCATTGTGATATCTATTTATTGATCGCAGGAACGTATACTCCTATCATATTTGTCGCGTTAAGGCCGGAAAATCTTCTGATGGCATGGATTCTTTTCGGCATTGAGTGGGGCTGTGCCATTCTGGCGATTGTTTTCAATGCGATTGATTTGCATAATTACCGTGTATTTTCCATGATCTGCTATCTGGCCATGGGTTGGGGAATCATCTTTTGTTTTCCTGCTACCATCCGGGCGATGACGTTTCCCGGAGCGATGTGGCTTTTGGCCGGCGGAATCTCCTTTACAGTAGGTGCGATCCTTTATGGACTGGGAGCAAAAATCCGGTATATGCATTCCGTCTTTCATCTTTTTGTCGTGCTTGGATGCTTTCTGCAATTTATTGCGGTTTACTTTTATGCGCTTTAGATGATGGGATCGGGGACAATGAAAAAGGATACAGCGTTGCTGTATCCTTTTTTCTATGGGTTGATTATTTCTTTGGCGGTAATTTGTACTTTGTACGATATTCGCGATAGAGCCGATCGAAACGCTCATCGCTTCGAATGGTTTTTTTATACTCATGCATATCGAGCTCGCCGGCCTTCAGTTCGATCAGACGGCTGCCAATGTGTGAGCAGTGCTCGCTGATACGGTCGGCCGAGTTTACGATTTCTAAAAAATGAATGCCATGCTCCACCGTACAGCGTCCTTCCCTGACTCGTTTCAGGTGACGCTTACGAAGTTTTTTTGTCAGATCATGAACAACCTCGCCCAACGGCTCAATGCGCAATGCATCGGTTTCATCCTGACGAACCAAAACGTCAATGGCATCGCTTGTGACGCGCTGGAGAGCATGCAGGAAAATGGCAAGCTCTTCCTCCGCCTCGGGCGTAAAGCTGACTCGATCTTTATCTTTTCCGCGGAAAGCCTCGGCAATACGGTTGGAATAATCATCGATGCTGGTCAGATCGCTGAGTGTGAACAGGAGCATATTGACGGTGCTGTTATCCTGCTCGTTAAGCGGCTGTTGGCTGAGACGAACCAGATACGTACCAAGCTTGTCGGAGTAGGTGTCGATGAGCTCTTCCGTTTTGAAAATGGATTCATAGGTCTGCCGATTAAATTTTTGGCCGTTAATTCCTAAGCTGATTGCCTGATTTACATTTTCCTCTACGTAATTGCTCATCTGCGCAAGCACTTCCTTGGCCTGTGCCACAGCCAGCGCGGGCTCCTGAATGAAACGCTCATCCAGTCTGCGGAACAGCTGCTCTTCTACGGTAGCAGGATGCGTTTGCGGCGGATCCTTGAGAACAACCTTTGTCAGATCGGTCAGCTGGTTGGCAAACGGGAAAAGGAGCACGGTAGCGCCGATGTTAAAGATCGAGTGAATGAGTGCGATGCCGACGGGTGTCGCCACCTCTTCCATAAATGCAAAGTGCAGAAAGGAATTGAAGATATAGAAGGTAATCAAAAATATCGTCGTCGCAATCAGGTTAAAGAACAGGTGAATGAGAGCGGCG
>JAFADY010000038.1 GCA_023424395.1 Bacteroidota bacterium | reverse complement strand
TCCTTGCAGCGGGGAGGGCCTTCGGAGAAGCAACGGCGTTGATGTATACGGCGGGAATGTCGACCGTGATCAATTGGAAAAATATGAATTTACTTTCCCCTACCAGTCCTTGGAATCCCATTCGACCGGGAGAAACGCTCGCACTCCATATCTGGACGATGCGGACGGAGGCGATCAATCCAAAAAGTACGGAGATTGCGAATTTCTCCGCGGCCATACTCGTAATTGCCGTTTTGATTTTTTCGATTCTCGCACGAGTGATCACGAGACGATATGAATCCAAAAATCGTGGGAAGAAATAGCGGAGGCACCATGAACGAATCGAATTTTAAGAGTGAACACACACTCGGCAAAGCGGAAATTTCTAAATTTTCCGTTACAAACATGGACTTTTATTATGGCGATTTTCATGCCTTAAAAGGTCTGAATATGGAAATTCGGGAAAATGAGATTACGGCGCTGATCGGTCCGTCAGGATGTGGAAAATCCACATTTCTCAAAACCTTGAATCGCATGAATGATCTGATTCCCGATACGAGAGTCGAAGGCAGTCTGCTCCTGCAGGGAGTGGATATTTATAAAGAAATGGATCCTCTTGAAGTGCGTCAGCGGGTGGGGATGGTCTTTCAGCAGCCCAATCCCTTTCAGAAATCCATTTTTGATAATGTCGCATACGGACCCAGAATGCAGGGAATTCGCAAACACGAAGAGCTTGCGAAGATCGTCGAGTCGAGCTTGAGAAAAGCGGCTTTGTGGGATGAGGTCAAGGATCGTCTCTCCGGGTCCGCAATGGGTCTTTCCGGAGGACAGCAGCAGCGTTTATGCATTGCCCGCGCCATGGCGGTCAACCTTGAGGTGATTTTAATGGATGAGCCGACCTCGGCACTGGATCCGATTTCTACAACACACATTGAAGACTTGTTGTATGATATGAAAAAGAGCTATACGATTGTCATCGTTACGCATAATATGCAACAGGCGGCGCGTATTTCGGACCGTACGGCATTTTTCTATCTCGGCGAGCTGATCGAATACGATAACACGACCAAAATTTTCGAAAACCCGAGCGATGTGCGTACAGAACGCTATGTTTCCGGGCGTTTTGGTTGATCCCAAGGAGGAATTATGAGAGATCAATATGAGCATAAATTGGAAGCTCTTAACGCCAATTTGATCGAAATGGGACAAATGTGCAGCCATGCCGTGACGAGAGCAATTCAGGCGCTTACGGAGCTGAACGAGGATGCGGCCCGGGAGGTGATTGATCAGGAAAAATCGGTGAATGCACTGGAAAATGCCATTTCACAGCAATCGATTTTACTGATTCTGAAGGAGACGCCGGTAGCCTCCGATTTGCGTTTTGTTTCTGCCGCCTTGCATATGAATACGGATTTGGAACGTATCGGGGATCAGGCCGAGGACATCAGTATTCTGGTTTTAGAGATGCTTCGCCGAAATCATGCAATCAAGGAGATGCATAGCTTACGCGAGATGGCCGCGGTTACCGATCATATGATTAATCAGGCGGTGCAGGCGTTCATACGGGGAGACAGCGATCTTGCTCAGGAAACCGCACTTTTGGATGATCAGGTGGATACGCTTTTTCTTGCTGTTCGCGATGAACTCATTCTTGATATTCGTGAGCGGACTCTGGATGCCGGCGTCATGGTGGATCTTTTGATGATTGCCAAATATCTGGAGCGCATTGGAGATCATGCGCAAAACATTGCGGAATCTGTTCTATTTTCGCTTACAGGAAAATCGACGAAATTTGACTGAGCTTCTGTGTTTTCCAGTTTGAATATGAAATCGGGCAGGGTACGAGAGGAAATGCATGAAAAAGATTTTTATTGTAGAGGATGATGCCAATATTCGCGATCTCGTGAGCTATGCTTTAGAAAAAAACGAGTATCAGACCGAAGGCTTTTCGGATGCGGCCGCGCTTTATGAAGCGCTCCGCAACGAGCTGCCCGATCTGATCCTGCTCGACATTATGCTGGAAGGGGAGGATGGGTACTCCATATTGAAAAGACTGAGACAATCCTCTTCCTCCGCTGAGGTTCCGGTGATCATGATGACGGCGAAGAATGCGGAAATGGACAAGGTACGGGGATTGGATCTCGGGGCGGATGATTATGTGACCAAGCCCTTCGGTGTGATGGAGCTTATGAGCCGTGTGCGAGCCGTTTTACGTCGTACCGGAGAAGGACTTCATCAAAAAATCTACGAGTTTCATGAAATTCGTTTAGATCATGAGACGCGCATGGTGACTGTAGGAGGAAGACCGATCGGGCTGACTTACAAGGAATTTGAGCTGTTGGCCTATATGATGAAAAATGTGGGCGTCGTGCTTACACGGGATCAAATGATGAACACCGTTTGGGACTATGATTATTCCGGAGAAACCCGCACGGTAGATGTACACATTCGAACGCTTCGCGCAAAGCTGGGAGAAGCGGCACACTGGATACATACGGTACGCAACGTAGGGTATCGACTGGGAGAGTGAGATGAAAAAACAGTTTTTCAAAACAATACTGAAGACAACGCTGGCATCCGTTTTTGTGACGCTGGCGTTTGCTGTTTTTGTCCTGAAAAACGCAATGCCCTTTTCCACGCGGGAGCAGGTGTTTTATCTGATTTTGGGAATGGCTGCGGTGCTGTCCGTTTTTGCGGCGCTTGTTTCGGGAGCGGTCTCATCCAAGCTATATTCCGACGGAATCCGGCCGTTACGGAGCATTGTTCATTATTTGCAGGCTCGAATCACCGGAAAATTGGACGATACGGAAGGATCCATGCAAACGGAAAAAGAGCTGGCCCGATTGATCGATCAGGAGCCGGAACGAAAAGAATTTTTGGAGCAAATGCGCATGGTGCGTGAAAATGACACGCTTCGGAGGCAATTTTCCGCCAATGTGAGTCATGAGCTCAAGAGTCCGCTGACATCCATCAACGGATATGCGGAGATGATTGAAACGGGAATGGCAAGCCCGGAGGATGCACAGCGCTTTGCCGGGATTATTCATCGGGAGGGAGAGAGACTGCTGCAGATGATCAATGAAATCATCCGTTTGTCTCAATTTGATAATGGCACGGTGGAGCAAAATGAGGAGCTCTTAAATGTAGATGAAATTGTACGGCAGCAGATACAGGCGCTGGGCCAATATGCACATCAGCATCGGGTAGAGCTTCGGTATCATACCATGCGGGAAAGTCTGCCGGATACGGAAGAGAATTCGCAGCAGGAAGGTGATTTTTCCATGCTGGCCAATCAGCGTCTTGTGTCGGAAATGGTATCGAATCTTGTCAGCAATGCAATCAAATACTCAAAGCCGGAGGGGGGTATCGTCGAGATCATTCTCTGCGATGCCGGCACATCCTTTCTTCTTGAAGTAAAGGATGAAGGAGTGGGGATTCAGCCGGAGGATCAGGAACGCATCTTTGAGCGTTTCTATGTAGTGGATCCGGGCCGTTCCCGTGTCGAGGGTTCTCGTACGGGCTTGGGACTTGCGCTTGTAAAGCATACGGTACAATATTATGGAGGATCCATTGACCTGAAGAGCACCCCGGGAAAGGGATCCGTTTTTTTGATACATTTGCCGAAATAAGAAATTCAAAAAGGAAAAGGCCCTCCGGTTTCATTGGAACCGGAGGGCCTTTTGCGCCGAGATTATGCTTTTTTCGTGGCTTTTCCGAGGATCCAGCAGAGGAAAAAACCGATAATATCGATGACCACAATCGTTGCACCGATGGGTGTTTCTGCAAGGATGGAAAGAAGAATTCCGAAGAGTGTGCAGAAGATGGAGAAAAATGCGGAGAATATGGTGACGCTTCGGAAGCTGTGAAAAAGTCTCATGGCGGAAAGCGCGGGAAAGACGACAAGAGCGGAGATCAACAGCGAGCCTACAAGATTCATCGCTATGACGATGATGATGGCGATGATGACGGCAATCATGAGATTCATTAGCTGAACATGCGTTCCGGTAGCCTGCGCAAAGGCCTCGTCAAAGGTGACAGCGAATATACGGTGGTAGAACACAATAAACAAGGTCACCACGATGAGGGAGAGTACGGCGCTCAGTTTTACTTCCAGAGGAGTGAGCGTCAGGATGGAGGTGGAGCCGAAAAGAGTTGAGCAGACGTCTCCGGCAATATTCGGCCTCGTGGAGAAGGCATTGATCAGGAGATATCCGATGGCCAATGCTCCGACGGAAAACATGGCGATGGCGGCATCCCCCTTGATTTTTGTTTTTTGTCCTCCTCGCAGAAGCAGAATGGCACAGAGCATCGTTATCGGAAGCACCAGGAGCATCTGATCCGTAAGATCGACCACGGTGGCGACGGCAATGGCCCCAAAGGCCACATGGGACAGACCGTCGCTGATGAAGGAGAAGCGCTTGAGAACCAGTGTTACTCCGAACAATGAGGAGCAAAGTGCAATCAGGATGCCGACAACGAGAGCATAGCGCACAAACGGATATTGGAAATAGTCCTGTAATTTGAGAAGCATATCATGCATGATGAGCCTCCTCTTGAAACGGGTCGTGCGGCATGCAGTCCTCGTGATAGGCATGCTCAAGGCCATACTGCTCCAAGTATTCGTCCTTGGTTCCGAAGGTCACCGTATGTCCCACATGGATAATATGCGTGGCATAGCGCAACACCGATTCCATGTCATGTGAAATCATCAAAATAGTCATCCCTTCCTGATTGAGCTTTTCAATCGTTGCGTACATTTCTGCGGTAACATACGGATCCAGTCCGGAAACGGGCTCATCTAAGAGCAATACCTTTTCCGCAGCGCAAAGAGCTCGCGCCAGGAGCACACGCTGCTGCTGTCCGCCGGATAATTCCCGGTAGCAGCGATTGACGAGAGGGCGCAGCTGAAGACGATCGATGGTTTGTTCCGCAAATTGTTTTTGCCGGCGAGTGTAAAATGGCCGAAGCCCCATTTTCCCCTGAAATCCGGACAGTACGATTTCGCGCACGGAGGCCGGAAAATCTCTTTGGATCGGCGTTTGCTGAGGCAGATATCCGATTTGGCGAGAGGAAAGACCGTCCCCGAATCGGATATCACCTCCGAGTGCAGGCTGAAGCCCCAGCAGTGTTCTCATCAGGGTTGTTTTTCCGGAGCCGTTTTCTCCGACAATAGCCACGTAATCGCCATCCTGAACGGTAAAGCTGATATCCTCCTGTACCGGATGCTTCTCATATCCGATTGTGAGGTGGTCGACAAAGATCAGTCCCATAGTTTCCCTTTCTGAAGCTTATTTCAATCCCTCTGCGAGCTGATTGAGATTTTCTTCCATTAATGAAAGATAGTGAATTCCCTGATCAATCTGCGCGGAGGTCACGGATTGCATGGAATTTAATTGCAGCACTTTTTGATTTTTCGCCTTCGTATTTTCCACAACGGATTTTGCAATCCTGTGATCGGGGCCCTCAATCGTAAATACTGCGGGAAGCTGAAGCTCATCCACTTTATTTGCTAAGAAGATAATGGTTTGAAAGCTGGCTTCCGTTTCCGCAGAGCAGCCGACAAAGGCTGCGAAGTAATCCAAATGATAATCCTCTACCAGGTAGCGGAAGGGGAATCGATCTCCGAAGACGACGGTGTTTTTGGGCAGGCTTTTCAATGTGCTTTCATATTTCTGATCCAATGCGGAGAGCTGTTGAATATATTCTTCCGCATTTTTTTTGTAATCGGCAGCATTTTTCGGATCGAGAGCGCTCAGCTGATCCGCAATGGACTGTACGGCGATTTTTGCATTGCGTAAAGAGAGCCATACGTGCTCATCAATTTCCGGAGAATCCTCGTGATCCTCATGCTCGTGATCATGGTCCTCGTGAGAGTGATCCGTATCCTCATGCTCGTGATCTGTCTCCTCGTGATCATGGTCGTGATCGGCCTCCATGCCTTCCTTCAACTCCTCTTCTTTTAATCGATCAGAGAGCACATCCATCATTCTGAGCGTTTTTC
>JAFADY010000027.1 GCA_023424395.1 Bacteroidota bacterium | reverse complement strand
CGGAGTATGCGCGGATGCTGGAGGTGCAGGAGATGATCGGGTATGTGACGATCCCCAAGATCGATGTGCATCTGCCGATTCGCGCCGGTACATCGGATCAGGTGCTGGAGCGCGGAGCCGGACATCTTGAGGGAACGTCCCTGCCTGTCGGCGGGCCGAGCACCCATGCGGTAATTACGGCACACCGCGGGTTGGCATCTGCGATCATGTTCCGCCATCTGGATCAGCTTGCGGAGGGGGATGTTTTCTATATCACGAATATCGAGACCACTCTGGCATATCAGGTGGATCAGATTCTGACTGTGGAACCGTCCGACTTTTCACCGGTGCTCGTCGCAAAGGATCAGGACTACTGCACGCTGCTGACCTGTACCCCGTACATGATCAATTCGCACCGACTGCTGGTACGCGGTCATCGTGTGGAGTATACGCCGCCTCAGGACGAGTCCGTTCTCAGGGCGCTGCGCACAACAATGCGTTATCGCACGTATTTCTATATTGCCATGGCGGTGGCGGTGCTGTTGCTGCTGATAGCGCTTAGAACCTGGCTGTCCAATCGAAGATGGCGCAAGGTGCATGCGGCGCCGCCCGAAGATCCGGAAAGAACTGTCCTCGGAGAGACAAAAGAAGATCGGCAGGACGGTTCGTAAGGAAAGAGAGGCCGAATACGGATTGACGGAGGACTTGTTTTCCGGCAAGGATTCCATTTCCGGGAAGAGGACGCATTCATCCGAGAAAACAGAAGAGGTCTGAGCGAAACGGGAGCTGTGATCCCACGGGCTCGGATCTCTTTTGATTTCCTCGTGAGCTTGCGGTTTCAAGCATTGTATGCCGATTCCTTTTTTTCTATAATGGAGCTGAACGGGCAAAACGGTGAGATGGTGGTTCCGAAACAGGAGAGGGACGGCGGCTCCGGGGGATGAGAGATAGCGGGAGAGGTGCGGATCCGCGGGGGACGCGGAATAGTGACTCTTTTCCCGTGTGATCAGGAAGGCTGTGAAAAAGAATGCTGATAAAGAAGTATGAAAACAAGAAACATGAGGGAAAGAAATCGATCGATGGGAAGACTTGGCGCTTCCTTGCGATCATCATCGCGCCCTGGTTGATTTTTACGGTAATTCTGATATTTCGAACCGAAGGACAGCTGCTGATCGGAAGGACGGCATTTATCCTGCTTTTGATCAGCCGGATCTGTATGGCGCTGGCAGCCTTGGAGATTGCTCTGTTTTTGCTTATGATCATACAACCGTTTCTATTGCGTCTGCTTGCTCTTGCAGGCGTGATTCTTGCGATTTTCTCGGCGCTGTACCACCCGGCTGCGGATCTTCTGTACTTGAGCCATCCGATTCAAGCGGACATCGAGGTTACAAGCCTCTCCCGGGATATGCAATATGCCCAGTATTCCAGCTTTTATCATTTGTACGGGACGGATGAGAATGGACAAGAGCTCTCCTTTCGCGTCAACAGATCGACGTATTATCATCTGAGAAAGACACGGGATCTCCGATTGCATGCGGTTTATCTGCCTCATACGAAGCATTTGCTGGAAATCCGGAGGCTCTGATGATGCGCGGAAAAGGAGAAGCCGCACGGGAAGGTCGAAAAAAGAAAAGGATCGTGGCCGCCGAGGTGTGCCGTCACGATCCTTTTTCATATTGTCTCAGATGGATTTTCTCGTCGCCATCGATGATTCAAATAGGAAAGGGTTTATATTCATAACAGCTTCCCACCGACTTTCGCTTGGTGCCATCTTCCGGCTGAGCAATGTTGACCACGGAATGAAAAACGGATTCTTCCATTCCGTTCTGAGAGCATGGATCAACGCATACGGGAAAATCCGAACATGGGAAATCTTTTATTCCATCCCTTCGATTCAGTATAATAGAAATGAAAGGGCGGGGTTCGAATGCCTGCGGATTGGAGAACATCATGGAAGAAAAACAAAAAATTGCAATTCAGGATACCTATGGAGAAAGATTTCGGCACTGCTGGGGCTGCGGTACAAAAAATGAGAAGGGCTTGCATCTGAAATCCTATCCGAGCGAGGACGGAGAGAGCTGTGTCTGTCGGTTTCTTCCGCAGGAGCAGTATACGGGAGGTGTTCCCGCCAATCTTTTCGGCGGGATGATTGCGATGATCTTTGACTGCCACGGCACGGCATCTGCGGCGTGGTTTGCGCATCACCACAAGGGACTGACTCTTACCGAGGATACGGTCATCGGCCGATTCATCACGGCAAGGCTCGAAATTGATTTTCGGGCGCCGACCCCGATGAATGAGGAGATTACGGTAACCTCGCATTTGGAGGAGCTCGGCGAGAGAAAGGTCATTGTTACCATGGAGATGGCGGCTGCCGGAGCTCTGCGAGCAAAGGCGAGAATGGTGGCCGTGGGTGTCAAGGATACGATGTAAAAAAAGCAGAAGCGAAATTTTAGGAATTCGAAATGAGAGCTTTTTTCACTTTTCTGAGAAAAGCCCTCATTTCTGTTTGAATCAAAAAATTCGGGCTATAATATATCTACATAGACAATATCTAATTAGATTTAGGAGGAGGTCATGAGCGGAGTCGATTTAAAAATCCTGATCGGTCTGCATCGCAATGTCAATGCGTTGGATAAAAAGACATCCGGGATCGCTGCCCAATACGGCCTGACGATGAGCCAATTTATGGTGCTGGAGGCTTTATACAGCAAGGGAGATATGAGTGTCGGTCAGGTTCGTGATCGAATTCTCAGCAGTGTGGGGACCATTCCCTTGATTGTCAACAATCTGGTGAAGATGGGCTATGTGGAAAGGCGGGCGGATGCTGAGGATCGCAGAGTCTGTATTTTGCACTTAACGCCGGAAGGCTATGAGGTGATTCATCAGGTCGCTCCGCGAAATGCCGATATGATCGAGAACAATATGAAGGTATTGAATGCGGAAGAAAAAGAACAGCTGCATTATCTGTTGAAAAAATTAGGAGGAAATTTATGAAACGAACCGTAAAAACCAGAGTCAAGGGATTTCGAACCACGGACGGTGCCGGCGTGAGTCTTGTACGCGTTTTAGGACATCAGACCACCAGCGAATTTGATCCGATCTTAATGCTGGATTCCTTTGACAGTACCAATCCCGATGATTATACAGCAGGATTTCCCATGCATCCTCATCGCGGAATCGAGACGATCAGTTATTTATCCCGCGGAAATATGGTGCACCGAGACACCTTGGGAAATGAAGAGGCCATTTCGGACGGAGAGGTGCAGTGGATGAACGCGGGCTCGGGCATTCTGCATGAGGAAAAAGTGCCTGCCGCAGAAAGACTTCTGGGAGTTCAGCTT
>JAFADY010000030.1 GCA_023424395.1 Bacteroidota bacterium | reverse complement strand
GTCATCACATAGGTAACGCCCAGCGCCACGGACAATCCGTAGCAGACGAAAATGATGAAATCGCTCAGTCCGGCGTACTTAAACTTGTAATAAAGCGTGGAGCTGATGATGCCGATAATGCCGATAAACAGCAGCGGAAGCCCTGTATTCATCAGCAGGTAAATACCAAGCAAAATACCTACGAACAACACAATGTATCCGTAAATCAGCACCGGCTTGGGTTTAAACACACCAAGTACAATGAGCCTTATTGGGCCGGTTTTTTCCATGCGGTCCACGCCGCTCACGTAATCGTGATATTCACTAATGAGGTTTCCCGAAGCGTGAAAGATAATGGCGCCAACAATGGCCAATATCCCGAACGTCCAGTTCACTTCATTAATCATTCCGGTTTTGTACATATAAAATACGTACGAAAACGCTATTAGCGCCGGTGAGCCCGATGCGGGCCACGCCCACGGATGGGCGACCATTATCCAGTGTTTGAGTTTGGGCATATTGCTTTAGATTATTAGAGCCAAGAATCAAGAGCCAAGACGGGTTGGGTGAACGAATTAAAAATTCATTATTTATCCAAACTGTCTTTGAATGCGTTGATCATTCGCTGAAGTTCGTTGACTTTTGCTTGTTTCTCTTCAAGAACGTTATTGTTTATATATTTTAAATTGTAAGCTACAATGAGCGCCGTTTCGAGTTCAAACGAAGAACCTACAGCTATTTCAAGAAAACGTGCAAAATCTTTGTTACTCGATTTAGCAGAACCTTCGGAGATATTTAAAGGAATAGACGTTGCTGCACGACGTGTTTGCGCCGTTAAACCAAAAATCTCTTCTTTAGGATAAACCTGCGTCAGTATATAGATTTCAGTTACTAAATCTAACGATCGTTTCCATATTTCGAGTTTCTTGAAATTATGCATCGTCTTGGTTCTTGGCTCTTGGTTCTTGGTTCTTGGCTCTCGGTTCTTATTTGTCTTTACAACAACTTCCCGTTGAATTCCCTTAAGGTCTCCAACACATTGCTTCTCACATTGATAAAATGCTCGATTCCGTGTGCTTTCAAATCGTCCATACAAGCGGGAGCGCCGGCTACAACGAAAATTTCTTTTCCGTTTTTCAATAAATCGAACGCTTCGGGAGCAAAAGTAACGTATTCGTCGTCGCTTGAACAAAGAACAACCACATCGGCTCCGGCTTTGCGCGCGGCGTTCACGCCATCTTCCACGGTGTGGAAACCCAGATTGTCGATAATTTGATATCCGGCACACGCGAAGAAGTTGCTCGAAAATTGCGAACGCGCCAAACGCATGGCGAGGTTGCCAATGGTAAGCATAAACACTTTAGGCGTTTTTCCGCTTTGCTCGGTGGCAAGGCGAAGTTCGTCGAACGAACCCGATAAACGACGGGTATTCAGTTTCTTGAGTGGAGTTTCTTTGTCGCCGCTTCCGCAACCGCAACCGTGAGCGTCTTCTTTCACGATTTTATCGTTCATTTTTTCCGTGAAGTTCGGATATTGATTGGTTCCGAGCATAATTTCACGACGTTTTGCCACAGCATCCAAACGTGCATCGCCCGATGCGTTGATGGCTTCCTGTACAGTTCCGGCTTTCAAAGCTTCGTAGAAACCTTTTTGTTCGGTTTCAAGGAAAAGTTTCCATGCTTGTTCTGCCAGCGAAACGGTAAGATTTTCAATATAATATGAACCCGATGAGGGGTCGGTAACTTTGTCGAAATGCGCTTCTTCTTTCAGCAGTAATTGTTGGTTTACGGCAATGCGTTCGGCAAATTCGGTGGGTGTTTCAAACGCTTCGTCGAACGGACGAACGGTGAGCGAATCTACAGCGGCAATGGTGGCCGACATGGCTTCGGTTTGCGTACGCAACATGTTTACGTAGGGGTCGAAAAGCGACTGATTAAATTGCGATGTAATGGCGTGAATGTTCATTTTTCCGGCGCAGCGGCAAGTTCCGTCCGTAGCTTTGTTATCGCAATCGATAAACGGCGGGCAGGGTGGTTTATAGGCATCCACAATTTCAGCCCACAACCAGCGCGCAGCGCGAAACTTGGCAATTTCCATAAAGTAATTGGAGCCTACGCCAAATTTGAACTTGATTTTCTTTGCCGCCATAGCGGGTGCAACACCGTTTTCGATGAGTTTCGATAATACCTGATTTCCGTAGGAAAGAGCATAACCCAGTTCCTGATAAGCGTATGCACCGGCATCGCTCATCATGTTTCCGGTCACGGAAATGGTTCTGTACTTAGGTAGAAGAGCAGCAATTTTAGCGATCTCTACGGCTTCATCTACCCAGTTTGTAGGATCAATTCCCTTTTTTAATACTTTGCGGAACGGATCGAAATCGATGGAGCCGAAACACTTCATCACGTCAAGATTTTGAGCGAGAATATACTCCACAACAAGCTTAGCCAGCTCAACCGTTCGCGAGATGCAGGTTCTGAAATTCAACTCTACTTTATCGGGCGAAATGCCTTTGAGAAGAATTGCCAGGTTTTCTGCCGAAAACTGACTTTTCGGTACCGAAAATCCGAACGATGTTACGCCTCTTTCCAACAGAGCGAGCGCTTTTTTATTGGCTTCGGCAAAATCCTGTACATCTATTTCCTGACGCACATACCATACATTGTCCTTGCGCGTACCGCGAATATAAGGAAACTGCCCCGGCAGGTTCTCTGCCGAGCGGAAGCCTTCGATGTCTTCGGCACGATAGAAGGGGTTTACATTAAAACCTTCATTTGTTTTCCACACCAATTTCTTTTGAAAATCGGCTCCCTTTAAGTCTTTGGTAATAACTTCCATCCATTGTTCGGTGGACACGGGAGGAAAATCTGCAAAAAGTTTTTCTCTCTGATTACTCATAATTTATTTCTATTTATTATTTTGAGGTTCTTTCTTGGGTTCCAGCTTTGGTTGTGAGCAAAGAACGTACAAAAGTACGATAATTTGTTCGTTTTTAAAAGAGTTTCAGAGGGTTTGTTAAATTACGCTTTTATCGTTTTCTTTTCACTTCTTCTAATCAAACCAAAGATAAGCATCATCGCAATAATTTCAAACAGAATCACATATACGTAAACACCCGTTCCGTATTTATCTATCAGCACGCCGATACTGTAATTGATGATGGTATTGCCGATGAGCGCGATAAACATGGCAAAACTAAATGCCGTTGCCGATACGTTTTTAAATATTTCGCCCGCTACGCCCAGCATCGCCGGAAAACCGGGAGCCAATCCGGCTCCAAGGAAAAACATCCCCATAACACGAACGGCGTAAGGCGCGGGAACGATCAGGCATATTAATCCGATGGAAAGCGACACAAGCGCTATTTGCGTGAGCCTGTTGTAAGGCAGATTTTTGAGTAAACTACCGGTGAGCACCCGCATCGCTATCATTCCCAACACCGACAACGATAATGCCACCAACGCTTTTTCCTGCACAACGCCCAACTTATCAATGAAAAACAATACAGACCAATTATTCACAATGGCTTCGAAAGCCGATTGAAAAAACAGGTAAAAACATATCGCCATAAACATTTTGTTCTTCAGGAAAATGGGTATCAGTTTAAACGATATTTTTTCTTTTTCTACTGTAATAGGGTAACTGATAACGGCAAAAAGTACGGCAACAAGTACGCTCAACGCGCAGGCAATATCAATAATTGTGGTGTAATACGCTTTGTCTATCAGCGTCATAGCCATGGGCATGCAAAACGCACCAATACCGTAAAACGCGCCTAACCAATTGAGGTTGGCAATTTTGTTTCGGGTTTCGCTCAAATCGGAAACCAGCGCACTCGTGGCGCCGTTTATTACTCCGCCACCCGCGCCGAAAATCAAAATGCACAATCGCAACAAGTTCATGGAACCGGCGTGGGCAATTCCCAAAAAACCCAGCCCCAAAAACAGGCTCGCCACCGACAGCACCCACCGGTAGCCGTATTTATCGGCAATGGGACCAAACGTAACGGAACCAATGAGGATGCCAATAGGAAGAATGGAGAATAGACTGCCCGCCTCGATATCGGTCATGCCGAATTTTTCCTTGAGCATGGGAAGCGTGGAGCCAATGATGACCATGGAAATTCCGAAAAGGAAAATTCCGATAAAATTGGCGGTAAATGCGGTATTTTTGTGTTTCATTTGTTTTGTTTTCCTATGAACCGAAAATAAATGTACAGATTTTTTGCTACTGAAAATTATTTTGCTTAATTTTTTCCGCCGTTCAGTTGCGAATCGGGCGAGAGCAGGCCTTTGGAAATGCAGTAAATAGTTAAGCCCGACACGGTTTTGATGCCTGTTTTGGCAATGATGTTCTTCCGGTGCGAGAGCACGGTGTTGAGGCTGATGTTCAGTTTATCGGCAATTTCTTTGTTGATAAATCCTTTTGTGATCAGTTTCAGTACTTCTATTTCGCGGTTGGAGAGCACTTCTGTCTCGTGGTCGATGGAAGTTTTTTCTACTGTTATGGCGTGTTCCAAGTGGCTGATGTCCGACAAATTTAACTCTCTGAGTTTAGGGCGAAGAATTTTTGTGCGTAAACGATTGTGAACGATTAGGTCTTTTTCGAAGCTGTGAAGTGAAAAGATTACGGCGTGACACAGGTTTTGATTGTACTTGCCCGAGACGTGTTTTATAAGGATGTTCTTTAAGTCATGCAACAGCTCATCAGGAAAATCATCACACTGATTAATACCATTTTGGAAGTGATGTATTAACTTTTGCTTGAACTCGTAAAACAGGCTGCGCAAAGCGGATAATTCTTTGTTTTCGGAACCGCTGAGGGCAATAAACGCGTTTAAGTGTTTCTCTATATTGGGAACCAATTCCTGTACGTAATTATCAATGGTGTGCTTAAAGTAATCCGCAATCAGTTCGGCATCAAAAAGCGAAAGGTTTTCATCGGGAACGTAGTTTTCATCCAAATACACATTCGCAACCGTGAGTATGAAGTCGGCATTTAATTCATTCTCATCGCATAATTGACGGATAGTCCTATCTCCCACCCCAAGCCTGATCCCGAAGCGATTAAGCACCGGAATAAGTTCGTTATGCTCAGCAAGCACATCTGCCAAAACGGTATGTGAAGAAAGTATCTGCACCTGAGAATATTTAACTTTGTTTGGGTTTTGCCGCGAAATTGCGATTTCGTTTGTTTTCGTGATAAAAATGGCGAACGGTGTCGATGGGATGAATAAATATCATTCTCGGCCCGGCAAAGCGCATCACTTCTCGGATACCTTGCCGCATATCGCTTTTGTAGCAGTGCACGGGGCACGATTCGCACGTGGGTTTTTGTTCGCCGAAAGGACAGTTCTCGAGTCTTTTCAACGCATAATCGCTTAATTGTGCGCATTCCTCACACAGTCCCGATACAGGTTTGTGCTTCGAGCGACAATAAATGGCGATCATTTTGTTTACGACTTTTTTCTCTCCCTCGTTCATTTTCGTTTTTTTTCAATCAGCGCGTAAAAGTAACGTTTTTCTTCGTTTTGTCAAAATTAAGGTAGTTTTACCGTGCGCATTTGGCGCAGAATGTGCGATTGGCGCTGCTTGATGTAAGAAGACGGTTTTTGCGAATTAAACCGCAACGGATTGGGCAACGTGGCGGCAATAAGTGCCGACTGCGAAGCAGTTAATTTATCGGCTGTTGTATCGAAATGATGCTTAGCAACGGCTTCAGCGCCGTACAAACCATTTCCGGTTTCCATGGAGTTCAAATATACGTGCAAAATGCGTTCCTTCGTCCAAAAGAATTCGATGAGTACCGTGAAATAGGTCTCCAATCCTTTTCGCAGCCACGACGAACGCGGCCACAGAAATACGTTTTTCGCCGTTTGCTGACTAATGGTACTTGCGCCACGCGCTTTTTTTCGGGTTTTGTTTTCTTTGATGGCTTTTTCTATTTCCACTCGGTCGAAACCGTTGTGCGTGAAGAATCTTTGGTCTTCCGACGCCAAAACGCCACGTTTCAGGTTATCGGAAATATCGTCGTACGCCACCCATTTGTGGTGCAATCGGGGTTTCTCTTTTTTAGTGATTGCCTGCACGGTTCTTATTCCCATTAATGGCGTTATGTATACGGGTAGAAACCGATATAAAATCACACTCCCGATGGAGAGAATGAAGAACCAAAGGATTAACTTGCGTAGCAACCGAAGGATAACCCCTCTAAATCTCCCCTTACGGTGAGACTTTGCAAGCTTAGAACGTTTCTTCATGTTTTCAAAAGTCCCCTTCAGGGGATTTAGGGGTTAATCCCATTGTTTGATTTAAAATATGTTCGGATGTGTGCATGGGAGGGTGCTCCTGCTTATTATGGTTGTTGAGTTGATGCTGCATCAAATTACTTTTTTGGCAATAAAGGTAAGGAAAACGAAAAGAAAATTATCATTTCTCTTCTTCTACTTTCCCAACCAAAAAATTCCCTTGTTTATTTTTCTCAATAAAATAACCCGTTTTCAACTGCAATGTCCAACCATCGCCTTTGATATCGACACCGTTTATTTCGGTTGGAGCCGAAACTACAACCCATCGCGATCCGGGAGTCATCAGTGCTCCGCCTTCAGTAACGGTTAAAATACCCCAATTATCGCTCACGCGAATGGTTGGATACACTATTCCTTCATCCACATCCAAAGGAATAAGATTAGTGGGATTAAACGACATACTCATGTTTTCCAACTTAATTTCCAAGCGAGGTAATTCGAAAAACCTCTCACGATATTCGTCCAATGTGAGGGTATTCGTTTGGTTACGGTTGATTTCTTCATTGGTTATCTTTTTTACATGATAATCTTCCGCTACTTGCTTCACAAAAGCGGGCAGAATAATGCGCCTATCCAACCCGAAAGCTTCCGATAAATAAGTTGTCAGATCGGTCTCTGCATCAATTTCTTTGTTCCAATTATTGTTTTTCTGATACAAGAAAAAACCGTATACGGGAAGCGTTTCGTACGCAAAAGAGCGTACGAAGGTGGGTGTTTGCTCAAAATCCTTTAATCTTTCCTTTAGATATTCGCGCCATTGCCATTTATCGCGACCGCTCATCATTTGTCCGGTATAGGTAGCCAATCCTTCCAACAATTCCAACCGATTTTCCATGGTTTCAGAACCGGTGTATAAAATATGACGATATTTTCTGAAAATAAGTGCGTTGCGTAAATGTTCTTCAGCGCGGTTTAAGCGGTTAGCCTTTAACGCAGCTTCTAAAGCCGCTAATTCGAGACGAAGATAAATGCGCCCGTCTTTTTCATCGAGATGATAATTGTTGGCTCCATGAATATCAAATCCGAGCGATAGCTGAGCGCTATGAAACAATTCGTGCACGATAAGATCAACTCGTTTGTATGGGTCTTGCGGCAACGGAAGTACGACCATTGCCCATATTTTCCCGCTCCACTCAACCGAAGTGTGCGAAAAACTAACTTCTTCGGGTAATATTCCGACAAAAAACTCGCCGTGCTGTTTTAATGAATTCTCTCCGTTTTGCTCACTGGTGTAGATCACACGTGTATCGGGGTCTACCAACATGATAGGCCCGTAAATGTCTTTATTCCACAATTTGGCATGTTCCCGAGTGGCTTTCTTCACCTGATTAAAGTAAACGGAAATACTGTCTGCATTGATTTTTGTACGCTGTGCCTTAATTGCCGGAACGAAAAAACAAAACAACATTATAGCGATAATAGGTTTCATTTATCTTCCGATTCTTTCCGAAAGATACAAATAATCATTGTTTTTGCAACAGTTGGGTGTTTTGTTTTGAAAAATTTATTATTCCAAAGCCGGGATTAATAAGTTTTCACTATAATAAAGGAATAACTTTTTCTACGATAAGTGTTTGATAGCTGACCTTGAACCGAATATCAAATCCTGCAAAAGGCACGCCGTAAATACGATCGGGGGCATCCTGATACGATGGACGCGGGTCAATAGCTAGGACTTCTAATAAAGATTTTTGTTTTTCAGGTGGGAAAAGCTGAAGTAAATTTTCGGGAAAGATAACCGATAATTTTTCATTTGTGAGATCGTCGGTAAAACCGCCGGACGCATCGGGATGGCTGTCAGAATACGGAATGTAAGGTTTTATATCGTAAACGGGGGTTCCGTTCATTAAATCGGCGCCCGAAACATACAGTACGGGGCCAAGGTCGGTATCGGTTTCCAAGCCGTCCAACCGCACCGACGACAATCCGATGGGATTGGGACGAAACGGCGAACGAGTCGCGAAAACACCCATTCGTTTGTTGCCTCCCAATCGGGGTGGACGCACGGTTGGAGACCACGCTTCGCGTTTGGATTCCGAAAACTCCCAAATCAGCCAAATATGCGAAAACTGTTCCAATCCGCGCACAGCTTGCGCATTTCTGTATTCGGGCTCAAAAACGATCGTGCCCTTCAACTCTTTCACTATACCACTTTGACGGGGAATTCCGAATTTTGTAGGAAAATCGGTATGAATACGCGCTACAACGTTCATTTCAACTATTTTTCAGCAGCTCGTCGGTATCTTGTTCAAACGTATCGGTCTCTTCTTCAAGCCATTTCCATTTATTATCGTTCAACTCGTCGAGAATCCTTTTTCGCTGAAAACTCACGGGTGTTCCTTCAATATCGGCGGCGGAAATCAAAACATCCTCCTTCGTATCGGTGCTGATGTGCTTTTTATCGATGGTTTCCTGTGTTTCTTTATCTTCGCCAAAACGAATACCCAAATATTTGCGGTTATGGCCGTTGGAAGCGAACTCCCACACCACAATAACCGATCCTTTTAATGTTTCTTCTGTTTTCATAAGTTTTAAGTATGTATGATTATAAGGCGTTAAAGGCTGTTTTTGTTCACGCCGCACACTGCTCAATAAGAATCCCTGAAACCGAATTGCTTTTCGTAAAACCATTGTACATCTTCTCCGTTGTCGCGATCGCTTTTTCCGTTTTTGTTGTAAAATGAAACCCTGTTTAGCTTTGTATCGATGTACATTCCGTCGTAATGATGCAAGTAATTTACGGTAACAATGTTTAACAATTTCCTTTCTTTCAAAACTTTATATCGACTCTCCCTGTTTTTGTAAATGGCCGAAGCGAATGGCGAGTGCCCTACTCCATTAATTGTTCCTTTCATGGAATACATTACATTGTATGTTTGATTTGAAGCAACATGATGTGTGATTTTATCTGCAGGCGACATAATGCGCTTGAACCTTGTGAGAGCGCTGTTTTGATGTTCGTTGAAAACAAAAGAATAATATAGATATTTTCGTGAGGTGGAATCATAATATCCATCGTACATTCCCGTATCGAAATAAAAATCCTGTTTTCGCGAATCGTTGATATTCATGGAAATAAACGGGACTCCAAACGATTCAGAGTATCGATAACTAGCTTGCCGCATCCACGAATCATCTAACGTGGGAAACAAAAATCCATCGGAAATAGAAATCGTTTTGTCTTCAAAATCGAAGAGCCAATTGTATTTTCCGATAATATCCATGCCTATAATCCCGTCGTAAACACTGTTTTGGTATGTATCCGACACATCGAATTGCGTGGTTACAGTCTTGCCTCCAATTTTTATCTCGACCGGCTCCGACAGCATTACAGTTCTTTTACGGCCTTCGCTGATGTCGTAAGTTGTAATTTTAGATGGTTTCGATTTCAATCCGTGCTCAGCAGCAATTCTACCTGAAATCGTGCTTGTTCCGCCTCCCGTATCGAAAAGAAAAGAATAACTCCGCCCCTCGATCGTTACAGGAATGATGATTAACCGACGATAAAACCTGAAATCGGTTTTTTCTTCTTCGCACGAAGTGAAAAGAAGCAACCACAGGAGGAAAAAAGCAAATCCGATGAATTTTTTCATTGACAACTCTATCCGTTTCGTGCAAATATACATATTTTTCGATATCCAACTATAAACTTTAAACGGTAAACATTGATTACAAATACCCAAAGTTCTGTCAAAAATAGTACATTTGCAGAAAGAAAAAGGTTCAACAATGGAAATCCGCACCGTAAACGTTACCCGATACATTATGCCGCTTCGCGAAGGAGGTTCACTGCCCGCTTTGGCCGAAGCCGACGACGATTTTAAATACGTCGTAAAATTTCGCGGTTCGGGGCATGGAACAAAAGTGCTGATATCGGAACTTATCGGTGGCGTAACGGCAAAGTTGTTGGGGCTAAATATTCCCGAATTAGTGTTTATCAACCTCGACGAAGCGTTCGGACGATCGCAAGGCGACGAAGAAATTCAGGATTTACTCAAAGCGAGTCGCGGGCTGAATTTGGGATTGAGTTTTTTATCGGGAGCGCTAACGTACGATCCGGTTACGACGCAAATTGACAGCGAAACCGCGTCGAAAATCGTGTGGATGGATGCTTTTCTAACCAATATCGACCGAACGGTTCGAAATACCAATATGCTGATGTGGCACAACGAATTGTGGCTTATCGACCACGGTTCCACACTTTATTTTCATCATAATTGGCACAATCGTGAGCAGCAGGCGCTGAATCCGTTTCCGCTTGTGAAAGAGCATGTGCTACTGCCGTTTGCCAATGATTTGCAAAAAGCGGATGCCGAATGCAAAGCCATTCTCACACTCGATACCCTCCGCCAAATCCTAAACCTTATCCCCGATACTTTTGCCGATTGGACGGAAGACGACGAAACGCCTGACTCCATACGCAAAGCGTATTTCGATTTTTTAAGCCAACGCTTACAACACTCTCACATATTTTTAAACGAAGCCATTCATGCACGGGAAACATTTTTATGAATATGCAGTAATTCGCGTGCTTCCGAAAGTGGAGCGCGAAGAATTTGTGAACGTGGGAGTGATTTTATTCTCGCGCAGCGCGAAATACATTGGCATGAAATACCAACTCGATAAAACCTACCTGCGCCACTCTCCCACGGAGTTGGATATTGACTTGTTGGAAAAAACATTAATCTCGTTCCAAAAAATCGCCGAAGGCGCCGCCGAAGGCGGAAAAATCGCGTCACTTGATATTGCCGAACGTTTCCGCTGGCTTACTGCCGTGCGAAGCACCTGTTTGCAGACATCTGTTCCGCACAACGGTTTTTGCGAAGATCCGCAAAAAACGCTGGAAAAATTGTTCGAAGAGTTTGTGTTGTGAATATAAAAGTCACAAAAAAAGCCGCTTTAAAGCGGCTTTTTTCTTCAAAAACATTTGAAATTATCTTACAAACTTAACAGCTTTTCCATTTACGCGAATAATATAAGCGCCTCTCTCTAAATCGCGAGAGTAACTGTTATAAGCGTTTGCCTTATCTATTAATTGTCCGTTCATATTGTAAAGTTCAATAGCGCCCTCTCCTTCAAATGTAACGGTTATTCCGGATGCGGTGCGCAGTACTGTTATTTCGTTGCCACTTAACTCATCAACCGCCACAACGATGATAGGCGTTGGAGCTTCAAATGCCCCCATATAAGCAGGATCTTTTCGTGCTGTTCCCATAATGTCGGTTGTTACTTCGGCTAAACGAGGCGCAGCTAAATTATTATCTCCGTCTGAAGATCCCATTAAATTCAAGTTTCCTGTAGTTTCGTCTACAAAATCAACATCTACACTTTTTGAATTGACATCTTTTCCCGGATTTGCGGCTTGATGAGCTGCAAGAGTGGTGTTGCTTCCGCTAATGCGAGCATTTGTAGTACCGGTTCTTAAAAAATAATTATTATAGTCAGTTTCTCCACCTATAGTACCCACGAGAAGTGTATTCGGTATTGCATCCTCATCACTTACAAGAATGTTATTTAAAATAGTAGGGGTTCCCGCCGCTATTAAAATTGCTTGATATGTAACTGTAATCCCTGTTGAATTTAAACTATTTAAATAAAAAGTGTTATTTCTGATTATACAGGTATTACCACATCTTATAGCTGTCATTTCTGTACTTCCGGTTGTACCGGTTACTTTAAAGCCCGTAAAATAGTTATTATCAATATACCATGTACCTCCACCACTTGCAATAATTCCTCTAATACCATAAGCGCCCGCGCTTGTGTTGGCGGTTAATGCCGATATGAATTTATTGCGTTTTATATCAACAGTACCAACGCCGTTTGCAATACCTTGTACCCAAGTACTCAACATACCCGGATTGGTTTGCTCCGTTTTAATGGTGTTTCCTTCTATTTGTATATTTTCGTAATTTGACATTGAAATAGCACGGGTCCTCGCCGATATTTCATTATTTTTAATCACTACTCCTTTTAATGTATAAGTAGTGATTCCGCTAGCAGCCGTCAAGCCAATTCCCATTTGAGCCCCATTTTTTACTGCAGTAATAATATTGTTCTCGATCACAATATTTGATGGAGCAAAAACAGTAGCCGCTGCATTTTGTTCTACTCTCAAACGAACTGCATAAGTTGTGCTGCCCGAAACAAGATTCCGTTGATCTAAAATACAATTTTTCACAGCAATATTTTCTCCACTTCCAACTATTTGTATTGGTCCATGAAAAATGTTAGCTGCATCAGTGGTAGCTAAAGTTAAACGTCTTGTGGTTCCGCCTACCGCGTAACCATCAATTGTTACATTACTGGTATTTGCAGTCAGATTTTCCCAACTATCTCCCGTTAAACCTATAATTATTAGACCTGATGCACGAGCATTGTCGGTAGCTTTGGTCAATTCTATCCTGTAATCCGTATCAGATGAAGGGCGGATCGTCACACTATTGGTACCGGTATTTACACCGATTCTGGAACTTTCTGTTTCAGTTAAGTTTGAAGTAATTTCAAAAATAACATCTCCCGACATTCCGTTAGTGTTCAACGCATCACAAGCACTTTTCAAACTTGCAAAATTCGGAGCCGTTTCCGTTGCCCCGACCTTGTATACGCCCGACATTGCTTGCCCGTAACTCAATGTTGCAAGAAACAACATCGCAAAAAATAAGTAAATTTTCTTCATAAAATAATTTTAATTTATTAAGTTAATAGATAATTAGCTATGGTTTTTGTGAGCAAAAACCACGTAAAATTAGTATATTTTTTTATTAAAAAACTTTTTTGGAATTTTATTTTTTTACAACACATTTTCAATGCTTCCCGAAGCAGTTTTTTGGGATGAAATTAAATAAAAAAAAGCCGCTTTAGAGCGACTTTTTTTATGCAAATACGATAAAATTATCTTACAAACTTAACGGCTTTGCCGTTTACGCGAATAATATAAGCGCCTCTCTCTAAATCGCGAGAGTAACTGTTATAAGCGTTTGCCTTATCAATTAACCGTCCATTTATATTGTAGAGTTCAATAGCGCCCTCTCCTTCAAATGTAACGGTTATTCCGGATGAAGTGCGCAAAACAGATGTTTTGTCGATAACGTCCTCAATTCCTAACGTCGTCATGTCAAGTTCAAAACCCGCTAATCCGTTATTGGGAGACCAAACATGAATTGTTACTACATTGCCCTCTACTTGAGTTTCAAATCCTACGTGGTAAGAATTATTAAGGGTTTCACCAATTTTTGTTGTATTAACAGCTACCGGATCAGGAAGAGCGGGATCGGTTATATCGAGAACGGTAAATTGCCCTAAACCATCTGTGGGCAAAACTACATAGGGAGTTCCTTCCCATTCAAAATAACCTGACCCTCCAACGGGATAAGTAGCAGTTCCAACAAGCGTCCGACTGGCAGTACCATTCGATAAATCAAGAGTAACAATAGAGGGCGTGAGAGACTGGCCGGTAACAAGAATTCTTGTTCCATCCATCCATTTGATGTCTGCACCAACACCCACATCTCCTCCTCTGGGATTATTAAAAACCACCGGAGCGGCGGCATTTACAAAAGCGCCGTTTGTAATTTGCCATACACTAATCACATCCGAATTGGTAGATGCTCCGGCAAGTAAAGCCGAAGATGAAAAATCGCCGAATGCTTCAACAAAATCTATACGTCCGGTACCGCTTAATGCCGTATTCGCATAAGTGGAGGTATTTCCTACCGTTAAAGTCCCTTGGATGTTGTTGGTCATACCCCACGCACTGGATGTAACATAAGAATTCCCTACGTCATCGTGAGTGATGCTGAAACCGGTGAACATGTCGTTAGCCCACATTCTATCCGTAAATTCGGTTCCATCCACAGTGCTGATTTTGTGTATGGCTTTTGTGTTTTTGTCAGTTGCGTAAATCGTATCATTGGATAACGACATATCTCTTGAATGGACTCCAGTATTCCAAGCATACGCGGCGTTAGAATACTTCAGCGTTGGAGTTAAGGGTTGGCTATAACCTATTGTAGCCACAAGAAACATAACTAAAATAAAGTAAATTTTTTTCATAGAAAACAATTTTAAGTTAATAATAAGTTCAATGATGTAAAAGTAATACTTTTTTTCATATAACACATATTTTATCTATTTTTAACGTGAGTTCGGCCTAAGCGGCTCTCCATCTTTCTATATCTATAATGTCTGTATTCGTATTAATCGAGGGCTTTTTCGGAAAGAATGAATATGCTGCCAAGGCTGCCAAAATGTTGATTAC
>JAFADY010000025.1 GCA_023424395.1 Bacteroidota bacterium | reverse complement strand
AAATACACCCCTTCCCTTTTCCTGAATGATGTGCTCTTCCGGCTTGGAAAGTATGATTTTTGGAGAAGCAAACGCATATCGCGTTGCAAATACTGTAAAAATTCCGAAACAGGCAAGAATCCATATGATCAAAAAAAACCTGTTTTTCTTTTTTTTCGCTGACTTTTTTCGGGGAATCTGTGTGTTTCGGTTTTCCTCCGCTTCCTCTGAAACAATGTTTCTGACAGCTTCCTTGGGTGTTATTTCCGCTTTTTGCCTTCTTTTCGGCTTTCCTGATTTTCCGATTCCGATTTTGCTCTCTTTGCCATGAAGCAAGCGCTGTATATTTTCTCTATGACGGAATACGATAAGAATCGCGCACAGAAAAAGAGCCGGCCCGACCGGAAATTGCTGTCTAAGGAAAAAAAACGCTGCCGTTCCTCCTAATAAAGAGCAGAGTATGCTTCCCAGCGAGACGAATTTGGTACTCGCCACAATGACAAGAAAACACAGAATCACTACAAGAAATAGGCGCCAATCCAACAGAAACAACAACGCCGCGGTCGTCGCAACACCCTTGCCTCCCCGAAATCCTAAAAAGATGGAGTAGCAATGTCCGATCACAACGGACAACATCGCCGCAGCAATCGCCCAATGATTGCCGGGCGAAAGAGCTTTGGCAAGAAAGATGACGAGAATTCCCTTTCCAAAATCACATAGGAAGGTGAGCCCGCCGATTGCAACACCAAAAGATCGCAGCGCATTGGTAGAACCGGAATTTCCGCTTCCGAGCTTTCGAATGTCCTTGCCCGTAAATATTTTTCCGAAAATATAGGCAAAAGGAAGACTCCCGATCAGATACGATAGAAAAACAATCAGAGCATACTTCATCTTCTCTCCTCTCGTTTGCGTATTTCAATCAGTAAGGGAACGCCTGTAAAGGGAAAATTTTTCCGAATTTGATTTCCCAGATACCGTTGATAGGAAAAATGAAAAAGCTCCGGATCATTACAATATAGGATGATTTTAGGAGGTCTTGCCGTAACCTGCTGAGCATAGAAGATCTTCAGCCGTTTTCCTTTATCCGTCGGCGGGGGCGTCATCGAGGTGGCATCTCGAAGCAGCTGGTTGAGAGTTCCTGTAGGAATACGAAAGCTATAATTTTCATTCACCTGCTGAATTGTTTGGAAAAGCCGATCAATGCGCTGTCCTGTTTTTACTGAGACAAAAAGAATAGGAGCATAATCCAAAAAAGCAAGCTCGCGCCGAATCATTTCCTCATATTCCTTTTGTGTATTGGTGTCCTTCTCGATCAAATCCCATTTATTGACCACAATAATGGAAGCTTTATGACTTTCATGCGCATATCCTGCAATTCGAGCATCCTGATCTGTGACTCCGACAGCGGCATCCAGCATGAAAAGGCATAGCTCGGCACGATCGATGGAAGAAAGAGTTCTCAAAATGGAATACTTTTCGATACGAGTATCTACGGAACGCTGTCTGCGAAGACCCGCCGTATCAATGATGACATACTCTTGTCCGTCACGTTCATAATAAGAATCGATCGCATCCCGCGTAGTGCCCGGAATGTCCGTGACGATCATCCGTTCCTCACCTAAGAGCTTGTTGACAAGAGAACTCTTTCCAACATTGGGCTTGCCGATCAGACAGATTTTCAGCGCATCGCTTTCCTTTTGCACATCTTGGTCATCCGGAAGATGCTCGAAAACAAGGTCCAGCAAATCTCCTAACCCATACCCCTGCTCCGCAGAAATTACATTCATAAGCTCAAAGCCCAATTCATAAAATTCATAAACCGATGCCGGCGTATGGTGTGAATCGATTTTATTGACGACAACGATGCAATCACGTCCTGCTTTGCGAATTTTATCGGCAACCATATGATCAAGCGGCATCACCCCGCTTTGACCATCCACCAGAAAAAGAATGAGATCGCTGGTCTCTATTGCAATATCAACCTGCGCTTCGATTTCCTGAGACATAATATCGTCAGAACCGAGCTCCAGTCCCCCGGTATCCATCAGCAAAAAATATCGGTTCTGCCATTCCACTTCTTGGTATAGCCGATCTCTGGTGACACCCGGAGTATCCTCCGTAATGGAAATCCGTTTTCCCACAAGACGATTGAAAAGAGTCGATTTTCCTACATTCGGACGTCCGATAATGCTGACAATAGGTCTGCTCATCCCTCCTCCTTATACAAAGGAAATTTTTTACAAAGCTGCAATACATCCTCTCTTGCATCTTCCGGAGTACGCTTTTTTGTCAATACATCCACAATGATATCCGCTATCTGTGTGCATTCTTTCTCTTTCAGCCCTCTGGTGGTGACGGCGGGAGTACCGATGCGAATTCCCGAGCTGATGTTGACACCCAGCGGATCATGAGGAATGGCATTTTTATTGGTAGTGATATGCGCATGTTCCAGAAGATCCTCTGCTTCCTTGCCATTGACTCCGACAGACGTAACATCAAGCAAAAGCAGATGATTATCCGTTCCTCCCGATACCATGCTCATACCACGCTGCGCAAAACGCTCTTCCATAGCCTTTGCATTGCGTACGGTTTGATGCTGATCCTCAATGAATTCTTCAGAAAGCGCCTCTTTGAAGGCAACGGCCTTCGCCGCAATGACATGCATCAAAGGTCCGCCTTGAGAACCCGGGAAAACCGCCTTATCTATTTTCTTTGCGTGCTCTTCTTTGCATAAGATGAAGGCGCCCCTCGGCCCACGCATCGTTTTATGCGTTGTCGAGGTCACAAAATCCGCATATGGAATCGGAGACGGATGATCTCCTGAGGCTACCAGCCCCGCAATATGCGCCATATCCACCATAAGATAAGCCCCCACCTCATCTGCAATCTTCCGGAAACGAGCGAAGTCGATAATTCTCGGATAAGCACTGGCGCCGGCAACAATCAGCTTCGGTTTTGCTTCCAATGCCAATCTCCGAACCGCATCATAATCAATCCTTCCCGTTTCGGCATCCACCCCGTAGGAAGTGAAATGAAAGTATTTTCCGGATATATTTGCCTTGGATCCGTGTGTTAAATGTCCGCCTTCGGATAAATTCATGCCTAAAACGGAATCTCCCGGCTTCAGCACACTTAAATAAACGGCAATATTAGCACTTGACCCGGAATGCGGCTGAACATTGGCATGCTCCGCACCGAATATTTTCTTCAATCGTTCGATAGCAATGGTTTCCACCTCATCCACATATTCACAGCCGCCATAATAACGAGCACCGGGATAGCCCTCCGCATATTTGTTTGTCAAAACCGAGCCCATGGCTTGCATAACAGCAGGAGAAACATCATTTTCCGAAGCAATCAGTTCCAAATGATTTTCCTCACGCTCTTTTTCTTTTTCAATACATTGAAAGATTGCAGCATCCTCTACTTTTAAGCTTCCCCTGCGCATGTTTGCCTCCTTAAAAAATATAAATTAGTGGGTGGAACAGCATGAATCGGTGATTTGAGATCCTTGAGCATTCGATGCCTGAGCAAAAGAAATCATTCGAATCATTGTCTTCGGGTCGATTTTTCGATCCATGACACGAGCAATGATCACGTAAATTCCAAGACCGGCAAAACCTCCCAATAAACCGATCAGCTCGTTTTGTTTGCCGAATTGCGCACTGATGATCATAGCCGCCGCAATCCCTGCAAAAAACAATACAAGAGGCAGGCCGTATAATCTGAGCAAACCTCCCAGAAATTGTTCCGTTTTCATTTCCACATAAACAGAATCGCCTGCCTTGGCGTGCAGGAGGTTCTGTACCCACTGTGTTTGCGGCTTTTGGTCACAAGCACTGCATGAGTCACAGGAACCGCACGCCTCAGCCCGATACACCAATACCTCAGCCATATCTTTTTCTGTTTTCACCACAAGTGCCTTATTTTTCATTTTTTCTCCTGCTCTTCCTCAATCAAGCGAATTTGCAGCTCATTTAGCTGTTTCTGATCCACCATAGTGGGAGCATCGCTCATCAGATCCGTTGCGGTTTGTGTTTTCGGGAAAGCAATCACATCGCGAATATTGTCGATTCCCAAAAGCATCATCACAAATCGATCCATGCCATAGGCAATCCCGCCATGCGGCGGCGTGCCGTATTGCAGGGCCTCAACAAAGAACCCGAAGCGGTTTCGGATCTCATCCTCGGATAATTTGAGTATTTCAAAAATTTGATTCTGCAAATCAGCATTATGAATTCTAATGGATCCGCCGCCACGCTCATCACCATTGATGACGATATCATATGCCTTAGCACGCACCTTTTCAGGATGCGTCTGTAAAAGCGAGATATCTTCATCCTTCGGTGCTGTAAACGGATGATGCTTTGCGACATAACGCCCTTCCTCTTCAGAATATTCAAACATCGGAAAATCCACAATCCATGTAATCGCATACTGATTCGGATCCAGCTTCAAATTTTCATTCGCTACCGTCACGCGCAAGGAGCCCATAAGAGGAAGCGTATGATCGCGATCACCAACCATCATCAACACCAAATCCCCATCCTGAAAATGAAGCGCATTCTGTAAATAATGCTCCACATCTGCCGTCAGGAATTTATTGAAGCTTGAGGAAATTTTCCCTCCCTCATTTTTTACCCATAGGAGACCCGATGCTCCGATTCCCTTTGCATAGCTGACAAGAG
>JAFADY010000042.1 GCA_023424395.1 Bacteroidota bacterium | reverse complement strand
AGTGGATGGAAGAAAAAAGAATTGTTATTATTCATAAAAAGCTCCCTCTGTTAGGAAAAAAAGAATTTAAAATCTATATTTCAGTATTATATGATGTGTGTGAAATTTGGGCAAAATATCCCGATGTTTTAGAGTTTAAGGTTTTCTTTCCTATTGAAAGCAAAAGTATTATTCAAGAAATTCTGAGAAGTATAAATTCTCGTTTTTGATGCTTAATGATAACTTAACATTAACCCAACTCTCATCGCTCGCGCTAATTTGCAATTAGTGCGCTGCAAAGCAGAATAGAAATTGTTTTAAACAAGGCACAAGTTTGGAGGTTGCGCCAGCGAGGGGCGCGCGAGCAGGATATTTTAAGTGATAAACGTACAAAAGTCAATCAAAAAATGTAACTCTTATGAAAATTATTATTGTCAGTTTTGTATTTCTGTTTATATTTCAGAATATTTGGGCTCAATTAAATGATGAGATACACTATATTGGAGATAAGAAGTTAAGTAAAGAGATAATAGCTGATATAAAAACAGTCATTGAGGATTTCGAACAAATAACTGTAGGTGGAAAAGAAGAAAAGTTCTTTCTCATCGACATAGTAGAAAAAAAAGAATTCAATGAAATTTACATATTTCCCACGAGATATGTTTTTGAAATAATGTTTAAGAGACCCGACGGCTACTTTAAAAGCAATAACAAAATCGTATATCTTTACACCAAAGATTACATTCATGTGAATGATTCAAATTGGTTGAAAAATATTCTAACAGAAACTCATCTGATTTTGGGAGTCCCAAATTTTAAAGTATCATGGAGTAATGATAGTGTAATAGGCCCAATCGCCAATACAGGTGATTTCGATAAAATGACTGTGGCTACATCTTATGATCCGGTACCATATAAATATATTATAAAAGATAGTGAAATTTACTCAAAAGAAATAGTCACGAAGTTATATTATCCAGACAGCCGAAAACCTAAAGGGATTCCAATAATAAGAACTTCCCCTCATTGGTCAATAGACATTGCCGGGCAAGAGTATATTTATATAGTGAACCAGCTCCCACTAATTTTTAATTAACGCGTTTGCAGAGCAAATTAAATAGAGTTTTAAAACGGACAAGTCTGGAGACTTGCGCCGGCAAGGGGAGCTTCTTTTATTAGTTTAGGTGCTTGAGTTTGTGGATTGCATGCTATTATAAAAAGAACAGCAATCACTATAGAATATAATGGTAACTTGGATTTCATAAAAATATAAATGCGTCAGTTTACATAACTACTAAAATTATTATGCAGTTATGAATCCAAATTATGTTAATAACATAGGAAACATTGAACCTTCAAAAGGTAAATAATACAATTTTTTCCACGTTAATAGCTATATTTGCTTATACTTAAATCACATATTTTCAATTGAATAGAAATTGATATTAAAAATAACCTATATTTCAAAAAATAAACTCGATAATTGAGATTTTATTTATTTCTTTTATCTACTTTTACCGTTAATTAGATACCACTAAACGTTATAAATATTCATTATGCATTAAATTTTTATTGTTCTCTGAAATATAGGCTAACCTAACAAAGTATGAAAAATATAATTTTAATTTCAGTTATTGTTTTAATCTTATTTTAAGGTTGCGAACAATTTTCTATTTCAAAATCGGATTCCCTTCATTTATCAAAAAAAGAATATTTGGGAAACTCTTTACGAATGGATGGATATTACTATCAATTTTACAATAACCAGTTTTTTGATGTGATGATTTTTTACGAAGATGGCACTGTAATAACACCTGGTGGTTTAGAGACTAATATTGAAAGTTTGGATAATTACATTATTAATTCATTTATAAAAAAAGAAGATTACATAAAAGTTATGTATTGGTGGGGTATTTTTAATAATAACGAAGATAAAATAACTTTTGAGCTATGGTATCTTTCTGAAGCCCCGTATAAACCATATATAAGCGAAGGAAAAATAATTAATGACACAACATTTTTAATTACCAAAAGATATAGAATGGTTGACGGTGTACAAACAAATATCAAGGAGCTAAATGACGAATATCATTTTCGACAGTTTTATCCTAAACCGGATAGTACGAATAATTTTGTAAAATAATGCTTAAACGAAATTTTAGAGCGAAGCATATAGTCTATAACAAAAATCAAATGAAAGAATTTACATCAATTAAAACGTAAACAAATGAAAAAGTTCACATTTATTTTATTCTCTACAGTTTTATTTGCCGCACTCATTCTTTTATCTGCATGCGGCAGCACCAAAGGATATCAGGGTGCAAATCTGGAATCGAGCGAACTTGCACGCATACAGCAGGGTGAACGCAAATTGAGAATTAAGGGTAAGAAAACATCGGAATCCGCTTTACTGATAAAAGTGGATACTGTTTCGGTAGGAAGTTATATGAAAGGTTTTCCGAAACATACGGATGTTTTGCCGGGTGAAAGAACCGTTGAAATACGCCATTTTCAGCAGTGGAAAGACAAAGCGGCAATGGCAGGAGCCATGTTCGGGGTAATAGGAGCAACGGTGGCAGAATCCAACAACCCGCATACGCACTATAAACTTACATTTCCGGTGGAGCAAAGCAAAACGTACACCATTATGCCCGTAACCGATGAAACCACAGAAATTCCTGAATTTTTCGTAATAGAAGCATCATCCAATGACACCATCCGCCCGCAGGTGATACAAATTGAGAAAAAGAAGAAAAAAGAGTAACCGTATAAAAAAAGTAAAAACATTCTTCCATAATCAACATTAAACATTATCAATTTATGAAACAGATTTATTTTATCGTGTTAGCAGCCGTTATCATTTACTCCGCTGCAACTTTTTCGGCAACTGCACAGCAGTCTGCACCCTATGATGTTGAATACCAAACGCCGGGTAACTACAAAGATTTTCGGTTCGCTATTGGCGGCGGATACGCATACAGGCTTGGTGAGATAGATAAAACCGGTGATTCAAAACTGGATGAAATGAGTAAAAAGTTACGTCATGGTTATACCGTAGATGCGGATGGGCAATATTTTTTCAAAGAAAGCTGGGGATTAGGATTAAATGCCAATTTTTGCTCGGCAAGCACTTCGGGAGACAATATAAACATTCCCGGCACTGAACAAGCTGTGAATTATAAAGAAACACAAAACTTTATATACGTAGGCGCTTCGTTTGTTGGACGTACTGAATTTGAAAAATTCCTGTTGGTTAGTAATGTTGGGGTTGGCCCTCTGTTCTTCAATACCGATATGAATATGAGTGGTGTAAACGTGAACGGCAGCAAAACAACTTTCGGTTTAAATGCCGGAATTGCCGGAGAATACAAAGTAAACAGTAAAACAGGCGTTGGCTTGAAGTTATCGTATGTAATGGGATCCATTGAAAATTTGAACGTAGAAGGACAAAATGTAAAATCAGAAGAAAAGATAAGCGTATCCAATCTGATGGCTACCATTTTTATTAGTTTCCGTTCGTGGTAATTCATAAACCGAACATCACATAAGATTTTAATACAATCATGAAAAAAAGAATTATCAATATGGCGGTGCTGTTTTTAATAACAGCATCCGCTTTCGCTCAATTCCGTACCGGTCTAAAAGTAGGCGGAAACTTATCGAATACCAATATGAATATAGGCGGCGTAGAATTAGAGATTTACAAACCACGCATGGGCGTACATGCCGGTTTTATGGCTGAATATATGTTTGGCGCTCATTTCGGGTTGCACTCCGAGTTGATGTATTTTTATAGTGGCTCAACAATTAATTCAGAAAAATATACGCAAGGGATGGAAGTTCCGGAAGGAGTTTCCTTAGAAGGTTTTGTGGATATGCACACTTTTCAGTTGCCGGTATATGTAAAGACAAAGTTCAACCTTTCCGATAATACAAAACTGTACATCATGGGAGGAGGCTTTGCCACATACACACCATCCGCTAATCAACATGTTAAAACCTCTTATGAAGGAGAATCGATGAAAGTAAAATGGAGCCTGTTCGAACCTCAGATTCGCATATTGGATTCGGAAGAAAGTAACGTGTATATGCAGCAACGGTGGAATGTGGGATTAGCAGCTGAAATAGGTGCCGAAGTGATGGATAAACTGACCGTTGGCGTTGGTTTCAGGCATGTGCTAAACAATATGGCAGCTTTCGGATATCTAGTAAACGGAGGATCGATAAAGCCAACAACCAAAATGTGGACGGCAAATGTGTCGGTGGGGTATTTCTTTTAGATACTTTGGTAAAGTTAGAATAATTCAGAGTTTTATGTGGAAAAGTATGCGATGTAGAAAAAAATTTAAAATTCCTTCATTTTCTATGCAGCGTTTTTTGCATAATTTCATCTTATTATTAGTAACAGAAAATTGTGAACATTATTTGGATAAAAATAATATGGATATTATAATTTAAATAATCAAAACTATGAAAACATCTGAAAAATAGAAATTATTTTAAACAAGGCACAAGGTGCAACAACCACACGCTTTGTAAAAGCGCGCGAACTGGAGAAAAGGTCCTAAATCATACCAAATAATTTTACCAATATTTAGAATAAATGAGTTTTATGAAGAATATAACGATAATTTTTTTGTTCTTACATATTCTGAGTGTCCAAAGTCAAAATTATTCAATGGAACATCGGATGTCGACGTCTGAATACTTGTCATTTTCAATTGATTTCTATTCAGATAATACCTATATTCTTTCATGCGTAAACCATAAATCTAACTCAGATGTTTTAGCGGTTCACTTATTGTCTTTTGGAAATTTTGAAAAAACAAGTAGATTTTATACATTGAGAGATAAATTTAATAATTATCAATTATCCTTACGAAAGGAGAAGATAGTTAGAGCGGGTAGAGAAAAAACTATCTTAAAAACAATTGATGGATTTGAATGGATGAAAACGAATTTCTTTATTCTATCAGATAATACCCCTAATAATATGTGTTTTTTGACAGAGAATATATCTCTACCGGTAAAAAATAAGGAATCTGGGTTTAATGATAAAAATGATCAAGAATTTAATTTTATCACTGGAATATATAAATCTCATAACATTGAATACAAGATAATATTCAGAGCGGATAGGTCATATGGAATTTATTTGTATGATTATTCATTGTCTTCAGGGAAATGGGATAGAAGCGGTAACGTGCTTATATTAAAGGATGCATATCTGAAAAAAGATTTTCATGTCTTGATAAGAAAAGAGGGTATGCTTGTCAGCAATTATTTACCTTTTGAATTTAGAGGAAGAGGTTTCTCGCTTATAAAATAATTAGTTTATAATAATCCAAATCCCCCGCTCCCCTAATTTATAATTAGTGCGTTTGCAAAGCAAAATAGAAATTGTTTTAAATAAGGCACAAGTCTGGAGGCTTGCGCCAGCGAGGGGCCTACAATTGTAATTCCAGGAATAATTAATATATTCAATGTAAAACAATAAATATGAAAAAATATGAAAAAAATTGTTTTCTTTATTATTTTGAATCTTCCTTTTCTTTCATGTGGAACCTATGAAAATTCAACTGATTGTCATCATAGTATAAAAATAATAAATAATTATAAAAATGCCATTTATGTAAATGCAAGTTATTTATATCCAGACACATCTGATTTTCATTATTCAGGCCTAAAGGATAATTCTCATATCTATAAAATATTAAGTAATAATGAAAGCGATGAACCTTTAAATCTAGGAAGGGATTGTTGGGAAATATTATTTAAATATAAAAATGTAATTAACTCAGATACATTAATGATTTACTTCTTTGATGCTCAATTAATAGAAAATATCCCTTGGGATATAATCGCGAATGAATATAAAATATTAAAAAGGTATGATTTAAGTTTAAAGGATTTAATTAACCATAATTGGACTATTTCATACCCTCCCAACGAAAATATGAAGAATATTAAAATGTATCCACCTTATCAAGAAAAATAGAAATTGTTTTAAATAAGGCACAAGTCTGGAGACTTGCGCCAAGGGGGGTTAATTATTCAAGTTATCCCAAAAGGTTTCAATTCATTTATAAAATTCCGAGATAATGGTAAAAATAATTATATTAATTAGTAGTATATTCGTTTCTTTAGAATGTTTAAGCCAAAAAATGACAATAACTGAAAATGAAGTCGAATTTAATGTTTGCTTTGCTAACGACTCTGTTAATTTTAATGATAGTGTGAAAGTACAGTTAATTTACAGAAACAAAACAGATCATGACATAAAATTATACTTTCCAACTTATTCACATATATTTTCAACAGCAATCGGACATACGTTTAAAGGTTATTTTACACTTGATGATGCTTTATATAATTTGAAAAATTATCCAGATAGCGATACAATCAAAATCATTAAACCAGATGAAATATTTGTTAAGAAATATAATGTAATTATAGAAAAAAGGTTTTTTAAAATGGGTGAAAATAATCTGTATGTTTTTCATCGGGTTTGGGCCTATCCAATGATAACAAATAAAAGAGGAGTGAAAAGACAAAGACCACTTATATCATTAGTAAGTTCATCTTTATATTTACATGTAAACAATAGATAATGCCTCCCCCGCTCCCCCGCTCCCCGCTCGCGCTAATTTATAATTAGTGCGTTTGCGAAGCAAAATAGAAATTGTTTTAAACAAGGCACAAGTCCGGAGACTTGCGCCAGCGAAGGGGTTAGAGGTTATAGTGTCAATATTCAACAACTTAAGGCAACTTTTCCAAGCTTTTAAATTTTAACAATATGAAATACCTAGTTTCTTTAATTATTTTTAATTTTATGGTTAATGTTTCATATAGACCTGATGATAAATATCGAATATATTCTTTTAAATTATTTGAAGAAAATATTTATGAATATAATAATCGCGATTATATGAGAACAGATTATTCAAAACATTTAAGTATTAGTGACACAGCAAATATAAAATTCAATATTCCAATTTTTAGTTTGCTAAATCCAGAAGTAAATGAGGGGTTGAGTGATTATACGAAGCTAAATTCTCTAATAGATTATTTTGAAGATTACGAAAGTCAATATATTGTTGTAAAAAAAGAAACTAAATATATTGTAATGAGATCTATGAAAGGACTTAGCAAAAGATGGTTAGAATATAACAAAGAGAGAACATTGACTGAAAATTTAACTGACGTGAAAATTATTCCTGATGATAGGATTGTTTGGATAGAGAATTATAATTTTGGATACAAGCATTTTTCTCTTGAAAAACTTGAAGAGTATTTGGCTTTGAATCCAAAATTAACTGTTTTTTCTATTTATAATTTGGCGGGGTTGTTTAGTGTAAATGATGATAACCTTATTAGGTTAGACTTTACTGAAAAAGGAATTGAAGAATTAGACGGAGAAGTATATTATCAAAAAAACATTATTAATAAAGGCTTTGAAAAAATTAAGGATATTATAATTGGAGGAAATCCGTTTTGGATAAAGTGATATTTTCTGTTGCTTTATTTGGTTAAAAGAAAATTTGGCTATCCCTTGCTCGCGCTAATTTGTAATTAGTGCGTTTGCGAAGCAAAATAGAAATTGTTTTAAATAAGGCGCAGGCCTGGAGGCTTGGGCCAGCGAAAGGGATTTAATATGAACATTAGGAAACGGATTATACTATAAAAAGCATAGAGTACGATAAAATTATGAAAAAATTTAGAAACTCAATATTATTAATAGCAATCTCATTTATTTTTTGTGGTTGCCCAGAAAATGAAGAGATACATCGTAACATTGCATTTGTTAACAATTCTGATGTCGAGATAGTATGTCAAGCACTTGTGTCTGGTAATATTTCGGAAAAAGACACACTGTTTCATTGCAGAACGGGAGCCGTAGGCATATCTTCTAATTCGCAACATAATTTTAGTAGCTTACATAATTCTTGGGAAATTGATTTTGAAATAATCCCATATATACAATTGTTAGTTATGGATTCTAAAATATATGATAATTACATCGCAGAACCTTGTGATACAATTCGTAAGTATGTTCCAATTTTGAAACGTTATCGTTTAACATTGTCGGATTTGCGTCAAATGAATTGGGTTGTTGAGTATCCTTCAAAGGACAAAGTGAAATAATGATGTAATATAAATGGGTTACCCCCTACTCCCGCTAATTTGTAATTAATGCGTTTGCGAAGCAAAATAGAAATTGTTTTAAACAAGGCACAAGTCTGGAGACTTGCGCCAGCCAAGGGGGTTGCTTAGCAACACACACTTTGCAAAAGCGCGCGAGCGGGGGTAGTATTCTCCAGTTCATTATAAAACTTTTATTCGATTTAAACCCTAAAATTTTATGAAGAAGAATGAATCTTTTTTGTATTATAACTGTTTTTCGGAAATTGACACAAATAATTCTTATTCTTTGTATGTTGATGATATAAAACATAGAACAGAGATTTTTAGTCTATATTATCAATCTTTTAAATTTCCCGATTATTTTGGGTTTAATTGGGATGCGTTAGCAGATTCTTTATGTTACTTAGATGAGTGGATGGAAGAAAAAAGAATTGTTATTATTCATAAAAAGCTCCCTC
>JAFADY010000024.1 GCA_023424395.1 Bacteroidota bacterium | reverse complement strand
CAGGTACTCCCTTTCCCATTGCTTCCTGTCACGTGGATAAACTTTAATCGTTTTTGAGGATTTCCTAATTTTTCCAAGAGCTCCCGTGTTCGATCCAGCCCAAAGCGTGTCTTGCTCCACCCCTGATTTTCCAGATACGAAATGGCCTCCTGTGATGTCATATGTGAAGCCCCTTTCTCCAGTTCGGGAATGATTTTGCCAAAAGAAACATAATGACAAACTGAATCGGCGCCGTGATCAGGCTTTGGACGATCCGGGCTTCTAAAAGGCCTTGATATGGTGTCCCATAAAGCATGGAAAGCCAATAGGAATTGAGAAAGAGGCTGATCACAAATTGATGGATGACAACGGCCAACAAGATCCGCTGCCAGGTTTGTTTTTTGTGAATCAAAATCCCGTAAACAAAACCTGTAAGGACGGCTGAAAAAGTAAATCCGGGAAAAAACGCTCCTGAGGGAAAAAGGGTTGCGCCGATAACATCAGCGAGTCCATAAAGTACCGCAGCCGGAACAGGCCCGAACATCATTGCCGCAACCACGATGGGTACAAAGCTGAATCCGAATTTCATATTCCATGCATTAATCGACAAAAATCGTGACAACACAACCTCCACGGCAAGTAAAATGCCGAGATACGCAATCATGCGCGCATTCCATTTTTTTTGCATAAAAAAACTCCTTTCCGGCAACGCCACAAAAGGAGATTTCCCTGTGGCAGCGGATGCGAAATTGGCACCGCGGCAATCGCCTTCGTCCGAGGACAACTCCCATCCCTCGGCACTTAACGCGCCAATTCCTACTCTGACCGACAGTATTTATGATTTCAATAACAGTACTTATTATAACCCGTTTTTTCAAAACAAAACATGATGAATTGACGAATCCCGATTCAAAGCGGCATGAGCCGATACAGTAAACGCACAGGAAACTGAAATTATCCGGAGCTCACCTGAAAAGCCGGCAATCATGCATTGATTTGGGGAATTTGCGGATTCGGCCTCCTTTCCTCCGAAGCCATAGTCAAAAAGAATTTCGCAGCTTATATTTATGCTTTCTCCATTTGCCTTTGCGCCGCCTCTACAACATGGAGTGCCAAAACAGAGGTTGTTACCGTGCCCACGCCTCCCGGTACAGGAGTGATCCGAATTTCCGAATCCTTGATTTCGTCCATTTTCACATCTCCGCAAAGCTTATTTTTCGCAGGATTCCACGTGATGCCGACGTCAATGACCGTTTGTCCGTTCCGCAAGCAATTCTTTCCGATGCTTTCCATCTGACCCGTAGCCGCAATCACAATATCTGCCTGCTTCACGATCTCTTCTATGCCCTCGGAACGGGAATGAACCAGTGTCACCGTTGCATTTTCATGAAGCAACAGCATGGCCGCCGGACGTCCGATCACAAGCGATCGTCCAATCACAGCTGCCCTCCTGCCCTGAAGCGGGATTCCATAGTATTTCAAAATCTCCAATACAGCCTGCGCCGTACAAGGACAGTAGCCAATTGCTTTGTTTGCAAAAACTCCTCCGAGAGAGGCGGTGGTCGCCCCGTCAATGTCCTTTCTGACGGAAATCTTTTCACAAAGGATTTCTTCCGGAAGATGTCGGGGAAGCGGGCGAAGTATCAGAATCCCATGAATCTCTGAATCGTCATTGACGGTTTCCAAAGCCTTCATATATTCATCTTCTGTTATATTTTTCGGGAATTCCATGCTTTTGACCTGAATTCCAAGCTTTTCGCAGCGCATTCTGGCTCCTCTCTCATAGGCCAAATCCGCTTGGTTTTCTCCCACCCGAAAAATTGCAAGCGTAGGAATTATCCCCTTGGAAGCGAGAGAGAGAATGCCCTCCCTTGCTCGTGCCTGCAATGCTGCGGCAACAGGCGCGCCGAAAAGCTCCTTACTCATATGACACCTCCGTAGCAATCTTTTGATAGATCGACTCCGCAAACGGCATCCATTTTTTCAGTTTTGTGTTCACAACGGAATCAATATCGTTCGCACGAGTACGATTTTTCATCAAAGCCGTATTGACCTTCACATTCATGGCCGCGCCGGCCATCGCTCCGTAGCACAGCATGGCCCCCGTTGCCGCATCGGAGAGAGCCAGCCGGCTTCCCTTTATGCGAAACGACTCTAACAGCTGAAGCGCCTCGATGCATAAATCGATCATTTCCATAGGGGTCTGTGCAGCCTGCAATAAGCATTCCTCCATCACGGTTTCCCGTGACGGATCATTCCTCGGAATCGAATATGCGCTTGCCAAGGGAGCAAAGCCTGCAGCATCTTTTTCGATGCAATCCAAAAATCTCTTACGAAGATCCTGCGCCGACTGCATCAGCTGCCGGATCTCCTTTTCCACAGCTGCATATTTCTTCTTTCCTACGGTCAGCTCTCCCACCATATCTCCCAGCGCAATTCCGACGGCCCCCACAAGTGCACAAGCCCCGCCTCCACCCGGTGTGGGCGAAGAGGAGGCCAGATTTTCGGTAAATTCAGATAATGTCTGTTTTGTAAATTCCATGCTTTCTCCTTTTGGATCCGAGTCGCATTTTCCATGTTCAATGTGACGCCGATAAAATCAAAATAGTCCGGAAATTACCCCATTCTCATCCACATCGATTTTTTCTGCCGCAGGTGCCTTCGGCAATCCGGGCATTGTCATAATATCGCCTGTCAATGCAACGATAAACCCGGCACCCGCGCAGACCTTCAAATTGCGTACCGTAATCGCAAATCCCCTCGGAGCTCCTAAAAGGGATGGATTATCCGAAAAAGAATACTGTGTTTTTGCCATACAAATGGGCAAATGTCCGAATCCTAAGGACTCGATTTGCTGAATCTGTTTCCGAGCCTTAGGCTCCAGAACAACTCCATCACCATGATAGATACGGCTCACCAAGGCATGGAGCTTTTCTTCGATTGTAAAATCTTCCTCGTAGGTAAAGCCGAAATGATTTGGCTCTTCACAAAGACGAACCACCTCTTCCGCGAGCTTTCTGCCGCCTTCTCCGCCCTTGGCCCAAACCTCACTGCGTTCGGCCTTGACACCCAGCTCCCGGCAATGCTTCTCTACAAGAGCAAGCTCTTTTTCGGTATCCGTCGGGAAGGCATTGACCGCAACCACGCAGGGTACACCGAAAACCTCTTTTACATTTTGCACATGCTGTAAAAGATTGGGAAGTCCCTTTTCTAGGGCCGTCAAATTCTCCTGGTTGAGTTCCGTTTTTGCCGCTCCGCCATGATATTTTAAAGCGCGAACAGTCGCTACCACGACTATAGCGGAAGGCTTCAGGCCCGCCTTGCGGCATTTAATATTGACAAATTTCTCCGCACCGAGATCTGCGGCAAAGCCTGCTTCCGTGACTACATAGTCGCCGAGCTTAAGCGCCATTTTTGTGGCGATGACGGAGTTACAGCCATGAGCGATGTTGGCGAATGGCCCGCCATGAATGAATGCCGGCGTCCCCTCCAGCGTCTGCACCAAATTGGGTTTGAGCGCATCCTTGAGAAGTGCCGTCATCGCTCCCTCCGCCTTGAGATCATGCGCTGTAACCGGGCTGCCTGCATAGGAATACCCTACGATGATTCGGCCAAGGCGCTCTTTAAGATCCGAAATATCTGAGGATAGACAAAGCACCGCCATAATTTCGGAAGCCACCGTGATTTCAAATCCGTCCTCACGAGGCACGCCCTGCATGCGTCCGCCCAGACCATCCACAATATGGCGAAGCTGACGATCATTCATGTCCACGGCACGTTTCCATGTGATTTGTTTTGGATCGATTCCCAAGGAGTTCCCCTGCTGAATATGATTATCAAGCATTGCGGCAAGAAGGTTGTTGGCAGCGCCAATTGCATGAAAATCTCCCGTAAAGTGCAGATTGATGTCTTCCATGGGTACTACCTGGGCATAGCCGCCACCGGCCGCACCGCCCTTTACTCCGAATACAGGCCCGAGACTCGGCTCTCGCAATGCCACAACAGCATTCTTCCCATTGCGGCGCAATGCATCGGTCAAGCCGACACTGGTTGTCGTCTTTCCCTCACCTGCCGGCGTCGGTGTGATTGCCGTCACAAGAATCAGCTTTCCATCCGGACGGTCCGGCAAATCCTTAAGCAGCTGAAGATCAATTTTTGCTTTCTCATGCCCATACTGCTCAAGATATTTTTCGTCGATCCCGGCAATATGCGCAATTTCAACAATGTTCTTCTTCCGGCACTCCTGTGCAATTTGAATATCTGTTTTGATTTCCACGCTTTCCTTCCCTTCGTTCACCGCCAATAGCTCCGACAGCTCTATTATACTGAAATAGCGTACTTTAAGGAAAAATGTTTGCGAAAGATGCTTGTTTCAAAGAGATTTTCGCATAGATCATAGAATCATCCCTCCGGAATCCGCATTTTCCGGATGGCTGTCCTTTGCTGATTGAAATTTTAGCAAAATTTCCTAAATGTATGCTATGGGAGGAATGCATAATCCGTTCCGAGTCCACACCTTCACAAATGATAAAACCGCTTGAAATCAGCATTTTATTGGGATTTTTCATTGGAATTGACAATGCAAAAAATATGCCCTGTCCCCGTTTTTGTTCTCACTTTAAAAATTCGTCTTTTCCATAACCCATGGAAAGTTTTTCGCACAAAAAAGGCGGAGAATCACTCCCCCGCCTTTTTGAGTTCTTGCCGACGTTCTACAATCAATCCTTCCAGCTCTTGGAGATTCTCTTCCTAAGCATGATTTCGGATGTAACTCCTTGCCGTTCGCAAATATCCCTGAACTGTTGCTTTCTTGCGATGCCTCTGTCCCCAAACTCTGCTTGCCCTCTTCCGGGCTTCACTCGTTTTATCAGCCATTTACTTCCTTCTGTTCTGAATTTGAACAACAAAGCTTCTACTGATTCCGGCAAATCATAGGCTCAATATCAGTTTCAACATGATCGGTTCGTAGTATACACATAATATCGCTGGGGTCTTGAGCCCCCTTTGGTTTGTGATAGCGACTATCATTGAGATGAAGCTTGCTGCGGCTCCCGATAATTATCGCGATCTATAAACATACGGGAATCGTCTTCCGAAGCCCTACCATCAAGCTCTGGCCAAGGCATATTTTCTATAAAACCGCTTGTTATAAGCATTCCCGCTTGCTTGTCTTGACCGGGCTTTTGAGACCCGTATATTTTCCGTCTTGCTTTATGCTATCGCAACTGTCTCCACGCTTCCTTTACGTTGTTCCAAAGCAGGGCTTTGTCTTTTTCAATTGCTTTTTTTCGCTCTCTCTTTGCTGCCCAAATATAAGCTTTCGCTAAGCCCGTCCATTCTGCGTTCTGAATCATTCTCTTATAAGCTTGAAGATAGATCGTTTTATCCTTCGGCGGTCTTTCCTTGTACGCTTTTATCCGGTAATAGCGTTCCGGCTTGAGCTTATGCTGCGACGGATTATACGCAAAATAGTCGTGCCATGCCTTAAGAAAAACAGAAAGCCTCTGAAAAAATGGCTTTTTTTCTTGAATTTCCGTTTTTTCTTGTGTTTTCACAGCGTTTCCTTTCTCAAAATCGATTCAAATCTTTTTCACCGACCCATCGGATACCTGATATCAGTATACCCGTCCGGATCGAAAATTGCATTATTTTGCAGATAGAAATCCGCAACGGAATCGAAAACGCATTCAAATCGATCTTTATGCATACTTTCCGATCGGACAGATTTTTGATCGTCAAAAATTCTGAAAAAAAAGAACGCCCCACAAAGGAGCGTTCTCTGTCTTGAAAAAACTTACTTTACTTCAACCTCAGCGCCGGCTTCTTCAAGCTTTGCTTTCAGAGCATCAGCCTCATCCTTGCTGACCTTCTCTTTCACAGCCTTCGGAGCTTCGTCTACAAGAGCCTTTGCTTCCTTAAGACCGAGGCCGGTTGCTTCCTTGACAATCTTGATAACGTTGATCTTGCTGGATCCTGCGCTTGCAAGGATGACGTCAAATTCCGTCTGTTCAGCTTCAGCGGCTGCTGCGCCGCCTGCTGCCGGAGTTGCTGCAACTGCTGCTACAGGAGCTGCAGCCGATACGCCGAATTCCTCTTCCAAAGCGGAAACGAGCTCAGAAAGCTCAAGAACGGTAAGATTTTTTACTTCTTCAATCAAAGCGGTTACTTTTTCAGATGCCATTTGTAATTCCTCCATAATATTTCTGACGCGTATGCGTCTGTTACGCAGCCTTAAGCTGCTTCATTTTCTTTCTTTTCTTTAATTGCATTAAGCGCATAAACGACAGAGCGAAGCACTCCCTGCGATACGTTGGCAAGACCGGCAATCGGCCCCTGCAAACCGCGGAGCACCATGCTGAGCAATACCTCCTTGCCGGGAAGCTTGGACAAAGCAACAACCTCATCTGCACTCATCCTCTTGCCGTCCATAAATCCACCCTTAATGGTGAACTGCTCTTCATGATCCTTTGCAAACTCATGAGAAATCCTCGGTCCATCAACCATTTCTCCCATAGAGAAAGCAAAAGCATTCGGGCCTGCCAGAAGATCGTCCATGTCCTCATATCCCAGCTCGTGGAAAGCACGGGAGACCATGGTATTCTTGTAAACTTTGTATACAACGTCGCTCTGGCGATATTTCCCACGCAATTCGGTAACATCGGCGACATTGATGCCGCTATAGCCTAAGACAGTGACGGATTTGGCATTTTGAATCTGCTCTTTAATCTCATCAATGACAGCTTGCTTTTTTTGTAAAGTCTGTTCTTTCAAGTTTTTCACCTCCTCCGGCTACAGATTGAAAAACCCTCCGCCTAAGAAGACAGAGGGATTGAATCGAATTCATTCCACCTCGACAGGAAATTAAGCGAATGCACCTGCGGTCTTCGGTAGCCGGATATTAAATTAGCATAAATTCGGGAAAATTGCAACCGAATCTTTTCCAATGATCGGAATCCGCAAACTACTTTGCGCTTTCAGCCAAACGCGCCGTATCCAATGCAATTCCCGGGCCCATCGTTGTGGCAACTGTTACAGACTTGAGATACTTTCCTTTTGCAGAGGCCGGTTTCGCGCGAACAATGGCTGCGACGAGAGCGGAAATGTTTTGCTGAATCTGTTCTTCAGAGAAGGAAGCCTTGCCCACCAAAACGTGAACAATATTCTGCTTATCCGTACGGTACTCAACCTTACCGGCTTTCACCTCTTCAATTGCCTTGGCAACGTCCATCGTAACAGTGCCGGCTTTCGGGTTCGGCATCAAGCCGCGAGGTCCCAAAACACGACCGATTTTACCAATCTGACCCATCATGTCCGGAGTGGCGATTGCCACATCAAAGTCGAGCCAGTTCTCCTTCTGAACCTTCTCTACCAGATCTTCTCCGGCAAAATCCGCACCTGCCGCGAGAGCCTCTTCCGCTTTATTTCCCTTTGCAAAAACTGCAACGCGAACCTTCTTGCCGGTTCCGTTCGGAAGCAATACGGTTCCGCGAACCTGCTGATCCGCATGACGGGAATCGACTCCCAGACGAGCATGAAGCTCGATGGTTTCATCAAACTTAGCAACGGCGGTCTTTTTCAACAAAGCGGCGGCTTCCTCGATGCTGTACTCTTTTGTACGGTCAACGAG
>JAFADY010000047.1 GCA_023424395.1 Bacteroidota bacterium | reverse complement strand
ATGCCAAGACGGTCTTTCCTGCGGAAATTTTTAAGTATCACTTTGTTTTCTTCGTTTTCCGTCTTGCGCGTTTGTGAGATGTTGCCTCTCAATATAAATTGCAAAAACATTAACGGAATGATCATGGAAACAAGGCTCGGCAGTATCAGGTTGGGTGAGATCATTACCGTAATGTTCCCCTTCACCCAAAGCATGATGGTGGTAACATCGCCGATGGGTGACCACGCGCCGCCGCTGTTGGCCGCAATTACGATCATACTGCCGACAAGCCATCGTTCGCGCGGCTCGGGAACGATCCTCCGGATGAGCATCACCATTACGATGGTTGTGGTAAGATTATCGAGAACAGCCGACATGCCGAAAGTGATAAAACTGATTAACCAAAAAAGTTTACGTTTGTTTCGGGTAATAATTCTGTCGGTTATGTAAACAAATCCGCCGTGGGTGTCAATCAGTTCAACAATAGCCATCGCAGCCAATAAAAACAAAATGGTTTCGGAAATATCTCCGATGGATTCTAAGATTTGGCTATTGATAACAAACTCCCTGATTTGCGTGGCGTAATCCTCGGCTTTTAATTCGGGATGAGTGGAAATATAATGTTGAAATTCATCTCCCGAAACATGGGGAACAACTTGGGGCGCCACATACATGTAAATGATCCACAAGGCGGTTCCGATGAAAAGTGCGATGCCGGCTTTATTGATTTTGATGGGATGTTCTAACGCAATGAGAACGTAACCGATTAGAAAAACAACGACCATTAATGCAATCATAGGGCTTGTTTTAAGTTGGAGTCAAAAGTAGTTATTTTCAACTAAAAAAACGGGAAAAAGTGAATCCCCGTTTTGTGTAAAAATTGTGTAATCTGATCTATTTTTCAGCTTGAAAGGTGTTGATCCACTCATACAAATATTCAACGTCTTTTTTTCGTATGAGTTCAGAACCTTCGGTCATGGTGGCGGCTGTGCCGCAGGCAACGCCGAAACGAATCACTTCGCGCATAGTTTTGCCGCGCGAAAGCGCCAATGTCATACCCGCCACCATACTGTCGCCGGCGCCAACGGTGCTTTTCATCAGCACAGGAGGAGCGGGAACGTGCTCAACGATTTCGGTGGTAACGAGCAATGCGCCTTTCGGCCCCATTGAAACTACCAATGAGTGACAATTGTTTTGTTCCAAAAATTCCCGCGCTTTTTGTTCTACCTGCATACCCGACAAATGTGGCTCGCCGCATAAAAAACTCAATTCGTTGAGGTTGGGCTTCAGCATGTAAACTCCTGCTTTGGCTCCGTGCAGCAAAGCTTCGCCCGAAGTGTCGAGGATCATTTTCGCTTTTTTGGCGTTCACAATATCGGTTACTTTGGCATAAAAATCCACGTTCAAACCTGCGGGCAGACTACCGCTTGCCACCAAAAAATCACCTTCGGATATTGCGGATTCAATTTCTGCCAATATTTTATCGTATTCACTTTGAGTAATCTCGGCGCCGGGCATTACAAAGCGATATTGCTTTTTGGTGGATTCATCCACAACCGAAAAGTTTTCGCGTGTCCATCCCTTGGTATCGATCCGCTTGTGTGAAAGCCCCGACTCGGATATCAGTTGCTCCAAATGATCGCCGGTAAATCCGCCGCCGAAAAACAGGCAGAGAGAATCTTCCCCTAACTCTTTTATAGCTCTCGATACATTAATTCCTCCACCTCCCGGCTCGAAATTGGGAACCGAACAGCGCAGTTTGTTGTCGGGTTGAAGGCTGGGGACGGTCGAATTTTTATCAACTGCCGGGTTTACGGTTAAAGTGATGATTCTGTTCATTGTATGTAAATTTTTTTATGCAAATAAGCAACCCTTAATGTTTTCAATTCATTTTTCTTACTTAAACCATCCCGAATACATCAGGTAATTGGCGGCAATTTTCTGATTCATTTCTTTCGATTGCTCGGGATCGACTTTCTTTACGAATTTAGCGGGAACTCCGGCATAAATACTGCCCGGCTCTACCTGTGTTCCGCTCAATACTACCGATCCGGCGGCGATAATGGCGCCTTCGCCCACCACGGCATGATCGAGTACAGTTGCGCCCATACCGATAAGCGCACCGTTTTTTATTTCGGCGCCGTGAATGACTACATTGTGCCCGATGGAAACATCGTCGCCGATAATCGATACCGATTTTTGATACAGCGTGTGAATAACCGTGCCGTCCTGCACATTCACGCGATTGCCGATACGGATGGAATTTACGTCGCCACGCAGCACAGCGTTGAACCAAATGCTGCAATCGCGGCCAATAACAACGTCTCCGATTATGACCGCCGTTTCTGCTAAATAAGTATTTTCGCCGATTTCGGGTGTGAAACCGCGAACAGATTTAATAAGGCTCATGTTTAGGGGTTTGGGGTTTTGGGTTTGGGGTATGGGGTTTGGGGGTTGGGCGTGAGGCAGCAGCTCCCAATCCCATAACTCCCATCCCATAACTCATACCACTTTAAATTTCTTTTGTTTTATTCTTCAACCACGCTTTTTCTTCTTTGTTCAAATGCTTTTTCAACTTGTTATAAACCATTTTATGATAATCGTTGAGCCATTTGGCCTCTTTTTTGGTAAGCATTTTTTTCACGATAGGCTTCGTGTCGATCGGACAAAGCGTGATGGTTTCAAAATCGTAGAACGCGCCGAAATCTTCGGTTTTTTTGTATTCACGCGTTACGATAAGGTTTTCGATGCGAATGCCGTATTCGTTGGCGCGATAAACGCCGGGCTCGTTGGATGTTACCATTCCCGGTTTCAGTAGGGTGGGATTCTCTTCCAAACGAATGTTTTGCGGACCTTCGTGCACGTTGAGGAAATGCCCGATTCCGTGCCCCGTGCCGTGCCAATACGTTGTGCAATTGTCCCACAATGCTTTGCGCGCAAGCACATCAAGTTGCGCTCCGCGCGTCCCTTCGGGATAAATGGCGGTAGCAATGGCAATGTGTCCTTTGAGAACGTTGGTGAAATCTTCCTTCATTTGCTTGGAGAGTTTTCCAACGGCAAGCGTGCGGGTAATGTCGGTGGTTCCGTCTTTGTATTGGCCGCCCGAGTCGATGAGCAACAACCCTTCAGGCTTCACTTTCGCAGCCGTTTCTGCCGATGCGTGGTAGTGAATGATGGCTCCGTTTCCGGCGTATCCGGCAATGGTGCCGAAGCTGTCGCCTACAAACAAATCTTGCTGCGAGCGGAATTCGGTCAGTTTTTGTTCGATGGTTGTTTCCAACACTTCGCCCTTTGGAACGGCTTTTTCCAACCACATATAGAATTTCACCAAAGCCACACCGTCTTTCACCATCGCGTTGCGGAAGCCGTTAAGTTCGGTTTCGTTTTTCACGCTTTTCATTAAATCTACGGGTGAAACGGTGTCGATAATTTTGCACGAATCGGGAATAGTTTGCAGCAATTTATAATTTATTTTGCTGCCGGTTACGCAAACGGTCGTATTTTTGGGAAGCTTTGAAACGTATTCGAAAACTTCGTTGTAATCGGTAATTTTTATGCCGTCTTTTTTGTAAGCAGTGGCGATTTCGTCGGTTAGCTTATCGGGATCGATGAAAAGTACGGTCTCTTTTTCCGATACATAAGCGTAAGCTACCGCCACGGGATTATATTCCACGTCGTTGCCACGAAGATTAAAAGTCCATGCAACGGCGTCGAGTGTAACAATGAGCATTCCGTTGGCGCCAATCTTCGATAGTTCGTTTTGAATTCTTTCTATCTTCGTTTTTACCGATTCTCCGGCTACGTCATCCGCCAACGTAAAAACCTTGTTTTTAGGAATTTCGACGCGGTCGCTCCACGCTTCGGTAAATGGGTCGAACGATGTTTCGAGGTTGATGCCTTTGGCATCGAGTTTGGTTTTCAATGCTTTCGCGTCTGATGCGGCGTACACCAATCCGTCGATGCCTACGGTTCCGCCTTCGCCAACTTGGTCGATGATCCACGCAGTCATCTCGGGCGTGTCGGCTTGTCCCATTTTAAACAAATCGAATCCTGTTCCTTCCAATTCGGTTGCAGCCTGCAAGAAATAGCGCGAATCGGTCCACACTCCGGCCTTTTCTTTTGTTACTACCGCCGTTCCTGCCGATCCCGTGAATCCGCTTATCCATTTTCGCGATTCCCAATGTTTGGGGGGATATTCGCTCAAATGAGCATCGGTACTCGGGATAATGAACGCATCCAATTTCTTCTCTTCCATAAATTTTCGTACGGCTTGCAATCTTTCGGGAATTTGATTTGTTTTCATATTAATTTTACTTGTTTGGTTTATTTTAAAGAGCAAATGTAACGAAAAAATAGTACATTTGGACTTATATAAACACTAAAATGAAATACTTCGGATGAAAACTTCGATCGAACTTAAAAATATGCGATTTTTCGCTTATCACGGTGTTTTGCCGCAGGAGCGGGTTATCGGAAACGAATTTGTGGTAAACCTGAAAATCGAAACCGATTTTTCGAAAGCGATGGCTTCCGACGATGTGAAAGATACGCTCAATTATGCCGAGGTTTATGACTTGGTAAAAATCGAAATGCAGCAACCGTCCGATCTGTTGGAACACATTGCGGGAAGAATATTCAATATATTAAAAACTCACTTTTCGCAAATAAAAACGCTTGAAGTGAGATTGGCGAAATTAAACCCGCCTGTTGCCGGAGAAGTGGCGGCTGTGGAAATTGTTGTGTCTGATTGACTTCCAAAAAAATCATAAATCTTAAATCCGAAATCCCAAATCGTAAATTGTTTATTATCTTTGCACAAATTTTTCAGCTGAATGAGCGAACAAACAGACGAAATAATCATCACCGATTTGCAGCAAACCACAGAGAAAATTGTTGAACCGCAGGAATTAATGCTCCGCACGAATAACTTAGTGAAAAAGTATGGCAAACGAACGGTTGTAAACCATGTTTCCATTAATGTGAGGCAAGGCGAAATTGTGGGATTACTAGGGCCGAACGGTGCAGGTAAAACTACCACGTTCTACATGACCGTGGGTTTGATCGTCCCCAATGAAGGCGAAATTTTCATCGGTGAACAAAATATCACTAAATTCCCGGTTTACAAACGCGCGCAGCATGGTATCGGTTATTTGGCGCAGGAAGCTTCTATTTTTCGAAAAATGACGGTGGAAGATAACATCCGCTCCGTGTTGGAATTTACCGATAAATCGCCCGAGGAGCAAAAGGAAAAATTGGAAAGTCTGATCGATGAATTCGGTTTGCACAAAGTGCGGAAGAATTCGGGAGATCGACTATCGGGTGGTGAACGCCGTCGTGCAGAGATTGCCCGCTGTTTGGCCATCGACCCGAAGTTTATCATGCTCGACGAGCCGTTCGCGGGAATTGATCCAATCGCGGTTCAGGATATTCAATCTATTGTTGCTCAGTTGAAATACCGGAATATCGGCATTTTGATTACCGACCATAACGTGGACGAAACACTGAGTATTACCGATCGCGCTTATCTGCTTTTCGAAGGAAAAGTGTTGTTTCAGGGAACGGCCGAAGAGTTGGCGGCCAATCCCGTGGTAAGGGAGAAATATTTGGGTCGCGATTTTGAATTGCGCAAACGAACATTCGACGCACCTTAAACGTTTATGGCGCGGATTCTGTCCATCGATTTCGGAAAAAAACGCACGGGAATTGCCGTGAGTGATCCGTTGCAAATTATTGCCAACGGTTTAACTACGGTAGAAACAGCGAAGATATTTGATTTTTTAAAGGATTATCTGCAAAAAGAGAAGGTCTCTACCATTATTGTGGGGTTGCCGAAGCAGATGAACAACGAAGTTTCGGAGAACATGAAGCGCGTAGAGCCTTTCGTGAACCGCTTGCGGAAATTATATCCCGATATTCCCGTGGAATATTTCGATGAGCGTTTTTCTTCGAAAATGGCGCATCAGGCCATGATTGACGGCGGATTAAAGAAAAAAGACCGACAAAACAAAGCACTCGTTGATGAAATTAGCGCCACCATTATTCTGCAAGGGTATATGGAAAGTAAAAGAACGTTTGATGTTTAAAGTTTTATATTTGAAGTCAGAGACTTCATAAACGTCAAACATCAAATACCAAACATTTTGACTATGATTTTACCAATATATATTTACGGGCATCCGATATTGAGAAAAGTTGCACAAGACATAGACGCCGCTCATTATCCGAAATTGCACGAATTAATCGAAAATATGTACGAAACCATGTATAATGCCGAAGGCGTTGGGCTTGCCGGGCCGCAAGTGGGATTAGAAGACCGTATTTTCGTAGTGGATTTATCGCCCTTAGCAGATGATGACCATCCTGAATTTAAAGATTTCAAGAAAGCGTTTATCAATGCGCATATCACCGAGCGCTCGGGCGATTTAGAACAAGTGGAAGAGGGTTGCCTGAGTATTCCGGGCATTCACGAAAAAGTTTCGCGCGAGGGAAGTATCCGTATTCAGTATCTCGATGAAAGCCTCCAACCGCGCGACGAAGAATACTCCGGCTACATGGCACGTGTAATTCAGCACGAGTACGACCATTTGGACGGTATTATGTTCGTTGACCGTATTTCCCCATTGCGCAAGCGCATGATCAAAGGAAAACTCTCGAATATGGAAAAAGGAAAAGTGAGTTGCGATTATCGGGTGAAGACGGTTAAGTAATTACAGCTTACTCGCCGCATCTTTATCTAAAAACCAATACAGATTTTCCGACAGAGGTTTAACTTTTGCGGCAGGATAAATATTTTTTACGGCTTTTCTCGATTCGAGAATTTCTTTCACCTTGTCGGCTTTAGCCGCACCCGTTACCAAAAAAGCAACCTGCTTCGCGCGATTGATCACCGTGCCTGAAATGCTGACACGCTTTTGTCCGCTATCCGGATGCGTACCAATCACACAAATGCGTTCACTTTTCCATAAATCGATTTCGTAAGGAAAGATGGAGGCAGTATGCCCATCGTCGCCCATCCCCAGCATTACTAAATCGAACGACGGAACACCGTTTATCATTTCTACTTCAATTCTCAACAGATTGGCATATCTTTCTGCTTCCGCGAGCGGAGTGTTTTCACCCTTAATGCGAAAAATATTTCTTTCGAGAACGGAAACATTGTCAAATAAATGTTCCTTCGTCATGCGGTAATTACTTTGGTCATCGGTTGGCGCAACGCATCGTTCATCGCCCCAAAAGAATTTAATCCTGTGCCAGTCAATATCGGTTTTGTGGTGCTGCGACCAATAATCGAATAGCGATTTAGGCGTAGAACCTCCAGATAGAGCCACGGTTATGAATTCTTTGTCATCCAAAATGCTTTTCAGCAATTGCGTGAAGTTTCTGTTTAATTCTTCCGTGTTTTCGAATATTCTTTTATCCATTTTTTTAAACTGTTTTAACCCAACTTCGCTTTATAATTCGCAATACACGCCGTCATCAGCCAAATTTTTGCACGGATAACGCCATGTGTTTTCGTTTCCTTCAATTAAATCGTCGGCGATATCCGGGCCCCACGAACCCGCCGGATAGCCGTGCAATGGCGCTTTTTTATTTTTTTCCCAATAATCGAGAATGGGTTGAACAAATTTCCATGTTTCTTCGGCAGCTTCGCCTTGCATATACAGCATGTTATCGCCTGTCATACAATCCAATACCAGACGTTCATAGGCACCGGGAATGTAATGGTCGTTGAGTTCCGAATAATGAAAATCCATGTTAACGGATTTAACTTCATAGCCGTTTCCGGGAACTTTCATACCGGTTTTCAGCAAAATGCCTTCATCGGGATGAATTCTTATAATTAGTTGATTGTCTGAATAATTTCCATTACCTGATGCTTTGAACAATTGCTGTGGCGACGGTCTGAAATGGATAACTACTTCCGATACGCGCGTGGGTAAACGTTTCCCGGTACGAATATAAAACGGAACCCCTTGCCAGCGCCAGTTATCGATAAAAATTTTCATAGCAACGTATGTTTCCGTGCGCGAATTTTTCCGTACTTGTTCTTCCTCCCGATAACCGACGTATTGTTTCCCGCGAACGTGCGCTTCGGTGTATTGTCCGCGAATCACGTTTTTTTTGAGGTCTTCATTGCTTAAAGGACGAAGCGAGCGGAAAACTTTCATTTTTTCATAGCGAATATCATCAGCTGTTATTTTCGACGGAGCTTCCATAGCAACCAGTGAAACGATCTGCAGCAAATGATTTTGAATCATGTCACGCAACGCGCCCGAATCATCGTAATAACCTCCGCGGTCTTCCACCCCGATATTTTCGGCAGCGGTAATTTCCACGTGTTTAATGTAATTGCGATTCCAAAGCGGTTCATAAATGCCGTTCGCGAATCGGGTAACCATCAGGTTTTGAACTGTTTCTTTACCAAGATAATGATCGATTCGATAAATTTGCTCTTCTTCAAAAAACTCAAGCAACTGATGATTTAATTCTTGTGCCGATTGCAAATCATGTCCGAAAGGTTTTTCGATAATAATTCGCCTGAAACCTTTTTGCTGCATCGTCAATCCCTGTCCGTATAAGTATTTGGGAATAATAGGGTAGAGCGAAGGAGGCGTAGATAAATAGAAAATATAATTTTGCTGCAAATCGAATTTCTTATTCAGCTCGTCGAGTTTTTCTTTCACGTGAACATAATCTTCGCTTTTGCCTGTATTGATGCTTATGTAAAATACATGGGAGAGAAAATCGTTTATTTCTTTCGCTGCGGCTTTTTTGTAGTGGGCAAAATTTTTAATTCCGTCCTTCATCTTTGCCCGAAACTCCTTATCGGAAAACTTCGAACGGCTCACGCCCAGTACTGCATGACCTTCGGGCAAGGACTTGTTCATGTACAAATCAAAAACGGCGGGAATCAGTTTCCGATATGTTAAATCGCCCGAAGCGCCGAAAATCACCAGCGCCTGATTGTCTATTTTTTTCATTTTCGTAAAATCGTTGTTTGTAAACAAACAAAATAGCGATGAGAAGGTTCATCGCTATAAGTTATTCACTTTTTCTTGGAAAAAATCCATTCCAGAAAATCCGTCTGATTAAAAGCGGGCGTCCAGCTATCGTGATTTACTCCCGGAAATTCAATATATTCAACTTGAGCGTCGTTATTTTTTAGCGCCTTATACGCTTCGCGGGAAAAAGTTACGGGAACTATCGCATCGGCATCGCCGTGGTAAATCCGGATATTTGTTTTGGTTTTGATGCCGCTTAACCTTTCCGTATTCACGCCTCCGCAGATAGGGACGGCCGCTGCAAACAGATCGGGATACCGGCAAAGCATATCGAAGGTTCCCATTCCTCCCATCGACAATCCGGCAACGTAAATCCGGCGTGTATCGATAGGATATTTTTGGATAACATCATCCAACATTTCTTTTACCAGTAATAATGACTGTGAAGGTTCACTATCAACGGAAAAAGGATTTTCATTGAAATTATTCGGACGTACCCTTGGCGCCCAAAAATCTTCTTTCGGACACTGAGGAAAAATAACGTACGCAGGATATTTTTCCCGATTGACAGGGTTCGTAAACATATTTCCGCCGTGAGTCAGTTGGGCTTCGTTATCGTTTCCTCTTTCACCCGCCCCGTGAAGAAAAATAACCAACGGATATTTTTCTCCAATAAGTTGTTTCTCCGGCGATAATTGGCGGTTCAACAACGAATCTCCGTTGGATGAAACATACACTTTTTTTTCATACGCTTCGCGTTGAGCGAAAACAGTTGTAATGAACAAAACAGTAAAAACAAATGCGATTACTTTTTTCATGATTGTTTTTGTTAGAGTATTTTTTGTAATTGGTTTCTATCTTCAATGGTAATTTTTCGACCGTCCACGGCAATTATGCCCTCCGATGCCATCTGCATCATTACATTCACAAGCGCCGGGCGCGAAACCCCGAAAAGTCTTGATAAATCTTCCTTCGTAGTTCTTAGTTTTACCAAGTTTTCTCCTTTCGATTCCCGCAATAAATAGTATGCCACTTTGGCTTTGATAGTTCTTAATGAAGCCATCCGTAGTTTCTCGGACAAGAAAGCAACTTTGTTGGAAATATAAGTGAGAAAAGCTTTCATAAACTCTTCGTATCGGCACATCAAAAAATAAACATTTTCTTTTGGGATGAGTATTGCTACGCAAGGTGTAACGGCAAGCGCCGTAACGGGCGATAAATTATTCTCCGCAAATAGAAAGCCCGTAGCCACAGGATTGGGAGCTTTTATTTGTTCAATTTTAGTAAAATCGCCCTTTTCATCGGAAATTTCCGTTACTATCTCACCTTTTATTAAAATGTACAACATTTCATATCTCGCGCCTTGCGCTACAAGCATATCACCCGCCTCATAATTTCGAACACTGTACTTAACATTCGATAAAAATCCTTCTCTTTCTTCCATCGGAATGGAATCGCATAACGGGCATTGAAAAATACTTTGAATATGATTAGGCAGATCGGGGAGCATAAAAAACGAAATTGGGTTTAAACTGATACGAAAATATGCATTTTTTTCAAATTCGTCATAATTATTACACTTTTTTACAATTTAAAATAGTTTTTTTGTTTTTAATAAACTATACAGGCGCGCTTTATCATGAAAAAGCTAAAAAATATTTGGAATGAGGTAAAGCCTCGCGGAGGTTGGAAATACCCTGCCATTGTTATCACAGGCGCTTTTGTGGGATTGTTTATCTACACTTTTTTTGCATCGCGTGCATACAGTTACTTATCGGATGATCCGGCCACATGCGTAAATTGTCACATTATGGGGCCTTACTATGCTACCTGGATGCATAGTTCTCATGGTAAAGATACCAATTGCAATGACTGCCACGTACCGCATAACAACATCTTCAATAAATATTTCTTTAAGGCGAAAGATGGATTACGCCATTCCGCCGTTTTCACAATACGCGGTGAAGCAGATGCGCTTCAAACCATCGATGCAAGCTCAAAGGTAATTATGGAGAATTGCATCAGGTGTCATACTCAGTTGAACACAGAATTTGTAAAAACCGGGCGTATGGGTTTTAAGGACGTTAAAGAAATGAACGGAAACGCTTGTTGGGATTGCCATCGTGAAGTGCCGCATACGCGAAGCCGGTCATTATCTTCAACGCCCAATGCACGTGTTCCATTGCCTGAAAGCAATGTTCCGGAATGGTTGAACAATTTGGTAAATAAGAAATAACGAAATAAATAACTAACAAATTTATATCCGCTATGAATAGAAACAGACACAACGATAAAATGAAGCCTTGGGTTGGATGGCTCTTATTTTTCGTTACAATAGGAGTTGTATTCCTACTGGGCATGCTTGCTGCATCCATCACGCAACGACGGGCCGAAATTGCAAGCGTAATGAACAATAAAAAAATTGAAATAACAGGAATAGAGCCGCGAAGCGAGATATTCGGCGAAAATTACCCGCGTCAATACGAAAGCTGGACAAAAACCGCCGACACCACTTTTCAAAGTGAATTTAACGGAAGCAGCATGGTTGACGTACTTGCGCAACGGCCCGAAATGGTAATTTTGTGGGCGGGTTACGCATTTTCTAAAGATTATGGTACGCCGCGTGGACACATGCATGCCGTAGAAGACATTTATCACACTTTACGAACAGGAGCGCCAATGAACGCCGATGCAGGGCCTCAACCCGCCACATGCTGGACGTGCAAGAGCCCCGATGTACCCCGATTGATGGACTCTGTGGGCATAGCCGAATTCTACAAACAAACCTGGGCGCATTGGGGAAACGAAATTGTAAATCCCATCGGCTGCGCCGATTGTCACGATGCCGAAACGATGAACCTCAAAATTTCTCGTCCCGGACTTATCGAAGCTTTTCAAAACATGGGGCAGAACGTGAAAGAAGCAAGCCATCAGGATATGCGAGCGCTCGCTTGCGCCCAATGCCACGTTGAATATTATTTTACCCCCGAAGGAAAATACCTGATTTTCCCTTGGCACAACGGAACATCGATGGAGGGTGCGGAGCAATATTACGATAGTATTCAATTTGCCGACTATACCCATAAATTAAGCAGAGCCCCTATCATTAAAGCGCAACATCCCGATTACGAAATTTATAAAACCGGCATTCACGCGCAGCGCGGAGTTACATGTGCCGATTGTCATATGCCTTACGTTTCGGAAGGCGGGATCAAATACAGCAGCCACCACGTGAGAAGCCCGTTGGCAAGTATCAATAACACTTGTCAGGTTTGCCATCGGGAAACGGAAGAAGATTTGCGTGAAGCCGTTTTTCAACGCCAACGCAGCGCTAACGAAATACGCAATTTGGTGGAAAAAGAACTTGCAACGGCTCACATTGAAGCCCAATTTGCTTGGGAAAGAGGCGCAACGGAAGTCCAAATGGAAAATGTACTGCAACTTCTTCGCCAATCTCAATGGAGATGGGATTACGCCGTTGCATCGCACGGGGGATCGTTTCACTCTCCCGTGGAATTCCAACGGATTCTTGCCATGAGCTTAGATCGCGCGCACAAAGCTCGTTTCGAGGTAGCCAAAGTACTGGCGCAACTCGGATTTACCGGAAATGTTCCCATGCCCGACATTTCAACCAAAGCGAAAGCCCAGGCATATATCGGTTTGGATATGCAAAAAGAAACCGGCGATAAAAAAACATTTCAGGAAACAGTTGTTCCCAAATGGCTCGAAAGCGCAAAGGCGAACAAAAGATTGGTTAGTTTAAAATAAATGGACGTTACTCCACGAAAAATATGGGAACATCCGTGGAGGTATTCCGAAGGTTTTATCATTGCCGCAGGCATTGCAACAGCCGGATTCTTGCTGCAATTTTTATCTGGTAACATCGGAGCGCCTCTTTTTAGACATCCCGTTAATACTATTCTCGGAGTCCTATTTGTGGTAGGGCTTCTTCTTTCACACTTTTCACTCGGAAATAGAAGAGTTGTCCGATGGTTATCGGGTGTTTATGCTACTATCCCCGCTCTGATCACTTTGCTCGTTTTGTGTGTAATTATGGGTATCATCCCACAATTCTCGCCGCAAATAGGCGAGAAAAACCTGCCTCCGAGTGTTTTTTCATCACTCGGTTGGCATCAAATGACAACTTCGTGGGCATTCGTCCTGCTTTGCTTTTACATATTAACCATATTGGGACTTACCGTACTCCGGCGCACAAAGCAAAAACAATCATGGCGCGAAATCGGGTTTTATTTGAATCACATCGGTTTATTTATTGCTTTACTAGGAGGTATTCTCGGTAGCGCCGATTTAGAGCGGCTGACCATGAGTGTGAAAGAAGGCAACGTTGAATGGCGGGCTCAAACCCGGGCAAACGTAACAAAAGAACTGCCGATAGCCATTCAGTTAGACACTTTTATGATTGAGGAATATGAGCCGAAACTGGTTATCATAGATAATGAAACGGGAGAAATCCTTCCACGGTCTCGTCCCGAAAGCTATATGTTTGAAGAAGTTGGGAAAACCACCCAATTGGCAGGAATAAGAATAGAGATAATCGATTATCTTCCACATGCCGCTATTTTTAGAGATTCCATTTTTACACATGTTACACCCATGTTGATGAACGGCGCAGCAACGGCCATAAAAGTAAGAGTAGTTAAACCTGAATCTACACAGCCAATAGAAGGATGGATAACCAATGGCAGCTATTTATTTCCTTATCTCGTACTAAACATCGATGAAAATACAAGTTTAGCCATGCCGGCGCAAGAAGTCAAAAAATACACGTCGCAGGTAACTGTTTACACCGAAAAAGGACACACTAAAGAAGCTGAAATTGAAGTAAACAAGCCTCTGTCAATAGAAAATTGGAAAATCTATCAGTATAGCTACGATCAAGCCAAAGGAAAATATTCCGACGTAAGTGTTTTCGAACTTGTACGCGATCCTTGGTTGCCGGTGGTTTATACAGGAATATTTATGCTGTTGGCAGGAGCGCTTTATCTATTCATTGCCGGACCTAAAAAGAAAACGTCATGACTTGGGATTCATTTATATATTTTGCGTTAGGCGCTGTATTTTTTTGGTCGATAGGCGCGGGCTTTGCTTTCAAGAGCAAAAATAAAATACTTCCTGTTATTTTAACAGTGGCCGGATTGATTATTTTCTTTTCTTTCATTGCCGGATTGTGGCATTCTTTGGAACGCCCTCCACTCAGGACAATGGGCGAAACACGTTTATGGTATTCTTTTTTCCTTCCGGTTGCCGGCTTACTCACTTATTTAAGGTGGAATTATAAATGGATTCTCTCATTCGGCACTATACTTTCAACGGTGTTTATTATTGTAAATATCGCTAAACCAGATATTCACAACAAAGTACTGATGCCCGCCTTACAAAGCCCTTGGTTTGCTCCTCACGTAATAATTTATATGTTTTCCTACGCCATTTTAGGCGCCGTTAGCCTGGTAGCCATTTATTATTTAGTGAGAGAGAAAAAAATTTCGGATAGAGTAAATATTCTGCATATGGCCGATAATTTAGTTTACGTAGGCACAGCGTTTTTAACAATGGGAATGCTTATGGGAGCCATTTGGGCAAAAGAAGCGTGGGGACATTACTGGAGCTGGGATCCGAAAGAAACTTGGGCTGCCATTACTTGGACAGGATATTTGATCTACATTCATTACCGACTTAAAACCTCTTCTTCTAACCGAGTTTCGATGTTTATTCTTCTTATTGCATTTATTTTGCTGCAAATTTGCTGGTACGGGTTAAATTATTTGCCTTCGGCACAACAGAGTATTCATACATACTCTTAGCCAAATAATAGTGTAATATTTTCAAACAGTTTTACGAATTATTTTGAAAACATGTTTCGTTTTCTCAAAGTTTTGTGAAAAAAGAAAGCAAAATAACTAATTTTGCAATTGATATGTTCTATTTTGTCATTCTTAATGGCCAGAATATAACAAAAAGATATATTTACATAAATAAAAAATATTTTTGATGTTTTTACTTGCTGAATAAAAACAAAATGATTATTTTTGCAAACAATTACTTACAAAACGTATAATAAAAGGTTATCAACTCTCCAAACTAATAATAATTACACTATGTCAACATTACGATTCAAAGCTGTAGAAGAAGCATCGAAAAGACTTCCCGTTGAAGTGATTTCGCCTTGTAAACAACCTTCCGATTATTACGGAAAATATGTTTTCAATCGCAAACAAATGTCCAAATACTTATCCAAAGAAACTATGTCGGTTGTAACAGATGCCATTGATGAAGGCAAAACCTTGCCTCGAGAAATTGCGGAACACGTGGCTGCAGGCATGAAAATGTGGGCAATGGAAATGGGCGCCTCGCACTACACGCACTGGTTTCAGCCGCTTACCGACGGCACTGCGGAAAAACACGATTCATTCATCGATTATGCCGATGCGCCGGGAGGAGATATTATTGAAAAATTCTCAGGAAAACTGCTCGCACAGCAGGAACCCGACGCCTCAAGCTTCCCCAGTGGCGGAATACGAAACACTTTCGAGGCGCGCGGTTACACCGCGTGGGATCCTTCCTCTCCTGCTTTCATTGTGGACGACACGTTATGCATCCCCACCGTTTTTATTTCATATACCGGCGAAGCGCTCGATTATAAAACGCCTTTATTGAAAGCCCTTTCAGCGGTAGATAAAGCAGCAGTGGAGGTTTGCAAACTTTTTGATCCGAAAGTAAAAAAAGTATTTTCTTATCTCGGTTGGGAGCAAGAATATTTTTTGGTTGATCAAGCCATTTACGATGCCCGTCCCGATTTGAGCTTAACGGGACGCACGTTGATGGGACACGAAAGCGCCAAAAACCAACAACTGGAAGATCATTATTTCGGTTCCGTACCTCCTCGCGTGGCTGCTTTTATGCGCGAAGTGGAATTCGAAGCGTACAAATACGGTATTCCGTTAAAAACCCGCCACAACGAAGTGGCGCCCAATCAGTTTGAATTGGCGCCCATTTTCGGAGAAACCAATTTAGCCATCGATCAGAACTTGCTGGTAATGTCAATTATGTACAAAATAGCGCCCAAACATCACTTCAAACTGTTGCTTCACGAAAAACCGTTTGCAGGCATCAATGGATCGGGCAAACACAACAACTGGTCGTTGGGTACCGATACGGGCGTAGGACTTTTCACTCCGGGCAAAACCGCCAACGAAAACCTCCAATTTATTACATTTGTTGTGAATACTTTGATGGCGGTTTACAAAAACAACGGCTTATTAAAAGCATCCATCATGTCGGCTCAAAATGCGCATCGTTTGGGAGCTAATGAAGCTCCTCCGGCCATTATTTCCGTATTCCTCGGTTCTCAAATTTCATCCGTATTGGATAAAATAGAGGACAGCTCCGAAGATGACGACATCACGGTAGATGAATTACAAAAAATGAAACTGGGCGTTGCGCATATACCCGAAGTTTTGATAGACAATACCGACCGCAACCGAACATCGCCTTTTGCATTCACCGGAAACCGTTTTGAATTCCGCGCCGTTGGCTCATCGGCCAACTGTTCTGCCGCTATGACAGCGCTAAACGCATCAGTTGCCAAACAACTTATAGATTTCAAAAAAGAAATCGATGAAAAAATGAAAGCCGGCATGAAAAAAGATCAAGCCATTTACGATACGCTTCGGCTTTATATCAAAGAATGTAAAGCAATCCGTTTCGACGGAAACGGATATAGCGATGAATGGCGAAAAGAAGCTGAAAAACGCGGACTCGACTGCGAAACCAGCGTTCCGGTTATTTTCGATGCTTATACCAAAAAAGAATCCATCGATTTGTTTTCATCCATCAACGTGTTGAGCGAAAGAGAACTTCACGCGCGAAATGAAGTAAAATGGGAAACTTACACCAAGAAAATTCAAATTGAAGCTCGTTTGTTGGGCGATCTTTCCATCAATCACATTATTCCGGTTGCGACCCAGTACCAAACCGTTTTGTTGGATAATGTGTACAAACTTCGCGGAGTATTCGAAGAAAAACAAGCCGATGAATTGAACAAAGACGATATTGCATTGATCGTAGATATCGCGAAACATATTTCGGGCATTAAAACCAATGTGGATGCTATGGTCGAGGAAAGGAAAGTTGCGAACAAAATCGAGAACGAAAGAGAAAAAGCAGTGGCATATCACGACAAAGTACTTCCCTACTTCGATGTTATCCGTTACCATATCGACAAGCTGGAACTCATTGTGGATAATCAAATGTGGCCGTTGCCCAAGTATCGCGAACTATTATTTATCAGTTAAAAACTCTCTATTACAATCAGATAGCTTTAAAACAAGTTCAGAAATAGTGGATAAGTGATTATCCACTATTTTAAAAATCTATTAAACAGAAAATAAATGTATAAAAAAGATTATGTACGGGTTATCAATAAATTTGAGCAAAATTCGCTATACTCCTTTCAAAACGAACACGATGCGTGTGGTGTAGGATTGGCCATTACTCTGAATGGCGAAAAGTCTCACAACATTGTAGAAAAAGGGTTGCGCGTATTGGAAAACATGGTTCACAGAGGCGCCGAGAGTTCGGACAATATCACGGGAGACGGCGCCGGAATATTGGTTCAAATTCCGCACGAATTTATTTTGCTTCAGGGAATTGCCGTTCCGGCAGAAGGGCGTTACGGAACAGGGCTTGTTTTTCTCCCGAAAGATACAGAGCAGCAAGAGTTTTGTTTGCAAACCATTGAGCAAAAAACCAAAGAAGAAGGCCTTACGTTACTTTTTATCCGCGATGTTCCGGTGAACAGCGATTGCTTGGGCGAGATCGCCCTTTCCAGCGAGCCCGTAATCAAGCAAATTTTTGTTGCCGGATTTGTTTCACCCGAAGAATTAGAGAGAAAACTTTATGTTTTAAGAAAAAAAATAGAAAAGGAAATTTATCAATCAAAAATCGGCGACAGCAGATGTTTTTATATGGTCAGCCTGTCATCTAAACAAATGATATACAAAGGCATGTTATCGTCCATTCAACTTCGTGAATATTTTCCAGATCTCAGTAATCCCTATTTCACAAGTCGCGTGGCGCTCGTTCACTCCCGATTCAGCACAAACACTTTTCCCACGTGGGATTTGGCGCAACCTTTTCGCATGCTTGCGCATAACGGTGAAATTAATACCATCCGTGGAAACCGACAATGGATGGAGAGTCGGGAAAGCGTATTGAAATCGGATTTGTTTGAAGATATGAGCGCTCTGTACCCGATCGTGCAACCAAAAATGAGCGACAGTGCTTCCATCGATAATGTATTGGAATTCTTAGCTATATCCGGAAAATCGCTTCCACACGCCATGGCGATGCTTGTTCCGGAAAGTTTTAACGATAAAAATCCGATTTCGGATGGGCTTAAAGCATTTTACGAATACCACAGCATGCTCATGGAGCCGTGGGACGGGCCGGCGACACTTCTTTTCAGCGATGGCCGTTACGCAGGCGGAATGCTCGACCGGAACGGACTTCGTCCCGCGCGCTACACCATCACCCACGATGACACGATGATCATTGCTTCAGAAACAGGTACCATAGAATTTGAAGCCGCCAACATAAAAGCGCGCGGAAGGTTAAGGCCTGGAAAAATGATTTTGGTAGATACACATTCGGGAAAAATCGTTTCAGACAATGAATTAAAAGAAGATTTGGCGAAAGCACATCCCTATCGCGAATGGCTGAATAAAAACTGCGTGAACCTCGATGATATTTCTTCGGGAAGAAGCGTTAACAACGATATTGCCCATTACGAAACTTTGCTCAAAGCATTCGGTTATTCGGTGGAAGATTTGGAAATCTTGATCAAACCCATGGCTGTTGAAGGCAAAGAGCCGGTTTCTTCTATGGGAAACGATGTTACTTTGGCTGCTTTTTCCGATAAGCCGCAAAGGCTTTTCAACTACTTCCGCCAACAATTTGCGCAGGTAACCAATCCGCCGATCGATCCCATTCGCGAAGAATTGGTGATGTCGCTTACCGGTTATATGGGCGCCATTCATCAAAATCTGCTCCAAGACATACCCGAACTTTCGAAGATCGTAAAGATCAAAAGCCCGATACTCACGAATATGCAATTCGATATTTTGTCGAACCTCCGTTATAAAGGTTTTTCTACTGCGGTTATTCCCATGCTCTTCAACCCGAAATCGGGAGCCGAAGGCTTGCAGAAAGCCGTTGACGAACTTTGCGAATCGGTAGAAAAAGCCGTTGACGATGGCAAAAACTACATTATTTTAAGCGACAGAGGCGTAGATGCCGAACATGCACCTATTCCTTCTTTACTTGCCATATCGGCAGTTCATTTGTATTTGGTTGAAAAACGCAAAAGGATGCAGATCGACATTGTGGTGGAAAGCGCTGAACCACGAGAGGTAATGCACTTTGCGCTACTTTTCGGGTTTGGAGCCAATGCTGTAAATCCCTATTTGGTTTTTGCAGTTCTACAGCACAAGGTTATATCGGGAGAAATTCAACTCGATTTCGATTCGGCGAAAAAAAATTACATCAAAGCAGTGAATAAAGGTTTATTGAAAGTGCTTTCAAAAATGGGCAATTCCACGCTGCGCAGTTATCGGGGCGCACACATTTTCGAAGCGCTCGGTATTTCCTCATCCGTTTTGAAAAAATATTTCAAAGATATTTCTTCCAAAATAGAAGGCATTGATATGGCTGATATCGCCCGCGAAGCGCTGCAGCCTTACTTTGAGGCTTTTGCCCCTGACAACAACGAACCTTTCCATTTAAAGAACCTCGGAAATTATGCATACCGCATCGAAGGAGATTATCACGCTTGGAATCCCGAAACCATTGCGAAACTGCAAATTTCTACCAAAACAAATAATTACAATTTATTCAAAGAATACGTTTCGGCGGCAGATAGCAAACCAAAACCGGCTTTTATCCGTGATTTGCTTGATTATAAGCGCGACCCGATAGATATTTCGGAAGTTGAACCGATTGAGAATGTCATGAGGCGTTTTTGTACCGGCGCTATGTCTTACGGCTCTATCAGTAAAGAAGCGCACGAAGCTATGGCTATTGCCATGAACATTATCGGTGGAAGGAGCAACACCGGCGAGGGCGGTGAAGACCCCGATCGATTTAAACCGAAGGAAGACGGTTTATTACGTAGAAGTTCCATTAAACAGATCGCATCGGGGCGTTTTGGCGTAACCACCGAATATTTGGTGAATGCCGATGAATTGCAAATAAAAATAGCACAAGGCGCGAAACCCGGCGAAGGCGGACAATTGCCGGGCTACAAAGTAGATCAGATAATAGCGAAAACGCGTCATTCCATTCCGGGAATTTCTTTAATCTCACCTCCGCCCCACCACGATATTTACTCAATTGAAGATTTGGCGCAACTTATTTTTGACCTCAAAAACGTAAATCCACAGGCAGTAGTCAGCGTGAAATTGGTATCGGAAAGCGGTGTGGGAACCATTGCGGCAGGAGTTGCCAAAGCCAAGGCCGACCTTATCGTGATAAGCGGCGCCGAAGGCGGAACCGGGGCAAGTCCGGCAAGTTCCATCAAACACGCGGGGTTGCCGCTCGAGGTTGGTTTGGCAGAAACGCAGCAAACATTGGTAATGAATAATTTACGCGGTGTTGTGAGGCTTCAAACCGATGGTCAATTGAAAACAGGGCGCGACATCGTTATTTCGGCCATGCTCGGCGCCGAGGAATTCGGTTTTGCCACAAGCTCACTTATCGTTCTTGGCTGTGTTATGATGCGCAAATGCCATTTGAACACCTGTCCTGTGGGAGTAGCCACACAAAACGAAGAACTTCGCCGCCGATTTGTAGGCCGACACGAATATTTGGTTAATTTTTTCCGTTTTTTGGCGGAAGACACACGTGAACATTTGGCACAATTGGGCTATCGGTCTCTCGATGAAATTGTGGGCAAAGCCGATCTATTAACTCGTAAACATTATCCCGAATTGCCCAAAACGGAAAAGATCGATCTTTCTAAAATTACGTTTTTCCCTGAAGAGGCCAAGTATTACGCTATAAGAAAAATTACCGATCAACATCATAAAATCGACGATGTCTTAGACCGTAAACTCATCAAAGAAGCCTTTCAGGCTCTCGAATTCGAGAAATCAGTGGGTATAAAATCGAAAATAAAAAATACCGACAGGTCTACCGGCGCCATGCTTTCGGGAGAAATTGCCAAACGATACGGACAGAAAGGCTTGCCCGAAAATACCATATCGGCTTTCTTCGAAGGCTCTGCCGGACAGAGTTTCGGCGCATTTCTATCCAAAGGCATTACTTTTTACTTGCAAGGCGACACTAACGATTACCTCGGCAAAGGTTTATCGGGAGGCCGCATTGTGGTTACTCCGCCCAAAGGCAGCACTTTCAAACCCGAAGAAAACACCATTTGCGGCAATACTTCGCTTTACGGCGCCACTTCGGGGGAAGTTTTTATCAACGGCATTGCGGGAGAACGTTTTTGCGTTCGCAATTCGGGTGCTACAGCCGTAGTTGAAGGCGCGGGAGATCATTGCTGTGAATATATGACCGGCGGCTGTACCGTAATATTAGGAAGTGTAGGCAGGAACTTCGCGGCAGGAATGAGCGGCGGCGTAGCGTATATTTTGGACGAACATGCCGACTTCGACTTTTTCTGCAACATGGAAATGGTTGAATTGACATTGGTTGAAGATCTTTCCGACAATAAAGAATTAAGGAATCTGATTTCCCGACATCACCATTATACCAACAGCGCTTTGGCTAAGCACATCCTCGATAATTGGGACAAGTACGTAGAAAAATTCATCAAAGTTGTCCCGATCGAGTACAAAAAAGTGTTACAGGAAAGAAAGATGGCCGAATTGGAAAAGAAAATTGCAGTAGTGGAAAGAGATTACTAACGCTTGCATCCTTAAAGGAAAATTTTATTAAGTTAAGAGAATAAACATGGGTAACCCAAAAGCATTTATATCGATAGCGAGAAAAGAAGCCGGATATCGTCCGGTGAGTGAAAGAATAGGCGATTACAGCGAGGTTGAACAAACATTGAACAGAGAAGACCGTAAGTTGCAGGCATCGCGATGCATGGATTGCGGCATTCCGTTCTGTCATTGGGCTTGCCCATTGGGCAACAAAATGCCCGAATGGCAAGATCATATCTACAAAGGCGATTGGAAAAAGGGGGTGGAAGTTTTACACGAGACCAACAATTTTCCCGATTTCACGGGACGGATTTGTCCCGCGCCTTGTGAAAAATCGTGTGTGTTGGCGCTTCACGAAGCGCCGGTGACGATTCGTGAAAATGAAGCTTCCGTTACAGAAGTAGCTTTTATGGAAGGGCTGATAAAGCCGCGTCCACCGAAATACAGAACAGGGAAAAAAGTAGCCGTTATCGGCTCCGGGCCGGCAGGATTAGCAGCAGCGCAACAATTGAACCGTAGGGGACATTTCGTTACTGTATTTGAAAAAGACAATAAGCCCGGAGGCCTGCTGCGGTACGGCATTCCGAATTTCAAACTCAATAAAAACATCATCGACCGCCGATTGAAACTGCTTGAAGAAGAAGGCATCGAGTTTGTTAACAACACAGAAATCGGGAAAGACATTTCAGGCAAGGAAATTATGAGCGAATTCGATGCTGTTTGCATTGCCATCGGCGCAGGAAAACCGAGAGATATAACGCCCGATGGCCGCCACCTCAACGGAATACATTTTGCTATGGATTTTCTTTCTCAGGAAATACGCATTTTGCAAAACGAGGAGCAACCTTCAGATGCAAGAATATCGGCAAAAGGAAAGCACGTGCTTGTAATAGGCGGCGGCGATACCGGCTCCGATTGTGTGGGTACATCGGTAAGACATAGCGCAAAAAGTGTAACTCAAATCGAGATTATGCCCAAGCCGCCGATCGGAAAAAACCCGATCACGCCTTGGCCGAATCCTTATCCGCAAGTTTTTAAAACCTCCTCGTCTCACGAAGAAGGCTGTGAACGCCGGTGGCTGTTGAACACACTCGCTTTTAACGGCGAAGATGGAAAAGTGAAAGAAGCGATAGTGGAGGAAATTGAATGGAAAAAAGATGAAAACGGCAGATTCTCGATGATTTCCTCGGGAAAAACCGAAACCTTAAAAGCAGATTTGGTGTTGCTCGCGCTCGGATTCGTTCATCCCGTACACGAAGGACTGCTCAATGAGCTCGGCATCGAATTCGATGTACGTGGAAACGTAGCGGTTAATCCACAGAATCAAAGTAATATAAACAAAGTTTTCGCCACCGGCGATGCGCAAATGGGCGCAAGCCTTGTGGTTAAAGCCATTGCTTCGGGACGAAAAGTGGCCGATAGCATTCATAATTTGCTAGCTCAAGAATAAGATAAAAAACTGATAACTGTAAACTCAAAACCGACAACTCAATATGTGTGGAATAGTTTGTACATTCAATTTGAAAAAACCCGAAGAGCAATTGCGTCCTCAACTGCTGAAAATGTCTAAGAAGTTACGTCATCGCGGGCCGGATTGGTCGGGTATTTTTTCAACCGACAACGCTGTTTTAGCGCACGAAAGATTGGCGATCGTTGATCCGGCATCGGGCAAGCAACCGCTTTTCAGCAAAGACGGAAAACTCGTTTTGGCCGTGAACGGCGAGATATATAATCACCGCGAAATTCGTAAACGTTATGAAGGGAAATATGAATTCCTCACGCAATCGGATTGCGAAGTGATCTTGGCGCTTTATCAAGATAAAGGGCCTAATTTTCTTGAAGACCTCAATGGAATTTTTGCTTTTGCACTTTATGATATGGAAAAAGACGTTTTCTTGATCAGCCGAGACCATATCGGTATTATTCCGTTGTATCAGGGATGGGATCAGGATGGCGCTTACTATGTGGCATCGGAGTTGAAAGCATTGGAAGGACAATGCAATAAGATAGAGGAATTTCTTCCCGGACAATATTTTTACAGCCTCGATGGCGAACCGACTAAGTGGTACGTGCGCGATTGGATGGAATACGAAAATGTAAAAGACAATGTCTCAAGTGCATCCGAATTACGGCAAGCGCTTGAGGATGCCGTTGAACGTCAACTTATGAGCGATGTTCCCTACGGAGTTTTGCTTTCGGGAGGGTTGGATTCATCCATTATTTCAGCGATAGCAAAAAAATTCGCCGCCAAACGTGTCGAAACCGATAATACGGAAGATGCTTGGTGGCCACAACTTCACTCATTTGCTATCGGACTTGAGGGCTCTCCCGATTTGGCTGCCGCCCGAAAAGTGGCTGCACACATTCGCTCCGTGCATCACGAAATCACTTATACCGTGCAGGAAGGCCTTGATGCCATACGCGATGTAATTTATCACATCGAAACATACGATGTAACCACGGTTCGTGCAAGTACGCCGATGTATTTGATCGCGCGTTACATAAAATCGATGGGAGTAAAAATGGTGCTTTCGGGCGAAGGAGCCGATGAGATATTTGGGGGATATCTTTATTTTCACAAAGCGCCGAGCGCTGAAGAATTTCACAAGGAGACGGTGCGTAAGTTGAGTAAATTGCATCAATACGACTGCCTGCGAGCCAATAAATCGTTGGCATCGTGGGGTGTGGAGGGGCGTGTTCCGTTCCTCGACAAGGAATTTATCGATGTAGCTATGCGCCTGAATCCCAAAGACAAAATGGCAGGAAACGGAAAAATAGAAAAACATATTTTACGCGAAGCGTTCGAGGATTATTTGCCGCATGAAGTGGCGTGGCGACAAAAAGAACAGTTTTCCGACGGCGTGGGTTATAATTGGATTGACACGCTGAAAGCAATTGCCAACGAAAAAATTACAGACGAACAAATGGCGAATGTAAAATACCGTTTTCCCATTAATCCGCCTTTATCCAAAGAAGAGTATTTGTATAGAATCATTTACAGCGAATTATTCCCTTCCGATTCGGCAGCACTATGCGTGCCATCCGTGCCGTCGGTGGCGTGCAGTACGCCTGTGGCATTGGAATGGGATGCCGCTTTCAGAAAAAACGCCGATCCTTCGGGACGAGCCGTCAACGCCGTACACGAACACGCTTACGCTGAAACGTCATAAAAATACTCCCGATCGTACTTAAAACGATCAGGAGTATTTTTATCTTTTTTAAATATACTCATCGCCGTAACGGAACTTCACATCCGTAACGAAATGTTTGATGCGTTGTTCTTCACTCTTCCTGCAAATGAGTAATGTATTTTCCGATTCCGCTACAATATATCCATCCAAACCCTGTATCACCACAAGTTTGTCGTCACTTGTAGTAACAATATTGTCGGTACTTTCCACATAGAGCGTTTTGCAATGCAAATTCGCGTTATTGTTTTCGTCCTTTTGGGTAATTTCGTGCAAAGAGCCCCAAGTCCCCAAATCAGACCATCCGAAATCGGCGCCGATAACATACACATTATCCGCTTTTTCTAAAATGCCGTAATCGATAGAAATATTCGGGCAAAACGGAAAACTTTGGTCTATAAACGCTTTCTCCTCCGGTGTGTTAAATTTCGATTTACCTTCGTTAAACTTGTTGCAGATATCGGGCAAATATTTTTTAAAAGCGTCCATAATAGTCTGTACGTTCCAAAGAAAAATTCCCGAATTCCATACAAATTCACCGCTGGTATAAAATACTTTCGCCAAATCCAAGCTCGGTTTTTCCGTAAAAGTTTTTACTTTATGAATACCTTCAATGGTCTCATCATTCATTTGAATGTAGCCGTATCCGGTTTCTGGACGGCTGGGTTTAATGCCCAACGTTAACAATGAAGGATTTCGTTTTACGAAATCAAGTCCGCGTTCGATCTCCGATAAAAAAACATCCTCTTTGATGATCAGGTGATCGGATGGGGCTACTACGATGTTGGCATTTGGGTTGATGGCCTGAATTCGATATGTTGCGAAAGCAATTGCCGGAGCCGTGTTACGGCGCATAGGCTCCAATAAAATCTGACTATCCGAAAGTTCGGGAAGTTGTTTTTTGGTTAATCCGGCGTAGGCATCGTTGGTAACGATAAAAATATTTTCAATGGGAATAATTTGCTTGAACCTGTCGAAAGTGCTTTGTAACAGCGAACGTCCGGTTCCGAAGAAATCGAGGAATTGCTTTGGCCGCTCTTCACGGCTGAATGGCCAAAAACGGCTACCAACCCCCCCTCCCATAATTACACAAAAGTTGTTGTTCTCCATAACAATAAAAGAAGATTTAATATATTATTTGATCTATTTCCCAATTTACTCTTGGGTCTTTTAAATGTATAACAACCAAACCGAGAAGTTTGTTTTAACATTCTTACTATTGAAAGGAAATAGGATTTTTTCTTAAATAATAAATCAAATTCCGACAAAAGTTATTTTTTGTCTCAAAATTTTATTACTTTTGCACTCACTTTTCTACGCAACGCCCAGATGGCGGAATTGGTAGACGCGCTGGTCTCAAACACCAGTGGATTCACTTCCATGCCGGTTCGATCCCGGCTCTGGGTACTCTGAAAACCTCTTATTTATCTTTCATACAGATGATTAAGAGGTTTTTATTTTGCATTACAGGCAAATTACAGGCAAACGTTGTTTTTTGGTTTTAGCAGCAGAGATAAATCTATCTTTCTCTGCAAATATACCTATTTATTAGGTATTTAGCAATATATTTTTGATATATTTCCTACTTACCTTTGATTACTTCCGCTTACGCTTATTTAACCATTTTTATACTTGCATATTGAAATTATATTTGTCGGGTAATCCAATTGTGGGTTATGCAACTATAAACTAATATTATTATGGCAAGACAAGTAGGTGTTGTAAAGTACAACGGAACAATTGGCGATATTCGTCATTTCAAAATTAAAGGACTGTCCGGGAATTATGCCGGATTGAAAGGTGGTGCATCTGCTTCG
>JAFADY010000015.1 GCA_023424395.1 Bacteroidota bacterium | reverse complement strand
GTATTCGGCGGAGTCAACGATGTATTGGCGGAAATGCTCGGCTTATCGGACCTTGATCCCCTGGTTCCCTCGGGGCTCATGGATCCGTTGCATGCGTATTCGGACGGATTCGGTAAAATCGGAACCTTTGCAGAACGCCCGGCAAAGCCTTTGACCTATCATTTGAATAAATGGAAGAAAAATTTTCACATGTCTTCCATTCCTGTTTTTGGTCCTGCGAATATCCTCGTGGAAAGCGCGGCGTGCGTGGGAGGAAGCGGGGCGGATTATATTCCCTATGCGATTCAACGCGGAGCCGATGTGTTTATCACGGGAGATATTCGTTATCATCAAGCGCAGGAAGCGGTGGCTCAGGGACTGACCGTGGTGGACTTGGGACATTATGAGTCGGAAGCCCCGGCGCTCTATCGCGCGATGGAATGGTCAAAGCAGATTGCTCCGGGAATTACGCATCGGATAGTTCCGCTTCCTCGCGATCGGATTCGTCAATTTTTCTAATTTGATAGTGTTCATCAATGAGGCATTGAATTATGATACAATACACATACGGAAAGTAAGACGGATCATCGCGACACGTTCGAGGAAAGTCCGTGCACCATAGAGCAGGATGCCGGATAACGTCCGGTGAAGGTGACTTTAAGGAAAGTGCAACAGAAAAGTACCGCCGCATTGCGGCAAGGTTGAAAAGGCGAGGTAAGAGCTCACCGGCATATCGGAGACGATATGGCCGTGCAAACCCCATCCGGTGCAAGAGAAAAGGTCAAGAACAGCGGCTCGCTGTGACCGAAAATCGCTGGAGCGCATTGGTGACGATGCGCCGAGACAGATGATGATCGATTACAAAACACGGCTTATAGACTTGCTTTCCGTATCTGAGGATTCCGGATAGCCGTATGCTATCCGACAGACGGCATTTTGCCGTCTTTTTTTGCCGGATCCGCTGAATCAAAAACGGGTTTCCACGCATAAAAAAAGCAAGGGCTCTTTCGATTGTTGAAAGAGCCCTTGCTTTTGATTTGAGATCTTATTTAACCTCATCTAAAAAATTATAGGTGATCTCTCCGTCAAAAACTCCTAAAATAAAATTTTGAGTATTTTCCGGATTGAGAATTGCAAGAGCCGCCTGGTATCCATAAGGACTATACTCTTTCTGGATTTGGGCGGAAAGGGGCTTCCAGGATTCAATGACAGAATTCCAGTTTTCTTCGGCAGCATCTCTTTCTTCACCCGTGGCATGTTGCAAAACCAAATCGAGATATTGCGATATTCCCGTTTTCACATCTCCGGAGGGAGTAAATGTAAAGACAATCGTCTTTTCCTGCTTGATGACGTTCCAGTCTCCCATGCCGTGAAAGGATTGATCCAATTCAGATTTGACAGAAGAGGTCAGGCGATCGATTTGAGAGGAAACGTCCCCGTCTGTAAGGGAGACGTCTTCGTTTTGCTCCGCTTTCGGCAGGGTATTTTCTATCTCTTTCTTGAAATTCTTTACATCCTTGAATTGAGAATCCCTCGCTGACTCCTGGAAAACACCCGATTTGAGGATCAAAGCCAGGATTGCGCATAGAGCCAGCATACCGCCCAGAACGCCCAATGTAAGCCAAAGATTTTTCCGTGAACGCTTTGGCGGAGTCACGGGAGAACTGCCCTCAGAGGAGGATACGCCTGAAAAGACAGGCGTGCTTTCTTCCGAGGAGGCAGGATCGTCCTGCGGCATATTTTCATCGATGCTGTTGAACTGTTGATCGTCCATGATAGGACTCCTTTCTCAGGATAGATACGAATTTATTTTCCAATTTTTGATAACTGTAGTTTATCAGAAAAAAGCCCGGTAATACATGATTATTTATGAATACGGTACATAAGCTGAGAATTGAGAAAAAACAGCGGTTTTCCTTTGACAAGTCCATGAAAATTTGGTATTTTATTCAAGTACCTTTGGGCGAGTCGTATGCCCTTTTGTACTCTTCGGGTTTGAATTCGCAGCGTCGATGTGCGAAACACAAATTATCGAATGAACAAAAACCGCCTCCCTGACAGTGCGGAGTCTAAATTTGCAGGGCAGTAAGAGAAAAGGAGACAACGATGAAAACCACTTTGGCAAAGCCGTTGGAGGTTGAGCGCAAATGGTATGTTGTCGATGCGACTGATCAGGTTCTGGGTCGTCTCGCAGCAAACATTGCAGCTGTACTTCGCGGCAAAAACAAGCCCATTTTCACGCCGAACGTTGATACGGGTGACTATGTAGTCGTGATCAATGCGGACAAGATCCGTCTCACGAACGGCAAGGAGCAGAAAAAAATCTATACCCATCACACAGGATATCCCGGCGGACTTCGCCAGGTTTCTTATGCGGAGATGATGGAAAAGCATCCTGAGTGCGCTTTGGAAAAAGCTGTCAAGGGCATGCTTCCCCACAATTCCTTGGGTCATCAGATGTATCGCAAGCTGAAGGTATATGCCGGTCCTGAGCACAAGCATCAGGCGCAGATGCCCGAAACGCTGGTCTTTTAACAGGAGGATAGAATGGACAATCAATATCGTGGAACAGGTCGTCGTAAGACCGCTGTTGCCCGTGTTCGCCTCCTAACGGGCAAGGGCAGTATTCTCGTGAACGGTCACGAGCTGAATGAATATTTTGACTATCAGACATTGCGTGATATCGTAGTGGAACCGCTGAAGCTGACCGGCAATCTCGGAGCTTTTGATGTATTTGTAAACGTCAAGGGCGGCGGATTTTCGGGACAGGCGGGAGCAGTGCGCATGGGAGTTGCCCGTGCACTTCTGGAATATGATCCCGGTCTTCGTGCAACGCTGAAGAGCGCAGGATTCCTGACTCGTGATGCACGTAAGAAGGAGCGTAAAAAGTACGGCCTTAAGAAAGCTCGTAAGAGCCCGCAATTCAGCAAGCGTTAATCGGTCGGATTTCTCATCAAAAAGCAAAAGCCCTCGGAAAGATAAAACTTCCGAGGGTTTTTTCATACTTTTGAGGTTCCGCCGGCAGATTCGTAACATCTCTGTGACGCGGAGCTGTCTTCATGAGCGGTGAACTGTGATGGCAGGGAGGTGCAATTTTCCATAAAAATGCGTTTTCGTGCAACTTTTATTGCGAATGAGAAGATAAAATGCTAATATTCATATGTTGTAAAAGAAAATTGCGGGGAAAGGATACCAAGGAATGCATAGCCTTTCTTATAACGGTCTTTGGAAACTGTTGATTGATCGTAAACTGAAAAAAAAGGATCTGCAGAACATGACACACCTGAGCTCTTCCGTTATTGCAAAAATGGGGAGGGATCAGCCGGTGCATCTGGATACCATCGTCAAAATTTGTGTTGCTCTTCATTGTGACATCGCGGATATCGTCACGCTGTGCAATAAGGAGGTGTAACGATTGGCGAATTTCACCAAAAAAGCAATTCGAGATTCTTTCATTCAATTGCTCAACGAAAAGCCTCTGAGCCGGATCACCGTTCGCGATATCGTAGAGGATTGCAATGTGAACCGTAACACATTTTATTATTATTATCAGGATATTCCGCAGCTGTTGGAATCTGTGATCGATGAAGAGGCAGAACGCATTATCCGAGAGCATCCATCTATGGAATCGATTGAAGAGTGTTTGACTACCGCCATAGAGTTTATACAGCAAAACCGCAAAGCGGTTCTCCATATTTTTCAATCCGCCAATCGCGATGTCTATGAACAGTATCAGTGGCGCGTGTGCAATCATGTCGTTACGACCTACATCGACAGAATTTTTCACGGGCGGTCCGTATCTCCGGATGATCGCCGCTTGATTATTGATTATACAATGTGCTTATGCTTCGGCTTCATTTACGCCTGGTTGGACAGCGGAATGCAGGATGATATTGTTTCTCGCTTTCATCGCATGTGCGAGCTGAAGCAGGGGGAAGTGGAGCGTATGATTGCTAAATGTGAAATAAAAGGGTGATGATTTTCGGACAAAAGCGGTTCTATGCCTGAATTTTAGGCATGGGACCGCTTTTTGTCTATATGAAATATGAAAAATCTGCATTAGAATGAGATTATCAATAAGGTAAAAGCAGGAAATGGAAAGGAGGGGAAAAAAGAGGCGCATTCTATGGAATCAGGAAAGACTGTGTGATGGAATCAGGAAAAGAACCCATCGATTGCGGGGAGCTTTGCTCTCCTCGCTTATACATAAGGAGGAATTAAGATGTCATTAACGAATCAACTGAAAAAGACAACCTTGCGTACCGCTTTCAACTATCTGGAGAAAAACCCGGAAGAAAATGCTCTGAAGCTGATGACATGGGTGGACAAGCTGGCCGGTGACGGTCCGGACAGCTTTTATTCGCAGCGTGCAACCATTCGTCAGATACTTGAGGATCCGCAGAACAATATGTATCAGC
>JAFADY010000012.1 GCA_023424395.1 Bacteroidota bacterium | reverse complement strand
TCACGCTCCAAGCCAAATCCGGCGAAACCATCCTCATCACCTACGTGGGCTACAAAGACCAAGAAGTCAAAGCCGCTCCCACCGTGACCGTCCGCCTCGTCCCAGACAATAAACTCCTCGACGAAGTCATGGTCGTCGCCTACGGCACCGCAAAGAAAGAATCCTTTACCGGATCTGCGACCGTAGTCAGTGGAGAAAAGCTGTCTCAGAAGAGTGTCTCCAATATCACGAAAGCACTCGAGGGCGAAGCGCCCGGCATACAGGTCGTCAACAGGACGGGTCAACCGGGATCCAGCGCCGACATCGTCATCCGCGGTATCGGCTCCGTGAACTCCCATACCTCTCCCCTCTACGTGGTGGACGGGATCCCGTACGGTGGCTCTATGAGCGGCATCAACCCCAACGACATCGAGAGTATCAGCATCTTGAAAGACGCATCCGCCACAGCTCTTTATGGCTCCCGGGCGGCCAACGGGGTCGTGCTTATCACCACCCAGAAGGGCAAAGATGGTAAAACGCAAGTAGACTTGAACCTCAAATACGGGATCACCGAGCGCCTTTTCCCGATGCATGACGGGATTCGCTCTCCGGAAGAATATATGGAGCTTGCTTATCAGTCCCTGTCCAATAGGTATGACCTATTCAAAGGACCGAGACAAAAGGGCTTTGAGAACGCGACCATCAACGATATGCTTTTCTCAGAGGTCGGCATCTATCCCGGCTATAACATTTGGACCGTACCGGACGGACAACAGCTTATTGACCCCAAAACCGGAAAGTTCAACCCCAACGCCAAGAGAATCTACACTCCGGAAAGCTGGGTAGACGAGACGTTCCGCACCGGTCAGAGAGTGGAAGGCGACTTGCAGGTAACCGCCGGCACTTCCCGTCTGAATGTCTTCACTTCTCTCGGATTCCTGAAAGAACAAGGGTACCTGATCGGATCGGATTTCCAGAGATTCAATGTCCGCAATAATTTGACCTACATCATCTCCGACAACCTCAAGCTTACCTCAAACTTGGCATACTCCCGCTCTCAGATGAACGGCTCCGGGCAGACAGACAATATGAACAACGGCTTCAATTTTGCCAATGCAATGCCTGCCATTTATCCGGTCTTCCTGCACGATGAAAAAGGCAACCTGATCCCCGACTCCCGCGTCCCCGGACGGTATCTTTACGACTATGGTCAGTTTGAAGGCGGCAGCCGCGGACAAGGTGGCGGTATAAATCCCGTCGGCTCCATGGACTTGGACGCTTATACGGATGTCAATCACAATGTCATCGCCAACACCTCTGCCGAGTGGCGTTTTCTCAACGACTTCAAGCTCACCGTGAACGCCGGCTACCAGTACAATAGGATCCTCACTAATAGCCTCACAAACCCGCTCTACGGCGATGCAAAAGACATCGGTCGCCTCTATCGCTATAGCGAAGACTACTACGCCCTCACGCTGAACCAGATTCTCTCTTGGAAGAAGAGCTTCGGGGATCACAACTTCGATGCGTTCGTGGCACACGAGTCCTACAACGAAAACTACGGCTACAACTTCGACTACAAGCATACTGCCGTACTCGCCAAGCAGCTCGAAATGGATAACTTCGTAGTGATGGGGGAGATCTCCTCGTACTCCTACGGTTATGCACTCGAAAGCTACTTCGGTCAGCTCCAATACGACTACGACGGCAAGTACTTCATCAACGGCTCTCTCCGTGCCGACGGCTCTTCCCGCTTCGCTCCGGACAAGAGATGGGGTACATTCGGTTCCGTGGGCGGTGCCTGGCTCATCTCTGCAGAAGACTTTATGAAGTCTGCCAAGTGGGTCAACGAGCTCAAGTTGAAAGCCAGCTGGGGTCTTATCGGCAACCAGTCCATCAGCCTCGGTTATGGCTCCGAGATCCCCAACTATTTCTTGGATCGCGACTTCTACAACGTAAGCAACCTTGGGGACAAGCCGTCCTTTAGCTTCTATTCCAAAGGCAACCCGTCACTGACCTGGGAAAAGTCGTCCTCCTGGAACGTCGGTCTCGAATCCCGCTTATTTGACCGTCTCAACATCGCCGTAGAATGGTTTTACAAGGAGACTTCCGATATGCTCTTCAAGAAGCAGGTGGCACCCTCTCTCGGCTATGCGTACTATCCGAGAAACGATGGCAAACTCCTCAATACCGGTATCGAACTCGACCTCAGCTACAACGCGGTGAAGACCAAAGACTGGGACTTCAACATCCGTCTGAATATGTCACATTACGCCAATAAGATCACCCAGATGCCTACACTTGAAGGATCAACAGAACCGAAGTTGTACGAGAATCGCGGTGCTTACGGATGGATGAAGGATCACTCTATCTACGACCATTACACCCTCACCTGGATGGGTGTCAACCCCGAGAACGGTCAGGCTCAATATAAGGCTTACCGCAAACAGACCGGGAAGCAGGAAGATGGCACACCCATTTACTCCTACATCACCGATATGCAGGATCACCTGGCCAAAGGCAACACTTTGGAGGGCTACGATGAGGTGACCGTCTCTGACTCCAGCAACGCCGTATCCGACTTCGTGGGCAAGTCGGCTCTCCCCGATTTGACCGGCGGATTCGGCTTCGATCTCAGGTTCCGCGACATCACGCTTTCGTCTTCGTTTGCCTACGGCATCGGAGGCTGGGCTATGGATGGCATCTACCGAAATATGATGCACTCCGGAAAAGTGGGAAGCTACAACTGGCACACGGATATGCGCAGAGCTTGGACCCCGACGAATAAGGACACGGATGTCCCCGCACTCGCAGGTGGTCTTACTTCCTACTCCTTCTCCAACTCCGCATCCACACGCTTCCTGACGAGCAGATCCTTCCTTACCCTCAGCAACGTGAGACTGTCCTACGACCTCCCGAGTTCTTGGATGGAAAAGATCAAGATGCGCAAAATGAGTGTCTTTGTTTCCGGCGACAACCTCTTTATCCTCACCGCTCGCCCCGGCTTCTACTCCGGTACTTCCATCTCCGGTGGCAATGACAATAACACCGTCCAGGTGCGTACCGATTATCGTTACATCCCGAGTGCCAATGTAGTGTTTGGTATCAATATGAGTTTCTAACCTCACATCTTTAGCGATTCTACAATAAGTCATGAATAAAAAGCTACTATATATACTTTCCGGAGCCACGCTTCTGACACTTGGGGCAAGCGGGTGCTCAAAATCCTTTCTGGAAAAGGAGCCGTCCGGACTTTACACCATCCCTCAGCTCAATGAGGCACAGCTTTGGAACCCCAATATCATCAGAGGATATACTTCCGGACTTGTAAGCACGACATTCGCTTACGAGGCAGGTGGCATCAGCACTCACTCGGACTTCGGACAGAAGAGTGTCGACATCCAGACCGACCTGATGAGTGGCGATATGGTGATGACTGCCGCAAGCTATGGTCACTTTGAGTCTGCTGCGGACCTCACGGGTACCAAGAGAGACCAAAATGCCTACGCTTATGCCAACTGGCGCTACTACTACAAACTCGTCTTCGCAGCAAACAGTATCTTCGACATTATGGGTAGCGATGAAACGCTCAAAGCAGATGCCGACAATGACCAAAAGCTCTATTTCGGTCAAAGCAAGACGATGAGAGGGTTTGCCTACTTCAATCTCATCAATCTCTACGCCACACCTTATGCAGCAGACCCTAATGCCAAAGGC
>JAFADY010000018.1 GCA_023424395.1 Bacteroidota bacterium | reverse complement strand
TTTGTAATCAACATTTTGGCAGCCTTGGCAGCATATTCATTCTTTCCGAAAAAGCCCTCGATTAATACGAATACAGACATTATAGATATAGAAAGATGGAGAGCCGCTTAGGCCGAACTCACGTTAATTTAAAAAAATTAGTCTCTCTGTTTGGAAAAATTGAACCACTTATGGAATTGAAAACTCACACTTCGCGACGATATGGTTAGCATCGTAGCTTTTCCTGGCACCATTTATGAAAAATTTGATATGCAATTAGCCGATTTTCTTGAGCGTTTCTTCCACCGCTTTCATATCGCGTAATATGGAGCTGTAAAACTTTAGCTGAAAAATAGAGAAATAAAACACATTTAGTGGGGGATTTTTGGAGGAATAAAATCCCCCCACTGATAACCCCACGGTTAGGATGCTTAAAACCGCATTATTTGGTAGAAGAGTAAAATGAAAAAACCCTGAAAGCACTTAGCTTTCAGGGTTTGCGTTGTATTGACTTGATTTTTAGCGGTATGGACGGGGAATGAACCTAGTCCGTATCAGTCTTATTTTCAATTTTTTATATACCTATAAAACCAATAGGTTACGAATTGGGTTGTTAAAACAGTAAGCCATTTTAACACTTTTGGCATAGCATGTGCGGTCCCTATTCGAGGGTTCGAAACTACATATAATTTTTATAATATACAAATCATTTAGCAACAATTTTTTAGCCTAATGCAAAATGCAAGTCTATTTATATATAGAACTTGCATTTTGCATTAAGCAGCTAATAATAACAAAAAGAAATTATTTAATTTCATGAGATCTATAGCTAGATCTATATATAAATACAGGCATAAAATTTCAAATTCGTTTGTGGTTTTTATCCTTCTTCAATATTTCCGCGATTTTACCGAAGTTTGTCAGCCGATTTTTAACCTGAACGTAAAACAACTATTGAAAGGCTGTAAATATATTTTTCCATAAACTTTTATTTTACTCAAAAACCGCAAAACAGTTATTTTTTGATTTTAAATGTGGTTCTGTCGCCATTTTTCGTATTGAGATATCCAATCTGTTTTTTCGATAGCTCCATCTTAATTTATGTCAATATGGTTATCTTATGTTAATTTTCTTTAGTTACTAACTAGTTACTAACCAAAAGATGTGCTGCACACTTTCTTTCTTTACAATCAAAAAAACAATGAAAGAAATCAATATCGTTCAGGAAATTTTCGACCGGTTAGACAGGATTGAACGGTATATTGCCGAATCAATTGAAAAACAAGAGTACGACAACTACGATGACTATGTGGACAGCAACGAAGTGATGCGCTACTTGAACATCAGCAATCGTACTTTACAACGATTGCGTACCGAAAGACTGATAAATTACACTATTCTTCGGGGTGGGAAGCGTGGCCGGGCATACTATCTCATCAGCGACATCCGCGATTTGATGCATCGGAGAATCATAAAAAGCACCAAAGAACAACTCAACGATCTGATATTCCACCACAGAAAAAGAAATGGACATTAAACACTCGATACTTCTTCGGACAAATCAGGGATTGGACGTTTTCAGGCATTATCTGAAAACCAACTGGACAGTCGGGAAAAATTTCAGAAATCCGCTGTATGACGACAAACGGGCTTCCTGCAACGTGTATAAAGATAAACACACCAGTATTTATAAAATAAAGGATTTTGGAAATGATGCTTATTCCGGGGACTGCTTTGCCTTAGTCGGCACAATGTTTCAATTGGATTGCCACCGAAGCAGCGATTTTATTCAAATCCTAAAAATCATCGACCGTGATATGCATCTCGGATTATTTACCGAAAATTCAACTGTTTATCCAAAAATGAAAAAGCAAAATAATATACCAAATGTAGATACAGAAAACTCAAAAACATCGCTTGACATTCAGGAACAGCCTTATTCACTGGACGAAATAAAATTCTGGCAACAATACGGCATAAAGTTGAAGATATTGGAGTTTTTTCATGTGGTTTCAGTAAAGTTTTGTTCGGGTATAAACCGTCAGGAAAACAAGTATGAAATAAAAAGTAATCCGAACGAACCCATGTTCGCTTACTTATTCCAAAATCACATCAAAATTTATCGTCCTTTTTCCACATTGCGTTTTTTACAAAGTGCCGACTCCGATGCTTCATATTGTTTCGGACTGGAACAAATTCCCCACAAAGGGGATATTTTGTTCATCACTGGCGGCGAAAAAGATGTCATGTCGCTTTATGCCCACGGGTTTCATGCTATTTGCTTCAACAGCGAAACATCACATATCCCGGAAGATATCATCGAATCGTTAACGCGCAGGTTCAAGCATATTGTTTTGTTGTACGATATGGATAAAACCGGTGTGGAAGCATCCAAAAAAGCACAGGAGAAACTTTCGGGTTATTCGGTATTGCGGTTGGAATTACCGCTTTCGGGCGAGAAACAGGAAAAAGACATATCCGATTTTTTTCGCATGGGAAACGGGAGAAAAGAACTGAAACAGCTCTTGCTCCGGTTGATTGAAACGGTCTATCAGGAAACGGTCTTGATGATGAAATCGTGCGAAATTGATTTTCAGAATCCCCCGCCAATTCCAGAAAACATTGTTTCGGTGAACGGCGTACCGCTGGGAACCGTCGGAAACCTGCTTTGCATTACGGGAGGTGAAGGAACGGGTAAAAGCAATTTTGTCTCTGCATTGATTGCCGGAACGATGCGCCGGGAAGATAAGGAAATCGACACGTTGGGAATGGATGTTGCCCGAAACGAAAACAATAAAGCTGTAATTCTGTATGATACGGAACAGTCGGAAGCACAACTGTTCAAAAATGTGTCGAATACGTTACGCAGAGCCTCGCAGGGTGAAATGCCCGACAATTTCAAGGCATTCTATCTGGCAACCATGTCGCGCAAAGAACGGCTGCTGTCCATTCGAAACAGCATGGATTTGTTTTATCACCGTTTCGGCGGCATTCAACTGGTAGTCATCGACGGCATTGCCGATTTGATCCGTTCCGCAAACGATGAAACAGAAAGCATTGCACTGGTGGATGAACTGTATCGCCTGGCGGCGATTTATCAAACATGTATCATTGGTGTGTTGCATTTCGTGCCGAACGGCATTAAACTCCGGGGGCATATCGGTTCGGAAATGCAGCGGAAGTCGGCGGGTATTCTTTCCATCGAACAGGACGATGATCCCGCCGTTTCGGTTGTCAAAGCACTGAAAGTGCGCGACGGCAGCCCGCTTGACGTGCCAATTTTGCAATTCTCATGGGATAAGTCGTCCAAAATGCATCGTTTCCGGGGTGAGAAGCCCAAAGAAGCCAAAGAAAAACGCAAAGAAAACGAACTGCTTTCCATTGCCAAAGAAATTTTCAAACACAAACGTTTTTTGACCTACAATGATCTTTCCAAAGAGATTGAAGATATGATGACAGTAAGCGGGCGAACGGCAAAAAACTATATCCGCTACATGAAAGAAAAAGATATCGTTACCAAAGATCCTTCGAACAACAATTATTACATAATCGGCATAAATTTATGACACAAGAAAAAAACAACGTTGGAGATATTTTGCAGAACATCGCTTGCGGTGTGGAGTCTGCCAACCAAAAATTGGATAAACTGCTTCATGAATCGCATACCGAAACAATACAGCCTGACAAACTTTTGTCCGTTAAAGAGGTGTCTGTTTTGCTTCGAGTTACGGAACGAACAGTTTACAAACGCTATTATGAGGGAAAACTGAAATCGTTTAAAATGGGTGGGAATCGCGTATTTGCGTATTCGGAAGTCATGCGGTTTTTAAAAGAATCTCAGGAAAAAGCACAACTTAACAACAAGGACGCAAAACATGGAAAAGAGATTTTACAGACTAGACAATGAGTATTTGCTGAGTCCCGATGAAGTGGCGCTGTTATTCAAAGTTCATTACAGTACCGTAATTCAATGGGCAAAGAAACGTAAAATGAGATCGGTGAGAATAAGTAATTGCCTGAGGTTCCGGGAAAATGATGTACATCGTTTTATTCGCAAATATGCAAAAAAAATAAAATAAGTGTTCCGGTGTTTAAAAAGGATCCAGCAAGATTTTTTGTTAAAGGAAGAAACGCCAACAATGGCCTTGCCGGAGAAAAATAAACCGGCAGGTATCCATAATAGGCATCTATAGATCGTGGATAACGATTAACCTGTACATCGTGAGGTATTTTTTCTAATGTTCGCTCGGCAGATAAAGAATTTTATCATATGTCGAGAGGAACACACGGTAAACATCGTGCCGAAAATCCGAATAGGTGATTTTCTGTTTATACAGGATGTTTTCGTTGTTCTTTTTTTCGGTCAATCCCGGATAATCGGATAAGTCTCCGACATAATTGCCGTTGGTGCCGAAAACTACGAACTCGTTTTCCTTAACGCGCTTCAGGTACCATACCTGAAAATCTTCTTTCCGCACTTTTGCAAATGTTTGAGCGGAAATAACCACGTCGTAAAACCAGAAGCATTTTTCCTGTTCGGCCACGTCGTACGTGCCGTCGGTAAGGTGATAGCCTAACATGTACCGATAATAGTGTTCGGTACAAACGTGTTGTTCGTAAAGCCGGTTGCAATCTGTTGTTTTCATAATCGATAATTTTAATGATGAATACTGATTTTTTGCTTTACCCGCCAAAGGTTGACGGATCGACTGCGTGCAAGGTTTTTTAGGAAAAATACTACCCGCAACACCTAAGGTTTCGTTGTGCCCGCAGGGCAAGCAATGAAACCGATGTTGAACGGAACCGGTCGAAGTTTTGCAATGTTTATGGGGATATTGAAAGAAAGGGGGAAGGATATTCACAGCAGTTTTCGGACTGTTTTTTCTTTTTGATGATTTTTAGCGATTAAATCGGCTATCCATAGGCTGTTTTCTTCACTTACTGGCACAAGTTCCCCTACCCGCTATTTCAGCAGGAAACGAAAAAAGACCCGCGAAAACTTTCAGCGGGCGGTGCTCGCCCCCAAAAAGTCATAACCGTAACAAGCGTTCCCGTTTTACAATGCGGACAACGGCGCAGGTGTGTGCTTTTTTCAGGATTGGACGATTGAAGTTTTATACCCAACTGTCGTTGCAGTTTTGGCAGACGCTCCCGTTTCCATGTGCCGCTCAGAATACCGTAATGCCGTATCCGCACAAAACCGTTCGGCAGGATATGCAGGGCAAAACGGCGGATAAACTCCTTGTGTGTCAGTGTCATCACGCCTTCTTTGCCTTCTTTACGGTAATCTTTGTACTCAAAGGTCACGTTTTCACTGTCCACCGATTTTATCCGGTGGTTGCTGATGGCAACCTTGTGGGTGTACCTGCCCAGATATTCAATGATGCTGTGCGTGTTTCCAAAAGGACGTTTGGCATACGCCACCCAGTCTTTGGCAAAAAGGGTTTGAGTAAAAGAGTGAGAAGCAATGTCCTCTTTACGCAACTTTTCCACGTATTTTGCCCTAAACATTTTGCTCAACCCTTTTACGGGGAATAGGTATTTGCTGTCGTTACGGATGTTTTTCCAACGCCCGTTCTTATCCACACCGCCGCCGGGAACGATGCAGTGCAGATGCGGATGAAGTGTCAGGTTCTGTCCCCACGTATGCAAGATGCAAATCATTCCGCCTTTAACGCCCTGTTTTGAGAAAAACGCCTGCATAGTTTCCCAAGCCGAAGCGAACAGTAATCCGAAAACCGTTTTGGGATGCTGCATTGCCAAGGCGTTCAGAGTATCGGGAAGCGTAAAAACCACATGAAAATATGGAACAGGGAGCAACTCGCCAATACGCGCCTGCATCCATTCTTCGCGCTTGTGCCCCTGGCACTTGGGGCAGTGACGGTTGCGGCACGAGTTATAACTGATGCGGATGCTGCCGCACTCATCGCATTTATCCACGTGTCCGCCCAATTCGGCGGTACGGCATTTTCTTATTGCCGACAAATGCCTTAATTGGTGCGTATTTAAACCGATGGTGTCAATGTCTTTCCCCAACGCCCGCAACACATCGGCTACTTCCGCCTCGGGGCGCATTGCTCAAACAGGGTATCAAGCGGACTGAAAGGTTGCAGGTTTTCCACTTGGGCAATGTGCAGGTATTCCATCGTGGTTTCGATGGTGGCATGTCCGAGCAACTTTTGAAGCGTAAGGATATCCATCCCGTCTTCGAGCAGGTGCGTGGCAAAAGTATGTCTTAGGGTGTGGACAGAAACTGCCTTGCGGATACCGGCTCGCTTTGCAGTCTCTTTTACCGCCCACTGAACTCCTTTTTGGCTGTAACGGCTGTCGAAATCGCCGCCGCCTCTCCCCGAGGGTTGTCCGCCAAAGAGATAATCGGACGGTTTTTCGGCTGAAATATATTTCGTCAGTCCGCGCATCAGATGTTCTGACAGCGGAACCAAACGGTCCTTGCCTCCTTTGCCCTGAACAACGTGTAAAACCTTCCGGTCAAAATCCAAATCCCGAAGACGAACCGAACGAACTTCCATACAACGCAGACCACAACCGTAAAGCAACCCGATAAGCACACGGTGTTTGAGAAGCGGAGCCGACGAAAGCATACGCCAAACTTCCTGCTTGCTCAATACCACAGGGATTTTCTTTTCTTTGGATATGGAAGGCAGATGAAGGAAATCATATTCCAACCCCTCGCTTTTGAGTAAGAAACGAAGTCCGTAAACGGTATGCTTAAAATAGCTTTGGGAAGGGGTGTTGTGCTGTTTTTGAAGAAGGTAAAGATAATCCTGCACCTGCTCCGGATCAAGTTCGGTGGGCAGGCAGCCGTAATGCAGGGCAAGGGCGGCTACATGTCGGGAATAGTTCTCGAATGTCTTGCGGCTGCGACCAAGCACCGAAATATTGCGCTCGAAGCGGGCTAATTGCTCCGTGAAACCCGGCACTTCACGGCAGGCACGGTTTACAAGTTTGTTCTCCCTTAATTCTTCGGGAGTCTTTTTTTTGTTGTCATAATCTTGTCTATTAAAAGGTTTTATTAACTTTGCAAAGGTAACAAATACAACGGGAGGAAGGGCTACCGGAGGTTTAGTTCAACAATGTGAAGGTGTGGAGATTTTTTCAAAAACCCGGAGGGCTTGACCTTAGCACGTGTCGGGGCCAACCTTTACCTTCGGCAAAAAATCGGGATGAAACGGCTTGAATTTAGGAACAGTATTACCGAATATCGGCACCACAAAACACAAAGCAAATTGAATTGACTCAAAAAAAGCTGTATTTGCATTACTATAAAAAATATCGAAATCCCCATTACCTCTAAATAATATGAAAATTCTCATAAATACGCCTCGGATCATTAAGGAGTTATTTTTAAAGCAAACATTTAGTGGATAATGACATAATATCTGAAAACATTTGGTGGAAAACGACGAATTGGCTGAAAATATTTGGTGGAAATTGTTTTTAAGACTATTTTTGCCAATAAAATAGTGTGTTATGGAAGAGAATATGATCTATTTCAAGAGAAAAATGTATGATACCATGCTTAAATGGAAATCAGAACGTAATGGCGATACTGCTTTATTGATTCAGGGAGCACGACGCATTGGAAAATCCACAATTGCAGAGGAGTTTGCCCGTAATGAGTATAAATCATACATTCTGATAGATTTTTCGAAAGTATCTAAGGAGGTGAGTGATTTATTCAATGATATCTCAGATTTAAACTATTTGTTCCTTAGGTTACAATTTATCTATCAAGTACAATTAATTGAAAGAAAATCTGTTATCATTTTTGACGAGGTGCAATTGCAGCCACTTGCAAGGCAAGCTATAAAGCACTTGGTAAAAGACCATCGATATGATTATATTGAAACAGGCTCACTAATATCAGTCCGCTCAAAGAGTCACAATATAATCATTCCAAGTGAAGAGACAAAAGTAAATATGTACCCCATGGATTATGAAGAATTTAAATGGGCGCTTGGCGATAAAGAGACTATTCCACTCTTACGCACAGCTTTTGAGGAAAAACTTTCGTTAGGTCAAGCCGTTCATCGTAAACTTATGCGGGATTTCCGTTTATATATGCTTATCGGGGGAATGCCACAAGCTGTTGCCGCATATATTAAAACGAATAACTTTTCCGCTGTCGACTTAGTTAAACGAGATATCATTGCTTTATATGAAGAGGATTTCGGGAAAATTGATGGTTCCGGAAGAGCAAAAGCAATGTTTGATGCGATTCCCGCTCAACTCAGTAAAAACTCTTTGCGGTACCAAGTGGGGAGCGCTGTTACTAATGAAAGGCCTGAAAGAGTAATAAACATCGTTAAAGATATGGAAGATTCAATGACAATTAATGTTACTTTCCACTCTGATGATCCCAATGCCGGTTTAGCTTTGACAAAAAATGAAGAATACTTTAAAATGTATGCATCTGATACAGGCCTTTTTGTTACGCTTGCGTTTAAGGATAGAGATTATACTGAAAATATAATCTACGATAAGCTGCTTAACGATAAACTCAGTACCAATTTAGGATACATCTATGAAAATGTAATCGCTCAGATGTTGAAAGCAACAGGTAAAAATTTATTCTATCATACAATACCCTTTGCGGAAGGTAAAAAATATTATGAGATTGATTTTATTATTCCTGATAACCATAAAATATCTCCCATCGAAGTGAAATCATCTGGTTATAAGGCGCACAAATCATTAGACGAGTTCTGTATCAAATTCTCAGATCGTATAATGAATAAGTACCTGATTTATACTAAGGATTATAAGAGAGAAAATGGAATTGACTTTGTTCCGGTATACATGACTATGTTTTTGTAATATGGGTATATCCTGAATAAATGAAGATATTGATCCCGTCTGCCTGAAAAATAATGGGTGGGAGTTGATTAAACTTGACATCACGGAGTATATAGAGGATATGCCTTAAAACTCATATCTCTGAAATCTTTACCCCATCCGCATCCCCCTGTATTCTTTTTGCGTTGCCGTGGCAACTGCCGCTTGGGATTCCTGCTTCACTTCCGGTTTTTCCTCGTGCTGATCCACCGGTTTTAACGATACCGCGATCTTCCGTTCCAATTCCGACAATTCGCCTTTGAGCGATTTTAACTCGTCTTCCTTGCGCCATTCGCCTTTCACGAGGCTCTGTAATACCGGAATGTCCACCGACAGGCGTTTGATTTCCCGTTCGTGGGATTCCAATACCTTGGGGATTTTCTCCAGCGCGTTCAGAAAATTCATTGAAGCCAGTTTCGGATCCTGGGCGATATGCCCGTTGTTGTAGGTGTACTTGATGCCCGACTGTCCAGAAACGAAAAAACGGTTGTCGATAAACTCGAAGTTGTCTTTGATGGAGGCTTCCGATTTGGCCGTTATCGTAAAACCGTATAACTCTCCGATGGGAAGATGCTCGTCTTTGGTACGCAGCCGCTCGGCATATTCGTTGAGCTTCGCACCGATGGATTTGACATCGCCGTCTTCCGCTCCTTTGATCTTTACGGGGTTGAGCATTTCTCCATCAACGCTGTACTGTACCTTCTCCCTGAACAACCGGTAGTCTTCTTTCATGTCTGCTACGGTCTGGGTGTGGTATTCGATGGAACGGGTGATCTTTGCCAGCTTGCTTTCCGATTCCTGCCGGTCGCGGCCGAAGCTTTTGCGCTCGCTTTCCAGCGCGGTTATCTTCTTTTCGAGTTTGGCTTTCTCCAGTAAATCGGTGTTGCCCGAAAGAATGGCCACATACTCCGAAAAGTTCATGCCCGATTTCTCGTCCATGGAGCCTTCGTCAATGGTTCTTACTCCCACCTTGTTGTTTTTGAGTTGATTGATAAAAAGCTGTTTGTTGTGCAACAGGTTGAACTTGTAGCTGTCCAGCGATTTTTCCACGGCATAGATAATCACATCCACTTTGTTGTCCCCATACAGCTTGGCAATCTCGTTGCCTTTGCGCACGGCGCGCCCGTTGCGCTGTTCCAGGGCGGAAGGAACCCACGGCGAATCCAAGTGGTGGACAGCAACAGCCCGTTGCTGGGCGTTTACGCCTGTCCCCAGCATATCGGTGGAGCCGAATAGGATGCGCACCACACCTTTGTTCATCGATTCGAACATCGTTTTTTTGGCTTTATAGTTCTTGCACTCCTGAATGAATCGGATTTCATGTGCCGGAATGCGGTAATCTTCCACCAGTTTGCGCTTGATCTCGGAATAGACGTTCCATTCCCCGCCGGGCTTGTAGGTTCCCAGATCGGAAAACACAAACTGGGTTCCCCGGTGTGCATCGTGTTTTTGGTAGTAATCGTTCAGCAGTTTGGCGCAGTGCGAAGCTTTGTTGTCGATGTGGTCGTCGTAGTTCGGGCTGATCATCCGCATGTCCAAACTCATTTTTCTTGCGTAATCGGTGGCGATAAGCATTTTGGCTTTTTCTTCGCGCTCCGATAACGGTTCCCTTCCCAACAGCGTGGCGTTCCCCGTTTTGGCAAACTCCACCAGACGGGTGATGAAATCTTCCTGCTGAGGCGTGGGCGGGATGTTGTGGAGCCGCTCGTTTTTCTCAGGGCGGTCGATGCCGATATCTTCCGCCGTGCGGTAATCGCATATCTCGGAATAGAAGGCTGCCAGCTCGGGTACTTTGATAAAATAGCGGAAACGCTCTTTCTGCACGATCTCGTTCGTAACGGAAAACTCGTAGTCGGCGGTTTTCTTGGCGTAGATGGCTGCCCAGGCATCGAAGGTGTTGATGCCCTGTTTCTCCATGGCCTGCGGACGCAGGTACTTGAACAGCAGGTAGAGTTCCGTAAGCGAATTGGTGATGGTGGTTCCCGACAGGAAAGTGGCGCCCAAATCTTTTCCGGTGCGCTCCTGAATGGTGCGTACGGCAAAGAGCATGTTCAGCGCGCGCTGCGAGCCGTCGGCGTTGCCCAGTCCCGCCACGCGGTTGTGACGGGTGTTGTACATCAGGTTCTTGAACTTGTGGCTCTCGTCCACAAACAGGTGGTCGATGCCAATCCGCTTGAAGTCCGCCACATCGTCCTTGCGGCTCTGTATCTCATCGGCCAGCAGCGATAATTTAGCATCGAGGTTCTCCTTGCGCTTTTCTGCGCCGCGAAGCATATAGGAAGACACTTCCTGCCCCTGTGAGCGCATTACGTCCAGGTTTTCTTCCACGGCATCGAGTTCTTTTTGAAGGATGGCGTGCTGTATCTCGGGAGACTGGGGAATCATACCGAATTGTTCATGCGTTAAAATGACACAGTCCCAGTCGTTGTTCTTGATGTCGTTGAAAATGCGCACGCGCTTGTCGGGAGAAAACTCGTTTTTCCCGGGATAGAGGATGCGGGCATTGGGATAGGCTTTCTGAAACGTTTCGGCAATTTCATGAACGTTGGCTTTCAGGGCGGTAATCAGCGGTTTGTTGGCCAGTCCGAGACGTTTCATCTCGTAGGCGGCAATGCACATGATCAGGGTTTTTCCCGCTCCCACTTCGTGGTCGCAGATGGCGCCGCCGTTCTGCTTGATCATCCATACGGCATCTTTCTGGCTTTGGTAGAGTTCTTCGATATCGAGGTTTTTCAGCTTCAGCCCGGGAAAGGACTGGTGGCTGCCGTCGTAGCGGGGCTTCACGAAACAGTTGAACAGGCGGTTGTAGCGCTCGGTGAGCTTGTCCTTGAATGGTTGGGGCTGTTTCCACAGCCACTCGGTAAAACCGCTCCGTATCTCTTCGATTTTGCTGTTGGCCAGCTGGATGGCTTCGCCGTCCCGCACTTTGACGGTAACGGTTCTTCCTTCGGCATTCACGCTGTCCACGGGTTTGGTGATATCGGGAACGGTGTTGTGAAGGGCGTGCTTGAGCAGATGTACGCCGGTATAGGTGCGGAAATGGCCCCTGACGGCATATTTGTCGTAAATCAGGGCATTGTAGCCGTTGGCTTTGACGTTGTATTCATCTGCAGACGATGCAAAATTTACATTTACATCGGTACCGAAAAAGTCGCTTGCAAACTGGGTATAGACTTTGGCGGGTATCCACCGTTCGCCCAGGTTGAAATCGAGGTCGGCAAACGGGATGGGTACGGGGACGGCATCTTTAAGGGCGGCAAGGCTTTCTTTCACTTCGGGCGTATTGCTTTCGGGATGGAGCGTCTGCCACGATTCGAGGTGCTCGATCTTTTCGATGACATTGCCGGCTATGAACTTGTCAGCGGTTTCGTAATTGCCTGAAAGGGGGTTGTAGTAAATCTGTCCGCGCAGGGTTTCTAGCAATTCGCTCTCTTCCGTGCCTTCCAACAGGGAAGCCATGTAGGAAAGATGCACATAGCCGAACTTGTTGAGCGAAGCGGACAAGGCTTCACCGGGAGTGGAGACTTCCGACAGTTCGTTGGGGTTGAACGATACGGGATGGTCGAAGATGTCGGCCTTGACGAACTGCCCATCCTTGGAGCGTTCGAGGTAGAGGATTTCGGTGCCGCCGGCATCCATCTTGATGATGTCGATGTTCTTCTTGGTGTTAAGGTTACCGTAACGGCCGACAAAACCGTCGTACAGGCGGTTGAGCTTCTGCCGTTCTTCGGTTTCTTCCTGCTTGTTGGCGGCTTCGTAATCGTACAGTCGGTGATAACTCTCGCGGATGTCGATGTATTGCTTGATGCGGGCTATTTCGGTGATGGACAGATCCAGCGGGTGGAACATGGGTTTTTCGGCTTCGATGCCGGACAGGTAGCCGATACGGGCGTCCTGACGCACGAGCGAGCCGTCGCGCAGGTGTTCGGTTAATGGGGAAACAAAGGGTTTGGGCGTAGCATCAAAAGGGATTTTCGCGGGAGTTTCCGGTGGGGCTTGTCTCCCGGGCCTGGGTTTGACGACGGGTTCGTCCAACTCGGCAAACAGGCTCTGCATGGCGGCATCGGGGGTGCGGTTGATGTTCCTGCGTCCCTTTGGCGGAGCCGGAAAAGGACGGACGGAAGCCCTGATAGTTTTGGGTACGGGCGCTTCGGGGGTCTGGGTTGAATGGCTTTTCCTGATGCTGCGGTCGCGGGCGAGTTCTTCGCGCCAGTCGTCCACGAACGAATACGGAGGGTTGGGATGGTGCTCCAACGGTTGGCGTTCGTAGTTGGGACGGTGCTCTTCATCGAAATAGACCGTCTGACGCATTTCGGTATTTTTGGGCGGTTTTTGGGGATTGACTTCGAAACCGAAAAGGTCGTAAAGGGTCAAAGCGGGAACGCCGTCGGGGATGATTTCAGCTCCTCTTAGTCCCCCCGAAAGGGGGAGTTGGGAAGTGGAACCGATGACGGGTACATGTTCAATAGTGCGTTTAACTTGTGCGTGTTGACGGGGTGGATTTAGGGTTGCTTCAGGTTGTGCGTCATTGTTTATGGGTGCTTCCGGCTCATCGAACGAGAGTTCGCCTTGAACGGGTGCACTCGTTTTCTCTACGGGCTGTGGGTTCTCCTGTTGTGGTTGCGTATTTTGTTCGGGTAATTCCAGCTGGTCGGCAATGGCTACGCGGATACCGGCACGGATAAGCTTGGGAAGGTGTGCATCCAGTGCACGGTAAGAAAAACGGGTTTTCGTATCGTCGTCGTTCCCCGCAGAGCGGATCAGGGGAATATCCAGTACGTGAGAGGCTGTTTCGGCATCGGTGCGGTAGGTTTCGTAAAAATCGCCGGTTCTGAACAGTACCACGGCATCGGGATAGCGGGCTTTCAGTTCGTTATAGGTGGGAGGAACATCGAAAAGTTCGGTGTTTTCCGTGTTTTTTTCCGTGTTTTCCCGTACAACAGCAGTATTTATTTCCGGTATTTTACCGTGAAAGTAATCCATGCTTAATTCCGATTGAAGAAACTGCCCTTGCAGCGTTTCCCTTAGATCGGACGCCATTCCTTCAATGCCGCCATCGTGCCTGGTTTTCCAAGCGGGTTTGCCGTACAGGTCGGTTCCGCGTTCACGCATGGTATAAATATGGCGCGTCATGTCGGTAAAGAGGGCGTTCGAGGGGATATCGCCCGAAAGAGTTTGGACAAACAGTTTTTCGTTGTCGGTGACGATGCCTTTTCCGGTTTGTTTCTGCAGTATGATCAGATCGCTGCCGACATCCGTCCCGGCGTTTTCGGAAAACAGGTTGTTGGGCAGGCGGATGGCGGAGAATAGCCGGCTGTTTTCCATCAGGTAGCGGCGGACGGGTTCGTTGGCCGCGCTGTCGGCCACTCCCTGTGAAGTGATATAAGCAAGTATGCCGCCTTCGCGCAACACGTCCAGCCCTTTCACGAAAAAGTAGTTGTGGACTTTTCGGGTGGCGAGTTGTTGGATTTCGGGCGCGTCTTTTTTCAGGTAGCCCTTGTCGTACACCAGGGTATCGCCGAACGGGATATTGGAGGTTATCACATCGAATTGCCCTACTAAATGAGGATTGATTTCTTCGAAACGCTGAATCTTCACGTCGTGGGACGGATAAAGCTGTTTCAGTATCTTTCCGGTCAGAAAATCTTTCTCGAAACAGGTTATTTCGGTGTTGTTTCGTTCAAACGCTTTGACAAAGGCTCCGATTCCGGCAGAGGGTTCCAGTAGGCGTGTAGCGGCAACGCCTGCATCGGTGAGTGCTTCGGAAATGGCCTGTACCACCGGTTCGGGGGTATAGAAGGCAGTAAGGACAGAAGATTTGATGCTGTTGAAGTACATTTTATACTGTGCTTCGTTCCGGGCATTCGTACGGATAAGGGTGTGCAGGTCGGCCACCAATGGGAACAGGGGCAGGTCGCTCTGCGTCCAGTACCTGCGGTCGGCTAAGGTAGCTGCGGGATTCAGCACGCATTTCAGACCGCCGAATCCGGCGTAGCGGCTCAGCGTATCCCGTTCGTTGTCCGTGGCGTTCCGGTTCTCTTTTTCCAACACGAAAGCCAATCGGATGGCTTCGATGTTGTTTTCCAGGGTGGTTTTCTTATTGTATGCCATAGTCTTCTGCAAATTGGCGGATAAATCCGGTGAGTTCGGTATAGAGCATGTCATATTCCGCATGGTAAGCAAAATCGTCCGATAGCAGGTAGCGGTCGAATACGGTTTTCGCGAGCGGCAAAAGATGTATGGCCAGTGTGGTTGCGTAGGATTGGGGAACGATATCGACGAACTCGTTCCAGAGGATTTCCACGAGGGTGTCGTGTGGTGAGAAGTGGAGTCCTTCAAACAGGGTGTGATGGGCGATCTCCGCTGCCTGATAATGTTCAAATCCGCTTCGGACGGCATCGGAATAGGCTTCGGATGCCCGGTCTGCACGGGAATGGATAAAGGCCGCATCTTCCGATCTTTCGGGAAAATGGTCTTGCAGGTAGGATGCAAGTAGCAGTCTGTAATAGGAGAATGTTGGTTTCATTGTTGAAAGATTTTGGTAGAAACGGTGTGCACACCGTCTCTACAAGGGTGAAAACTTTTAAAAACTGTCGCAAAGAAAAAGCGTGGCTCCCGGCCGTGCAACCGCTCCCGAAGGATGTGCGGAAAACGGACGGGATGGACGCGCTTTGCGGCGGCAATGGGGCTTGTTGACGGAGCAAGGCGGAATGGGTTGTGCCTCAGCACGGCGGACGTGGAACGCAGCGGTGCGGGCTACAACGGATAATGGAGCCGGCGCAGGATGACAGGCACGATTGTCCGTAAATAGAATATTGCGTTTCATTTTGTGAGATTTTTCAAATGAATATGGTCGTATGGCCGGAAAGTACGGGCGTGTGTCCCCCAAGGGTACGTACGCTCTTTACGGCCGAAAATAAGGCGCTCGTGATGTGAGCGGAGCCAAGTGCCGGAAGATGTCGCCCGAAGGACGGCTCTGACAAACGAGCGCGACCGAGCAAGCGTGTGCCGTTTTTCCGGGAGTGAACGAAATAGTTGTCGGGAGAGTCGTAACACGAAAAAGGGCGCCCGGATCCCTCCGAACGCCCAACCACTAAAATCCAACTTTCATCTTTATGACAAAAATAAAAGGGAATTTGGTGGTAAAGATAGAGGTTTTCGGTTATTTCAAGATAACTTTTGCCGTTATTTCTTCTTTTTCTTAGTGTCCGAATCAAACCGGAGGCTGGTGGCGCCATCAGGTTGCAGCCGCAAATGGGCGTTGAACGTCTTTCCGGTTTTTGTCGAAAGTCCTTTGAGCAGCGGGCTGATGCCTTTTTCGAGAGTTTCCGCTATTTCTTTTTCGGTAAGCGTTTTTCCGCAAATCGTACGAAACAGTTTGAAACCACAATCTTCGGCCGTGCATTTGGCTATTTTGGGATATACCTGTACGGTTGTGTTTTTACACAACGGGCAGGTGTATAACGGATTTATGGCGGCTGTGGCTTTTTCGCTCAACAGTTCGTGGGTAATTTGTCCGGTATAAATGCGTATGCTCTGCCTGAATGTATCGGGATGGAGTTTCCCGTTTTCGATCTGTGCCAGCGTTGCTTCCCAGTTGCCCGTCATGGCGGCATCGGCTATCTGCTTGTCTTTGACGGCAGCATAAACGGACTGTCCTTTGTCCGTGGGTATCAGGCTTTTCTTTTCTCTTACGATATAACCTCTGGTTATTAGTGTTTCTATTATAGAGGCACGGGTAGCGGGCGTCCCCAGTCCGCACTCTTTCATCGCGGAACGGGCTTCTTCGTCTTCTACTTCTTTACCGGCCGTCTCCATTGCTGAAAGCAGTGAGGCTTCCGTGTAGAGCGGTTTGGGTTGGGTTTGGTGCTCGGTGATTTTGTGAAGCGTTATGGGCAAATGCTCGCCTTCCTGCAAATGCGGCAAATTATCCGTAACAGATTCTTCGTCACCGTCGCTCGTTTTCTCATTTACTACCGACTTCCAGCCTTGTTGAATAAGTTTATCTCCCGTGATGAGAGCATCCAGGTTTCCGATCACACAATACGCCAGTGTGCGTTCTTTTAGGCTAACCTCGGAAAAAGCTTCCAGTGTCCGCGATACTATCATATTGTAAATGATGTTTTCTTTTGTGCCGATATCCTCCGGAATCTGCTCTATAGGCAACAAAGCATGGTGGTCGGTAACTTTTACCGCATTCACGGATCGTTTGTTGAGCGTTTTACTACGGAGTGAGCGGGCGTATTCTCCAAACCGGGGATGAGCTTCTAAGACACTTAATAGGTGGGCGATTTCATCAAACACGTCATCGGATATATAGCAACTGCCTGTTCTGGGATAGGTAATAAATTTGTTTTCGTACAGCTTCTGTGCCGTTTGCAGGGTTTCGTCCGCTGAAAAGCCGTGTTTTTTGTTGGCTTCTTTTTGCAAGGATGTCAAGTCGAACAGCAGGGGTGGTTCTTCTTTTACGATTTTGCTTTCGATTTTTTCCACACATACCATTCCTCCGACTTCCACCGTTCGAAAAGCAGCTACGACAGCGGCAAAAGTCTGATATTGTTTGGAGTGGACAGCTTTCAGCGTTACACCGTCTTTCTGCGTTTCGACGACGATTTTCCAATACGGTTTGGAACGGAAATTCCGGTATTCATCGGCACGTCTGCAAATCATCGCCAACGTGGGTGTCTGCACTCTGCCCAGGGAATAACTGCCGCTTCCGGCAGCAATGCTCAGGGCGCGGCTGGCATTGATGCCCACGAGCCAGTCGGCTTCGCTGCGGGCTTTGCCCGATTGGTACAGCAAATCGTACTCGCTGCCGCTTTTCAGGTTATCCAACCCTTCGCGGATTGCTTTATCGGTCAGCGAACTTATCCATAAACGCTTGAAGGGTTTGGTGCAGCCCAAATACTCGTAAATAAAGCGAAAGATAAGTTCGCCTTCACGACCGGCATCGGTGGCAACAACTATGTTGCCGGATTGGGAAAACAGTTTTTTGATCACTCCTAACTGTTTTTTGGCACCAGGGTCGTCTTTATACCCTTTGTCTCCGCGGATTTGGCGGACGGTCAATTGAAACGGATCGGGTATTATCGGCAAATCATCGGCATTGTAGTGTGTATAACCGTACACTTCGGGCATGGCGTGGGTACAAAGGTGTCCGATGGCCCAGGTTACGGCGTATCCGTTACCGGAAAGATAGCCTTCTACTTTTTTATGGGCGCCTACAATGCGGGCGATGTCTCTTGCCACAGATGGTTTCTCGGCAAGAATGATAGTTTTGTTATTCATTTTTTTACATTTTAGTGTGGATAATTGAGGCCGTTACATTTTTCTGCCGCGTTTTTTGGTTTGTTCCTGCTCTTTCTTTTCTTCCTGCTTTTCCTTTTGGGCGGCATCTGGCCCGGTTTGTCCTTTTTTGAGCGGCTCTTTGATGTCTTTGGTGGCTTCGTTGGTCTTCCCTTCGTTATTAACGGCAACCTGTGTTTTGCTCTCTTCGGCAACGGCAACGGTTTTCTCTTTCGATTTGTCGGGATTCCACTTGTAAAAACGCAGGCGGTTTTCATCGTCGCTGTATTTTACGTAGGCGTTGAAAGGTTGCCCTTGTTTGTCGGTCATGTTTTTTAAAAACAAGGTTCGTCCTTGTGTGAGAGCTTCGTGCTGCTTATCGGTTAATTGCAATCCGCACAGTTCTTTCGGTATGCGTTTTTCTCCGTCCTGCACCCGGGTTTGTCTTTCTGAAAAAGCGGGCGTGTTGTCGAAAGTGAAATCCAGGCAGCGTTTCTCGGCATTGACCTGTAGCGTGGCGGAAAACTCTTTTCCGTTTCTGCTCAGCATGTTTTCCACATACACGGCTTTGCCGGCAGAGAGGTTGTTTTGCTGTTCTTCCGTGAGGGTTACGCCCATGATCTTTTGGGGGATATTTATACGGTCGGTACGCAGGGCGATCAGTTCTTTGGTCAGCGGATCGACCGATACAAAGGCAGCAAACGTGTTGTTTTCCGACGGGGACAGTTCAACTATCCTGCCTAAATTTCCGTGGGCAAGGAGGTTATGCTTGTCTTCTTCCGTGAAACGGTGTCCCATGAAAGGATAATCGAGCGTGGGTTCGCTGCGGATGGCGTGAATGGCCAGATTAACCCCGCCTTCGGGAGATTCGCGGAAAGCGAGGCGGGCTTCAGTGTACACCTTATTTTCGCCTGCCTGAACGGAAATGGGAATAAGGGTGGATGTTTTGCGGTATTCGAGCATGTTTTGCAGTTCGCCGGATTTTTCGAGCTGGTCTCTGCTTACGCCGATGGTTTCGAACTGTCTCCAGTCGATGCGGCTTTCGTCGATGGGGGTGAAAGTCCTTGCCGGTGCATAATCGCTGAACTTAACTTCCGACTGGGAAAGAATTTCTTTGTTGTCGGGTTTTTGGAGCATCGTTTTCAGCGCTTCCACCGATTCTTCTACTTTCTCGTTTAGCAGCCTGTGGAGGCCGAAGCGGGCCGGGTCGTTGTACTGGGTCAGAAAATTGCTCATAAAGTTTTTGAGCATGTCGCCGGAGGTGATTTTCAAGAATTGAGCGCCGTTAGCGTTTTTAGGCTCTACGGTTTGTACCTTGCCGCTCTTGTCGATGGCGGATACTACATTTAATTTACCGGATTGCTTTTCTTCGAAGATCAGGATGTCTTCTTTTTTTTGGTTCTGTTCCATATTCAAATTATTTAGAATTAATAAATCGGAGCTAAATTATTGAATATGTTTTTGATTAATAGTGTTTATCAAAGGTGAGGACATAGAAATTCAGGGATTGACAAGAATTGTCAAAACCATGCGGAGCGCTGTACTACATTATTAGTTCTTCACTCCTGTTCATATGTGATTTTTTACTTTTTATTTTGAATCTTTTTTATCCATGTCTTTTTCCAGATTCACTTTTAACTTGGATAAGAAGAGTGTTCTGTCACCTACCCTGTCTTGCATTTTGTTGTACTATTGTTCCGGATGCGAAACGGAAAAATAAAATAGTTTGCTGAGATTTCCGAAAAATGTGTTAAAGTCAATATCTCCGTTATTGAAGCAGGAAGTATAATGCAATGCTTTAGAGAGTTCAACGAATTCGAATATGCCGGCAGTCCATTTTAACTTCGATACAGGAGGGGGATGCCTGTTTTCAAATATATTTTGGTTGGATACTGCAATCTTCCGGATAAATTTAATTTGAGAATCAATCAGACGGCTCAATTCTTCAAAATAAAAAACACCGATAAGATCATTTTTTTTTGGCGACAAAGTTCTTGATGATCGAAATCTCCAACTTTGTCCTTTCCAGGATGGATGTCCACATAAACGGATCATACATTTCTTCACTTAATTTCAGAATAAATTTGGAAACTTGTTTGAAGGGGTCTGTCATTTCAGAAGATTGTGACAGGATCATACTCTGAAATTCTTTAGTTTTAATTATTCTTTTTAACTATATCGTCTCCTGTGTGTAAAATATCACAATCATTGTATTTACTCTTTTTTAACACTATTACATGCAACGTTTTTCTCATTTTTTCATCTTAATAATATATGACACATTTGTTTCACTTAACATAAATATTATTTTCATGAAAAAAGTACTTTACCTGTTTTTACTTGCACTAATTTTTGCAAGTTGCAGCGACAAAATCGCTCCCGAAGATTTAGGCGACAGTTCAGCTCAGATTATTAAAGGCGAAAAAACATACAATTTTCGATTTGATGCTCAAAGCACTTGCAACAAGAATTGTAATAATTTATTCCTTCATGTCAACTATCGCAATCAAGACAATGAAAGATTCTCGATTTATTTTTATTTGAAAGATTATGGCTCAATTGATAAAGTAACGTATTTGGGAGAAGAAGGGATATTTGAATCTACTTATTTCGATCCTTATAAACATTTTACGATAAATAACTTCAAGTTCGATGATAAAACCGGTTCTTTGTACTTCGAGTTCGAAGGGAACCTGTATATCAATACCCTGGCCAACAGAGAACCTTTCTTTTTAAAAGGAAAAATAGATATACCTTCTCTTAAAGATATAGAATGCAGAAATTATACAACAAATTCCTTGAAACTTGTAAATGAAAATACCCGATTATTGTACAACAGAGGTGGAAGCATTATAGAGAATCCGCAGACACCTCAAAAAAAATTCAGGCATGAATTTTATACCGATAACGGTTTTCGGTTTACACTTAATTCCGAAAAAAACATTTACGAACTTCCACATGGAGTGTACCCGTTTAATGAGGCGGATATAACCAATAATGTGAACTTAAGGGAATTTATCGGAAAACCAGACGTTACTCCTTCATTTTATTATAAAGATTGGATCGAGTATAAAACTGTCGGCTCCTATACCATTACCGGACAACACAAAACTGATGAATACGACACAACAACCGGATATATTGATATTAAGGCTTTTGATAATAATGAGTTAAAATATCATTTCGAGAAGGTCTATTTCGAAGCGATTAATATTGAATGATATTTTATAATAAATAATGCTTTCCATAGTTCAATTTGGATACATACAAAAATGCAGATTGAAGCAAGTGGGAATACCACATTTCAATCGATATAGGTAAACATTATGAAACACAACACATTCTTATTATCGGCAATCGCCGTTTATTGCGTAAGCCTGTTCTGGAGTTGCGACGATGAAATCGGAAAAAACCTGTTGAAATTAGACAAAGAAAACATCACGCTCAATCATAAAGATGCCGTTGAAACAATAATTGTAACATCGGGAGCGGAATGGACAATTACGGGCGTGCCGGACTGGATGCAGGTAACTCCCCGCGCGAGTGATCAGGCCAAAGAAGAAATTGTAATTCAGGCGGACGAAAACGATACGTTTGAACAACGCTCGGCAACACTCGTCTTTACCAACGGACACATCAGCCGTAATCTGGAAATAACGCAGCTTAGCCTGCTGGAAGCCGATGCGTTTGTAAAACTCAGCATGGACGAAATTGTAGCAGGCAATAATGTTCATGACTTTAGTGTGGAAGTGATTGCCAACCGTAAGTGGGAGTTGAAGGACGTTCCCGAATGGTTGCAGGTACATCCGCTCTCGGGTGACAAATCCACAAAGCTTTCTATCACGTTCTTCGAAAACTTTCACCTCGACGGGCGCAACGGCGAACTCATTTTCGCTGCCGAAGGCGTACAGAAAACGTTGAAAATTTCGCAAATCGGGTTGAAAGATATCGGAAGAAGCCCGCATATACCCATTCTTCGTGCTTCTAAATTTAGCTTTAATAGTTCATTAACATACTGCGACGTGGAAAATGATTATATGTTTGTTAATCCTGACATCAAAAACAAGGTTTTCTTAGGAAATCTGCTTAGCCGCAACATTGGTGATGGTGTTGATATTCCCCAATTCATCGGTTACACATTCAAGCCGATTTCGGTTTCAACTTCAACAATTATAAATGGAAGCGTTGCCAAAACATACGTTCCTTCGCTCGCCAATCAAAATGAATTTGCCCGATACATCGCATCGCACAAGCCGAAACAAATACTTTCTTCTTTGAGCGATAATGGAACAACGGAGTTTTACTCTTACCGGCTTTTGCACGCCATCGGGATGGTAAACTTCGGCGTGAAGTTAGACGAAGTGGTAACGGGACAATCCTACGCGCGGCAAGAAATGCAGGGAAATTACGGGTTGATATTCAGCTTTCGGCAAACGCTTTTTTCGCTCGATATGGATTTACCCGACGACGGTTCGGTTATTCTCGAAAAACTGAAAGATGCCGATAAAAGCAAAGGAGCATCGTATGTAACTTCAGTAAGTTACGGAAAAGTAGGCCTGTTGGTTGTGGAAAGCGCTACCGATTCGCGCAAAGTGAAAGCTGCCATCAATAAATTTATCGGGGAGTATACACTGCAACCCGATGAAACTGCGCTTATAGAATCGGCAAACGTTACGTATGTTTATTTCGACAACGATAATCAAGTAAAAACCATAAAGGGCGGCACAAAAGCTGTGGAAGCATATCGGAAAGCAGCCACAACCGTTGATTACGATAATATCTATCCCATTACTTTTCAATTGGCCGACTTTTTCGATCATACGGTGAGGAAAATTTCGTATTCGGTAAAAATTCCGTAAGGATTTGTTTTATTGATATTGTCTCTTACAGCGTTTTTCGATTTTTCTCATCTATAGTACAGTAGCTTGTGGAGGCCGAAGTGGCCCGGGTCGTTGTATTGGGCCAAAAAATTGCTCATGAAGTTTTTGAACATGTCGCCGGAAGTGATTTTCAAGAATTGAGCTCCGTTGGCGTTTTTGAGTTCCACGGTTTGTACCTTGCCGCTCTTGTCGATGGAGGATACGAATCCGAGGGTTTTGTTTTGCTTGTTTTTAAGACTAAAATGCTTTCTTGTGTGAGAGTTGGTTCCATAATTTTTGAGTTTAATAAATAATTTCTCTCAAAATAGTGGATTATACACTTAGAATGCTACAATATATATTTATAATACAATTATTTACAGCTATAATCAACAAAAGGATACGGGTGCATAATTTCCCCATATCCTTTATAATTATAAAGATGAATAACATGAAGTTCTAATTTGAATCTTTATTGTTCATGTCTTCTTCTACCAGCTCTTTTAGTTTACTAAGAAATAATGTCCTATCATCGACTCTTTCCCTCATTTTTGTATAGGCTGCATGTGGATACGTTATTTCAACATTAAAAATATCACACAAAGTTTCAAATAAATCCTTAAAAGTTAACTCTCCTTCATTAAATGACTTCGAAAGAAACAAAGCCTTGCTTAATTCAATAAATTCAAAGGTCGAGCCCGACCATTCTAACATTGTTTTGAAATTCGTATCATCCGCATCTTCCACCGCGAGATTTCGTGAATTTTTACCGATAATTTTTATTTGTTTGTCAATTAAAAAAACAAGCTCCTGAAGATAAAATATTCTCTCTTCGCTTAATGGATTTTTTTTTGGATAATTCTATCCATACCATCAACTCTGTTTGGGTTCGAAATAAAATGTTGCTTCTAAGTACAGTATTTTCAACACACTGATTTAAATTTAAAATTAATTCCGTCACTTCTTTAAAAGTGGTGATTAATTCATTTTGAGTTTTAACAACATTCATTCTTTGAAATGTTTCTGTTTCGATAATTCTGTTCATGATGTTAAAAAATTAATTGTTTTGAATTATATCAATGTTTATTGATAGTTTCAACGGAGAAACAAGAAAGAGAAACAATCTTTTTTTGGAAGATATACCGAATTTTTTACAATATGCTCTACACAATGATTCGTTAATAAATACTTGATGATTTTGATTAAAAGGCTCCAAAGGAAGAAGAGTAAAGACCATTTCTCATTTCTTCATTTTAAATAATTGAAATATCCATTCCAATATACTTTGTTTTTTGAATTCTATCTTAGCAGGGATAACTATATCTTCTGTTAATTTTAGGTTTTGAAATAACGTGTCAGTAGGCTGAAGTGTGGCTGTGTACCAAGCCTGATTACCTGAAAAATAAATTGTGTCGGATATGGATTTAATCTGAAAATGGTTTGGGAAAGGAGCAGGGAGTGTGTTTTTGGAAATAACAGCCGTATAGTCATCTATTTTTTTAAGAACATCTTGTGGAATTTTACTTGAAAAAAATACTTCGTTACTATTACGTAATTTAGCATCAATAGTTGTATTAATAGATGGCCGAAAAGTTAAAAACGTGGCTACTCCAATCATCACTGCAAAAGCTAACCCTATCATAGCCATTCCGTTTCGCAATAAGAAAGGAGGTACTTTACCTATGATATTACGAACTTTTTCACTTCGAAGTTCAATTTGTTTGTTCTCTTGTTCCATTATCAATTGCCTAATTCGAGCTGATTTTTTACCAGTTCATAATACTTTCCCCGTTTTCTGGTCAATTCTTCATGTGATCCTACTTCTGCAATTTGTCCTTCGTCAAGTACTATAATTTGATCGGCATTTTTTACCGTGCTTAAGCGGTGTGCCACTACAACAACCGTTTTACCGTTGTAAAATTCCGTTAGGTTTTCCACAATCGACCTTTCATTATTGGCGTCAAGCGCGTTGGTGGCTTCGTCCAGAAAAATGAATGGCGGATTTTTATATACTACGCGAGCGATTAATATACGTTGTCGTTGTCCCTGGCTTACACCCTGCCCATCTTGGCCTATTTTTGTGTTGTAGCCCAACGGTAGCGCTTCTACGTAATCGGCAATATTGGCAACCCGGGCTGCATAACGCAACTTTTTTACATCTATTTCATCATCCGATATGGCAATATTTCGGGCGATACTGTCGGAAAACAGATAACCGTCCTGCATAACCGCACCGCATTGGCTGCGCCACCATGCGAGGTTAAACTCATTAATGTTTTTGCTGCCGATACGGATTTCGCCCTCGTTGGGCGGATAAAAACCGAGCAGCAATTTCACAAGCGTAGTTTTTCCGCTTCCACTCGCGCCCACAATGGCGGTAACTTTGTCTTGCGGAATGTGTAAGTTGATTTTATTAAGCACGTAATCGAGTCGTGCACCATCATATTTAAAACAGAGGTTACGGATATGTACATCTGTGTTTTGATGGAGTAATGCCGCAATGTTTCGTCCGGCATCCTCTTCGTTTTGTTGTGTATGGATTTCGTTCATACGGTCGAGGCTAATGCTCACATCCTGCCATTGGTAGATAAAACCCATAATTTGCTCAACCGGACTGTTCAATTGTCCGATAATGTATTGGATGGAGAGCATCATACCCAGCGTTAGATTTCCACTGATAACCGCGGTGGCTGCCAACACCGTTACCAGAATATTTTTCATTTCATTGATAAAAATGCCGCCCGCTTCCTGATTCTGCCTTAAGTTGAGCGATTGCATATTCACATCAAAAAGGTCGGCCTGCACATCTTCCCACTCCCAACGTTTGCGCTGTTCACAGCCTTGCAGTTTTATTTCCTGCATACCCGTGATAAGCTGATAAACTACGTTGCGGTTAATGCCTTGCTGCTCAAACATTTTATAATCCAACATGCGCCGTTTCTTCAGAAAAACCAAAATCCACACGCCGTACAAAATACTGCCGACGAGGAAGACGAGAAAAATAGGAATATTGTAGATAAACAAAACGATGGAAAAGATGATAAACGTAAATGCCGAAAATATAATGTTGATGGTTTGATTGGTAAGGAAGTTTTCGATGCGACGGTGGTCTTCAATGCGTTGCAGAAGATCGCCGGTGAGTTTGGTATCGAAAAACTTCATCGGCAGCTTCATCAGTTTAATAAAAAAGTCCGATATAAGCGACACGTTGATACGCGTGCTGATGTGCAACAGTATTTTACGTCGAATAAAATCGATGGCCGTCCGGCTGAAAAGCAACATCATTTGCGCAATAAGTACCAGCCAGATAAAGTGAATGTCTTTCCCTTGTATTCCGGTATCTACAATGGCTTGCGTGAGAAACGGAAAGATAAGTTGCAGGATACTCCCAATAAATAAACCCAGAATGAGTTGATTGAAAAACCGTTTGTATTTATGCAGGTATTTCCAAAGAAATTTCAGTCGGTTTTCCTGTGGTTTGCGATCGCCTTCACTATCATAAAACAGTTGAGTAGGTTCAAGCAACAGGGCAACACCTTTTCCTTCGCCGCCTGTTTGTGTACTTAGCCAGTGGTTGCAGAATTCTTCGCGGTTATAGGTAAGAAGGCCTTTGCCGGGATCGGCAACGTAAATCAAGTCCCCCTTAGTCCTCCCGAAGGGGGAAAATAGTCCTCCCCCTTTGGGGGAGTTAGAGGAGGCCTTATACACCACCACAAAATGCTCTTGATTCCAGTGCACAATGCAGGGTAGCGGGGCTTTTTCTGTCAGTTTATCGAATGTAATTCTACCGCCAATGGTGTGAAAACCTATTTTTTCTGCCGCTTTGCTAATTCCCAGCAACGACACACCATCGTGACCGATAAAACAGTTTTCGCGTAGATACTCCAATGTATAACGCTTGCCGTAATATTCGGAAATCATGGCGAGGCAGGCAGGGCCGCAGTCCATGGAGTCGGGTTGTTTAAAAAAGGGAAATATCATGTATTTTTAAAGCCTATTTATACTTTCTGTATTTGAAGATTTTTTTTCAATTGTTTTTTCATTTTTTCCCAAATTAAATCTTATTGACAATGCCAATTTGCGAGAATCCGAATTTGAATTCATTGAATATTTTATGTTATTATTATATGAAGTCCATCGATTTGATTGATTGGTGTGAAAAATATCATAACAGTAAAGAGATACAAGCATTTTTTTGTTTAACATAAAATGATTAAACCCAATTTCAAGATTTGAAAATGAATCGTAATTCATATTTTTTGTATTCCCTGCACTCGTTACATTAAAGGAAAAATAAATTGTGGACATTTCAGTTAAATTAAAATTTAATACTGTTTTTATATTAAAAATTGGCTTGGAGAGTGTTAAAGTGTCAGAATTAAAATAAACTTTAGTATATGGTTTATTTACATTGAAATTAGTAGTAGATTTTAGACGAGGAGAATTATAATTATAACCTAAATTTACTGATAATAGAGAATTTTTCTCTGATAAGTTTCCTAAAGAACTAATCATTATATTTGGATTGTTCACGTCTCTTTTATCTTCTAAGATAAATGAATCGTGGTAAATACGATAGCTAATAGATGCTAAGAAATTATTTTTAGAAATATTCAATGAAAATAAATTTGCTTTCATAGGCTTTAATAAAGGATTGCCCGCAACATAAGTTAAAGAATCTCGGTATATATATGTAGGATTAAGATCAGAGAAAGAAGGCCTACTAATAAATTGTCTATAAGTCATTGAAAATTCAAGATTATTTTTCAATGATTTCCTGACTGATATATATGGAAATATGTTCTTACTACTATTATCAACTAAACTCGCATTGTCCTTTACCATAGTTTGAAATAACATTTCACCTCTGACACCTAGAGTTATTGATAAATTATTAATTTTTAAACCTAAATTTGAATATAATGAACCTAACTTCTCATTAATTTTATAATCATCTTGAAGATCAGATAGAGATGGAAAATAAGTTATCTTTGACGATGATGACATATAAGCGAATTTTATCCCATTTATCCAATTTATATTATTATTAGAAAAATTATGTTCGGGATTTAAACTGAAAATTTGATAAAAAGCATTGGATAAATTTTCTTGAATTTTTAATTTTTCATCATTATTATTATGTTCTTTGATATAATTGATAATTTTGGTATTAGGAAAAGCATAGTCAGTAATAAAAGTGAATTTGTGATCTTTATTAAAACTTCTTATATAATTAAAATTAAAGTTATGCATTTCTTGTTTATGATTCTCATAATTTTCAAAATTCACAATTTTATTTAAATTATCATCAATGTATATATATTGCATACCATTGGGATACATTTTCCAATTGGATATAGTACTAGTATATTGAAAACCCAACAAATGACTTTTATCAATTTCGTAATTTAAAGCTAGGAAAATATTATTGTTTCTAAATTTATGTTCAACAACTAGTTCTCTTACATTTTCTATAGTAGTAGATTCAAAAAAATTATAAGCTTCACTTAAATCAAATTGTTTAATATTTGAATTATTAAAGTAATAAGTGCCTAGAATTGAAAGTTTTTCTTTATTAAGTAAAACACTAAAGTTATGGTTATTTGAGATTTTTCTTCCTAATAATAAGTTATTAGTTAAAGTGAGAATATAATTTTCTGAACTTAAGTTTCTTTTTGTCCATATACGAATTACAGCATCAATACTTGAACTATATTCTGCACCTGGATTACGAATAATTTCAATTTTATCAATATCGGCCGGTTGAATTGATTTAATTTGTTCTTGGGATCTTACAATTATGTCATTAATATAAACAACTAAATTATCACGATCAAAAATGGATAGATCACCATTCGTATTCACAACTACACCGGGTAAATAACTAAATATTTCATTGGTACTAATGGCATTACTAAGAAATGTATTATTAATATTTACTAATAAATTTCCATTATTATTTGTAATATAAGGTAAATAGGCTGTAACAATAACATCCTGTAAATCAATATTTTTTTGATACAATTTAATTATTTGGTTACTAACAGGTTTTAAATAAACACTTTCTAGACCTATCTTTGAAATAGTTAGAAATATATTTTCAAAATTCTCATTATTAATATTTATACTATAACGACCTAAACTGTCTGTTATAGTACCAGTTATTAGTAATGAGTCAGGTAAACTATAAACGGCAACAGTTACAAACTCGATGGGATTATCGTCTTCATCAACAATAACACCTTTTATTTGTGAAAATAGGGCATAAAATACCAAAAAAAACGAAAAAGTAATAATTGACCTTTTATTCATGTTTTATTTTATGATTTTTTTCATTATCATATATTAGTTGTAAATACTCTTTTAATCCAATTTTATCAATTGGACAAACATTATATTCGGTATTGAAGATAGTCTTATTAACACGATATCTATTACAACCCCCATCGCAAATTGGAAAAATACTACAATTCATACATTTTTGATCTGAGAATTTATCTGAATTTATCATATACTCAGAAACGTACTTCCAATTATTTATTGAATTATCCAAGTTGCCAATTATCCTATCTTTCATCCCCATATCAGCCCAGCATTTATATAAATTACCATAAGGATCAATCACATAATGATTTTCATATATGGCACTACATGAACCTAGCTGAATCCAAGGCCTAAAGTCAACTTCTATACTATGTTTTTTATTCAGATCAATATAAAATTTTGCTTTTTCGAGAGGTGATAAACATGAAACCTCACACTTATCATCATGTGCTAAAACAAACGCAGGATAAACTTTACAATTTTTATTCCGCCATCTATGAGATAAATTTTTATATACATTTGCGTAATCATCTTTATTTCCATTATGAATATTAACTCTAACACCTACATTACATTCAGGAATTTCCTCCAAGATCATATCAATATTATTGATAATTTTTTCATAAGTAGGTACCCCAGCTTTATGGATTCTATTTTTATTATGAGTTTCCTCCGTACCGTCCACAGTAATTTGAATATATTTCAATTTTTTCTCTTTGAAAAAAGAACACATTCCTTTGTTAAGAAGATAACCATTACTGACCATATTATGGTCAATTATCGGTATTTGACATTCCCTTTCTATTTTATTAATAATAGACTGTATTGTCTTATATGCTAATAAAGGTTCTCCACCATGCCAATATATAGTTAATCCTTTCACTCTAGAAACGTGCATATTAATAAAATTAATCAATTTATTTTGAATGCTTTCTTTCATTTTGTGTGAAGGAAGATTATTTTCATAACAGTAAGGACATTTAAAATTACAATCTAAAGTAGGAGCTATTACTAGACTAAGTGTCGAGCCAGTATACGATTTCCTTAGTTTCAAATATTTCATTTGAGAAATATAATTGTCATCTTCCCAGTCTTCAACAATTATTTTTTTTTCAATTAAGTCTTTAAGAATCTCTTCCGGTAAATCATTAAAATCAATATTATGTTCTTGAATTTCTTTTTTTTCCATTGATTCATAAACACTTCTGTCTAAAGAAAGAAAAGAATTTGTTCGACTATTAAACAAAAAATAATTTTTGTCAGCTGCAATAAAGAGTAAATTAAATCTTGACCACTTCATACTTCATATAATTAATTATATTTTTTCAAATAAGGTCAACAGAGATTGTCTCTGTTGACCCTTTTTCCTACCATGCCAATGTTACTTCAATTGGTTCTGTCTTTTTACCACCGCTTGAACAACCTGAGCCGCTTGAACAACCACCTCCTGAAGTACATCCTGCTGTAGAAACAGCAACTGTTCCACCTTTTAATAATAATAATTCTTCTGATTTTAACTCTTCCAATAAAGAATCATGTGGAGCCAAAATTTCTTCTAATTTATTTGATTTCATATTTTCTATATTATTAGGTTTATAAATCTTCCTTTGTTTCATACAGCTTACCGGTATTTAATTCCAGTTGGAAATTGCTGCACCACCACCTCTCTTTCTTCAATAAAAGATTGGAGTGTGGCTTCCGGCAATATCTTTTTCCAAACCCGTTGATGCTTGAAATTACCGTGTTTTTAATATCTTTGCAGTGCCTTTTCTTGTAAGTTTAGTTAAACATCAGGGTTGTTTCGTTTCAATTTTACGTGTTTCGCTTTCCTGGCAAGGGAGGGCTTTTTATTTGTAGCGGGTTCTGATTCCGCAACTTGTTCTTAATATCGGGATTATCCGATAGAATTATTTTTTCTTTCTTGATATTTTGTCGCTTCTCAAGCACAAATAAAAGATAAGTATTTATATTATACAATAGCTATATAGGGGATGTACAGGGAGTTTAACTTTTGATACCTCATAATAATCTTATGCCCAATTATCTAAAATAATAAAAGTATAGGGGGCTGTATTGAAGATTTATTTTTTAGTTCACAATACTATTTTGTACCAAACCGTGATGTATCCACATCTTTATGGTCACGTTCTCTATAACCTCCAAAGCGATAAACAAATGAGAGTGAAACTGTGCGTGTATCGCGGAAAGCATTCAATAAGCTTTTCTGTCCTTTGTAGTCAATGGAGGCAACAGGAGTTCTGGTATTAAGAATATCGTCTGCCTTTAGTATAATTCTTGCACGTTGTTTATCAAAAGTCCACGTAATTCCCGAAGAAAGATCACCTGAAGCGCCTAAATCATAAATCCCTTGAATGCCAGTAGGCGTTGTTACATATCCCGAAACATTCATTTTTAAGTCGGGCTTGACAGATAATGTAATATCGTGATTCATCTGAAAAATACCCAAAACAGTTTTTCTGTTGAACGAAATATCAAAGAACTCATCATCTTTTTCGTGCCAATACATTACGTTGGCTACCAATCGCGACGAAATACGATTTCCAATCTTGAATGGTACAACCCCTAACAAACCAATGTTTTGACGAAATGTGTAGTTTTGTTCCATAAATTCCTGTTGTAATTTTTCCCTTGACTGGTAAGGTAATTGCACAAAATAATCAGGAATGTAGTTTACATATGGGCGAATGACATATTTTTGTTTATAAATATAAGTTAAGCCCATACTGTAATTTCTCATCGGACGTAAGCGCGGATTTCCGTAAGTAACTCCGTATGAACTAAAATAATACACATTGGGATTTAAACTCCAGTAAGACGGATAGGTTTTATCGGAAGATACGGCGAGTTGAAAAATATGTTCAGGCGATGCGTTGTAACTGGCGTTGAGCGTTGGAAACCAAGCCACATCGTCCCATAGCGTACTTTTTGCATTGCCCGATGTTTCTGTGGCATGATAATATTCAGCACCCAGTGATGCCTGCACAGATAGTTTTTCGGAAAATTGTTTGGAGAATCCGCTAAATAAGTTCCATATACGCTCCTTCTGCTGCGTATCGAAAGTGGCATCTTCGAACTCCGACCCGTCTTTTACGGCATCCGAACGGTTTTTCGTATTCGCACCCGAATAATTGAGCCCGTAATTCACGCTCCAGTTATTTTTAAGTGAATGCGACTGATTGGCATAAAATATCATTCGACGTACTTCCTGCTTTGATTGATACGAGAGTTTTTCAGCTTGCGCCGAAGAGATTTGTAGAGCATTTTCGAGGAAATAATCAGATCCATCGTCGTACAGTGTGTAATCTGCTCCCACGTTTAACCCGAAGAGCGCAGAATAATCGGCTTTGATGTTATGCATAGACGATGGGCCGGATGAACCGGTTTTAGTATCAGTTATCGATCCCGAAATATCAGTGGAAGCCGTTCTAGTGGAAGCTGTTTTATCAAACATTCCCGTGTAAGAAATACTCGCTTTATCTTTGTTATTAAACGTGTGTTGGAGCGCCATCCGCGCGTTGTGGCTTTGAAACTTGTTGATCCCTTCGCTATGTTGTTGTATGTTGTATATAGTGCCGTTTAACACGTGCTCTGCCTTAAGTTCTTCAGCATTGAAAGTCTTGTAGTTTCCGTAAGAATACAACGCATCAACTACTGTGCTCTTACCCTGATATACCATGCTTGCACTTCCGATTCCGCTTGCATACGTGCGTAGGCGGTATTCACTCGTAATTTCGCCCTGCCATATGCTTGGTTTATCTTCGCCACCTTGTTGTTTCAAAATCACATTAATAGCTGCTCCACGGATGTTGTATTGCGGTGGTGCACTGTACATAATCTCTACATCTTCTATCATCGATAACGGAATACTGCGTAAAAGTGTCATAAGTTGGGTATAGGTCATCGACGTTTTCTGTCCGTTTAGCAATATTGTCATACCACTTGTGCCGAGAAGGGTTATTTGTTCGTTTTGTTCCATAACGCCGGGTATTTCTTTCAAGGCATCATAGGCATTGGTCACAGGTTTGTCTTTCAATAATGTCGGCATGTGATAGGTAAGTTTTCCCGCTTCCACCCTCATGGCTGGACGTTGTCCTTCCACTACCAATTCGTTCAACATGGTTTCATCGGGCTGTAATGTGAAATTATACTTCTCATTTTTATTTTGCTCGTTTAGCCAAACATAGCCCACAGCTGTTCTAAATCCTAAAAAAGACACACGGAGTTGATAATTTCCCGCCGGAATTGCTTCCGAAAAACGGTAAAAGCCCGCGCTGTCAGTCACCGCTCCATATTTTACTTCTGTGGAGTCAGGCAATTCGTACAAAGCCACATTAGCAAACTCAATAGGATTATTATTAATATCGGTTACTATACCCGATAGTTGGGAAAATAAAGGCACAACACAACTAAGAAGAAGAATTAAAGTGGATAGTCTCATTTTCATCGACTGGATATTACTTATAAAATTTTGGAGCAGCAAAATATACATTCTCCCATCTACGTTTCCATGCATTATATTGTCTCAACATTCCAGCTTCGATACCAAATTTTTCTGTTATTTTAAATTCAACGCTTCCGCCGAAATAAGAATATGGCGCGAATGGTGAATATGGTATAGAGCCTGCATTTGTGTTGTTCAACGTGTGGGTTGAATAACTACCATATACATTTATTCCAAAATTATCAGAAAGAGAAATATATGAAGATGCATTAATGGTATAATCGTTAAAAATACCGGTAAAGTCCCGATATTTATAAGCAGAATTACTAATATCAATATACCAATTTTCGGTAGGCTGTATTTTTAGCCCAAGGTTAATATTGTTAACAGCTGCCATACCGGGCATTAAATCATTCGTATGAGACATGTATAATACGCTATTTTCTCCCAAATAGGATATCGGATAATGTGAAAGAGAAATTTTATCCATATTCAGATTATACGTTGGAATATCGTATTTAGGTTTTTCGTATTGTAATGGAAAACTTAAAGGCAAAGATGTTTTAGTTTCCATTGAAGATTTGATCAAGTTTTGTCTCATTTGTTCATGAAGACTTAGGGGAAAGTTAGGGCGAAGCAATATAGGGAAATTGACAGAATCAACTTTAGATTCTTGCGAATGAATCGGTAAACTACAAATGCAAAAACCGATCAAGAGAATAAAGAATTTTATGGTTACAAGTTGCGCTTTTCCCATTTTTTTTACCCCAATTAATATATAAAGTCTGTATTTATGATTGTAACATTTTCTTCATATCGACTACTGGAATAAAGCAGTCCTTCTTTATTTAAAGAGCTCAATATATTTTCGGCATCTTTTCTGTCCATTTTTAGAGATGTGGAAATATCATCAATTGATGCAATTTTTTTGTTGCAAATACACAAAACATTCCAATGCATAGAATTATTTGTATCAAAAGATAATTCGTTTATTTTTTCATTATTTAACAACTCCGAATATATAATAAGGTCATCGTTCCTGATAAGTTTGTATTCATAATAAGAATCCAAATAATGAGATTCAACTTTCTTAAAAATATCCCAAACTGGATTATAAGATAAATTTAAAAATTCAAATATATGAAATCTGTCTTCTTCATTTACAAATCCTTCTGGAAGAAAATCATAATAGGAAGATTTTTTCCATTCTGAAATATTATATTTATTTTTGGCTCTAAAATATCTTGACGAACTCCTTATTGATAACATTGAGTGATTATGCTCTAATAATTTTCTTTTTAAAAAGAAACGCAAGAACAAAAGATTATTAATACTTTCCTCTATATCTTCTGTTGTTTCCTCAAGAAGATTTCTAATAATATTTAATCCTGCAATCCTAATTTGAAAATGTGTTGACCATTTTATAAAGAGTAAATTACTCGCAAAGGTGTTTTTTTTATCTATTTTTTTTAGTAGTTCATTACTAGGAGATTCATATCCTATTTGCAGGCTTTTAAAACTAGCTAGTTTCATTTTTTTTATTACTTCATAATCTATATCTTTAGTCACTATTTCGGCCATGTATATTTCAAATCTGGGATATTTGCTCCTAAGCAATATAAGATCGTCTAAAAATATATTGAATGAACTATAATCATTTCCAATTGTATCATTGTCAAGAAATATAAACTTGTTAATTTTGTATGACAAAATATAGGTCTCGATTTCTTTAATAATTGTTTGAGAAGATTTATTCCTGAATTTATATCCCGAATTTAAAAAACAAAAATGACATTTGTTCCAGTGACAACCTCGACCTGTTTCAACTGGAATTCTTACAATTTCATCTAATGTATATTTATGTATTTGATTAAAATAGTCTGAAAAATCATTAATAAATGAAGAGTTTAAATTAACATATTTATTTCGTTCCTCGCTTATTTCTAACCTTTCATTTTCTCGGTAAATTAAATTAGGAACTTTTTTAAAATCAGGAACTAAAGAATCCAATTCATGAAGAAGTTGCAATATAGGATATTCACCTTCACCCCATATAGCAAAATCAAAAATCTCAAAATTTTTTAAGAAAGCATATGCAGATTGCTTTGTTCCGAAACCTCCTATAATAACTTTAAGTTTTTTATTTTTCATTTTTAGCTTTTCAACTAAAATATTACCTGAAATCCATTGATAAAATTGAAATGTAATACCTATGTATTCATATTCTTGTATATTCAGGAGATCTATTTGTTCATCGAATATTTTTTCTATTCTAGAAACAAACTCAAATAGTCTATCTCTTAAAAACACTCTTCCTTTTATATGGAATTGAGGTTTTTCATATAAGATTCTGGATAGTATTTTTTCAATTAATGCATTGTCATTATTTCTAGCAGCGATATAAGAATTAAAAGGGAGAATATTTATAGATTCATCTTCATCTATTTTTTCGTTAAAATTAAAAAAATCTTTTTGTATCGAATTAAATATTAAATTCCAATATATAATGTCAACAACATATCCGTTATTTTCTAAAAAGGATTTTATCACCGTTAATCCCGGAGAAGGTATTCCAACTATTGAAGGAGGCATGCAGTTTAATAAAACTTTCTTACTCATTTATTATAAAATTTACACTTTTTATTTGAAAATGATTAGGTTATCTACATCAATAACCTAATCATGGAATTTTAATTATATTGGAATGCCGACCGAATATCCTTGATACATTATTGGAGGTTCTTGGTAAGGTCTAACAGAAGCAGGGGCCGACTTACCTCCTTTTACTTTAGATGATTCAGTTAAAGTAAGTTCATCAAGCCTTTTTAACATGTCTTCATCATCTATACATTTTATTTTTCTCATATTATGTATGCTTTTTTTAAATCTACTCATTTCGCTTTTCGATTCCGCGTCCATTATTTCATACAGCTTACCGATCACTATTTCCGGTAGGAAATTACTGCACCACGACCACTACTTAACTCTCTCCACAAAAGAGGGAAGTGTGAGCGTAACTTCCGATAAAATCATATTCCAAACTCGTTGGCACTTGAATTTACCGTGTTTTTGTTATCTTTGCAGTGCCTTTTCTTGTAAGTTTAGTTAAACTTCTAGGTTGATTGGTCTCAATTAGAGTTGTTACGCTTTCCTGGCAAGGGATGGCTTTTTAATTGTAGCGGGTTCTGATTCCGCAACTTATTTTTAATATCGAGATTACCCAATAGAATTAATTTTTCTTTTATGTGTCTTAGTAGATTTCTCAAGCACAAATAAAAGATAAGTATTTATATTATGCAATAGCTATATAGGGGGTGTACAGGGAGTTTAACTTTTTGGATAAAATAAATAATTAACAGCCAAACAATTGGAAATAACACAATACAGGGGGGAATATCGAAATATTTTAGAGTTTTGGAATAAATAAAAAGAGCTATGGCAATTATAAGTCACCAAAGCTCATTATTTATATTTATTGTTTTTTTATGAAGAATGGGGTAAGATTATTTTTTATCTAAGTATTTCTTGTATTCTTTAATCTCTTCCTCATTTGGGATTAAATCATATTCTCTTGTATTATCAGCTTGTTGCAAAGGCACGATTTTCTTTGATTTTTTTATTGTGTTTAGGTCGTCAAATAAAAAGTTTAATCCCATTCCGTTACCAAAAATTATTCCAATCGGGCTCCCTGTGTCACTCCAAATTTGAACTTTGGAAGCATAATCCCAATCAAGTATTATATTCGTTGTATCATAGGGTAAAGTGATTTCATAATATTCTTTGCCTGCATTTTTTGTTATAGCTACTCTGGTATCTTCGCCCGTTTCAAACTTCTTTAATTCAGATATTTTTGGTGCCCCTTTTATTATCTGATAATATTCGGGCCCAAATGTAAGTGTCAACTCCTTTGCTAAATCTGTTAGATATTGATTACGTTCAACATCACACATATTTTTAATGTTTATTTTCTTGGTTTGCGCATGAAGATTCATTCCCATTAGAAAGAAAATCATCAATGCAAAAATAATTTTTGTTTTCATCTGTTTATATTTTTATTTTTACGTATTTATCTCATACAAATCACCACGATTTTACGCTTAATCAAAAATAATACTTATTCGTGTTGCTTCTACCTCCATATAAAATCTTGGTTGGTAGGAATTCATATTCCTTCAAAATATATCATAAACTAACTTTGTAACTGAAATTTTCAGTATACTATTTTAAGTTTTCTCTTAGATATTGATTGATGCTTTTCTATTAGGCCCAAAGGTATATAATTTTTTGGGAGCGCTTAGAGAATGTCCTCCAATTATTACACCATTTGTTCCAACAAAATCATAAAGTAGGCCAGGTAGTGTACCATTGTAAGCTCTGGTGTCTGTTCCAGAAGGCCCGACGACTCTACTGTCGCCCTGACTACAATTATTTAATGGTGTGTGAGTATGAAAAAAACCACATACTTGCAAATTACTGGTTGGTATTCCGAGGTTTATACTGGCATTTGTGCCTGCGCATCCGGTAATTGCGCCACCCATGACAATGCTGCCCGGCTTAATTTCGTTTTTTATATAATCATAATAAATAAAAAAGCCGTATTCTTGCCTATATCCTCGCCTTACAGCGTCTATTGTTGAATTCCAAGCTGCCGCCATTGACGCTACTACTTGATAGTTAGATGCCATTTCTGAAACGGTTGGATAAGTTATTACTGTCGCTAAACCTGCTCGTGTACCCATTGCGTTAGACACTTCATCATCGTAATCAATTTCATCTCCCAAGTTAGTACATCCGGCAATGAATATTCCAATAAGTAAGATGAAAAATATTGTATTAAGTTTATTCATAAAACTATTTTTTAGGTATTTTTGAAATTTGTATATTATAAGAATCGAATTTCCTATTCTTTTTGTACAAAGTATTTTAAAACAATAAAGTGATGTTAACACCTTAACATGTAATAGTGAACGGATCAATGTCTCCTTTCCAATACTAGTGTAGCCTTGTATGAGTATTTTCCACCTGAACTTTGTTCCAATATCATTCTGTTGTTACTTTTTTCTAAAAGCAACCAGTATCCTCCTAAAGTTATATTCTTTTTTATAAATAATAATTTCCCGTCTACATGATAATCAAATTTAGTAATTGATGGTTCCAAATCTGTTTCATATTTTAAATCGAACTGACCGGTTTCAGTAGTGTAAAAAATAAATCCCACATCTGAATAATGGACATTCTCACCCTCATTATATGATTCGATTAGTTGGCCACTCCAGCTGGTTTGCTTTAAGGATTCTGCATTTAGATCGAGTATTTCCTTATTGTTTTCACAACTTGAAAACAAGAGACATATTGATAAAAAACACAGTAACGAAATAATAGCAGATTTTTTGGTATTCATGACTTTTATTGTTTGAATAATTTTAACAAGTATCAAACGAGGATGAAAATAGATACAATCACCCTCGTTTTTTGATATAATTCGACTTATAATCCTGTGAGTATATATGAATTAGCCAATCACGTAATAGACTGTTAATCATCTGTGAATAAACAGAAACTCAAGGCCTTACTCTATAAAATGGCAATTATTTTACAGATTATCAAATAATTACATAGATAAATAATTTTTGTAATCTACTAAACTCTTTTTTAGATTAATAAATCAAGAATATCAGATACGAAAAACGATTAATTTGAAATTCTCCATATTCGTACTTCACCAAATATTCCAGTAGCAATTAATTTTCCGTCTGGTGAAAATTTTACGAACGTAGGCTTTTCATTTTTCAATTTAGTTGGATAATCTTTAAATTCCCCTGTTTGTATGTTCCATACTCTTATTGCTCCATAAACTCCTGTAGCAATATTTTTTCCGTTAGGAGAAAAACTTACATAAATAGGTGTCTCATTTTTTAATTTAGTTGGATAGTCTACAAATTCGCCAGTTAATAGATTCCATATTCTGACAGCGCCGTACACACCTGCAGCAATATTTTTCCCGTTTGGTGAAAAACTTATATAATTAGGTGTTTCATTTTTCAATTTAGTTTTATAATCACTAAATTTTTTTGAATTAACATCCCATATTCTGACACAACCGTAGAGTCCTGTAGCAATTAGTTTTCCATCATTCGAAAAAACAATATAATTAGGTGTTTCATTTTCTATATGAGTGTAGTACGAAACTATATTATCCTGACTAAAGAGGTTTAATATTGACAAAAGAGCGCTCGCTACAAAAACAACTAATTTTTTATTCATTATAATACAATTCTATTAAAAAGAGATGAAATAAATTAAATTTTTTTAGTTGAAAGTTATCTCATTATTTGGATTGATTTTGAATGTCTTGGAGCTTTTTACTGTACTTTGACCAAGAGGAATTTGCTCAGCATAACCAACTACTTCAGAACAATCTACACCAGTCCAAACGCCATCGATTGTGATTTCTCTTCCAGTATTTATACCACGTACTTTTGCCCTATAACGAATGTCTAATTTATATCTTCTGACTGTTGCTGTGGCATTTACTGTAGTATGAGCTGGAACTAAAATTGGAAAATTGTAGCTTCGTGAATCTTCTATTGTTTCAGATTGTCCAAATGTATATGTCTCACCAAGAGAAGCACCTATGGTAATAGATCCCTCTCCAAAAAAAGGAACTTTCACTTTTGCAGTTTGACTATAGTTTAATGTTAAATTTGTTTGATTACTGAAATTAGATGTTTTAGTAGCTCTCTGTGTAAATGATGTAGTCATACTTTGTTGAATCGAAGTTCTGTTTGTATAAGTCCATCTCGCAACAAAGTCTGGTTGCTGAACTAAAGTAGCAGTTTGGTCATTGAAGAATTCGATACTGTGAATGACAAAATTATCTAATGGAATTATAGAAAATTCTTGTCTAGCTGTGTTGCGATATTTATCAAAGTATATTTTGGAATCATTTGCTCCAATGACCTCGTAGTATATATCCCACATGCCACCACTACCTTGTTTTATAGCATCGGCATTCTCTAAAATATATGATTCTTCACGTACGTCTCCACTGTTAAAATTCCAACAAGCTCCGAATGAATTATTAGTGTTTTTGGCATAAAGCACTCTTGTATCCGGTGCGTTTGTATAAACTCCCATAGATAATAAATTATTTGAATTATCTCTTATGAGAATATAATTCGTCAGGGGCATGAAAGATAATTTGAACTTTTGATTACTATTGTTATTTATGTTGGCAAATATTAATTCTTTCCCAACACCTTGCGATTGTAGATATCGTCTATAAGAAGAGTTTTCTTTTACCACAATATTAACATCCATGTCTCTTATGTCCCATAAGGAGTTATTGGCATTTGCCCCTCTTAATTGGCTTCTATTTATCTTTAAATCTGATTTAGGAGGTTCTATGATTTCTCCTAAAATACTATCTACTCCTTGATGTATATAATCAAGTTGTTGCACTGCGCTTTCATGATCATTGAACATAGCCACTTCTTCAGCACTGTCACAAGAAAATACCAGAAGAACGATACTTAAAATGTAAAATATTTTTTTCATATGTTTTAATAATTTTAATTCCCTATTATTATTGATATCAATTAAATTATAAGGGTGAAGTTAATAACTTTTGGATGTATTAAAATAAAATATCGGTTTTATACTCGTTTACTTTTGTTACAGAATAAACTCACCCCACATCATCCCTCTCTCATTGCTAAATGAAATTGTATAATTTCCTGCCGGCAAATGGGTTAAAAAGATATTGAATGATGGTAAGCCGGCACTGTTTACTGTGTTAGTGTACACATTTTCACCACTTTCGTTTGTCATGGATATGTTGATGTTGCCTACATCTTTTTGGAAAGTAATGAGCATTACTTTATCCTGTATCTCAACAACGATGGGATCAGTACCGGAACGTAAGCCACCTTGTCTTAACATTCCTTCTAAAACAATTTTCGATCTATTGCTCTCCTCTGTTTGAATTTGAAGATTGTATACCGAATAAACCGGAGAAAACAAGAAAAGCGCAAGAAAAATAATCATTGCGCGTGTTAATTGAATAGGTTGTTTTGATTTCATAATTTTTATTTTTTTTAGTGAATTATGTGACACAAAAGAAAGATAAAAAAAGACACAAAACAACAGCTGTATAGGGGGTGTACAGGTACTTTAACCTTGTATACACCCTAACTCTTTAATAAACAGATATTCAGAAATGTAGCAGTATAGGGTGTAACATTGAAAATTTATTTGGTGTATTTTCAGTTATGTAGTTTTTAAGTAAAATGATTGTGATATGAAACGAGCATGATAATCATTATCAAACAAATACATGATTATAGCGAGTTCCATACGATACATCTGAAAATAAATAATTTTAATCGTATGAAAACGAATTAGTTGTCGAGGATATTCCTCAGGAAGGTTGCCGTATCAATCGTATTATCCTCAATATTGAGAGAACGGCGTAGATTTCTGCGATAGGACTGTATGGTATTCTGGGTTAAAGGCAAGAGCGATGAAGTCTCTTTCACACTCAATCCCACATAAGTTAGCAAACATACTAACAGTTCCTGTTCTTTTATATTGGGTATGAACTCCCGTATTTTTAGAATAATTTTCTCATCAAATCGGTTAAAAAATGATACTATCATTTGATAATGATTTTCAAAATCACCCTTGTAAATTATCTTTTTGAACTCTTTTACTAAATTTCCGGAATCGTCTTTCTCTATTTTATCTAAATCGGCAACTTTTGAAATAACTCCGAATTGCCATAAAAGGGCATTTCGCAATGTTTCGTTTTTCTTTCGACTATTCTGAGCATGTAATTCTATTAACTCATTGGTTTTCTGTAATAAATCTTGTTCTCTTTCTTTTAAGATCATGTCATTATTATTGGCAACCTGTTTCTTCAATTGTTCATTTTCTTTTTGTTGTTGAGTCAGATCTTCTTTTTTCCGAATAAAATCGTCTTCCAATAATTTATAATCATTAATTTTATCCGCTAATTTCTTTTCTATTTCTTCTCCATGGGCTTTTCTCAATATTTTTTGGTTGGCAGATATCTTACGCAGCGTATCAATAGTTTCATACATTCGTATCAGTTTTTTCTTTTGTGATAATGAATATGAAAGAAATACTATTCCGGAGATAAGCCCGATGCCCAACAAGGAAAATATCCAATTTTTATAAACCGCAACTTGCTGTTGATGAGTACTTCTGGCTTTCTCTAAGTTGTATTTTTGCTGTACCTCATACACCGCTTGCTGCATTCTTGTCTCCGTAATATTTTCAATCTCGTTTGCATACGCATACAGATAATTAATAGCTTCATCATAATTCCCGCTTGATTTTTCACTCTCAACTAAGCTTTGAAGTATGCCGACTTTCAGGTAGGGATCCTGGATTTGGGTTAAACTGTACTTTAGATTTTGGATGTAAATCGTTACCGAATCTCTTTTCCCCATTTTAGCATATAAATCAGCAAAGTTTAAATAATATCGAGGCCGTTCCAAAGAGTCACTATTAAAAGAATACGACAGTCGAAGATATTTCTCTGCTTCATCGTATTTCTCTATCTCTTTGTACGTTACACCTATATTCTGAAACAACAAACTTTGTAAGGAGGGGCTATCTATTTTTTGTGCCAATTCCAATCCTTGGTTAAACGCAACAATTGCATCATTGGGTTTCTCAAGTAATAAATACATTTGCCCGATGGCGCTTAAACATTGAATTTGTCTTTCAGGATAATTTACATATATTGCTGCAGCATCCCTATACATGTTTAATGCTTGCAAATACAATCCTTGCAAACGTAAAAGATCACCTATATTATAAACTATCAATCCCTGTAAATTAGCATCGGATATCCTCTCGGCATATTCTTCCGCTATTTTATATTCCTGCATTGCTTTGTCGTATTTCTGCTGCTCCCGATACACGCACCCACTGTAATAATAAGCCAAAGCGGTTTCCGGTATTTTATTTTCGAGCTTTGCAAAATAATCCCGCGCCTGAAAAATAAGTGTGTCTTCATCTATCGGACGAAAATTCTTATAATAAGCTTCTACGCGAGCGATTAGATAATACATATAATTTTCATGACTGAGACTTACTTGTGGAGATTCAATGGAATCTATTATGCTCATGGCGCTGTCAGGATGTGTTTCCATCAAATTTTTAGCTTGTTGCAATAAATGCTCCGACTTAGATTTAGAAAAATTGGAACATGCCCCCACCGTAATTCCAATAAATATGAGAATTACAATAAATTGCAGTATTTTATAGTTTGTTGCACGTTTCATCATTTCATATGCCTGACTAATTACGTGCAAGTTACTGAAAACTCTTGAATAAATGTGTGTTGCTTTGCATTTAATCACGGAATAATCTCAACAACAATTTCAAATAAATAAGAGTATATCAATATTTTCCGAAAGCCATATTGTTATATCTTTTTATTTTATTTATGCCAAGCGTCATACATGCGCAACGGTAGTTATGTTTGCCAATAATGTATCGATGGAAAATGTGGCCAAAATTTTAGGTCATGCCAATACGAAAATGACGCACCAATACGCTAAAGTTTTGGACAGTTCCATCTTATGCGATATGAAAGCGGTGGAAGAAACACTCAAGAAAATCGGCTAATCACACCCAAGATTATCAATAGAGGTACAGAATTGTTAGAAATGAACCCATTGCCTTTATAAAATTCCAGGAGTTTTAACTTAAAAATAGGATCATATTGCGTCGCAAGCATATTGATCTTAGTCCGGAATAAATTAGTAAGAGATTAAAGCGCCTAATTCAATGAAGGAAAAAATTTTTATGTTTTTCGCCGTTTTATCGTTTGGTTGCAAGTTTTCATAAGGCATTTTCCAATCAATAATATCTGCAAAAAAAACTATGAAAACGATTATTTTAACTTTACTTGCAGGTATAGGCGCTACTATTTTTATGGACATTTTTTTCTCCTATCAAACCATTTTATCAGCGTAACATAGAGAAACGCTTGCGGAAAGGAGATAGCGAAGGTAAACCAAAAACGGTTCAGAAAATCAGTCCAAAAATGAGCTGAACCGAAGCAAAAAATCAGGCTATTAACCAAACAAAGCGGCGTGACAATTAAGAGCCCAAACCGCAAGGTTGTTTTTAACTCGTTGTTCATTTGTTAATTGGTCGTCAACCCGCCATCTACGGCAAGAATTACTCCTGTAATCCAACTCGCCTGTTCCGAAGCGAGGAAAACGGCTGCTTTACCAATATCATCCACACTGCCGATTTTTCTGCCCAGCGGATAAATATTTTTTACCATCGCGCGAAATGCCTGTTGCTTGTCGTCCGGCATACTTTGCAGGTTTCGGTTCAGTTGCGGGGTTTCGATGCTTCCCGGTGCAATGGCGTTCACACGAATACCTAAATGCCCAACTTCGAATGCCAACGATTTTGTAAATGAATTGATCGCACCTTTGGTGAGCGAATACGCCGTTGTGGTGCGCCCCTGCAACATCCGGTTGGCAAAGTAGGAAGAAATGTTGATGACATTGCCTTTACTCTGCTCCAGCGCGGGCAATAGTTGTTGCGTGAGCAGGTAAGGCGCTTTAACGTTGAGGTTCAAGTGCGCATCGAGCAAGGCGATATCGGTTTGCTGGAACGGGACAAATTTTCCCAATCCGGCATTATTCACCAGCACATCTACCTTTGGGAAAATTTGTAAAATCTGTTCCGTGTACAATTTTATTTTTTCAACATCGTATAAATCTACCGCTAAGGTATGCACGGCGATTGGGTATTCGGCAAGTTCCTGTTTCGCTTTGTGGAGTTTTTCAGCATCTCTGCCAATCAGGAGGATGTTGGCGCCGTTTTTTGCAAAGGCATGTGCAATGCCCAAACCAATACCGTCGCTGCCCCCGGTGATTACGGCGTTTTTATTTTCTAACAAATCCATTTGCGTACCGCTTTATTGTTTTCCGTTTGCGATTCTCCAACTGTCGTGCAGCCATTGTTCGGCAAAGCGCTGCTTTTTACTCATGTCCCATTTCGAGTTTCTTTCAAAAGCCTGTATCGAGCCGTCGAATCCTACGTACACCCAGGCGTAATCGTCTACCGAAGGGCGATAGCATTTGTATTTCATTACGGCAAGAGTTGTTTTTTTACCATTTACGTTAATTTCATCGTCATGGCGGGCAATCCACTGATTTTCGAGCCCTTTGTTTAATTCCGGGTCAATTTTTTGTAAGAAATCCCGCGATTTTTTTTCTGTTTCTTCTTTCGAAGGCAGGTTGGTATCCGCATATTTTTTGTCCATGTTGATAAAACCTAAAATCATTTTGTCTTTTTCGGATACAAGAAAAGAGAAATGCTCGCCGTTTAATCCGTTGTTTTCGTCTTTCTCGTAGCGGAACAGATAGGCCGAAACCTTATCTATGTTCACCTTTTTCACCGAATGAAAGGTGTAAACTTCCGGAATTTCAATAAATTTCTGAAAGGCTTCTAAATAGGGTTTTGCTTCTTGAGTAGAAACTTCCTGGCACGATAAGTTTGTTGTTGTCATAATTGCTAATGTTAATAATGATAATAAAATTTTCATTTATCTGTTTTTTATTGACTTATAATTGTTTTATAGTTGCCTATTGGTAAGCGAAATTGTTTGTTTTCGTCATTTCTTGAGTTTTAATTTCAATCATTGTAAATAAACTACAATTGCAAAATAAGTACTTTTTATTTACATTTGCAACAAATATTGTAAATAAGTTGCAAAAATTTATTTCATACGCATATCAGGATAATTCAAAAACAATTGTATGGTATATCTGATCTCGCAGGTGGAGGTGGTTGACGAAACTTTAGCCGGATTGTACCGGGAATTAGCGGCTCTCTCGATAGAAAAATTTTCAGGAAAATATATCGTGAGAGGCGCCGATGCTGTTTCTCTCGAAGGAAAAAGTACGGGCAGAAAAATAGTTATTGTTGAATTTCCATCTGAACAACAACTTATAAAATGGTACAATTCTGATGAATATAGCCAGGCGCTCAGGTATCGTGAGAAAGCATTGGTAAGAGATTTATTTTACGTGGAAGGGATCTGAAGGAGTACCTGTTTTATTTTATATTTCTAACATTAATTGTAAATAAAATGAATAAACCAACAATAGAATCAGCATTAAGTTTCGACCATGATTTTTTAGATAAACTCGTGGTAGGCATAGGCGAAGTATCGCAGATTACCGGTATACCCACACGGCAGATACGGTATTGGGAAGAAAAAGGCATTATCACCAGCCTTACCGAAGAAGAAGGTAAAAACCGCCGCTACGATTATAAAAACATCAAAAAAATGTTGCTGATTAAAGAGCTGATGGACGAGGGCTACACCTTAGTCGCGTCTGCCGAAAAGGTTCAGAAACGTTGTGAGATGATTGAGGAAACGCTGCAGAAGTTGAAGAAGTAGAAATTGATTTTTTATTTTTTTAATTTTAAAAAGAATAGTTTTTGTTTCATTCGTTTTTTTTAGAACTCTTCAATTATCATCTCCAAGCATTTTCGAAGGTATACTCCTTTGTACGCTGCCAAACGTTTTCGTAAATATTGAAGTACCAAATAATCGCCACCAGCAAGATGATCGGGCTTTCCACGAAAAAGTCACCCTGTTTTTTTATCCACGTTTTGTTAAGATTATTTTGGCTTCTTAAAATTCAGACAGTAATGGTGAAACGTGTTACTTACCCATGTATTCCCGAATCCGTAAGGCGCGATTGAAATATCGTCCTGACACCAAAAAAAGGTTGGTTGCAAAATCACTTCTTGTTGCAGTTTTTCAGCTAAATCCCACGCTAACGGATAGTTTTTGCCCTGTTTTTTGATGTTTTTTACAATAACGGTAAAATATTTGCCGGGCTTCAGTATACCGATAACATCCCTGTAAATCGCATACAACTCATTTAAAAAAAGGTCATAATCGGATATATTCCCTAAATCGTACAAAGACTCGGAATAAGTTGTTTTCAATCCCTTTTCTCTGCGGGATTTCTGATTTCCGGCGCCTTTCCTGTTAAGCATATCCCAGTATGGCGGTGAAGTGAGCACATAATCCATCGGTGGAAATGACAGTGATGAAATGTTCCGTGCATCGGTATTTTCTATTTTGTATGTTTGAGTATTTGCGACTTTGCTGCACCTGTTAATGGCTATGTCTGCAAATAAAGAACTTAATTCGACACCGTAACCGTTTCGTTTATTCAGTAAAGCTTCGAGTAAAACAGTTCCTGTACCTGCCATAGGGTCGAGAATATTGTCGTTCTCGCACGTGAAATTATTGATAAAGAAACTTACAAGCGATTCGGGAAATTTTGCCGGATGCTGCATTTCTTCTTTGGTACGTCGTAAAGGTTTCAGAATAAACCATTTTTTCATAAGATCGGTTTTTATTTTGTAAGATTATTAAAAGTGAAGCCCATATTTTCATCGCAAACGGATAATCCGACGGAATTTTCATCTTTTCTGAAATACAGCGTATAAAACGTACTCCCCGATTCATCGCAGCCGATTTTCTCATCCTTTAATGACATCATTCTGCCGATACTCTTTGCCAGATCCCATGCATAGGGATAATAGAGTCCGTTTTTTTCTATGTTCGGTATGAATACCGCAATAAACCTGCGTTCCGTCAACAGGAAATATATGGATTTGACACGGCGGATGACGTTATCTTTTACTGTGCGGTAATTTTCGACAGTAGTCAGGTTATTTATAATGTCCGTTAAATCGAACACCGCAAACTGAATGGGAACTTTTTCCATACCTGAATTTGAAATGGCTGTTTCGTTGTTTTCCTTGGCAATATGAAAAAACATATCGTTGTCGTTCCCATAATAATATATCCGGGAACCATTGTTTTCAGCCTGACAAAAAAAACGAATATTTTCACGGTACAAGTCCCGTTTTCCCGTATACCGGAACCACGACTTCTGAAAAGGAAGCCACTCTTTGGATGTAAGTCTGTTGAATTTATTTTTCATATTATTTGCTGTTATTTGTTTTTAAAAGATGCTTCAGATTATCATCATTCTCAATACGATACTTTTCCATCTTTATGATCTGTTCCACATCCGCTTTTATCTGCTTGTAATTATTCTCAATATCCACTTGCATCGTATTGTTGCCGTTTTCATCGGTAAATGATACGATCTCGGGGATTTTTTGGTAGGCTTTCGTTTCGGTGGAAACACGGGCGTTGTCCACCACAATTTCGCAATGAAAAATCTTCTGTTCGATGCGTTCGTCAAAGTTGTCCGACACCGCACCCACAAACATTCCCTGCGTGAGATTACTGATTTTGGATGCCGGAATAAGGCTGTCCATCTGCGTACTGATAGAAGTCGATTTATCCTGTCGGTTGATGGTCATACTCTGCCTTTTCTGCAAGACTTTTCCGAAACGCTCCGATAAAGTTTTCGCCGTTTCGCCTACCACTTGACCAGAAAAGATATTACCAACGGTATTTTGAATAACCTTACTTTCCTTGTCGCCGTAATCTCTCGTTAATTGCGAATAATCCTGAAATCCCAAACAAACCGCCACTTTGTTGCTTCGAGCCGTGGCAATCAGATTATCCAATCCTCGGAAATAAATGGTTGGCAACTCGTCAATAATAACCGAACTTTTTAGTTGTCCTTTTTTGTTGATGAGCTTCACGATACGGCTATTGTACAATCCCAACGCCGCCGAATAAATATTCTGTCGGTCGGGATTATTGCCCACGCACAGGATTTTCGGCTCTTTCGGATTGTTGATGTCCAAACTGAAATCATCGCCCGTCATTACCCAATACAATGCGGGACTTATCATACGTGAAAGCGGGATTTTTGCCGATGCAATCTGCCCCTGCAATTGGTCTTGCGCACCGCCTTCCCACGCGTCCATAAAGGGTGAAAGGTAGTTTTCTAATTCGGGATAACTCGTTAAAATAGTAAATGTATCAGCATACTTTTTATTCAAAAACTCGATGGCGTGTGGAAAGGTGCAGTATTTGCCGTTTTCGTAAATTTTGAGATACCAGATAATCGCAGCCAACAGAATTATCGGACTTTCCACAAAGAAATCCCCTTGCTTTTGTATCCACGTTTTGTTGAGGTTGAGCATAATTGTGTATGCACTTTCGTACGCATCCGAAATATCGGTCATAAACGCAGGATTAATCGGGTTGCAACGGTGTGATTTTCTTGGATTATCGAAGTTAATTACGTAGAACTTGGGTGTAATTTTGTATTTGTCGGTGTGTTTCAGCAGGTGGTTGTAAGCAATGGTGGATAGGTCATCGAACTTAAAATCGTAGATATACATCGCAAAACCTTTTTCGATTTGCTGCTTGATGTAGTTGTTGACCACGGCGTAGGATTTTCCCGAACCCGGCGTTCCCAGTACGATGGTAGCCCGAAACGGGTTGACAACGTTTATCCAGCCATTATTCCACTTCTTTTTATAATAAAACCGTGTCGGTAAATTAATGGAATACTCGTTTTCCATCAGGCGGGTTTCCTGCAGAAAACTTTCGTTCTCAAAGTTGAAAACATCTTCCATCAGGTTGTTTTTAAGTAAACGACTAATCCACAAACCCGCCATCAGAAGGCAGATATATCCCGCGGAAGTCGTGAAAATATACCACACACCGATCCCCGTTTTCGGAATCGAAAGTTTCAATATCCAAAAATTCAGGAAAAACAGTGCCATCCCGAAACCCAGCGCTATTCCTATTTTCGTCCAGGTGATTTTCTCGTTCTTGACTCCCTTTGTGCCCAGACAGGAAAGCGCCAGAAACATCACGCCAAACAATTTTGTCCAAAGCAGTTGGTTAAACAATCCCGTTGTGCGGTTGAAATTCATCAGAATCTTGTCCACAAGCGGAATAACGATGTTCCACTCTTTCAGCGCTTCGTAACAGAACCAGTAACAGTGTATCGTTACAAACAGGATGGATATGGCGCGCATAAATTCCATCGTTTTGGCTAAGCCTCTTAAATCGTCTTCGTTTTGCATATGCCCCTTTCATTCCCCCAAAGGGGAAAATAGTTTAGTGAATTAATTATTTTTTAATGGTTTATAGTAGTATGATATGATTGCTTATAATTTTCTTCTTTTGGGTTTACCTGAATGTAGTCGCCGCATTTTGCGCACGAATGCCATCTCCTTGTAATCGATGCCGTGAATATTCATATCGAGGAATCCTTCGATGATCTCTTCCGTTCCTGATTCCTCCGGCAATTGTTCCCATTCTTCCGGTTTTGTGGGTTGCGGCCTCTGTGCAACAGGTTGTTCGGGCTGCGTTTTTTCTCCGATGAACGGATTCTCTCCTCCTGCATTGAAATAGTTATGAAACACATTAGCGGAAAATGCTTTTCCCAACCGGGAACCGTTATATACCGCATTTTCTGTATGATCGATAAACGTTACTCCGTAAATGCGCCCGGCTTCGTTTTCACGAAAGACCACATCGATACCGTTCTTCTTCAAACCGGTGACAAATGCTTCCCGTTTGGGATTTTGCTGCATGATCGCTGTTACCTGCCCACACACGTGTTTTTTGGCCGTTTTCAATGTTTCCTTGTCTCGCTCAAACTTTTTGGAGAGTTCCGCAAAGCCAACACCTTTCCCGATCCGTGAAGATTTTACGGGAACAGATGTTTTGTTCCCGGTATCATCGGTTATGAAATAAAGTAATCCCGTGTAGGGTTTCCCACGGTGTTCACCCTTGACTTCTTCGCTGCACACATTATAAAGGGAAAGTAAAGCGTTCATCTCGCCCAACGATTGAAAACGGTAGTTTTTGGCCAATGGCTGCACTATGGCGGCTATCTGTTTTTTGATGTTGCCTTTGGAAGCATCTGCCTTGCGCACTTCGTCCCACGTTGTCCGCTCCCGCCCATCCGCCGGAACCAGGCCGTATTTTTGTTCCAGATCGTTGGTAATTTCCTTGCTGCGGCGGTGTTCGAACGAATCGTTGATTTTCTTCCCGTCAGCATCCACCCGGAGCGAAACGATGTGGAGATGATCCCGCGCCAAATCCTCGTGCTTGAAAATGCTGTACGGCTGATTGCCGTAACCCAGGCGATCCATGTACTCCCGCCCGATGGTTTCCAGTTGTTCGTCCGTGAGCTTGTCCTCGGGATGGGGATTGAGCGAAATATGGATTACCGGGTTTTTGGTGCGGCAACGGTGTGGCAACGCATCCTGAAAATCGCGCAAACAGACACCGAACTTCAGTTCTTCATCCAATGGGAACGTCAGGCGGCTTGTAGCCAGAATAATGGCTTCCCGCTCTTTTATCTTCTCGAAATTATACGCCAGCGAGCCATACAGGTTATTGCTTATTCCTATTTTAGCGACCATATTTTTCCTTGAATTCCAGGGCAACAGCCAATACTTTTTCATGAATTTGTGCCAACTGCATGGTTTCTTTGTGCAGCTTCTGAACGAATGCATACGCTTTTTTCTCGGTAAAATTTGATTTTAATGCTTTAATAAGCTGGTTGTAATTCACGCCCACACTCCGAAATTGTCCGTGAAAAGAGAGCAGTAAATTGTACACGTCCACCGCGCCCTTATCCACTTTGATTACTTTAAATTCTTCCGCAAAGATGCGTGCGGCGATAAAACGGGCGTATGTTTTCATGCCCGATTTTTCGTAAAGAGTAAGAAAACGGGCGTTTTCTTCTGCCGTCAGGTTTACCGTGTAGCGGTAATCGGTGGCTCTTGATTCACTTTTTCTGTTTTTTGTACGATTCATTTGTTGTTGGATTTTTAATGGTTTGTGCGACTTTGAAGCATCAACCGCCCTCCGCTCAGGAGCAAGGGTTTTCTGCGGCATCAGGCTTGCCGTGCAGCAGAAAACACACCTTGCCGTTATCCGCTTGATAACGAATCAGGGGCCGCGAATAATCACTGCCTCGTATCGCTTGACAAAGGTAAAGCCTATTTGTAAACATCTGATTGTCTTACGTTTTGATAATTCCTGTATATCCTTGTCGTATGTTGTACCATCGCATTATAATTGGATAATACCATCATAAATGGATGTTATTTTGCGATAATATGATAAAACGATGGTACGCGTATGCGATAATAACAGGTTGCGATGGTGCGATGGTACGATGGTACGATGGTACAATGGTACGATGGTATGATGGTATGATGGTACGATGGTACGATAACATGATAATAGGATAATAGGATAATAGGATCGTGTCATCGCATCAGAACGGGATAAGACCAGTATGCGGCAACATTATGGTATGCGGTTAACAGCGTGTGATATTGTGCTCATACCCTCTTTTTATCAAATTATATAAACATAAAAAACAAAACAGTATGACAAACAAACCGAAATTCATTTCCATTACTTCCCAAAAGGGCGGAATCGGAAAAAGCACGATTACCTCCGTGGTGTGCAGTTTTCTTCATTACAAGTACGGATACAACGTCGCCGTTATCGACTGTGACGAGTATCAGGGAAGTATTTTCAAAATGCGGGAACGTGACCGGGAAATCAACACTTCGTCACCCGAAAAGATCAAAGCGTTGAAAAATTACTTTACTCAATTGGGCAAAAAGGCATATCCCATTGAAAGGAGCAGCCTTGCCGATGCCCTGAAAATGGCGGAGAACCTGATCGCCAACGACCATCTCCGGTATGATTTTATCTTTTTCGATTTTCCGGGTTCGGTAGGCCCCAACGACTTACTGCCTACCGTTGCCGCACTCGACCACCTGTTCTGTCCCATTACCGCCGATATTTTCACGTTGGAAAGTACGCTTTCATTCTCCCGTTTGCTGATTGATCACGTCATCCACAGCGGAGACCAGCAGTTAAAAAGCATTCACTTGTTCTGGAACCAGGTGGACAACCGGGAAAGTTCTCATCTCTACGATGTGTACGACAAATACCTGGCAGAACAGGGAATTCCGCTGATGAAGGTGTTTTTGCCCAAACAGGTGCGTTTCACGCGCGAAGAGACGTACAACACCGGCGTTTTCTTCCGCTCCTCTTACTTTATACCCGACAAAAGCTTTATCCCCGGCAGTAATATCGAAACTTTTATTGCCGAAATGTTACAAATCATTCAAAAATAATCCGTATGGCCAAGAGAAAAATAGACGAAAACTACATGAAAACACTGCTCGTGGAAGGACTTCCGTATAAACCTCCCGTAGAAAGCAGTGTGAGCGAAGAACAACGCATGAAAGCGCTGGATGAGATTGAAGGAAGAGCGGCAGTACCCGCTCCCCCGGATCCTCCGCAAGAAAATGAAGCAACGGATTATGCAGCCGTGATTGACGATGCAAAACCAACCGCAGAGAGCAAACCTCCTGTCAAAAAAACACAGAGGGCGGATGAATCCGTAAACTCCCTGGACGAATACCGTACCGTGTTTTTTAAGAGCAGGGAGATAAAAATAAGAACCTCATTTGTAGCTGATAAGGAGATACTGCAGGTACTCCGCTACATATTGCTGGATACGGAAAGCGAGGTTTCGCTGTCCGATTACGTGGGGAATATCCTCACGCACCATATTTTACAGTTCAGAGAATTAATCAACAGCGCAACTTCCAAAAACTTGCGCAAACAAACTATCCCCAAATTATGAAAACACTATTATTTATGATTGCAGCCGCAGTGCTGTTTTTTGTGCTGGTTACCGGTATCAGCGTATGGGAAATCCTGAAATTAAAAAGGAGAGAATTACAAAAAAAACTGGAAGTACATACCGGGAGTAAAGAACCGGCTGCTTCGGTTATGGGTGAAAGCAGAACCGCACATCGACAATCTTTGTCTATTCCTGCAAAGACTTGTAAGGAGGATGCCAAAGAGGATGAAGGCACAAAAAAGCCTTCTACATTTGCAGGCGAAAAAGACGAAACCGGGAGCGGTATCGTAGATATCCCGGATGACGAACTAGAAGAAATGGATGTGGACGTTCCGGATGAAATACCGGACTTCCTGAACTGTTTCGATGAAGAACCGGAAACCTTGGCAGACGGGGGCGTAATGACCAAAGAACTGGCATCGCTGAACCGGCTCTTAAAAAAAGGAAGATTAGCCGATGACGAAAAGGAGCAACTTACCGGTACGGTTTCAAAGATGGAAGGAACCCGTTTATTCGATTCCATCATCGAGAAATTCACACGTACCACGCAGGGTAAACTTCTGGAAGGGCTTCGCCAAAAAGTACGCGAGCATGAAATGGCGCTCTCACAACCTAAAAACGAAGCTCCTGTTCGAATTCGCGAAGGAGAAGAAATGAGCGACGAAGAATTAGAAAAATATATACAATAAGCACTATGTGATGAATTCATCATTTTTATAAACAACCACTAAATCCAACATTTAACGTTATGACAAAGAAAAAAATCTATTTTTCGACGGTGATGCTTTTGGCCGCCGTCATGAATGCCCTCGCCCAAGGCGACGGCACGAGCGGAATCACGCAAGCCACCAAAATGGTGACGGGCTATTTTGAACCGGCAACGTATCTTATTTATGCCATCGGCGCCGTTGTCGGCCTGATTGGCGGCGTGAAAGTCTATTCCAAGTTCTCGGCAGGTGATCCCGACACGTCCAAAACCGCGGCATCGTGGTTCGGCGCGTGTATCTTCCTGATCGTTGCCGCCACCATACTGCGTTCGTTCTTCCTCTAAAACCTTTGTTGACATGGCAGAATTTGAAATCAACAAAGGAGTGGGAAGAAGTGTGGAGTTCCGCGGGCTGAAAGCGCAGTACCTGTTCATCTTTGCAGGCGGTTTGCTCGGCATGTTTATCCTCGTGGTCGTACTGTACCTCGCGGGTGTCGGGCAGCTGCTCTGCATTGCCATCGGCGGTGCCGGCGCTACGCTGCTCGTCTGGAAGACCTTTTCCATGAACAAAAAGTACGGCGAACACGGGCTGATGAAAATCGGCGCCCGCAGAAACCATCCCCGCTACCTGATCAACCGCAAACGCGTCCGTTCGCTCTTTCGACAGAAAGGAGGCGCCGCATGAGAAATCTAAGCAAGATGACCACCCTGGAAAACAAGTTTCCACTGCTGGCCGTGGAACACGGCTGCATCATCTCCAAAGATGCGGACATTACCGTGGCTTTCCGGGTAGAACTGCCGGAACTCTTTACCGTCACTTCTTCCGAATACGATGCCATCCACTCGGCATGGCACAAAGCAGTGAAAGTATTACCCAACTTCACGGTGGTACACAAACAGGATTTTTTCGTGAAGGAGAATTACCAACCGGATATTCAAAGAGACGAGTTGAGCTTTTTGTCCCGTTCGTTCGAACGGCATTTCAACGAGCGTCCGTTTCTGAAACATTCCTGCTTTCTTTACCTGACCAAAACCACCAAACAGCGGATGGCGATGCAGAGCAATTTTTCCACGCTGTGTCGCGGGAAAATTCTTCCCAGAGAGGTTAAGGACAAGGAAGCGGTCATGCGTTTTCTGGAATCGGTCGACCAGCTCGAACGGATCCTGAATGATTCGGGGTTTATTTCCCTGCAACGGTTGTCGCCCGATGAAATCACCGGAGAAAATGGGGTTTTAGAACGTTATTTTTCGTTGCAAGGAAAAGAGCACGCGTCATTGGAAGATATCGCCTTCGGTGCGGAGGAAGTGCGCATTGGTGATAATATCCTGAGCCTGCACACGCTTTCCGACACGGACGATCTGCCTGCTCACGTGGGTACGGACAGCCGTTACGAAAAACTCTCCACCGACCGCTCGGACTGCCGCCTTTCGTTTGCCGCTCCCGTGGGATTGTTGCTGACGTGCAACCATATCTATAATCAGTTGCTTTTTATTGAAGACAGCGACGAAAACCTGCTCAAGTTCGAGAAATCGGCGCGCAATATGCACTCGCTCGGACGGTACAGCCGTTCCAACCAACTCAACGAACAATGGATACAGGAGTACCTGAACACGGCACATTCTCAAGGATTGACGTCCATTCGGGCACATTTCAACGTGATGGCGTGGAGCGATGACCGCGAGGAACTCAAGCACATCAAGAACGATGTCGGTTCAGCGCTGGCACTGATGGAGTGCGCACCCAGGCACAACACCATCGATACGGCTACACTTTATTGGACATGTATGCCGGGCAATGCGGCGGATTTTCCTTCGGAAGAAAGTTTCCCCACTTTTTTTGAGCCGGCTCTCTGTTTTTTCAATCAGGAAACCAATTACAAAAGTTCTCCCTCGCCCTTCGGCATCAAAATGGCGGACCGGCTCACGGGAAAACCGTTGCACCTGGATATTTCCGATTTGCCGATGAAAAAAGGGATCATTACCAACCGGAACAAATTTGTGCTGGGGCCTTCAGGAAGTGGGAAGTCGTTTTTTATGAACCATCTCGTCCGGCAGTATTACGAACAGGGAACGCACGTGTTGCTCGTGGATACGGGAAACAGCTATCAGGGCTTATGCAATCTCATTCATCAAAAGACCAAAGGAGAAGACGGAATTTATTTTACGTACACGGAAGAAAATCCGATCTCGTTTAACCCCTACTATACAGATGATTACGTGTTTGACGTGGAGAAAAAGGACAGCATCAAAACGTTGTTGCTCACCCTGTGGAAAGGTGAAGAGGAGAAAATATCCAAAACCGAATCGGGTGAGTTGGGAAGTGCTGTAACGGCCTATATCCGCCTGATACAGTCCGACCGGAGCATCACGCCGAACTTCAACACGTTTTACGAGTTTATGCGGGACGAGTACCGCGAGGAACTGGAAGAACGCGACATCCGGGTGGAAAAGGAAGATTTCAACATCGACAATTTTCTGACCACCCTGCGCCAGTATTACAAAGGTGGACGGTACGACTTTTTGTTGAACTCCGACAAAAATATCGATTTGCTTTCCAAACGCTTTATCGTTTTCGAGATCGATGCAATCAAGGAGAACAAGGAACTTTTTCCGGTGGTTACCATCATTATCATGGAAGCGTTCATCAACAAGATGAGACGGTTAAAGGGCGTTCGCAAACAACTGATTGTGGAGGAGGCGTGGAAGGCCATCGCTTCGGCGAACATGGCGGATTACTTGCGCTATATGTACAAAACAGTGCGCAAGTATTTCGGGGAAGCGATTGTGGTAACCCAGGAGGTGGACGACATTATCTCCAGCCCGGTGGTAAAAGAGTCCATCATCAACAACTCGGACTGCAAAATCCTGCTCGACCAGCGCAAGTACATGAACAAGTTCGATTCCATTCAGGAGCTGCTCGGACTGACCGAAAAAGAAAAATCGCAAATTCTATCCATCAACCAGAACAACGCGCCGAACCGCCTCTACAAAGAGGTGTGGATCGGTCTGGGCGGAACGCACTCGGCCGTGTATGCCACGGAAGTGTCCAAAGCGGAATACCTGTGCTACACCACCGAGGAAACCGAAAAAATGGAGGTGATGAACCTGGCGGAAAAGCTGGACGGGGATATGGAAACGGCAATTAAACAGTTGTCAGTAGAGAGTTAGGAGTTTTCAGTTGACAGTTTGCAGTGAACAGTTATCAGTAAAAAACAGTAAAAACAGTTATTAACAACCACTAAAATCCAACAACAATGAAACAGAAAATTTTATCAGCAATGACGGGCATTCTGCTGTTGTCCATCGGACAGGCAAATGCTCAGCTTATCGTGAACGACCCGGTGAACGTGGTCACCAGTATTACCAACACGGCGAAAGAGATCATCCAGACTTCCAAAACGGTCAAGAACACGCTGGACAATTTCCGCGAAGTGGAAAAACTGTACAACCAGAGCAAGGCGTATTACGACGCCCTGAAGAAAGTGAACAACCTGGTGCAGGATGCACGCAAGGTGCAACAGACGGTGCTAATGGTCGGCGATATTACCGACATCTACGTGACCAGCTACAAACAGATGCTTCAGGACAAGAACTTCTCGTTCGAGGAACTGACGGCCATCGCTTACGGCTATGCCCGCCTGCTGGAAGAGAGCACGGAACTGCTCAAAGAGCTGAAGATAATCGTATCGGCTACGTCGCTCTCCATGACCGACAAGGAACGGATGGACATCATCGACCGCATTTACAACGATGTGGGCGACTACCGTTCGCTCGTGAGTTACTACACGAACAAGAATATCTCGGTGTCGTACCTGCGTGCCAAGCAGCAAAACGATGCGCAGCGGGTATTGGATTTGTACGGTTCGGCGGAAGATAAATACTGGTAGCCATGGATTTTCAAAACCTGCACCAGATTTTGCGCGAGCTATACACCGACATGATGCCTCTGGCATCCAACATGGCGGGTATTGCCCGGGGCATTGCGGGACTGGGGGCGCTGTTTTACATTGCTTACCGCGTGTGGGTCAGCTTAGCCAACGCGCAACCCATCGACGTGTTTCCGCTGCTGCGCCCGTTCGCTTTGGGCATCTGCATCCTGTTCTTCCCTTCCATCGTGCTGGGAACCATCAACGGAGTGCTCTCGCCCGTGGTGAAAGGGACGCATCAGATGGTGGAAACGCAGACACTGGACATGAAACAGCTGAAAACCCAGCGTGACCTGCTGGAAAAAGAAGCGATGCTGCGCGACCCGGAAACGGCGTACTTAGTCTCCAACGAGGAGTTCGACAAGAAAATAGAAGAGTTGTCGGGATTGAACCCCAGACACCTGAAAACGATGGCGGGCATGTATTACGAACGGACGGTGTACCAGCTGAAGAAAGCCATTGCCGACGCGTTCCGCACGCTTTTGGAAATCATTTTTCAGGCGGCGGGTTTGATTATCGACACCATCCGCACGTTTTTCCTGATCGTGCTGTCCATCCTGGGGCCGATCGTTTTTGCACTGGCCGTCTGGGACGGGTTGCAGTCTTCGCTGGTCACGTGGCTGAGCCGGTATATCTCGGTGTACCTGTGGCTGCCGGTATCGGACTTGTTCAGCGCCATGATGATGCGGATTCAGGGGCTGATGATGAAAAAGGATATCGAAGCGCTGAAAGACCCGTCGTTCGTTCCCGACCTGAACAATACGGTGTACATCATATTCCTGTTGATCGGCATCGTGGGATTCTTCGTCGTTCCGACCGTATCGGGGTGGATCGTGGAAGCAGGGGGAGGTATCGGCAACTACGGCAAGAACATCAACGAGCAGTCGCAAAAAGCAGGGGGCGCTGCCGCTTCGGGCGGAAAAGCAGCCGCTGCCGCAGGGGGAGCCGCCGCCGGAAACGTGGCGGGACGCATCCGGGGAATGCTGAGGAAAAAGTAATCGGATTTCAGTTAGCAGTTATCAGTAATCAGATGGATAGGAGACGGATGAACTTTTCGTTCATGTTGGCCGTCCATTCAAAACCAACAAATATGGAATTCAAATCACTCAACAATATCGAAAGCAATTTTAAACAGATACGGCTGTATGCCGCAGTCTTCGGGGTGCTCTGTATCTCGGTGTGCACGTTTGCCCTGTGGAAGTCTTACTCCTTCGCCGAAAAACAACGGCAAAAGGTGTACGTGCTGGACAACGGCAAGTCGCTGATGGTGGCGCTCTCGCAGGATGCGGCGTTAAACCGTCCGGTCGAGGCGCGCGAACACGTGCGCCGCTTCCACGAACTGTTCTTCACGCTGGCGCCGGACAAGGATGCCATCGAGAGCAACATGAAACGGGCATTTGACCTCTCGGACAAATCGACCTACAACTATTACAGGGATTTGTCGGAAAAGGGATACTACACGCGCATCCTGTCAGGCAACGTGCACCAGCGCGTCCAGATCGATTCGATGCGGTGCGACTTCGAACATTACCCGTACCGGGTAACGACGTTTGCCAAGCAATACATCCTGCGTTCGAGCAATATCACCGAGCGGAGCCTGGTAACGGAATGCACGCTGATCAACTCGGTGCGCTCGGACAACAACCCGCAGGGGTTTATTCTGGAGAACTTTCTCGTGCGCGAAAACAGAGATTTACAAACCATCAAACGCTAAAGGCCATGGGAACGTATTACGACAAACTTCATTTTTGGCTGAAAAGGCGGTTCGACAGATTGTCGCCGCGGGCGCACGGCAGGATGGTTGTAGGGCTGCTGTCCGTTTACGGGCTGCTGACCTGTTTTTTTATCGTGAAATTCACCGTGGAAAGGAAACACGGTCGTCCACCGACAGAGTTATTGATCGACTCCACGATACGGACGGATACCGTACTTATTATTAAACCGATTAAAAAAATTGACAATGACACAGGAAAAGGATAAAAAACCTTCCAAAAAGGAACTTTCTCCCGAACAGCGGGAGAAACTGAAGAAAATAGCGGCCTATTCCGCTATCGGGCTGATCTTTTGCACCGTGATGTTCTTTATCGTCAGGGGAATGTTCTCCGGGGGCGACAAAAAGGCATCGGAAGCAGTTGCCGTCAACATCGACGTGCCGCAGGCAGCCAGTGAGGAACTGCCGGACAACAAGATCAAAGCTTATGAAATGGAAACCCGGTCGGATCGGGAAAACGAGCGGACACTGGGAATGAACAGCCTGGCGGATTATTTTTCGTCTCAAACCCGGCAGGAGGACGAAGCGATGGACGAGAGCGGCAACAACCATGAGATAGGCCGTTCCGTAGCGCAGTACCAGAGCGCCCAAAACGAAATGGCTTCCTTTTACAGCGAGCCGCGGTACGATTACGAGAAAGAGGCGATGCGGGACGAGATCGAGGAGCTGAAATGGCGGCTGGACAGGCAGGAGGAAGACCGGAATGATGTTCAGCAACAGTTAGAACTGATGGAAAAATCCTACGAAATGGCGGCCCGTTACCTGCCGCAGGCTCCGGCAACACCGGTCAATCCGTTCGAAGCTGCTGTTGAGCGGCCGATGGACGGAACACCAGTGAATGCCCATGCCCGGGCGGAAGCCAAAGAACCCGTGCTCACGGTTTATCCCGATGCAGTAACGGTGGTGTCGGCACTCTATCAGGAAGTACCGGACAGCGTGTTTATGGCCGAACAGCTTCAGGAGCGCAACCGCCATTTCTTTTCGGCTGAACAAACAAGCGATGATATCCCCGATAAAAACACGTTGAAAGTATCGGTGTACGAAACAGTGACGCTCAAGGACGGTGAAACCGTGCGCCTGCGCCTGTTGGAAGCGGCACGGGTAGCCAATATGTATATCCCTAAAAATACGTTGCTTACGGCAATAGCTAAGGTACAGGGTAACCGTTTGTCTCTTTCGGTAACGAGCACTGAACACCGGGAACGGATCATTGCCGTAAACCTTACTGCGTACGATACGGACGGACAACAGGGTGTGTTTATTCCCAATTCCCTCGAAGCCAATGCCGCCAGAGAGATTGCCGCCGGAATGGGACAGTCTGCCGGAACGAGTTTTACCTTTTCGTCGAACGTGGGGCAGCAAGTCGCATCCGATGTGGGACGGGGGCTTTTACAGGGGGCTTCGCAATACTTCGGAAACAAAATGCGGGAGGTGAAGGTGACTCTCAAAAGCGGCCACAGGCTGTTCCTGAAAGCTTCTTAGCAGTTTACATCAAGGTTATTTAAAAAAACTGATCATTCAATCAACCACTAAAATCCAATTTTTAATATGAGAAAAGTAATGTTATTATTTGTACTGCTCGTTGGAGCAGTTTCGTTGAACGCCCAGCTATCTTCGGGCGATCTGTATCGGGGGTTAAGCAAAACCGTTCCCGACGGGCGTGTCGTGCTGCCTTACGGACTTTCTGTTACGTATGACAAAACCGTACACCTGATTTTTCCCGCACAAATCCGTTATGTGGATCTGGGAAGTTCGAACATCATTGCGGGAAAAGCGGATGATGCGGAAAACGTGTTGCGTGTGAAAGCGGCCGTACGCGATTTTGAAACGGAAACCAATCTTTCGGTGATCTGTAACGACGGAAGTTTTTATGCGTTCAACGTAAAATATGCCGAAGAACCGGAACGGTTGAACATCGAAATGAAGGACTTTCTACATTCGGGCAACAACAACCTGCCGTCCAATAAGCAGGATATTTATTTTAAGGAATTGGGGAATGAATCTCCCGTATTGGTACAGCTGATCATGAAAACGATCTGGCAGAATAACAAAAGGGAAATCAACCACATCGGAAGTAAGAGATTCGGTGTGCAGTTCTTGTTGCGCGGGTTATACACGCACAACAGCTTGCTCTACTTTCACACGCTGACAAAGAACCAGAATCAGATGCCTTACCAGGTAGATTTTATTACGTTTAAGGTTGTGGATAAAAAAGTGGCGAAACGCACCGCCATACAGGAACAGGTGTTGCAGCCGCTGCGCTCGTTCAACGAGGTTACCCGTATAAGCGGATACCAAACACAACGTTCTGTGTTCGCTCTTGAACAGTTTACCCTGCCGGACGACAAACAGCTTGTCGTTACGCTCTTTGAAGAAAACGGCGGGCGTCACCAGAGTTTTATCCTTGAAAACGAGGATTTGATCCGTGCGAAAAACATCGATAACTTAAAGCTGAAATTCTAATGAAAAGGTTAGTATTGATAGTGGCGATGACGGTGGCGATAGCCGCCGTATCGCACGCACAGCGGTTAATTCCCGGAGAACGGGGATTGCAGCTGTCGGTTGGTGTACCCGTAACGGAAAACAAGCTATTCGACAACGGAAATTTCGTGGCGAATATGGCTATGACCGCTAACCACAGAAAGGCGAATCACTGGCTTTTCGGGTTGGAATATGCGAAGAAGCATTTTGCGTATCGCGATACGTTTATTCCTTCGGAAACGGTGGCTTTTGAAAGCGGATATATGCTTAACCTGTTTTCCGATGCCGGAAAGAATGTATTGCTGAACACCGGAATTACTGCTGTTGCAGGATATGAAGCGGTTAACCGGAACGAGAAAATACTCTCCGATGGCGCCACGTTGCTGGATAAAGACCGGTTTGTTTACGGTGGAGCATACCACTTATCGTTGGATATTTATGCTGCGGACAATCTTATCGTGTTCGTGAAAGGAAAATGCAACGTGCTTTGGGGAAGCGATGTGGAAATGTTTCGTCCGGCATTGCAGACAGGAATCAGAATAATTTTTTAAAATCAGATCGACAATGAAAATAAAACGTAAAATAGTTGCTAATTCATGGGCAGTGGGAGTGCTGCTCGTTGCGGGGTTTTGTCTATCTGCTTGTGATAGCGAACTGGATATTCAGCAGGCTTACCCGTTCCGTGTAGAAACAATGCCTGTGCCCAAAGAAATAAAGCTTGGAGAGCAGGTGGAAATTCGCTGTGCGCTGACTACCGAAGGCAATTACGCCGATGCACGCTATACACTGCGATTTTTTCAATTCGACGGTATCGGGATTTTGCAAATCGGCAAAGACGGCAACCCATTGGTTCCAAATGACCGGTATGAGATTTCTTCGGGAGATTTCAATTTGTATTATACTTCAGGAAGTAAAGAGCAACAAAGCTTTGAGATTGTGTTTGAAGACAATCACAAACAGTCTCAAACACTTCGCTTCAATTTCAACCACAAACAGGAAGATATAAATGAATAATTGAGTTTGATCGTTCGTTTTTGATTGTCTGGAGAGTGCCGGTCCGCGAGGATAGGCACTCTCGTTATTTAATATCTTTCGCTTTAACGCTTTTTTTATGGCTTTAACACTTGTTTTCTCCAATTCACAACCGCTCGGGCACACCTGAACCATACCAAAAGCTTCGTTAAAACAGTTCGGTCTCTTTCTATAAAATATTCCGGGCGGAAAAAACGGTGGCAACTGTGAAATTTGGTTACAGGTGTATATCCCGTTTTCAGTATCTCAACGTTCAATGTCCTTCTTCACGTTTGCATCGCGTCAGCAGGGTATAATTACTATTGTTCCTTATTCATCGAGTGATTTTCCCGCATACCTGTCAATTTCTTCGCTGATTGCTTTACGGAAACTCAAAGGATCATGTATCCACGGATAAACGTTGGTTGCACCTCCGGTTGTAACAATTAACGAACCGAAATTGAGCATTCTTCCCCAAAGATTTTCCTTGAAAGCGATAGCTTCTGCCTTACTCAATTGTAAATCCACAATATCCCGACGCAGTAAACCGGTTTTGAAAATAACCCGTTTGTTGGTTACAACAAAATCAGCACAAGCACGCTCAATACCCCGATTGATTATTCCGTAAATACCGACCAGAAGAAAGATATAGCCCAATATAGCTAAAAATATACTCCCCGATGGGATCAGGAACAAACCAATTAATAAAGAGATGGAAGGTGCAACAAAAGTCCACCAATGAATTTTGGCGCGGTAGCTAATTTTCTCTCCCGCAAGTAATGTTTTTTCTATATATCTCATTTTTAAATCATTTATTTGAAACAAGAAATTATTGATTAAGTTTCTCGGATTTATCAGCTGTCAGTAGATTGTCTTTCAAATGAGAATAGCCCTGGCTTAGTGTAAAAGAACAAAAAAATTGTTTTTTCTTTAGACAAAGATAGTAATTTCTTTTTTGGGAAAAATGGGATTTTATCATTTATCGTCAAAATTCTCAGATAATCAAACCCTCACGAAAATAATCAGGAATAAGGGGATATCCTTTCGCGGATTTTTTTGCTTCTTTTTTTGTCCGCCTTTTTTCTATCAAAAAAAGAAGTCCCCAAAACTTTTCAGTTTCAAGGACTTCCAAACAGTCAGAAAGAACAAATCACATTTGAATTTATGCACTCATCCGTTTCCTAATCAGATGCGCATTTCGGTTTACAAGTGAAATAATTTGGTCGTGCCATTCCGTATTTTGGTTGCAAACGCCACGAGATTGGATAACAGTCATTGTGTCAAGCGATACTTCAACGGTCTCAATGCGTTTGCCGTTAATCTGTGCCGAAAAAATCAGTGTTTCGGGTTTAAGAAAATAATCGTTCGTGAAAACACAATGTTTGAGGGCATTTCCTTCTTCAAAAAACTCGTTTACATCCTGCAAAACCCGCACGTGCAACTGTCCGTCCGAAAATTCCAATCCCAAAAACTTCGATTTTAGCTCTTGATACACGGTTTCGTTTTTCAAAATCTGTTCCCGCTGTTTCTCTTTTTCCTGCCGTTTCTGCCAAGCCTGTTTCTTGCGCATCCAGCGGTCGTGTTCGGCTCTCAAATCAGCGGGGCAGACGAATTTGGCGTTCGATAAATCTTTCCCAAAAAACCGCAATAAATCCACATAATCACACCATATCGACACATCCGAAATGGTGTACTTGTTGCGAATGCAAATGCGGATACTTACCCAAAAATCATCCAAATTTTGCGAACGTTTGATGGAAAAGTAACGAAACAAATCAATCTGTCCCGATTTCAGCAAAGTTTCCATTCGGCTGTCAGAAAGAATATTTCTAAAAAAGTTTCGGGGCGTAAGTCTGTGAAAATCGCCACGGAAACCGTTGCGTTTCACTTCGGGAATAAACCGTTTGTGCGGATAAACGGCAATTGGAGAAACAAGATGTGCCTGCCGTTCTTGCCGGATTTCGAGGTCGGACGACCAATTCCAAGCATCGTAATACAGTACGCTCATACATCGGGAACGTGCCATTATCTCGGATTTTCCGCTCGGTGATATCCAATGTTGTACTACTTCCCTGCAATGCAATCGTGCCGGACTGCCCACTTGGCAATACTTTTCCAAAAAGAAATACCGCAAAACTTGATAGCCACCGCAAACGGTATATATTCCATAATAATCGGCTTGCTTGAACGACTGTTTTCGGCTGTCGACTACTTTCACTTTCGTGCCACAATGAGGACACGTGCATCCGCAAATCGTTTCATGCAAGGCGTGTCCGCTTTTCCACGAATGTCCGCACTCCAAGCAGGTCAGTGTGCCGTTTTTCAGCCGTCGGGCTTGCTGTTCAAAACAGTTTTGAAATGCCCAATCCCGCTGCTTTTGAGTGATTGGGGCAAGTCGCTTACTTTGTTCGGCGACTTGCTTTTGAAATTTCGTTCTCGGTTTCATTTCTCAAAAAAGGCTTTTTTGTATGGCGGTTTCAGTCGGTGCGGTCGGGCGTTTCCGTACTTTGGTCATACGCTCATAAATTTCGTTTTCGGCACGTTTCAAGGCGTTCTGCCGTGCCTGTTCCTTTTCTTCGGGCGTTAGAGTGATCGTATGATTTACAATTATATTGCAGTTGATAGGCTTGCCAATTTCGATACTTGGCTCGTCAAAGTAATGAACGGCAAGTGAGTAAATTTCCTCGTCGGAAAATCCACAAATACCGCTCTGTTTCACGTAGTTAAGAATGAATGTAATGCAGTCGTCTATATTTTTATCGGGATTGTTAAACGATACGGCAAATAGTTCGTCCTTATAGGCTCTTTCTGCAAGATAGGTTTCTATGGTGCGTTTGAAATGTTCGGTAGTTTTCATTTTCTGTCTGTTTAAAGGGTTAATGTTGATTTAATCTTGTTTTCAATGCTGTCAGTTTATCGTGTATATCCATCCAATAGGCGAATAGGCGATTGTCTGATTGCGAAAAATTGGTGTCGATGTGCCAATAAGATTTCATCTGATTGGCTTGTTCAATGGCTTTGTCGAGGTCTGCAACGGTTATTTTATGTCCGTTTAGGTCGATGATAAAAAGGTCGTTGCATTCGTTTATGGTGTTTTCTCTTTTCATTGCAAATGATTTAATGAAGTTGAATAATCTTGATTGCTTGCTGATGATGATTGAGAATGTCCAACACGGAAAACTCCGCTGTGTAAAATTCTTCGCCGGAATTCTTTCCGTGAGCGGTATAGATAGCCATTCCACCTCTGTAAAGGCGTAAACGGTAGGTGTCCAATGCACTTTCGGGAAGTAAAAACTTGTCTTGTTCGTCTTCATCCAACTCCACAAACGTCCACTCTTTTTCGTTCAAAAGGGTGTGGATGTCGGGGTGCTCGTCTTCATCGGTGCGGTAAAAATCCACTGCCGTGTCGTAATAATTGAGCGATGCAAAACCGATTTCCATTTCAATGTTTTTAAGCGTGTGCAGTCGCAATTCCATTTGGCTTTTCCACTCTGCGGTGCAATGGATTAGGGCGAATTGGCACTCGTCCCAATCGCTGTTTGTATCGGCTTTGACCAAAACATAGTCTGTGATGCGTGATGTCGTTTTCATATTCTGTCTGTTGTTTGATGTTTGTTAAATAAGTGATGCGAAAAGCAACCCGATTACGGCAAGGATAACTGCCCATTTAAGGACTTTGAAAAACAGATAAAGGGTTGTCCGGATAATGAACTTCAACACGGCAAATGCGGTTAAAATCATCAATAGCGTTATCGTTTCAGGGGTAAGGATAACCGAAACGGCGTAAACCGTTCCGATTATCAATATTAAGCCGATTATCAGCCGTAAAGGGATTGTTTTCATCGTGTTTAGTGTTTATCTGAATTAATTTCTACTATTTCCTGGATGCGTCCAAAAAGGATGTTTCGCAAACTCGTTCTATCGGGGGCGTAATATTCTGTCCATTGTCCGTACTGCTTTACCACGTACTTTTTCAGCACGTCCGAAAAGTCGAAACGGTAACCCATCAGCGGAACGGCGGTTTTGAAATAACTGTTACTTCTTACGTTCTCGGCAAGCCAATTCTTCTCGGCTCTGTCCATAGGTTCGCCACTATTCAGTTTTACTCTTAGTCTGAATACTTTACTCCCGCTGTAAGTACTTAGCGGAGATATTTCGTGTGATACGAATTTTACGGCTATCGGTTTCATACGGCTGCATTTCTTAAATTAAGGGATAAAAAATTACGCTCGATAACTTGCTCAAAAACGGTATCGCTGTTGTACTCGTCTTGCGTGATATCAATGCTTCGGGCAGGTCTGCCGTTGTATTCCCATTCGATGAAATTGCGCAACGTAAAGAGTTTCACGTAGCCGTTTCCTTTCAGATAAGCCACTACGAAGACGTGTCTGTGTCCGATTTGGCACATCAGATGCTCGGTCTGTTCGCTCGGCTTGTTGCCTTCCACAACTGCCATCAGCTGTACTTTTACTTTCACTGTATTTCTTGTTTTCGTGATCATCGTTTCGTTGATTTTGCTGTTAATACGTCTTTTGCTTCCTGCCAGTCTGCCCACATTTGCAGATACTTGGAGAGTGCGTTTCCGTTGTAATTATTGGCTTGCAATAGCCGGAATTCTCGGAAATTCCGTGCTTGCGTTACAATGGTGCGGTGCGGTAAAGTGATTATTTTCATACGGCACTCCTTTCTTCAGGACACTGATTTACATAGCGTTTCATCCTCAGTTCTTCCAAACATCGCTTAATGATTTCACTTATATGTATGGGATTTTCACCACGATTGATGCGGTAATGGGAGGAGGAGCCGTTTCCGTTTTGTTGAGATTCTATGTTACAATTCTTTTTCATCATCTGACATTTTTTTTGATGCGTCCAAAGGTCGGAGTGTGCCGGTTTCGTTTCAGGGGCCGGAAAAGGTAGTGTGCAGGCGGTGCAAGGTTTTTTGTAAAAATACTACCCGCAGGTGTGGAGATTTTTGCAAAAACAGGAGGCCTGACCTTGCAACGCCGGTATGCACACGGATATACCTTTGCCCGTGAAATGAAACACGGCACACCGTCGTTTGTAGAAAAAAATCGGGAAGTGGGGAATGCATGTACGGAAGACGGCAGAAAAAGAACGAAAACGCTTTTGTGTTTGTACCGAAAAAACTATCTTTGCTTTCGATTTATTACATAAAAACAAAAACGTCATGCAGGAATTAGTAAACAAGATTAACGAACAGATTTCGGTATTTCAGGAAAACGCCAAATTACAGGCGGAAAACAACAACAAGGCTGCCGGAGGCAGGGCGAGAAAATCGTCGTTGGAATTAGAGAAATTGCTGAAAGAATTTCGTAAAGTATCTATCTCGGCTTCGAAATGAGGCCGTCAGGATACGACAAAGGGTTGTCCGTTTGGGCAACCCTTTGTTTTTTTAGCATAAAAAAGTATGTCAATACCTGTTCCTGGGTGTCATGCGGATCACTTTGGAACGGGAGGCTTTTTCGATGATCTGCTCGCGGATCCATTTGCGGAACTCCTCTGCCCTAAAGCCTTTGATTCTGAATGCAAGAGCTAATATCATGTCGAAATTGTAATAAGTGGTAATGTATTCTTTCCCGTTGTGCATGAAGCGGTTTTCCTTGCTTACTTCGCGGGGATAAAACTCTTCGTTCTTGAAAAGCACGCGGATATTGCTTGTCACGGCTGCAAGAAACACGCCGAAAGCATCGGCAATCTCGGATGCACTCATCCATACTTCACCGTTTTTGTCCAAGTCGAAATAGACGGTAATGGTCTCCGATCCTTCGGGATGGTCGATGATTAGTTTTCCTTTTTTCATGATTTGTCCTCTTTTTTTGAATTAATTGATATACCCAACCGGATTACGGGGTTTGCGCCTTTCTTCGGCATCTGCAAGCAAGGCTGTAAGCGCCTTATACAGTTCATTGAATTGCTCGTCGGTGCTTATTTCAAGCTCTTCGATACGTTTTAGGAGTTCTTCATAACCGGTTATCATTTGCCGCATGGCTACAAAAGCCCGCATAATGGCAATGTTCATGTCTATGGCAGTTTTAGAATGCAGAACCGCGCTTAGCATGGCTATTCCTTCCTGAGCGAAACAATAAGGCATGTATCGTGTACCTCCCCAATTTGAGGTGCCAAATTGACTCCTCAAGCTGTCGAATTCTTTCTTGGTCATTTCGAACATAAAATCGGGAGGAAATCGCTCGATATTCCTCCTGACAGCACGTTTCAGGACTTTTGTCTCAATACCATAAAGTTCAGCCAGGTGGAAATCAATCATCACACGATAACCGCGGATTTCGAAAATCTTTTGTTGAATGATTTGTAATTCCATAGTTTATAGATTTACAACTTTATTAAAATCGTTTAGTTTTCTTGAAAGCACTTTCATGTCATTGCTAACTTTCTCATTGGTTATCCTTGCATATATTTGTGTTGTTTGTAATTTGGCATGTCCCAGCATTTTTGAAACGGACTCAATTGGGACACCCTTTGATAAAGTTACTGTGGTCGCGAATGTATGGCGCGCAAGGTGATATGAAATATTTTTATTAATATTGCATATATTCCCGATTTCTTTCAAATAAGCATTTGTCTTCTGATTACTTGAAACCGGCAGCAGTCTATCATTAGGTTGGGTACCCTTATATTTTTCAAGGATTTTCAGCGGAATATCCAAAAGGAGTATATTGGATTGTTCGTTTGTCTTTTGTCTTTTAGTCATGATCCATAACTTTCCATCAAATGATTTCCGAATATTATCAGTGGTTAAATTTGCCACATCAACGTAGGCCAATCCTGTGAAGCAGGAAAAAATGAAAATATCTCGCACTTGATCCAATCTTTTATTGTCGAATTTCTTTTCTAAAATTATCTTTAATTCATCTTCAGTTAAGTAACCTCTGTCAACTTTATGAAATTTTATTTGGTAATCAGCAAAAGGGTCTTTAAATATCAATCCATTTTTTCGGGCAACAATAATTATACTTTTAAATAGTTGAATATACTTCGCAGTGGTATTGTTGCAACAACTTTTATCCACGCGCATATATGTTTCAAAATCAGTAATAAACATATGGTTGATTGAGCGAAGGGGAATATCGGAAGTTTGGCGTTTAGTGATCAAAAAAGTTTTAAGATGATTATAAGCTCTCTCGTATTTTTGATAAGTCGCTTTTGATTTTGAAATTCCGATTTGCAGTTTAAAATTTTCATTGTGTTTTTTGAACAGATTAAGTAATGTTTCGTGATTTTCTGATATGCCTAAAAAATCATTCTTTACAGATTCAGCAGTAATAATTCCTTCTCTACGTTGTAATTCATGGTAGCTGTTACTAAGAGATACTTGAATTTCCGAAAGAAGATAATTCATGTCTTTCGACTCTCTTGATGTACCCTTTGCCCTGTTTGCGGCAATATCCCATCTATCCGGAATAATAGATAATTTTGTGCTGAAATGGGCTACCGTGCCATTTACAGTTACTCTAGCCATGATAGGCATTGTTCCGTCTTTCTTTAATCCAGATCTTTTCAGGAAAAAAAGTGTGTTGAATGTTGTTCTCATAACTTGTTTTTTTAATTACAAAAATAAATGATTAATTTAACCTGTGAATAAGAACACACCCGCCATAATGCGCCAATAAAGAGCCATTTACAGCCAAATCGTAACCTATTTGGCATTTTTAGAAGTAGGTTACGATTTAGATACTTTTTTAGTGTATTTAATGGCTTTTTGTTGGCTTTTTCGTAACCTATTAACTGTTTTCAGGGCATAAAAAAAGTCCTATAAACTGTTGTTTTATAGGACTTTGCGTTGATTTTCAATAAGTTAACTGCGGTATGGACGGATTGTGAACTATACCACTTATTTCACTTAACTTCAATTACTTAAACAAAGCTGTTTTGGTTTGTAACCAAAATGAAACCACGGAAAGACTACCCTCAGACGATTATCAGACGATGCCTTTTTTCTCTGATTTCAGGTTCAAAGTTACTACATTTTTGAACATATCCAAATACCTTGTAAGTAATAATTATTTAAAATAATTTTGGTTACAATTTTAGTGCAAGGTGCAAGCCCCTATATATAAGGGGACTTGCACCTTGCACTAAGGGTACTCCTGAATAATCCTGATTTAGTTGACTATTGGGTATTCAACCCCTGTTTAAAGTTGACCTTATAAGCTCCCAATTACTTTCTATTACTTTCGGATTTTTTTTGCAAAAAAGAAATATATCCAAAAATTTAATAATACAAATATTATAACAAATTTAGTTTATTTAAAATCAATCATTTAAGCATAATCTTACTTGTTATTGTTAAATTAATATAGTTATGCTTTATTTTAAAAATACAAAATATTCAGTAAAGAAGTAAGATTTCGATTGACGCAAATTCTTTTACGCGATAAGCAATATATATTCTAATGAATTAGAATGAGTTACATCATAAACTATTAAATTTGAATTATATGAAAAACGTAGGAGAAGTTCTAAAAAAGAATAGAATCAGCAGACACTACTCATTAGAGTATGTAGCTTTGGAACTAGGAGTTAGTGCAACCACTATCTATCGAATGGAGGTTGGAAACAAACATCTGTGTTTAGACCTATTTTTTCGATATTGTGATCTTTTGGAAATTACACCGAGTGATGCTTTTTCAGATTACGCAAATAACCATGAAGATAAAATTGCACTCGAAATAGGACGTAGAGTCTTGAAAATTTTTAATCAGGTTTTCCCTTTTGTCTTTTCTCAACACATTGGAATGGATATGTTAGAAATAACGAAATCAGTTAATAAAATTAATTAAAGAACATTAGAAATACTACCACATGGAAACTGAAAATGAATTTAGTGTTATTCAGGAAAATCTTAAAGAAATGCAAGAGATACTTTCTGAAGTTCATGATTTTATGAAAGACTTGAAAAGAGATTATAAACCTATTGACGAAAGCATTAGTTTAGATTCATCTATGGTAGCTATGTTGTTAAATATTTCTCAAACAACTTTATACAGATGGCGTGCGAGAAATGAAATGCCATACACAATATTAAGTAGCGGTGCTTGTTCGTACCGGTTCGATGAAGTTTATCTTGCTGTAAAATGTGGCAGGTTAAGAGCTCGTAATTTTGATAGAATTGAAGCTTTGCGAACATTAACTGTTTATCGTGATGGTGTTATCCGAGGTTCCGGTTTCCAGCCCATTGATAATAATCTATGAACACAAAACAATTAATTCTAGAAAAAACTGACGGGGGTTTACATGTTTTTAATTATTATATTTCGTTTGATTTTAAACCTAAAAAAAAATTTAGAAATCCCCTGTATGACGACACTAAGGCTTCTTGTTTTATCTATAAAGATGGAAAATCCGGTAAGTATTTATTGCACGATTTTGGGAACCCATGTTTTTCGGGTGATTGTTTTTGGTTTGTTGCGACCATTAAGGGTTTAGACTCTCAAAAAGATTTTACTTCTATAATGGATATGATAATTAAAGATTTAAATTTATCCATATCCTCTCCTATCGGATATCAACCAAAACAAAATAAATTATTTAAACAATACAAAAAAAAGGATTCACATTATACATCACAAATGACTGAAAATTCCAAAGGTATTGTAATAAAGCCATATAAAATGGCAGAAAAGAATTTCCGGGAAAATGAACTTATATATTGGGAACAATACGGAATAACCCATAAGGATTTAAAGAAGTTTAAAGTTAAATCCCTGCTAAGATATGAAAGTTATAATTCTGAAGGTATTTCTTTTAGTTTAGATAACAGTATAAAAGAACCTCTTTTTGCCTATTCAGGCAATGGATTTATTAAACTCTACCGTCCTTATAGTAAGTTGAGATTTCTTTATGGTGGCCAAATACCCGATATCTATTGCTTTGGTTTGGAACAACTGCCACAGCGTGGCGATGTCGTTTTCATTACCGGAGGGGAGAAGGACGTATTAAGCCTTTCGGCTCACGGTTTTAATGCTGTCTGCTTCAATAGTGAAACTGCAAATATCAGCAACGAAATTATTGAGATGCTCGTTCGTCGTTTTCGGCACGTGATTTTTCTTTACGATATGGACGAAACAGGAAAACGGGAATCTACGCGGCAGTGTGAATTATTTGCCATGCATAAGACCATGCGTTTGGAACTTCCTTTATCTGGAACGAAAGAGGAAAAAGATATTTCAGATTATTTTCGCTTGGGAAATACCGTCATCGATTTTAAACAACTTATTGCCGAATGTTTGGAAAAAGTATATACTCAAACACTTATGATGCTTAATTCTTGCGAAATAGATTTCAAAAACCCACCTGACAAATCCCTGACTGTCGTGTCCGTAAATGGTGTACCCCTCGGTACATATGATAATCTTTTCTGCATTACGGGAGGCGAAGGAACGGGAAAGAGTAATTATGTATCCGCTATCATAGCCGGAACATTCCCGAATGAAGAATCGGATTTTACCAGGGATCTTTTAGGCTTAGAGGTAAGTCCGAATATTAAAAACAAAGTGGTATTACATTACGATACCGAACAATCCGAATACCAACTACACAAGAATATAGGAAAAACCATAAAGCGTGCAGGCTTGGCTGATAAACCGGATTTTTATCGACCTGTATATTTGGCAGCACTTTCTCGAAAAGAAAGATTACTACTTATTAAAGACAGTATGGATCTTTATCATCATCGTTTTGGTGGTATCCATTTGGTGGTTATCGACGGTATTGCCGATTTGATACGTAGTGCCAATGATGAAACCGAAAGCATTGCTATTGTTGATGAGCTATACCGCTTGGCAGGGATTTATAACACCTGTATTTTGTGTGTTCTGCATTTCGTGCCAAATGGCATCAAACTTCGCGGGCATATCGGCTCGGAACTGCAACGCAAGGCAGCAGCAATTCTTTCGATAGAAAGGGACGACAACCCGGCTTTGTCGGTTGTAAAAGCTTTAAAAGTTCGCGACGGAAGCCCGTTGGATGTACCGATGATGCTTTTCGGATGGGATAAAGAAAAGGATATGCACGTATATCGTGGCGAAAAATCACAGGAAGACAAAGAGAAACGCAAATTAACCGAATTGACGTATATAGCCAAAGAAGTTTTCCGTATAAATGAAAAACTCTCATATATTGAACTTGTAGGTCATATCATGCAGACTGTGGACGTAAAAGACCGCACAGCAAAAAATTATATCAGCTATATGAGAAACAACGGTATTGTCGTGCAGGATTCAAATAACCTTTATTCTATAAAACTATGAAGTATTATTATGACAAAAACTATGAAGCAAAAAAGGTTTCGTTATTAATGAAACCAAAAGACTTTCGCTATTACGATGCGTTCGATGTGGCGCGGGTCTTACGCATACATTTCAAAACAGCCCTGAAATGGGGAAAAGAGGGAAAGATACCTTCTTTCAAAATCAGTAACAGACGTTATTTCCCGCCGGATGAAATTTTAGCTTTAAAAAGAGAGTTAGGTAAGTAATTGAGGTGATTAATATTTTGACAATTTTTTTTAATTAAGATTTTCAACTACATCAAGTATTTAAAATGAAATAGTACCTTTGCGATTAGTCATTCCGAAACTAAATATATGACAGATAAAATCAACCACATACAAACGCCTGAATATACCTTGTTCCGACAAGATATAACAAATCGTATTCGCTCAGCTCAATACGAAGCAATGAAGACGGTAAATAAAGAAATGATAACGCTTTATTGGGAAATAGGGAAGAGAATAACGGAACAGCAAGCAGCTTTAGGTTGGGGTAAATCAGTTGTTGAACGATTATCGCGTGATATACAGATTGAATTTCCGGGAATACAAGGTTTTGGTGTCCGTAATATGTGGGATATGGCACGATTTTATACTGAATATCAGTCAAATGAATTTCTGCAACCATTAGTTGCAGAAATTAGCTGGTCTAAGCATATCGTGATTTTGAGTAAGTGTAAAGATACTCAACAACGCAGATTTTATATATTGGCAACCAAAAAGTTTGGCTGGACAAAAGATGTACTTATCCATAAAATAGAATTGAAAGCCTACGAAAAGTACTTATTAGGACAAAGCAACTTCGACACGACATTACCTGACAAAATTAAAAATCAAGCCATTCTTGCCATTTCTGATGAATATTCATGGGATTTTACGGAATTGGATGATGAACATTCGGAATATGAGTTGGAACAGAGCATTTTAAAGAACATCAGAGTCTTTTTGATGGAATTTGGTCCCGATTTTTCATTCATAGGCAATCAATATAGAATTGAAATCGAAGATACCGAGTATTTTATTGATTTACTTTTATACAACAGGCGACTACAGGCAATGGTTGCTATTGAATTAAAGGTCGGTGAATTTAAGCCGGAATACAAGGGAAAGATGGAGTTCTATCTAAATATTTTAAATGACACTGTTAAACTTCCGCATGAAAATCCGGCTATTGGAATAATTATTTGCAAAACAAAGAAAAGAACGATTGTCGAATACGCTTTGAAAAATACACACTTACCCATTGGTATAGCGACTTATAAATTATCACCTGAGTTACCTGAAGCATATAAAGAATTACTTCCCGCTTCTGAAGAGATAGCAAAAAAATTAGAATTTCTAATAGAGTAATAATCTTTTCAACTTTCTTTTATCATCCTTACAATATAAACAATACTTACTATGTTGTGGGCTATTTATTCAACGAATTTCGGCGAGGCTCGTCGGCAGATTTTTTGAACCTGATTGAAACGAAGTGTTAACGCAGTAATTGAACGGCTTCAAATAAATCAGACGATGTGCCGCAGACGGACCGAACGTTGAAGTTTAGTGAATTCAAAATAAAAGGGGCAGGCAAAAATAAGGTCGATCGGACTACGCCGGTCGGGTTGTTTTTAGCATGCCTTTTTTTATTAATCAATCTTGATTGTTAATGTTTCTAGTTAAAATAAATTTTTCAATGTAACAGAATAACATTTTATGTTTGGGATTACTCGGTAAGATTTAATGAATATAGGGATTATTATCTTTGTAAAGTTGAAAGAATAATTAATTAATAAATAAAATTCCACGTTATATTAATACACTTTGTATATAAATACAAATTTTTACGTCATTATGTGAATTATTTTGAATGTTGTGTTAATTTTGTCTTACTTAACTTTAACAGAAGTAACTTAATAAAAAATAAATGAAAATATTACACTTAACTGATTTTCACTACAATAAGAGCAACCATCAAAAGGAAGATGTAGTGAATTCAATAATCGATACGATTAATAAGAAGAAAATTCAGATTGATTTGGTATTGTTTACTGGAGATTTAGTTCAAAATGGAACTAGATATGAAGATTTCACAGAAGCTGAAGATATTCTAATTACCCCTATAATAACTAAATTATCTGTTCCAAAAAAGAATATTATTTTTTGTGCTGGGAATCATGATATTGATAGAACATCCATACATAGTGCAATTGGGACTTATATTGACAATAATATAAAAACTGATAATGATTTAAATGTTTTTCATACAACACCTGATGTTTATAATGACAGCCTAAAGCCTTCTTCAAATTATAATAAATTTGTTCAAGATTTTTACTTGCCCAATAGTTCAGTAGAAAATACTTTATGTGATCTCTATTCAATCCATTATAGGATAATTAATGAAATGAAAATTGGAATTGTTAGTCTAAACTCTGCATGGTTGTCAGCAATAGATAAAGAAAAAAGTGGAAAAAATGATAAAGGGAATTTACTTATTCCAACTTCGTTATTCAACTACATAAAAAAAGATTTGAATGATAATAAAGTTTTAAAAAAAATAGTAATACTTCATCATCCATTGTATTTTTTGAGAGAATTTAATTTATATACAATAGAAAATTTAATTCACAATAATTTTGATATGATGTTTACAGGACATATTCACAAGGTTTCATCTATTTCAAGGTATAGTGGTTCAAACGGTATTTTTGAGCATGTTTCAAAAGCATCTTTATCATCTTATGAAAATTTGGGTTGTTCTATTATAGAGTTAAATGAAGTAGAAGAAAATATTATTAATGTTGAAGAGTTAACATATATTGAAAATGAGAATTTGTGTCATATTTCTTCACCTATTGTGTATACAATACCTTGTGGTAATGAAAAATTAGAAATGATTTCCTTCCGCAAAAAATTATTTGATAAAATAACTATTGAAAAAGATAATGCAAATAATCTTTTACTTCTAGGAGACAAAGAAGAAAATAGCGATTTTTTGACTTTGTACAAATCACCGATATTGAAAAAAGAAGCTGAAGACACTGTTGAATCAAAGAACGCACCTGTGATAAACATTGATGAAATTCTTATTTCAAAAAAAAATCTTGTTGTATTAGGTAAAGATAAATGTGGTAAATCATCTTTATTACGTAAAATTCAATTAGATTGTCTCATAAACTATTCTAGAAACTCAATTATTCCTTTTTATCTTGATTGTAAAGATTTAAAAAATATTGAAAACGTTGATAGTATTGAACAACTCATTAAAAATTATTTTGAAATTAATAAAAATAAAACAATAAACATTTTATCTTCAGATAATTTCCTCTTATTACTAGACAATTACTCTCCACATTCTAATTATGCTGAAACAATAAATGAGTTTCTGCTAAGATATTCCAACATCACTTTCATAGCCTGTACTGAGCTTAACTTATCAATGCGTATGGAATTATTTAGTTTTGGAGATTTACCCTATGAAAAAATATATCATTATGACTTAAGACGTCAAGAAATAATAGCTTATACAGATAAACGTTTACAATCAAATACGAAAAAGGCTGAAATTCAAAACAAAATTATACATTTATGTAAGCAACTCGAATTACCTTTAAATTACTGGACAGTTTCTTTACTTCTTTTAATTTACAATAAATCTTCTGATAGTTATTCTAAAAACTTATTTTCAATTTTAGATGTTTGTGTGGACGAAATTTTTGGTAAGAAAAAAATATTACTTTCAAATAGTAAAATAAGTTTTGATCAACTAAAAAATATTTGTGCAAGATTAGCTAAATATTTATTTGAAGAACATTCTGGAAATATTTATAGTGCACCATATTCATTAATTTTGAGTTTTATTGAAAAAGAAATAAATGGAATGTTAAGAGTTAGTGCAAACGGTAAAGAAGTATTAGATTTTTTTATTTCATGTGGTATGTTGAAATATAAAGACAGTGATTTGCTAGTATTTAGATTGAATGGTTTCTTTGAATATTTTTTAGCCTTTCAAATGACTAAAGATTCAAAATTCAAAGATAGTATAATATCAGATAATGCTAAATATCTAGCATTTAGAAATCAACTTGAAATTTATAGTGGCTTTAAAAGAGATGATTCTGAATTATTAAATATTGTATTAAACAAAACAAAAAATAAAGTAGATAATATTTTTGCAGTTTATAACAGAAACGATAAAGATACTGAATTAAAAGAGAAAGTTGAAATTCCACTGCTTGTGGAAAATTTTTGTCGGGATAGTTCTATAAAGAAAGCCTTATCGACAAGTGAAATTGCAAAAATTGAAGATATTACTAACGAACTTGACGTAAATGCAGATGTTCATCTTATTAAAGAGATTAATCCAAATGAAATAAATTCTGAAATAATAGAACGATATCTATCAATTTTAGCAAGAGTATTTAAGAACCTTGATGAGGTAAATATTTCTGAAGATAAAATTTCTTTATTATTTAATTATATTATCGATTCATATTGTAATTTCGGTTTCTTCATTGTTGATGAGTTTGCCTCTATAACAAAAAAAGAAATTGACAGAGAGACAGAAATTGATTTAGATAATTTTATGGAATTAGAATTACTAAGATACGTCACTGGATTTAGTCCTTTAATAAGTCAAAACTGGCTTTCAGATGGAGTTGGGCATTCTAGTCTAGAAAAATTAATTAAATCTGAAATTACTTCTTTAGAAGAGAATTATTCCAAAAATCAGTATAAGCTTTTCTTGCTTTATTTCTTACTTTTAGACATTGATATTAAATCAAATCGTCATTATATTGAAAAGTCGTTAAAGAATATCAAGATACCCGTTCTTAAATATGCTATCCATGTAAAATTGAATTATTATTTAGTTTTCAGAAGTGGTGGTGATAAAAATCTCCAAAGAGATTTATCTAATTTTATACAACAATCCCAATTAAATCTTGATAATAAAACAGATATTGATGGGATGCAAAAAGAATTACAAGATAAAAAATCGCTTGCTAAAAAGAAAAATTATATAAAATAATTTTTTGTAGGTTTCTAAATTTTAAGAAGAATTGTCATATAATTTTGAACCTGATTGAAACGAAGTGTCAACGTAGTAATTGAACGGCTTCAAATAAATCAGACGATGTGCCGCAGATAAATCCAATAATAGAGATTTGCAGGTATTCAACTTAAAAGGGGCAGACAAAAATAAGGTCGATCGGACTACGCCGGTCGGGTTGTTTTTAGTCTGCCTGTTTTCTTTACGTAAATCAGATAATTGGCAATATGAGAATTAAGTTTACATCCTTATTCTCGCACCCTCCAATTTTTCATCAATAATTTTATTGTTCTTATTTACCGAATTGTTTTCCTGCTTCACCTCGCTGTTATCCTCTTTTTGTAGCGATAATGCGATATTCCTGTCTAATTCGGTGGCTTTCCGTTTCAATTCTTTGAGTTCATCTTCTTTCTTCCACGAAGTAGCAGCCACCGTTTCGTAAACCGGTATTTTTTTTCTAATCTGATCCAATTCCTTGGAATGGGTTTCTGTGATACGGGGTATCTTTTCCAAAGCGTTAATAAAGTTCATCCATGCCAGTTTAGGTTCGTTCGCCAAATGCCCGTTATTGTAGGTGTAATAGATACTGCCATTGCCTTTGACAAAAAATCGGTTATCTACAAAATCAAAATTGTCTTTCACTGAAGCTTCGCTCTTGACGGAAACTTTAAATCCATACAATTCGCCGATGGGCAGGTGCTCCCCTTTTGTGCGGGCTTTCTCCTCATATTCTTTCAGCCTTGCAGCTACGGTTTTTATATCGGCGGTTTCGGCTACGCCATTTATCCTTAAGGGATTTTGATACGTTCCGTCTTCGTTCTTCTTTACTCTGGAAATAAATAATTGCATATCCGCTTTACTCTCGGTAATCATTTTTTGGTGAAATTCTTCAGACATCTGAATACTTTCCAATTTTGATTTTGCGGTATCGCGTTCACGAAGAAAGTTACGCCGTTCGCTTTCCAGCGACAGTACTTTTTTGTCAACTTTCGCTTTCTCCAATAAATCGGTATTGCCTGAAAGTACCGCTACATACTCACTGAAATTTATTCCCGATGCTTCATCCATCCCACCCTCGTCTATCCGGCGGCTGCCCAGCGAATTCGTCTTAAGCTGGTTAATAAAAACCTGTTTGTTGTGTAATAAGTTAAATTTATAACTGTCAAGCGAGCGTTCCACGGCATAAATAAGCACATCGACTTTGTTGCCTGCAAAATGCTTGGCAACTTCGTTCCCTTTGCGCACGGCCCGGCCGTCTCGTTGTTCCAACGCGCTCGGAACCCAGGGGGTGTCCAGATGATGCACAGCTACGGCGCGTTTCTGGGCATTTACGCCCGTTCCAAGCATTTCGGTTGATCCGAACAACACACGGATATGTCCGTCGTTCATAGCGGCAATCATCGCTTTTTTAGAGGCTTCCGTTTTACATTCCTGAATGAAACGTATTTCACTTCCGGGAATATGATAATCCTCTATCAGTTTTCGTTTGATTTCGGAATAAACATTCCAATTGTCGGGCTTATATGTTCCTAAGTCGGAGAAAACAAACTGTGTTCCCCGCTGTTCATCGTATTTGCGGTAATAGTCGTTGACCAGTTTGGCGCAATGGCTCGCTTTGTTGTCAATATGGTCGTCAAAGGCCGGGTCTATCATCCGCATGTCCAGACTCATTTTTCGGGCGTAATCGGTGGCGATAAGCATCTTGGCTTTTTCTTCCCTCTCTGATAACGGCTCTCTTCCCAATACGGTGGCATCTCCGTTGCGGGCAAACGCCATCAATTTTTGAATGAAAATCTCTTGCTGGGGTGTCGGGGGAATATTATGCAGCACTTCATTTTTCTCGGGCCGATCTATACCGATATCCCTGGCGGTACGGAAATCACAAATTTCACTATAAAACGCGCCCAATTCGGGCACTTTGATAAAGGTGCGGAATCGTTCTTTCTGAATTATCTCGTTGGTAACTGAAAATTCGTAATCGGTGCTTTTCTTGGCAAAGACTGCCGCCCAGGCGTCAAAGGTACGGATGCCCTGTTTTTCCAATGCCTGAGGACGCAGGTATTTGAAAATAAGATAGAGTTCTGTCAGCGAATTGCTGATGATTGTTCCGGAAAGAAAGGTTGCTCCCAAATCTTTTCCCGTGCGTTCCTGAATCGTGCGTATACCAAAAAGCATATTGAGCGCCCGTTGGCTGCCTTCGCTGTTTCCCAATCCCGCGACCCGGTCGTGGCGGGTGTTGAAGGTAAGGTTTTTGAATTTGTGGCTTTCATCCACAAACAGGTGGTCAATGCCCATCCGTTGGAAATCTACCACATTGTCTTTTCGTTCCGCTATATCATCTACGATGCGGGAAAGTTTGGCATCCAGGTTATTTTTTCGCTTTTCCAGCCCTGTGAGCATTCTGGATGATATTTCGTGTCCCTGTTGGCGAAATACCTCTAAGTTCTCTTCGACTGAATCGAGTTCCTGTTGAAGAATGGTTTGTTGTATCTCCAGTGATTGGGGTATCATTCCAAACTGTTCGTGTGTCAGTATCACGCAGTCCCAATCGTTGTTTTTAATGTCGTTAAAAATACGGACACGGTTTTTGGAGGTAAAATCGTTTTTGCCCGGATACAGGATACGGGCGTTTGGATAAGCCAGACTGAAAGTATTGGCAATCGCATATACATTGCTCTTTAACCCGATAATCATCGGTTTGTTTACCAATCCTAAACGTTTCATCTCATAAGCGGCGCAGCACATGATAAGGGTTTTCCCCGCTCCTACTTCGTGGTCGCAGATCCCTCCCCCGTTGTTCTTCAGCATCCAGACCGCGTCTTTCTGGCTTTGGTATAAATCCGTTATCCCCAATGATTGAAGGTCTAATCCGGGAAAGGTTTGGTGAGAGCCGTCGAAATTAGGGCGTACAAAACAGTTGAAAAGCCGGTTATATCTCCCTGCCAATTTATTCTTGAAGTCTTCGGGCTGCCTGTTGAGCCATTCGTTGAAATGCTCGCGTATCTCTTCAATTTTGCTGTTTGCCAATTGAATCGTTTCGCCGTCTCGTACCTTGATTTGTTTTTCTTCTCCGGTGTCCGGGTCAATGACCATTTTGGTTTTGCTGATATCGGGGATGGTATTGTGCAGGGCGTGTTTGGTAAGATTTATCCCGTCATAAGTTCTGAACTCGCCCTTCACGGCAAATGCGTGGTAAATCTGGGGTGTTTTGCGGTCACATTTTACGGTGTATTCATCGGCGGATGAATTATAAAGCACGGTTACATCTGTTTCAAATAGTTCCGTCGCAAATTTGGCATACAGGGCGGCAGGTATCCACCGCTCCCCAAAATTGAAATCCAAATCGGCAAAAGCTATGGGCGTTGGGATGGATTCTTTGAGGGCTTGCAGGCTTGTTTTCACGGCATCGTTTTCTCCGTGCTGCTGTATCCATTGTTCCAGCTTCTCGGCTTTTTCAACGACGTTGCCCGAAATAAACTTCTCGGCTATTTGGTAGGTGTTTTCTTCAGGCAGATAGAATATGCGCCCTTCCAATTCTGAAATAACTTCGTTTTCTTCTTTATCGGGCAATAGTGAGCAGATGTACGGCAGGTTTACATCGCCGTATTTATTCAGCGATGCCGATAACGCTTCCATAGCGTCGGCGACTGCTTCTACGGGTTCTCTCCCGAATGCGGTCGGATGGTCGAATATGTCGGCTTTCAGGTATTTTCCGTCCCTGCTGCGTTCCAGAAAGAGAACTTCGGGACTGCCGCTGTCCATTCGCAGCAGATCCACATTTTTACGGGTATTGAGATGGCCGTAATTGGCTACAAAACGGTCGTAAAGACTGTTCAGCCGGTTTCGTTGTTCTCTGTCTTCGATGCCTTTGCCGGCTTCATAATCATAAAGACGGTGGTAGGTGTCCCGTATATCGATATACAGGTTCATCTTGGAAAGTTGTCCAAAAGGGAGGTCCAAGGGATTAAATTGGGGATTGGACGTTTTGATTCCGGATAAATAACCGATTTGCTTTCCCTGCACGACGATGGAGCCGTCCTTCAAGTGTTTATCGATGGCTGAAAGGTACGGACGGGGACTGGCATCAAAGAGTGTTTTGATGGCTTCAGGAGGTGGTTCGTTTTTTTTTGAGGTTATCCCACTGACTGGTGTATCCCACATACCGGCAAACAGGTCGGGCTGTTGCGGTGAAACTGCCCTTTTGGATTTATACCCTCGTTTCCGGATAAGCGGTTTTGGTTTATTTTCTTGCGTTGGGCGGGGTATTGGCGTAGTGCCTGCTGCAGTAACCGTATGGTTAGTGTCGTTTTCTCTCGGTTCCGGCTTTCTTTGTTGCTCCTTTCTGTTAAATAATTCTACTTCAAGATTCCAGGCTGCGATTTCATCCGCAGGAAAAAGGGTATTGTCATCCTCTGTAAACGTATTAACGACGGGATGGTGGTCTGCATCAAAAAAGACCTTTTGGTCGTCCATTGTCCGCGGCTCTTCTATATCGGTACGGATGTCTTGCTTGGGACGGTTTTCGTACTGCGAAAAAAGGGTAAATACCGGTACGCCGTCAGGGGCTTTTTCTTCCGGTATGGGAATGGTTTCTATTACTTCCGCTTCTGTAAATGCAGGCTCACTGTCGATTTCTTCGGTTTTTTCGGGTTCGATGATTTGAACATTTTCCGCCTGTGTATATTTTTCTCCGACGTATTCTTTCAGTTCTGCTATTTGATGCAATGGCGCGGGTTGAAAGTGAATATCCCGTTCAATGCCCAATCCCCTGACTTTGATGGATTGCATTTCTTCAATGGACATATAACCCATTTCCCATTCGTAACCTATCGTGGTCAGCCCGAAACCCAGTTTTTCTTTCGGGTCGTATTCCAACAAATACGCCGTGTAAGAACTCATCGGATGAAAATAACGGGCATAAGCCGTCCGGTCGCCAATTAATCCTTCATCCGTGGCATAGAGTTGGGGGATTTGTTTACGGATAGATTTAGGGACTAGGTCGTAGGCTTGCTGTTGTTCTGATTTTCCGGCATTATCTTCGGTGTTGTCCCCATCCCTTGTTTGCGAAACATCCTTTTTCTTCGTGTCTTTTTCGATTTTTGGAAGAAATTCTTCCTTTTTTTCCTGTTTAGGCGTTTCCAGCATATCGGCAATAGCGACACGATGGCCGTTCCTCACAAGCATCGGCAAGTAGTTGTCCAATGTGGAATGATGAAATTGGATATAGGACGTTCCGGCCCATTCTACCGGTGGGATTCCGCAGACGTCGGATATGGTTTTGGCATCTTTTCCGATGCTTTCGTAAAAATCGCCGTGACGCATCAGTACCAGGATGTTTTTGTCTTCTAGCTTGGATAAAATATCGGTTTGCAGTTGTTTTAAATCGGCTATGGGAGATAAGTAGGGATTGTTTTCTGAAACACTTTCATCTTCTATCAAAGTTTGTAGTTCTGTCAACGGATTAGTAGGAAATACACCCAAAATATCGCTTTTGGGAACGGTAATCAACCCTCTGTTTTCACCGTTTTCGTCGGCATTGATGACGGCTCTAACGGTGCCGGGTTGCGTGGAGGGCGGATTATCGGTATAAACCGCCAGTGTTTCCATCCCCAGAAAACGGATATGAAGTATATCGCCTTCTTGTAAATCAGCGATTTCTTTGCTTTTTTGAAATTGGGTACGTTCCAATTCCGATAATAGCCAGGGATTAACGATGCGTGAACGAAGTTCTTGTATCGGTTCATTGTCAACTTTAGTATCGTTGATTTCTTCATTCCGTTTTTCTTCGTTTTCTTCAGGAAAAAATGGTTTTATCTCTGCTTCTCCCGTTCGATAGTGCTGTCTGTCAAAATGATGTTCTACCGCGGTTCCCAATTTGGTTCGGATATCTTCAGCTATTCCGTCGATGCCTCTCTCGTGGGTATATACCAGGCAGGGTTTTCCGTAAGGGTCTGTCCCTAATTCCTTGTTAGTGGCTATAATCCGGTTAGCACCATTATCGGTGTTATCATCAAAAAGGGCATTGTGGTAAAAAGGTGCTTTAATTTGTTCAATCAGGTTAGCTTCGATACTTTTGGTAAATCGGTGTTCTTCTTCTGATACGATGCCTTTTCCGGTCTGTTTTTGCAGGACAATCAAATCACTGCCTACATCGGTTCCGGCGTTTTCACTGAATAGTTTGTCGGGTAAACGAAGTGCCGATACCAATCGGCTGTTTTCAATCAGATAACGGCGGATGGTTTCGTTTTGCGGGCTGTCCAATACGCCCCGTGAAGTAATGAATGCCAGTATTCCGCCCTCTCGCAATGTGTCCAGCCCTTTCACAAAAAAGTAGTTGTGTACAGCACGGGTCGATAGTTCTTTTATCGGGTCTTTGCCTTTGGCGTATGCCCTATCGTAAACGACCATATTACCGAACGGGATATTGCTGGTAATTAAATCGAAGGTACTGTTTTTATCCTCTTGGATTTCTTCAAATCCTTTTACGTGAATTTCCGTAATGGGATTATCTGCCGATAATGCCCGCAGGATACGCCCGGTCAGTTTATCTTTTTCAAAAGCGGTAATTTGGGTTTGCCGTTGGGCAAACGATTGGGTAAATACGCCCATTCCGGCAGACGGGTCGAGCATTTTATCTATGCGGATATCGGCTGATTGCAACGCGCCTGCGACGGCATCGGTGATGCGGCTGTCGGTATAGAATGAGGTAAGCACACTTTGCTTGATGCTGTTCCAAAGCATCTTATACTCCGCGTCATTTGAGGATGCTTCCCGAATGATGTTTTTAAGATGGTTTACTAAAGGGAAGAGTTCCAGTTCGGATGCGGCCCAGCGGTTACGGTCGGCCAGTGTGTCGGTGGGATTGAGAACGCATTTAAGACCGCCGAAACCGTTATAATTGGAAAGTATTACCCGTTCGGCATCGGTGGGCAGGCGGTGCTCCTTTTCTATCCGGAAAAGCGTTTGTATCGCTTCGGTGTTGGCCATTAATGTTTGTTTCTTGTTGTAAGCCATAGATTATGATTTTCGGTTGGGTTTAGCAGTGGTTTTCTTGTTGGGTTCAAAGGCAAATGTGGTGGTATGGTCGTTATTCAATACCAATCGGGCATTGAATTTTTTGCCGCTTTTGCCCGTCAATCTGTAAAGAAGCGGCGTGGTTCCCTTGGTCATCAGCGAATGGATGTCTTCTTTGCTTAATAAGGTTCCGCAGAGTTCCCGGAAGATTTTAAATTCGCAATCGGGTTCAACGCATTTGGCTATTTTGGGATATACCCGAACGGATTGTTTTTTACAGGCAGGACACGTGTATGTTTTATAATGATCGTTAAATTCTTTGGTATTCAACAGGTCGTTGCAGATTTGCCGGGTGTATATCTCGATGCCTTTGTGGAAGGTATCGGGGGGCATCTTTCCGGTTTCAATGCCTGACAGTGCTTTTTCCCAGATGCCGGTCATTTCGGCATCGGCGATTTTTCTTTCTTTTACGATTTCGTAAACGGCAAGCCCTTTTTCGGTGGGGATAAGGTTTTTCTTTTCTCTTTGAATATAGTCCCTGAGAATTAATGTTTCGATGATATTGGCGCGGGTAGCCGGTGT
>JAFADY010000041.1 GCA_023424395.1 Bacteroidota bacterium | reverse complement strand
CAACCGTTAAAACACTTTTACCGATGTATCTCCGGCTAACTGAAATTCAAAACGAAATTGCTGAAATACAACAACTCGGTGAAATCATGCACGCAGATCTTAGCGGCTATGAAGCTGTTGATGAGTACGCTGATGTCTTGCAGAGCGCTTATAAATACTGGGTAGGGAAGTTTAATAAATAAGATAACAAGTTTTAGTTTAAAAAATGAAAAATACGATACATCGCGGTACAATATTATTTCTGTTGATGGCTGTTGGCGTGCTTTCTTGCTCCGTAAAAACTGCCGCGCAGAACAAAAAAGTGATAAAATACGCCAATCTTGACACGGTCAAGGCAATAACGGCTTCGGAAGCAAGCGTAATTGCCGATAGATTTTTGAAGCGAAGCCTTTCGTCTGTCTATGAAATGGAAGAAAAGCATTTTATCGAGAAATCGCTTGAAGACATTGAAAATATCCAAAACGACTCGCTAAAACACATTGCATGTATAAAATTAAGCTCTACGGCAATGATGTATCTGGGCGCCACCAACCACCTCAATGTGCCCATTATTTTTTCGGCTAAAGCAGCAAAAGCTTACCCATCCGACCCACTTTTAATAAATAATTTCGGAGCGGCGCTGCGCATGGTAGATTCTTTGCAAACAGCATATAAAATACTCTTGTATGCGAAAAAAATCTTTCCTCAATCACCTGTAATTCTTACAAACTTGGGAAATACCTGCTTTGAGCTTTCTGATGATAAATCGGCAGAAATATTTTTTAAAAAAGCGTTGGAATATAACAATGATTATGATTTGGCACGGCACGGATTAGTGAATGTATACCTGAAACGCAAAGATTTGCGAAGAGCCATGGAAGAATTGTTTAAAGGCGTCAAAGGGATTCACAGCTCATCACTTGCCCAGACAGCTGAAGATTTAAAACGTCATAAGGATAGGATTTTACCGCCCGGCCCTGACAAGGGGAATGAATCCGACAATGCCGGTCAGAATTCACAAAATTCCAACGAGACGCAAAATACGAATACGCTGCATGACCAACTTAAATTACCTGAATTCCACCAATGGTCGGATTCAAAAGCTTTTATTGCAGACGAATCGTTTGATAAATGGAAAAAACAACTAAAAAAAGTAGCAGACTCCGATACGCGCTTGTCAGACGCTTTAGCGGTTTCTAAGTTAAAAGGCGATGATCTAACCCAATGGTATGCAAACGAATACAAACCGGGCAAAATAATTAAAGATAAGCCAAAGGCCGCAATGGACATGATGGAACAATATTTTGAAGACCGTCTAGCACAAGCAAATAGAAGATATATGAAAGAAGACAGCATCGCTTCTGCAAAAGCAACGAAAGCTTATCTGGAAATAGCCGATTTTTATACTAACCGTATGGAACAAAAAGGTAAACAAGCAGAAGCCAATCACACAGAAAATGTAAATGCAGGCAATGCAAAAAAGGTGCTCGAACAAGAGGCTCAAAATATGCAAACCGTGCTGTCTGTGAGTGATGATATGGCTGAGCGATGTAAAAGAATGCGGGTAGAAATAGAAAATTATTTTGGAGAATGGAAAAAAGTCGCTAAGCAGCGGCACGATACTTACAACCAACTGCTGGAAACATACTGGGTTTATTGCGAACAATACTTGAATAAAACATACAATCGGGCGGATTATAAATACCTGAACGGACAGCGAAAAAGTTTCGTTGCTGCGCAATATTCAGTGCTCGTATTTGATTATGAAATGCGGAAAATACTTTTTGCCACAATGAATATGTCTGCGTTTGCATCTATAGGTGGAGATTGTCCGGAAGTTCCCAAAACGGATGATTTATCTGAAGAAGAAAACGATGAAGATATCGAAGTTCCGGAAGGCAATGCTCCGGACTGTCCGTTTAAAAATTCAAAAGGAAAATTAGGAGTAGGCGTATGCAGTGTAGGCCTTGATTGCGAAAGTATTGAATTGGAATGTGGCGAAGGAGTAATCGGCGCCGGAAAATGGAATTACAAAAAAAAGGAATTTACGGCATTTGTCGGCGTAGGCTTTAAAGCCGAATTCGGCATATCGCATGTATCCAAAGTAGCGTTGGAAGCTAAAACCGGCTTGCAGGCTACTTTCAACCGGCAAGCGCAACTGATTGACGGCGGTGTGAAAACCGAAGTCGGCGGCAAATACGAGTACGGAAATTGGTCGGCGGGGGGAAACCTGGAAGTGACGGCAGGAGCAACAGGCATCAATGTGGAAACAACCAAAGAACTCTCTTACACCTTATTTTAAAGGATACAATACCAAACTCCAAAATCCTATTGAATAACTCAATTTATAAGTTATTTTTAAAGTCTCGATCTGATAGACACGATTTTCCAATAGTGTTTTACCGGCTGTGAACCGATGAATCGTACTCAACAGTTCCTCGATTGCTAATAGGTTCGCTGTAAGATTGATTGGTTCTTTTCAAATAGAAAATTTCGGTTTCGTCTTTTGAGTCGCGAACGATATCGACTAATTCAAATCCTTCTTTACTCAGCATGTTTAATACGGCAATCATTCCGTTAAACGATATCGGACGGCGACGGTCATCGGTAATTTGCGGCGTGCGTCCGCCTTGTCCGTAATCCACTCTCACGGTAATTTTTGAACTCAACAGCGGCCCTGAATCCGACCAAATTCGCATATAATTCGCATCTATTTGATTGATAGGTGTTTCATCTACGTATTGCGCGCTTGCCATTGATATTCCGCCAATAAGGAATATGGCCAAGAACAAAAGTTTTGCTTTCATTTTGTTTATATTTTAAGATGGTTTGAAAAATTTATGGAGCAAATATAGACTTTCTTTCCAAATCCGTCATCGGATACACTTCTTTTTCTTGTATTTTGTGCAATAATTACGCAACGAAGCTGAAATCAGTCAGATGCTGTCTCCCGCTCTCCTTTTCGCCAAGTCGCTTTAGTCAAGTTTTAGTACCGCAAGAAACGCCTTCTGCGGAACTTCCACATTCCCAACCTGTTTCATGCGCTTTTTACCTTCTTTTTGTTTTTCGAGCAGTTTGCGCTTTCGGGAAATATCGCCACCGTAACATTTGGCGGTAACGTCTTTACGAACAGCTTTCACGGTTTCGCGCGCGATAATTTTCGCACCGATGGCTGCCTGAATGGCGATATCGAACTGCTGACGTGGAATGAGCTCTTTTAGCTTTTCGCACATACGGCGGCCGAAAGTTTGCGCGTTATCGAAGTGCGTTAGTGTTGAAAGCGCATCCACCGATTCGCCGTTGAGCAGAATATCCAACTTCACGAGTTTGGACGGACGATAATCGTGCATGTGGTAATCGAACGATGCGTAACCCTTTGAAATGCTTTTGAGTTTATCGTAAAAATCGATCACGATCTCGCCGAGTGGCAAATCGTAAATGATTTCCACACGGTCGCCCGAAATATATTCCTGTTTGATGAGCACACCGCGTTTACCTAAGCAAAGTGTCATAATTGGGCCAATGTAAGTGGTGTTGGTAATAACCGACGCGCGGATAAACGGCTCTTCGATGCGGTCGATAAGCGTAATATCGGGCAAACCGCTTGGGTTGTGAACTTCCTTCATATTCCCGTGCTTGTCATACACCCGATACGAAACGTTCGGAACCGTGGTAATTACATCCATATCGAATTCGCGCTCCAAACGTTCCTGAACAATCTCCATGTGCAGAAGTCCCAAGAATCCGCACCGGAAACCGAACCCCAACGCCACCGACGATTCGGGCTGAAACGTGAGCGAAGCATCGTTCAGTTGCAGTTTTTCGAGCGATGCGCGCAAATTTTCGAAATCTTCACTCTCGATGGGATAAACACCCGCAAACACCATCGGCTTCACTTCTTCGAAACCTGAAATAGCTTTATCGGCAGGTCGTTTCACATGCGTAATGGTATCTCCTACTTTCACTTCCTTTGAAGTTTTGATGCCCGAAATAATATATCCAACATCACCGCATTCCACACGTTCGCGCGGAACCATATCTAGGCGGAGAATCCCCACTTCATCGGCGTCGTATTCTTTTCCCGTGTTGATAAACTTCACCAAATCGCCTTTAGCAATGCTTCCGTTCACAATTTTATAGTAAGCGATGATCCCCCGAAAAGGGTTAAAAACCGAGTCAAAGATCAATGCCTGCAAGGGAGCATCGGGATCGCCTTCCGGCGCGGGAACACGCTCGATAATAGCTGCAAGAATTTCTTCGATACCGATTCCGGTTTTTCCGCTCGCGCGGATAATACTCGAACGTTCAACGCCCAATAAGTCCACAATTTGGTCTTCCACTTCATCGGGCATGGCGCTCTCCAAATCAATTTTATTGAGAATGGGAATAATTTCCAAATCGTGTTCAATGGCCATATACACATTGGAAATCGTCTGTGCCTGAATTCCTTGTGCGGCATCAACCACCAATAACGCACCTTCGCACGCAGCAATGGAACGCGAAACTTCGTATGAGAAATCCACATGCCCCGGAGTATCGATCAGATTGAGCGTATAACGCTCGCCGCCGTATTCGTATTGCATTTCGATTGCGTGACTTTTGATGGTAATTCCTCGTTCGCGCTCCAAATCCATACTGTCGAGCACCTGCGCTTTCAAGTCTTTGCTTTCCACCGTTTTGGTGAATTCCAACAACCTGTCCGCCAATGTGCTCTTGCCGTGGTCAATATGTGCTATGATGCAAAAATTGCGTATATTTTTCATTCAAAAAATCTTGTCTAGTTAAGTTGCCACGGCTTTTAAGTCGTGGTTAGTGATTGAAAGAGTATAAGGCTTTAGCCGAAACTTATTCAAAACCAAATTTATTTAAAAACTCTTTATACTCGTCGTTGAAAGTTATCTTTTTATGATGATTTTTCTGATTACGAACATAATTTCTAACTCTTTCCACCATCGATTCCGAAACAGATACGGCAAAATACTCATCTTGTCATCCAAAACAGTTGTTAATTAAATTCACCTTATTTATCCAATAAGAAGATTCTCCTTTAATTACCACTTTTTGGATAGTTTGGTCTGATGACAGCGATATCAAACAATGACAATGCTGCATAAACATTGACAGAATCAATAAAAATTTCCTTATTATCAGCTTTTGGTTGATATGTTTCCACACTTTCATCCGTATATCCTGAGAAAACAGAAGCGGAAATCTGTCTTTTGTTTTCCAAACCAAGCGGATACATACTTTAAATGAGCCATATCCGATTATAAATTTCGGCTAAAGCCGGGTTTCGAAAATATTTACGATTCACGCCTTAAAAGGCGTGGTAATTAATCAATATTCCGCATTATTGGGTGTTCTTGGGAACGGAATAACGTCGCGGATATTGGACATTCCGGTTACGAAAAGCATCAAACGCTCAAAACCGAGACCAAAACCGGCGTGCGGTGCCGTTCCGAATTTGCGAATTTCGATGTACCACCATATCGTGTCAATGTGCATTCCGATTTCGTTGACGCGCTGCATGAGTTTCTCGTAGTCGGCTTCACGTTCCGAACCACCAATAATTTCACCGATTTTCGGGAACAGCACGTCCATAGCACGAACGGTTTTTCCGTCTTCGTTCTGTTTCATGTAGAATGATTTGATATCCTTCGGATAATCGGTCAAAATTACGGGACATTTGAAATGTTTTTCCACCAAATAACGCTCGTGTTCCGATTGCAAATCGGCTCCCCAATATACGGGGTATTCGAATTTATGACCTGATTCTTCCAAAATTTTCACCCCTTTGGTGTATGTTAAACGAATAAAATCGTTATCCACCACAAATTTCAGTCGGTCAATAAGTTCCTCGTCGTACATCTTAGCTAAGAATTCAATATCTTCCATGCAGTTATCCAACGCATAGCGAATAAGATATTTGAGGAAATCTTCTGCCAAATTCATATTATCCACGATGTCGTTGAATGCAACTTCCGGCTCAATCATCCAAAACTCTGCCAAGTGGCGCGGTGTATTGGAATTTTCGGCACGAAACGTTGGGCCGAACGTATAAACCGCCCCCAACGCCATAGCGCCGAGTTCTCCTTCTAATTGCCCCGAAACAGTAAGATTAGCCTGACGGCCGAAAAAATCCTGCGAATAATCGATTTTACCGTCTTCGGTCTTAGGCGGATTTTTTAAGTCGAGTGTGGTTACTTCGAACATCGCTCCTGCACCTTCGGCATCCGAAGCGGTGATGAGCGGCGTATGAAAATAATAAAATCCGTTATCGTTGAAATATTTGTGAATAGCATACGACATGTGATGACGCATACGGAAAATAGCTCCAAACGTGTTGGTACGCGGACGCAGATAAGCGATTTCGCGCAAGAATTCCAACGAATGTCCCTTTTTCTGCAAGGGATATGTTGCGGGATCGGCAGCACCATAAATTTCGATTTCTGTTGCCTGAATTTCAACCGATTGTCCTTGTCCTTGCGATTCTACCAAAGTTCCATTCACGTTAATACATGCTCCGGTAGTTATCGGTTTAAGGAACTCGTCACCAAATTTTGCTATATCAATAACAATCTGAATATTATTAATGGTTGAACCGTCATTTAACGCAACAAAACTCACGTTTTTATTTCCCCTTCGGGTTCTCACCCAACCCTTTACATTTACTTCTTCGCCGACATTTTTCGATTTTAACGCATCGGCGATAACTGTTCTTTTTATTTGTTTCATAATAATAACCCCTAATCCCCTAAAGAGGGCTCAACGGGGTGGAAAGTAGTTTATCGTTTCAAACTTAATATTACAGCAAAAACGATTTGTTTTATTAGTGAATAATATAGTTATTGAAGTCCCCTTTAGGAGATTCAGGGATGTTATGTTAATCAAACGCCCCCATGCGAAGCATATTTACTTCTTGTTCAGACAAATAACGCCATTTTCCGCGAGAAAGATTTTTCTTTGTTAATCCGGCGAAATACACTCTGTCCAATTTGGTAACACGATAACCGAATTTTTCGAAAATACGGCGTACAACACGATTTTTTCCTGAGTGAATTTCGATACCTATCACCGAAAGATCTTCTTCAGTAACGTAACTGATCGCATCGGCGTGTATTTCTCCATCTTCTAACTCAACGCCATCGGCAATGGCTTGCATGTGCTCCATTGCGACGGGCTTATCAAGCCAAACCTGATAAATCTTCCGTTTCTCATATTTCGGATGCGTTAATTTCGAAGCCAAATCGCCATCGTTGGTAAGCAATAAAACGCCCGTTGTTGCACGGTCTAAACGTCCAACCGGATAGATGCGTTCCTGACAAGCGCTTTTTACCAAATCCATTACCGTTTTGCGGTTTTCGGGATCGTCGGTTGTTGTTACGAAACCTTTTGGTTTATTGAGCAATACATATACTTTGCTTTCTAATTTTACAGGTTGATCGTGGAACAGTACTTCATCGGCGCGGGTAATTTTCGTTCCCAATTCGGTAATAACCTGTCCGTTTACTTTCACTACGCCCGCCTGAATAAATTCATCAGCTTCGCGACGAGAGCAAACTCCGGCATTTGCCAAGTATTTGTTCAAGCGGATGGGTGCATTCGGATCGGCGTTTTCTTTGTATTTAATTTGTTTGAATAGCTTCTTTTTCAGCTGTTTTTTGGGCCCGCCCTGCTGTGGACCGCGATTACGGTTATCGTATGCACCGCCTTGGTGATTTCGGTTTCCGTAACCTCCACCACCCTGACCTTGCTGTACAGCACGATCTCCTACGCGCGGACGGCGTTTTTTAATTCCTCCGTCGGAACTTGTATTTCCATAATTACCCCTGTTATCCGACTGAGAATCATTATTATACTGACGAGAAGGACGTTCTTGCTGCGGTCTTGAATCGCTGCTGTAAGAACGATATGGCCTGTCGTTAGATTGATAATTGCTACCGTACTGTGTTCTTCTCTCACTGTTGTAGTTTCTGTTGGAGGAAGTGTGTCTCTCATTGTTCGCGTTGTCGTAATTACGTCTCGGGCGCGACTCTTCGTTGTTTGTTGTCATTTTTCTTTTGTTCTTTTTTACTTTTACAATTTAACCTCACGGTTATTCAAAACATTTACCTAAAACACTTTTTCATTGATTTTCGATAGATATTCAATTGATATTCAACTTCGATGAAATTATTGTGATGATGTTTTTACACCGCCACGAATATGCACTGAAAATCTATTGAATTGCAATTGAAAAATACATCATTTAAATTCCTGTATATTTTTGTGGTGATATTAACTTTAATTCCTTTTTAATTTCTTCACTTACATTTAGTGTATCAATAAATTCCGAAATACTTTCCTTGGTAACATGCGCATTCGTGCGTGTGAGCGCTTTGAGCGCTTCGTAGGGTTTCGGATATTGTTCGCGTCTTAAAATCGTTTGAATTCCTTCGGCAACCACTGCCCAATTATTTTCAAGATCGCGTTCTATGCTTTCTCTATTCAATAACAATTTATTGAGTCCTTTTGTTGTACTTTTAATAGCTATTAACCCATGTGCCAACGGAATACCGATATTACGGATAACGGTTGAATCGGTAAGGTCGCGTTGCAGGCGCGATATAGGGAGCTTTGCAGCCAAATGTTCGAGTAACGCGTTGGCAATACCCAAATTTCCTTCGGCATTTTCAAAATCGATGGGATTTACTTTGTGTGGCATTGCCGATGAACCTACTTCTCCTTCTTTGATTTTTTGTTTGAAATACTCCATCGAAATATACTGCCACATATCGCGTGTGAAATCGATGAGAACAGTATTGATACGTTTTAATGCGTCGAAGGATGCAGCTAATGCATCATAATTTGATATCTGTGTGGTAAACTCTTCGCGATACAACCCAAGTTTTTCGGATAAAAATCGATTTCCGAACTCTTTCCAATCCGTCGTCGGATACGCAATATGGTGGGCATTGAAATTGCCTGTCGCTCCCCCAAATTTTGCTTTGGCAGGAATGTGTTTTAACACTTCGATCTGATTGCTAAGCCGATACGAGAAAACCTTGATCTCTTTTCCCAAGCGTGTGGGCGATGCCGGTTGTCCGTGCGTATGCGCCAACATGGGAATATCCTTCCACTCTTCGGCATATTTTTCAATGAGCGCACATAAAGCTTCCGAAGCAGGAACATACACGTGTTGAAGCGCATCTTTCCACATCATCGGCGTAGCCGTGTTATTGATGTCTTGCGATGTTAATCCGAAATGAATAAACTCTTTGTGATCTGAAAAACCCAACTCATCGAATTTCTCTTTCAAAAAATATTCTACGGCTTTTACATCGTGATTGGTGGTTTTCTCGATGTCTTTTATGCGTTGCGCATCCGATTCGGAAAAATTGGTTACTATTTTATTTAATTGATCTAATTTATTTTTTTCGACCTCACTCAACGAAACAATACCCGATTCGCAAAGTGCCCGAAAATAGGCCACTTCTACATGAGTGCGGTATATAATAAGCGCATACTCAGAAAAATAAGGCGCTAATTCATTTGTTTTATCTCGGTATCTTCCGTCGATGGGAGAAATAGCTGTGAGTTCGTTGAGTTTCATTTTATCGCGCAAAGGAGTTTTCAGATATATTTGAATTATGGAAAAATCACTTTTCTATTAATTCAGCCTCATAGTTTACATTTTGTGTTTCCTCCAAAAGAATTAACTTTTCAATCTATGATACAAAAGTAGTGATAATTGTACAGTAGAAAAAATTTTACGAAAAATTTTATCGAAAATTTTGTTGCAAATTAAAATCGGCTTATCTTTGCATCACTTTTTAAAAAATAGTTGTCAGGCGAGACAAAACAAAAAAAGTATTATCGGGCGTTTAGCTCAGCTGGTTCAGAGCATCTGCCTTACAAGCAGAGGGTCGGCGGTTCGAATCCGTCAACGCCCACTTGAAAATCAGGAACTTAAGGTTAAATCCAAAGTTCCTGATTTTTTATTTGCCCACAATTTGCCTACAGGAGTGTATTTGTTTGTGTTTTTTGCCCAAAAATAATTCCGTTATGCACAAATTCTAATCCACTGCATTTTGCAAGTATATTTCAAACTGTAACAAGTCTTCATTTAAACCACATTCTGTAAATAATTTCTTCAAAGCATTGATTTTAGCCATAGTGGAGTTGTCTTTGTACAAATATATTGTTTCGGCAATTTGCACATATCCATTATTAGGTGTTCGTATAATGTGTAAAAAATCTTCTCTGTCTGCTAACCGATTTACAACTGCTGAATGTTTTTCATATATCAATTCTACAATTAAAACATACATTTCCCTCCAAGAGTCTACGGTTTGGACTGAACCATCAAAAGAATAAGATTTCAAGTAGTATCCGGTAAAATCAAAATCTTCATCCAAACCATGAATATCAGCAGGTTTTTCAACAGGGACAAAGGTGTTTTTGGGATATGGCCATAATTTCAAAGCCTTTTCGTTGAGATAGTCTTGTCTTGCTTCTAACTCCTTTTCCGTCCAATTATCAAAATTGGCTATATACTGATTTAGCTTTATTCCACTTTCTTTAAATCCTTCATCAGCTAGATCTCTTTTTTCTATAAAACTACGATTGCTATATTTGCCGTTATACGCTGTTAATGTTAGATTAGCTATCCGATGAAGCCACTTTTGATGAATTTCCTCAGCTTTTTCACCCAACTCCTTTTTCCATTGTGCGGTCATAACTTGTGGCAAGATATGCTCAACAGAATATACACCATCTCTCATTTTTTCAATGACATTGGATGTCTCAAGGTTATTCCCGGTTTCTAATCTTTCAAACAAATACTCCCTGTTTTTAGGAATAATATGGTATAAATTTTTTGTTGAAAATGAGTGTAAAAATTCATCATCATTTGGAAATTGACCGCTACCTGTCTTGGATGTAAGGAGATATGTCAATACTGCGCTATATGTATGATTATTTCCTTTTAGTTTTAATGTATCTTTATGCAAGGTCATAAAGATTTTATTTAGTGCATTGGTGGGAATACCGGAAATAAAACGACGGAATAGGTATATTTCTATAACTTCAAGTATGTTTTTAATTTCCATATCATCCATTGAATTTGTTTTGGAGTATTGGAATAACGACAATAAAAATGGATAAGTAACACTCATCTCCAACTGATTTATACGAAATATCACAGTATTAACCCCTCTGTTCCCGACAGAATTATTTATGATATTCTGATAAATTACTGAATACTCCAAAAGTTCTTTAAGAACATCTTCTACAATCAGATTGTTTGCCTCTACATATTCTTTGAAATCTGTATAAATATTCTTGAATGAAGATATTCTGTTTTGTTTCAAAGTCAGATAATCACGAACAAAAACGCTCACCTTATAGTCTGTATTTTGCTCTATTTTATGCCAATATTTTTTATAAAAATCTTCTTGTGTCTTTGGTTCTAAAGCCATTAAAGCAAAATTCCGAATTTTATCACCCTCTTCAAGTTCCAATCCGGTGGAATTAAGACTTTCAAAAATGAGTTGAGCATTATCTTCTTTATGCAGAAAGATGTCAATTATCAATAGTTTTGTTATTGCCAAATAGATTTCATCCACTGACAACTCTTTTTTTTCTTTAATTCTATTATAAAAATAAAGATAGTTTTGAGTGACATTCGATGTTGCATCATACTCTTCTTTTTCGGCAAACAACAATTTTTCAAACGCTTCGGAATCGTGTTTTACGTGTTTCAGTCTCACTTTATTTTCATCCACAAATTTATCAACAAGATAAGTTTCCCAGATTTTATCTAACAATCTAACATTTTCAAATGATGTAATTCCTTCTTTTGTCAGATTAACAATTGCCAATAAAAGAAGCGAAATAGTAGTGATACGTTGTTGCCCGTCAATAATCAGATAATCAGATGAACCGGCTCCATCATACAAGGTAGAAACAATACTTCCAAAGAAATGAGATTCTCGGTTATCTTTGATGATTTTTATTAAATCATTGTAGAGCTGTTTGCAATTGTTTTGTTTCCAGTCGTAATTGCGCTGATAAACAGGTATAATAAATCGATTATCTGCCCCTTCTAAAAATTTCACCAATGGTTTTGCGTCACCTTTCATATTTCAATTCTTTGTTTATGTATTATTTACACCAATTCCCCGACTCTACTCACAACCTTGTACTCTACATCCTCAAATTGTTCAAAATGAGCTATTCCACACTTAATCTTTTGCTGTTCTTGTTTGCGCAACTTATCCAAATCAACATCAGATGAACCGGTGGTTTTTGTTTCGGCTACAAAGTAAACTTTTGCATCGTCTTCAAAAACAATCGCCCAATCCGGATTGTAACTACCGATAGGAGTAGGTATGGTAAACCAATTGGGTAACTTGAAATAGAATTTCACCTGCTCACTCGTTTCACAATCTCGGGCAAACTGATTTTCAACCGCCGAATCTAACGGAATATATTCTTCATAAACCGTTTTGGAAGCGTCGGAAACAGTAAACGAAAAATCATTCAGATAGGTTTCCAACTCCTGTTCTTCAAAAAGACGCATCTCGTAGTTGGCGTTCCCTATTTTCTTGTATTTTATTCCGTCAATCATCAAATCGTTCAAGGTTCGTAAAATGGCTTGCGAACACAAATCGATAAACAATTGGGGATTAATAAGAATATCGTTTATCCGCCCCGATTGTTCAATAATTTGTGCCAACGTATGGCGGGTAAGTTCCGTTTTATCCTGAATATATCCCAAGACGTCAGGGATTAACCATTCGTGATTGCCGTATCGCTCAATTCGATCTCCTACATACGATGTCTCAATTCCCTGATTGGTCATTTCTATGTTTACTTTTGTAGAACGGATGGACGGCGGATTAATGGGCGTAATTTCTTTTACGGCTCTCGAAGCATTGGTTATTAATTCTTTTGTATCGTAATAAACCCGATAGTTTGTTTTTTGCTTTATTCGCTCCCAAATTTCCAAAAATTTGGGGTCAACCTCAAATCCTTTGCGATATTTTACGGATACGCGTTCACGTTTGTCTTTTACGCGACCGGCAAATTCCACTCCGCAGTCTTCTTCTATTTCTTGTTGCAGGGCTTTGGCAAAATCGTTGTACGATTCATTGGCTATAACAGTCAGACGATTAATATTTCGGTCGTATATACGTTTTCCCTCTGCATCAACAGCCAAACGAAGCCCGCGACCGATTTCCTGACGTTTTTTCATTTCAGATTTGGTTTCGTTGAGCGTGCAAATCTGAAAAACATTGGGATTGTCCCATCCTTCACGTAATGCCGAGTGCGAAAAAATAAATCGAAGCGGATTGTTGATATTCAGCAATTTCTCCTTGTCTTTCATTATCAGGCTGTACGTGTCGTCGTCGGCAAGTGTTTCGCCCGATGTGTCCTTGAAAACACCTTTTCTGTCTTGCGAAAAATATCCGTTATGAATTTCCTGAATGTTGTGTTTGTCGAGTGTTTTAAATCGGTTATTTTGGATTAATTCCGAATAAATTTCTTCAAACCAGCGGGCAAATTTTCCTTGTTGCGGATTTCCGTTACTATCATATTGGCGATAATTAACAACACGGTCAATAAAAAACAGCGACAGCACTTTCACGCCTTTCGAGTGAAGTCTCAGTTCTTTTTTCAGATGTTCTTCAATGGTTTTTCGCATCTGAAATTTCATTACTTCATCGGTCAAAGCTCCTTGAGTAGTGCCTTTATAAAGTACACTGCCGTTGGAAAGCGTTATACAGGCATTCGAAACGTCAATTTCCTCCACAATATACCCGTTTCTATAAATTTCTCGTTCGTTTGAAAGTTTGTATAAATCATCGCCAGCACGAACGGTAACACTTTTCTTGCTCACTCCATTACGTTCGTTTGCCATGATGGACAGTTTTGCGGAAACTTTGGTTTTTGTGGCTGTGATAGAATCAACAGAAATAAAAGCATCGTTCGTTGCGTTTTCTTCGATAACAGAATCCACTTCAATCTGCTTTACCAAACCTAAATCGTATGCTTTTACGGGATTGAGGCTGTAAATTAGGTTATACAAATTTCGGTGTGTGGCAGAATAACGGAGTGTGAAAAGCGGATTGAGATTTAGAACAGCTTTTTTGCGTTTTTCGGTTTCCATGTTTTGCGGTTCGTCCACAATCACTATCGGATTTGACGAACGGATAAATTCCAGCGGAAGTTGCCCGCTCAGTCGGTCGTTGGGGCGATTAATGATATTTTCATCTTTGGCAAACGAATCGATATTGATAACCAGAATTTCGATATTATTTCCTGTGGCGAAACCACGTAGCGACGATATTTTGTTGCTATCGTACACCATATAATGCACCGGGATATTATCGTAGAGATTTTGAAAATGTTCGTGCGTAATTTCCAAATTCTTCAACACGCCTTCGCGAATGGCAACTGACGGCACCACAATCACATATTTCCTGAAACCGTATTGTTTATAAAGCTCGTAAATGGTTCGTAAATAAACATACGTTTTCCCTGTTCCGGTTTCCATTTCTACCGAAAAGTTCATGCCGAGCAATGAGTTGGAAACTTCTATTTCATTATCACGCTGTACGTTTTGAAGGTTTCGCAACACTTGGTCTTCCGAGATAATCAGCTGATTGGCAATTCCGTCAATAAAATTCAGCGTTCCTTCTTCTGGTACGGAAAAATTTGTGTCGCCGTCATCGTTTGGCTGTCCGTCAAAAAGACGAACGACCGAGTTAATGGCATCGAGCTGGAATTGGAGATTGGGTTCGAAGTGGAGGATCATTAGTTTTCGATTCTGAAAAGTTTATCGTTCTGAGAAAGTTTTACAACAAAATAATCTTCAACATTCCATTCTTCCGGAATTTTATCTTTTAAAATAGATGCCACAAATTGAATGTTGTGTTTATTTACTATTTCTGCTATCTTAACTAACTGATTGTCGTGCATTAACTCCTTTTTGTCGTTAAGTAGAAAGTGTAAGCAAGGAATATTATTTTCATCTGCAAAAATTGTATATGCAATATCAAAACAAGTAATTTCTCCCTGTTTCTTGCCGGAACTAAAATTTACATTGTGCGATTTAAATTTATAAACTTTTTGCCCACGCCTATTCGTTACGATTTCATGGGTGATAATGTACCTTTCGCTGTATAACTGTTCAGAAATTTTAGCAAATATCTTATTAAATTTATTGAGCTGTCTTTTTATGCACTCTTCAAAATCGTCTGAAAATAATTGCTCGTCAATGGCTTTTAACTCATCTGAATATTGCTTGAGATTCAACTCAACCTCTGCAATCTGCGAAACGATACTTTCATACTCACCTTTTTTTCGATATAAATCATTCAATTTATTGATTATAAATTCTAAATCTTCAAAAGTATCTGATTTTACCAATTTATTAGAAAGTTCTTGTTCTTGATAAGATAGTCTGCTAAGCTCGTTATTCTTATTTTTAATCTGTGTTTCTAAATTAGGTAAATCCTCCTTTAAAAATTTTGCTTTCTGCTCAAGCATCTGATTGTGGTAAGCAACTAAATCCTCAAATCTTTTTTGAAGTGCAGGAATTAATGCACTTGCTTGCTGATATATAAGATTTAGTTGAGATAAATCTATATCAGTTTTTTGAGTTTCAAACTCCCTTAACGTTTCGTTGATAATATCTTTACGAATATTTAATGCAGTTAAGTCTGTGCTTAATGAGTTTATATGAAATTTTATTTGATTCAAGCTATTTAAATCAGTTTCAAAATCGGGATTAAGATTTAGTTGAGATTTCTTTTTATTTAATTTTGCAATATCATCATCGATAACAGCAAGTACAGATTCGTATGTGTTTTTAGTTTCGATCCGTTCTAATCTAGATTTGAACTTATCTTCATTTTGAATATTCAACAACAACTCTTGTCTTGTATCTCCTTGTTCAAAGCGACAACCAAACATAAATAAATAAAGAGTTTCATATTCGGCATCAGTCGTGTAGCTATTTAGAATCTTTAAAGTATTTGTTAAGCGCTGTTCTTCATATCTTATATTGTGAGAAATAATTTGACGAAAAGTTGGCTTATCAAGATTCAATTCCGGAAAAATATGAGTCATCAACCCATCCTCAAAATCATTATTGTTATTATAGTGAGTTCCGTTTATTTCTCGTATTGCTCTATTACGTTGCAGAAAATTACGCCTTATAACAATATCATCTTGTTCAAAATTATTGGTCAAGGTCAGCGTAATTACAACTTCATTGTCAATTAAGAAATTTTTAACTAATATATCATCGGTACGTTTATTTTCAGGGTCAGTATAAATACTTTTTGCCTCGTTGCCAAAACAAAAATCAATAAGACGAAGTACCGTAGTTTTACCAACATTATTTCCCGTATCGGTCAACGTATTGGCTGTTTCATCAATAATTAGATTTAACCCCTTATGAAAGGTCAATTCTCTAATCACTTTTGTAGGCGTTGTTATTTCTAATGATTTTATGAACATAGTTTTACTTCTCCTTTTTTATTTACGTTTACGGCATCAATTAGATATAGCCAGTCAAGACACAACACTAGAATTGGAAAAGAAACATCAGTTTCCTCTCTTAATTTAAGGTATAAATCAAAGATACTTAACCGCTTGTGCTGTTGAATAATATCTAAGACCAGTGCACCATTATAGTATATACTGTTTTCGGGATGTATATTATCGGGTAAAAGCATAATCGTAATTGTTTGGATTTTCAAAAATTTTACAGCGAATAAAAGCATCAACCATCAAAATATCAACACATAAAATCAATTCTTCGTTCGATAAATTACCAAAATCGTGAGTATCTTTTATTTTGCCAATGATGTTATTTGTTATTATCTTGTACAATTCATCTCCATTGCAATTTGTAAAATTGTCAACATATTCCCTTCTGAAAACATTTAAAACAGCAAGACTCTTATTTTGCCCCATCTTGTCATAGGTAGAATAAATGCTATCAACAGTTTGATAATGGATTTTATAATCTTCTATTAGCAGTCTGGATGCTTCTAAATTATTAAACTCAATTTTTCTTTCAATGTCGAAACTATTTAGACTGTATTCTGCATCAATCTTGCTTAAATTTTCTTTTGCTAAAATGACAATAATAGTCGTAAGATCTGATTTTAGTTTGGGGCTTTCACTTGAATAACCTAACTCTTTTCTTATAAACTCACACACATCCGTGAGTTTTTCGATACTTAAGTTGTTAATTACTTTTAGTACCGTATCCACATCGTAAATATCATCTTGTGGATTAAATCTAAGATTATCCTGAATAGAATACTTCTTGCCTTTTAAATTTTCTGCACTTCTTGCGATTGAGATAAACTTAAAGGTGTAATCGTCATAATCCTTTAATAAGGGCTTATCTAAGGAAGCATCAATTTTAGCTTTTGTAGCTGTTGCCGAAACTTGGATTATGATTTTATTGTTACGATCGATTAAATCAATGCCTTCCGCATTCTGCTTACTATCATTTAAATTCTCTAATTCCCACTCAAATAACAAATTGAAAAAATCCCGATAAAAATTCTCTGAATGCAAATGATAATCTAGGATATTTAATCTTCCTCTGCTTTCTATCCGCCAACTGAGGGTCATCAATCTTTCTGCAATATAATTATAAAAATCTGCTCGTTGCATAATCCCTATATCGTTTTAAACTCCACTCCCGCATCTTTCATTTGCAGGGCGGTGTTGGTTTTTAATTGATCATTATTCTTGAAAATCCTGTCAAGGGCGATGACTTTTTTAGGCTGTTTGGCAAGCACATCAGCGATGATTTGTTCGTCCACTTTTTCGAGAACAAGCGCCAGGTCATTACCGTCAATCAGGTAGTAGCCGTTGTGATTTGCGATTTCTGCATTCAAATCCTTACCGCTCTTCAACAGCAGTTCATAGACCATATTATGCAGGTCGGCGTTTTCGGCCACGGGGTCGATAAATAATTTCAATTGTTCGGATAAGGCTTCGGCAGAGTAATTTTCCGGTTGTTGCCACTGCTTGAAATTACTTTGTGCTAATTTAAAGACTTTAAACCCCGTGTCTATTTTTTGCTCGTTCGGTTCGGAGAAGAGTTCTCCCCCTTCGGGGGAGTTAGAGGGGGCTACTTTCTTTCCCGCCCGACGAATGCGTTCTTTGGCAATATCAGCAATGGTTTTGTAGCCGGCTTTGTATGCTTCCGACTTTTCATCGCAAAGTTCGGGCATTTGAACAAGAATGTACTTGCGATTTCCGCCGTCTTCTTTGTTGAGTTGCATTATTGCCTCCGCAGTAGGAGAAGTTCCTGCAAAAAAATCCAAGTATATTCCATTATTGTTATTATCCGTAATTATTGACAATGCTCTTTTAATTAGAGAAACAGGCTTTGGAAAATCAAAAAACTTTCCACCCATCAAAGATTCTAGTTCTTTGCTGCCTTGATCTGTTGTACCAGTGTCTTCTTGTTTCCACAAATCAACAGGCACCATACCTCCATCCATTTCATTAAGAAATTTCTTTAATCGTGGATAAGTGTTTTCTCCAGCTTTTCCCCAGTATAATTTATTTTCTTTAACATGTTTCTCATATGTTGCTTGTTCATATTTCCAAGCATTTGTTGGATGATTTACAATTTTTTTTGTTATTGGATTCTTTAACGGATAATATAAATTTGGTCGTTGTTCCTTAGTTGCAGGGTTTACATATGAAACGCTTGTCCAAAGTCCTCTTTCATCATTATCTGGGTTTGAATAAATAGAATCTGCCTTTTCACTTCGGGGTTCTTTTATGTCAGTTAATTTCTCAGATTTACGATATACTAAAATATTTTCAGTTAGTGTTGTAAACATTTTAGCATTGTTACTGCGAGTGTATCTTTTTTCCCATACAATCGATGATACAAAATTTTCCTCTCCAAAAATCTCATTCATCAACAACCGGAGGTTATGCACTTCGTTATCGTCGATAGAAACGAAAATCACGCCGTCGTCTCTCAACAACGTTCTCGCTAAATAAAGCCTCGGCATCATCATATTGAGCCAGTTGCTGTGGTATTGTCCGTTTTCGCGTGAGTTTTTCCGAAACATTCCTTCGCCGGTCATATAACCTTCTTCGTCCTTGTCGCCCACTCGTTTTTGGTATTCTTCTTTCGTTTCTGCAAATCGGTCGGGATAAATAAAGCTGTCGTTTCCCGTATTGTATGGCGGGTCAATATAAATCATTTTCACCTTGCCGAAGTAGCTCTTTTGCAACACTTTGAGTACTTCAAGATTTTCGCCCTCGATGAAGATATTTTGTGTGTCATTAAAATTCACCGACTCCTCTTCCATCGGAACAAGTGTCCGTGTGCTCGGTTGCTGCATCACCCTGAACGCATCGCTCTTGCCTGCCCAATTAAGAACATAACGCTCGTTGGCGAAGTTGATGTTTTCGCCAAGCACAGCTTGCAGCTTTTCCCAATCGATCTTTCCCTCGGAAAATGCTTCGGGAAGAATTTGTTTTAACTGATTAAATTTATCTATATGAGGAGATAAAGATTTTCCGTCCATAATAAAAAAGTATAATAATTCCAAATTACAAAGGTAAAAAAATATTTTGAGGTTTATGTACAAAAAGAATATTAAAAACTAAGCATTAATAAACTGTATTTCTGTGGATTAAATGATTTTAAACGTATTATTCCATTCTCCTAATAAAAAACAGCCCATCACATCCTCCTCCCTTTCTTCTTTTTTTGTTGCGCTCTCAACCTCCGTTGAAAAGCCGTTTCCTCATAATCCTCGCCGTGAACGTTTAACAGATTGGCGGACAATAATTCATTAGCGATATTGGAGAGAGTGTTTGCGGTAGATAAATCGACGTTTTGTTCTTGTGGTTGATAAATCGGCACAACGGTCTGTCCTATTTGCGGTTTGACGTCTTCCAGTCCGAACTGGCGAAAAAGCGAGCGATAACCAAACTCACGACCAATTTCCGATGCTTTAAAAGTTTCGCCCGCGTACAGAAACCGGAAACCGTAGGCTGTGTTTTGTTTGTTTCGCATGGTTTGGATGGTAACGCCGTGTTGTTGAAGTCTGTTTGTGAAAGCAAGAAAAGCCTCTTCTCCGGTGCCGATTTTCTCACCTAAGAGTTTGTAGGCAATTTTTCGCACTTCGTCTTTCTTTACTTCACGCGTTTTATCCGCTTTGGGGTTTTGGTACCGCTTTTTCGCAACTACTTGATTGGCGATGGTCAGTCCCATTTCCCAACTGACTTCTTCGGCGGTGCGTGATGCCCGATTGCTAACAAAATCCGTTTGATAGACCTTGCTGTTTATCCCGATGCGATTGGCAATCAGGTGGATGTGCAGGTTGTCGGAGTCTTTGTGCGTTACGGCAAACCATTGATGCTTTTCCAGTCCCATTTTTTTGGCAAAATTCATTGCGATATCACGTAATTGCAGTTTCGTGAGTTTGTCTTTGTCGTCCGGTGCAATGCCAATTTCAAAGCGAAGAAACTTGTTTTTACATCGGGAATTGTGCTTTTGCATCCATTTCATTTCTTGCAGAATGTCGTGGGCAGTTTCGCTTGTCAGCAGATTTTTCTCGATAAAACTGCCCAATTTTTTGTCTCGCAACACGTATTCAATCACGGTTTTTCCGTGCGAAACGGCTTTGCCTTTTGCTATCATTTCTGCCCGAATTAAGCCTTAAAAAATTGCTCGATAACCTCTCTAATTTCCTTTGCAAGCGATTGAGTTTCGGTGTATAATCTGCCATCGCGACTTTTCATAAAGTTACCGATGTAGGTAAATCGGTTGGCGTACTGATAGAGCAGTTTAATCCCGATTTGCTGCATTTCCGAGAACTGCGGAGCTGCCACAACTTTTCCCTTCAGGAGCATTTCGCGCGTAAATTCCGACAGGTTTTTTCCTGCCGATTTGGCTCGTTTCGAGATGCGGTTTTTCTCTTCCGGCGTACAGCGGATTTTTAATTCCGATGATTTATTTTTCATTTTTTTACTGATTTTTTGGATAAAAAATAACGTCCAATCGGACTGACGAGAACGAAGTGATTGCAGTCTTTTTAGTCCACGCCCAAAGCGGGGCAAGAAGCAGTTTGTGGGAACAAACTGACGTCTTGCACGCACGCTAATTCGAGTTTTCTGCCACGTATCCGACTTTCTGTTTGCTCGGTTGGCTCGCTTACCTTTGTTAGCTCTGCATATCGAATTACAGCCTTTTCCATTGTTCAATTTCATCACGGTAAGTTTCCAAATGCTCCTTTGCCATATTCTCGATAAATCCCGAAACGCTGCTCCCGCGCTCGCCCAATCGTCGGACAATTTCGTCTAATCGGTCGCGGGTTTCGGCTGAGAGATAAACCGTTTTCCGGTCGGTGATTTTCGGTGGGACAAGGAAACTATTTTTGTATTCTTCGAGTGATGCCTTGCGTTGTTTTTGGCTGATGCGTTTGGCGGAAAAAGATGAAACTTCCATCGGTTTATCAGCCGGTTCGGATGACCGGCTTGGCTCGACGGGCTGACTGTTTGCAGCCGGCTCTTTTGATTGTGTGTTTGCGTCCGATTTGGATAAAACTCCAACTTTGTTTTGAGATGCACTATATCCTTCTATTAATGATGCTAAATCGGCTCTTGTAATGTTTGTTATTTTTTTTGTAGCCATGTTCTTAAAATTTTAGTCGTTTAGGTTTTAGTTTTGTTTGCGGGATTTCCATCTTTTTTCCGCACAAATAATCGTTCACGTCTTTGAATCCGGCGTATCTTTTGGAAATATCCGCGACGGGTAAATTCAAATTTTGTAGTTTTTTCAACGCCTGTTGTCCCGCTTCATCGTTGTCGAAAAATACGTTGATTAGAGTGTGTTCCGAGAGAAACGGAACAGCTTTTTCGAGGTTGGTAACAGAGTTCAATACGACGGCTGAAATATCGGCTTGCCGTGCCTGCATGGTGAGCAAACTGAGATAATCCATAAATCCTTCGAAAAGATTTACGGATGATGTATTGCGGTCAAATGTGGTTATCTCTTTCGGTGGAACGCATCCTTTAAAATAGGGATTTAAGGTTTCGTATCCACCGTTATCGTTGGGAAAAGCGATAGCAAAATAGAATTTACCGTTCAACCTGTAATGAATCTCTTTACAATACTTGGATGCAATGCTGATGGGAATTTTCCTTTTTATGAGCAATTCCAGTAATGCCGGATGATTTAAGGATTTTATTTCCAGGTCGGTTATTCCATCCGAAAACTCCTGCTGACGAAAAGAAAAAGAGTGAAGTTGCGGAAAGGAGACAGCTTGTTCGATGGCTCTCAATGCTTCCGAAACGCTGTCGGTATGGGCTAGTTTCATTACCAGGTCAATGATGTTGCCTTTTTCTCCGCTCCCAAAATCGTGCCATTGGTTGATACTGCGGTTCACTTTGAAGGAAGGATTATTTTCGTTTCTGAAAGGCGATTTATACCAAAGGTTATGTCCGCTTTGTTTCACCGGAGTAATTCCGATACTCAGCAGATAATTTTCAATGAGTATTTGTTTAGCTTGTTCAGAATTCATAATTGTAACGATTTTTTAAGTGATTATTTTTTCTTTTCGTCAGCAAAAATCTTTTTTGCCGAAAAACATTGCAATAAACGGCTTGATTAATATTTGCTCCCAAACCGAAAATAAATGATGAATTTGATGAATTGATGAAAACATGAGTAATCCTCTAATTATCAACATTGTTTTTGTTCATCAAGTGCTCATCATTTTATCACCCGGGTATATCCCGATGAAAGAGAAACAATCGCTTTTTTCTTTCATCGTCCTTTTGTTTGATGAGTATTTGATGAAGGTTTGATGAGTACATATATTCTTTATTATTAAATAGATAAATAGCAAATTCATCAATTCATCAAAAAATAAGCGTTCAAAAACTCCCGCGACACGGTATAAAACCTTCCGGTCTTTTTGGTTTCGCAAAATGAAATATTTCGAGAAAGGTCGCCCACAGGATTGTAAGTGGTGTACGTGAGCGTGTTCGGACTGGGAGATAATTCCCAATGGTTTTTCACGATTTTCCGCAAACGGGAAATATCGGTATCGATACCTTGAAAAATCAACAACGACCGCAAATCTGTCAGGCAGAAACTTACGCTCTCAACTTGCTGAACATCCATTATTTCCAAAAACAGCTCTTTCATCTCCACTTCCAAAGAATTGCGATTGTAGTCGATGATGCGTTGCAGGGCATCGGTGTGTAAAAGCGAATGCTCAAACCACATTCGCGATTTCTTTTCGGTAGAGAGTTTCCGATTGGAAAGGAAGTGCAGAAATGCAGGAATTTCTTCTCGTAATTTGTGCCTGATTTCCGTGTCGGTTTTGTCCAAAACAGGTAGTTTTCGTACCCAATAACGCGTTTCGCAGGGTTGAATCATGATCGGATTGAGCTCATTATTGGAGCAAAGTAAGAATTTGCCGAAAAACACAGTTTCTACACGGTCTTTTCCTTTGGCTTCGCTCTTGAACTGAAAGGCGGTACTCAAATTCTTTAATCGTTCGCTGTCTTGCTGTTTGTCAAATAACACTTCTTCGATGCCGAT
>JAFADY010000029.1 GCA_023424395.1 Bacteroidota bacterium | reverse complement strand
GAGGTGGATTGCTTATTTCATCAGATTCTTGTGGACGGCTCGCAGAATGCCTATATGCAATCCATGTATCGATCCTTACGCGATCCCATACTCTATCTTTCTATGCGCACGCAGGATGAACTGGTACGGGGGCACATTTCCGAGCTGCCGTCCAATTTCGCGATGCAGCATTTATCGATTTATCATGCAGTGGAGATGGGAATACCGCACCTGGCATTGCAAACGGCATATTCGCATATCGATTCCTGTGTGGATTTTGTTCGTAGAAATTATCAGGGATATTAAAGGAAATGTACATAGCGGACTTGGAGGAAAAGAACGTGAAGCTTTCCTATTGGATCCATCACTATCAAAATTTTGTACTTGTGGGGCAGGGCGGCAGCGGAAAAAGCGAATTCTCATTAGCATTGGCCGGTTCGATTCCCGCTGGAGGATACTTTTTGGATCTGGATCAGACAAAGGCGATTTTTCGAAGTCGGGATTATCAAAAGGAGATCCCGCAATTTCGATTTGAATCGGGTCTCTCCTTCTTAGACTCTCCGACAGTGCCTGCACAGATGAAGGATCGTATTTTAGATTCGAAAAAATTAATTCTTGATGTTCCGGCAGATAATAAAGGACTTGTTTTACTTGGTCAGGTAGCGGAGGAGCTGCGGATCAGCAGTTCGTGTGTTTTTCTGATGCTCAATCCATACCGAGATTCGCTCCATGTGGAGCAATCCTTTTTTCAACAAATGGACGCGGTAGAGCATTTTTTGCCGGGGCTGGATGTTTTTTTTGTCGCCAATCCCAATATGGGAAGCCAGACTACGCGGGAGCTTGCGCAGGAGGGCTTCGAGAAAGTCAAAGAAATCCTGAAAAAACGGAATCAAGCTCCTTGCTTTGCCTTAATTGACGAAACCATTGGCGGTGACGGCGAGGAATGGATTCCGATAAAGATTCACTTTGCAAGATCCATTGATTCCACAGCATAAAGAAAGGCTTCTCGAGAATTCTCGAGAGGCCTTTTCTATAAGTCATGGAAAATAGTGATTTTATTATAATGCAATATTTGCATTTTCACGAAGCCAGCGGCGAAGGAGGTAGAGTGCAAACATTGCACCGCCAAGCTCCCCTACAACGAGCGCGCTGGCAATGCCGGTTGCACCGAAGAGCCAGTTAAGGACAAACATGAGGGGAATATAAAACACCAGTTCACGCACGATGGAATGGAGCAAGGTTTCTTTTCCTGCGCCTACCGCCTGTAATATAAAAGAGGTATGGTAGTTGATAAATTGAATGGGCGAGCCCAGGACACGAAGACGCAAATACAGTGATGCCAGCGAGAGAGTGGCTATCGCGGATTCCGCAAATTCGCCGTCTGTATTTAAAAAGATATGCACGACAGGCCCCGCAAAGACAAGAAAGAGTACGAGGCTGATCAACGCTACGGACAGCCCCCATAAGCGTCCCAAGCGAATCGCTTCATGCATTCTTTTGTGATCGCCGGAGGAAAAGTTATAGGCGACAAGGGGAAGCATTCCCTGACAAATTCCGGTATTAATGGCATTCGGCAGGCGCTCCGCTTTCATCACAATGCCGATTGCGGCAAGATTGAGATCTCCGTGTCCTGCCATCAATTTATTGAGGATAATATTTGCCAGATCGAACAGACCGGTAAGCAGCGCGGAGGGGATGCCTACGGCAAAAAGGCTTCTGCGATCGGAGCTCTGAATTTGGAGCGCAAGAGAGGGGCTCATGCTCAGCGGTACAACCTTGGAGACCTGTTTCATCTTCCAAAGCAGATAGAGCATAGCGATGATATTGGCAATCAGCGTGGCGAGAGCGGCGCCGAGCACCTCGTTTCCCTTCGGCATAATGATGAACATGAAAATCGGATCCAGGACGATATTGAGAATTCCACCGCTGCTCAAACCGATGCTGGCTTCCTTGGAATAACCTACATTACGGAGCATATGAGCCACCACAGCGGACAAAATAAGCGGGACGCTCCCTAAAATCACAACGAGTGTTGTATATTGGCGAGAAAAGAGTATCGTGTTTTCGGAAGCGCCCAGCATGCGAAGGATGGGATCTTCCAAAAGCCATAAAATAAGGGAATATAGCAGAGCGGCCAAAATAGACGCATAAAAGCTGAAGGCGGAGACACGTCTTGCGTTTTTCGTATCGTTTTGACCCAGTAAACGTGCAATCAAGCTGCCGCCCCCGATCCCAAAGAGATTGGAGAGCGCAATGGTGAGCATAAAAAGAGCGAATGCAATGGTGACGCCGGCAATTTTATAAGAATCTCCGGTCATGCCCACAAAGAAGGTGTCGACCATGTTGTATATCAGGTTGATCAGCTGGCTGATGATTGTCGGTACGGATAGGGCGAGCATCGCCTTCGATATTTTCTCGGAACGGAAAAGCTCCTGATTTTTTGTTTGATTCATAATACTTCTTTCTATCATTTCAATTCAGCTGCAAAAAAAGAGACCAAGGTCTCAATCTGTACCATGGTCTCACTTTTTGCATGATTTTTCAACCGCCCAGATATGCTTTTTTGATCGACGGGGAATTGAGCAGCTCTTTTCCTTCCCCTTCAAGCACAACTCTGCCTGTTTCCAGAACGTATCCGCGGTCGGCAACAGCAAGTGCGGCGCGAGCATTCTGTTCTACGAGAAGAATCGTTGTTCCGAGCGAATGCAAGGTCCGGATAATACGGAACACCTGCTCTACCATGAGGGGAGCCAGTCCCATGGAAGGCTCATCCAGCATCAGCAGCTTCGGGTTGCTCATCATGGCACGACCGATTGCAAGCATTTGTTGCTCGCCGCCGGAAAGCGTGCCGGCTACCTGATCCTGGCGTTCTTCAAGACGCGGGAACAGCCGAAAGACGGTCTGAAAATTTTTTTCGATCATTTCAGGCTTTGCGGTATAGGCACCCATTTCGAGATTTTCCAGGACACTCATTTGAGTGAAAATGCGGCGCCCTTCCGGGACCTGTGCCAGGCCTTTTTGCACGATTTGATCAGGACGAACATTTTGCAGGCTTTGTCCCCGGAACGCAATAGATCCGCTTTTCAGGGAGAGAAGACCGGAAATGCTCTTGAGCGTTGTGGATTTTCCGGCACCGTTGGCTCCGATCAAGGTGACAATTTCTCCTTCATTGACATGAAAGGAGATGCCGTGGATGGCGTGAATCGCGCCATAAAATACATGGATATTTTCCACCTTCAGGATGGTTTTATCTTCCATAGTCCGCCTCCTTTTGTTTTCCCAGATACGCCTCGATTACGGCGGGATTATTTTTGATTTCATCCGGGGTCCCCTTGGCAATGATTTGCCCGAAGTTCAGAACGGCAATTCCCTCGCAAATGCCCATAACGAGATTCATATCGTGCTCGATCAGGAAAATAGCGATTTGAAATCGATCGCGAATATCCATGATGTGGTCCATGAGATCGGAGGTTTCGGAGGGGTTCATTCCGGCGGCGGGCTCATCAAGGAGAAGAAGCTTGGGATCGGTAGCCAGTGCGCGTATGATTTCCAGCCTTCTTTGTTCGCCGTAGGGCAGGGAGCCGGCTTTATGGTTTGCAAGCCTATCCAGCTGCAGCATGGAGAGGAGATCCATTGCGCGATCCCGTGCTTCCTTTTCCTGCTTCCAATATTTCGGAAGACGAAGAAAGGTCGGTGTCATGCCATAATCCATTGAATGATGGAGAGCGATGAGGACATTGTCGAGTACGGTGAGATCCTTAAAAAGCCGAATATTCTGGAAGGTTCGCGCAATCCCTGCCCGGTTGACATGGGCGGTGTCCAGCGAAAGGACATCCTTTCCGTTTAAAAGGATGGTTCCTCGCGTCGGGTTGTACACGCGGGTGAGCAAATTGAATATTGTTGTTTTTCCGGCACCGTTGGGTCCGATCAATCCGGCAATCTCCGTTTTGCCGATCGCAATTGTAAAATCATTGACGGCCGTGAGTCCGCCGAAATCAATTCCGAGACGATTGCACTCTAATATGGGAGCATCATGAATATCACGTTCGGGTATCCGGTTGACACTGGGCACGGGCACGAGTACCGGTTTGGGTTGTTTTTGCCAGCGGCTCATTTTTGATCTCCTTTCGTTTCTGCGGAAGCATTCTCAGCGGGAGATTCTTGAGAGGAATAGGATTTGGTTTTTCCATAAAAAATGCGTTCAAGAATGCGGCTCAATGAAAATTCATAATTTCCGAGCAGTCCCTTAGGCCGGAAGATCATCATGAGAATCAGGAGGATCGCAAAAGCCAGCATACGGTACTCATCGACACTTCGCAGGAGCTCCTGCAGTATCGTATAGGTTCCTGCCGAAAGAATGGAGCCCACCATAGAGCCCATTCCGCCGAGTACAACCATGACGAGGATTTCAATGGACTTCATAAATCCGAAGGTGGAGGGATAAAGCGATCCAAGATATCCTGCATAGAGCCCGCCTGCCAGTCCTGCAAGCATCGCGGAAAAGACAAAGGCATAGGTTTTATAAAAGGTAGTCGGGATTCCCACGCTTTCCGCCGCAATCTCATTTTCACGAATGGAGAGGATAGCGCGTCCGTGGCGGGAGTGCATCAATACATGAACGAGGTAACAGGTGAAAATCAATGCAATAAAGATCACTTCGATAGTTGTAAATTTCGGAATACGCTTCAGCCCTGAGGATCCATAGGTAAGCTTGAAACCCAGGACATTGTCTATATTATTGAAGATTACACGAATGATTTCTCCAAATCCCAAGGTAATGATTGCAAGATAGTCTCCGCGGAGACGCAGGGCGGGAATACCGATCAGAAGACCGATGAAGCCGGATACCAGAGAACCCAGTAACAGTGCGGCAACTACGCATGCAAGCGTGGTAAAGGTTCCCCCGGATTTCATCAGAGCAGCGATTGTACCGCTTTTTAGAAAAATACCCGTTGTGTAGGCTCCCACCGCCATGAATCCGGCGTGCCCCAAGGGGAGCTGTCCCAAGTAGCCCACGGGAATGTTTAAGGATATTGCGAGAATCATATGAATCCCGACGGCAATGAGGACTCCGTTCCAATATTTCGTGATCCATCCCATACCGGCAAGAACGACCAGAATCAGCCATATAAAAGCGATGCCGAGAATATTGATGAGATAGCGGGTGCGAGTTGAAAAATGTTTTTGAGTCATAATTCCCCTACACTTTCTCTGTAAATTTTCTGCCCATGATTCCCGTTGGCTTGAACAGGAGAACGAGGATGAGGATGCCGAATACAACGGCATCTTTCCAGGTGGAAAGTCCCACCGTAGCAGCGAAAACCTCAAGGATTCCGATTGCCAGGCCTCCGATCATGGCACCGGGGATGGAGCCGATTCCACCCAAAACAGCGGCGACAAAAGCTTTCAATCCCAGCATGGAGCCCATAGTCGGAGAGATTTGCGGGTAGGTGGAGAGATACAGGATTGCGCCGATTCCGGCAAGAGCCGAGCCGACGGCGAAGGTAAAGGAAATCGTGCGGTTGACATTGATTCCCATTAAAAGCGAGGCCTCGGTATCCTCTGAGACCGCACGCATAGCCTTGCCCATTTTGGTTCTGTTCACAAGGATCGTCAGCAGAATCATGCTGCATACGGCAATGGCGATGGTGAAGAGCGAGGCGTAGCTGAGGTTGACCGAGCCGATGTGCAATGAGCCGGAAAAAAAAGGATCAATCTTTCTTGTGCTGGGCCCGAATAAAATCTGAGCACCGTTTTCGAGCAAAAAGGAACAGCCGATCGCCGTGATCAAAAGAGAGAGTCGCGGAGCCTGGCGTAAGGGGCGGTAGGCGATTTTTTCTAAAAAAACGCCTAAAAAACAGCTGACGAATATCGCAAGGATTGCCGAAATGATCGGGTGAAGCTGAAATTGCATCATGGAATAGAAGAGCGTGTAGCTTCCGATCATGATGATATCGCCATGTGCAAAATTCAAAAGAAGAATAATTCCATAGACCATGCTGTAGCCAAGTGCAACGAGGGCATAGATGGCGCCGGTCTGCAATCCGTTCATCAATTGGGAGAGCAGAAGAGAAAAACTCATTTTGAAATCCTTTCTTTCAATAATAAATAAAAAAGCTGCCGCGGTTCCCGCGGCAGCTTGCGTTGCATCAATACATTTCCTTGAGAACCTCTTTCCCGTTCTTGATTTCAATGATTGCAGCGGTTTTGATCGGATTATTGAATTTATCGAAGGAGTAAGTACCGGTAATTCCCTTAAAATCCTTCAGTTCCTTGATATCATCAATAATCGCCTGCTTGTATTCATCGGTTCCCGCCGTAAGGCCGGCATCCTCGGCTGCCCGGATACCGTGTGCAAGCATCATGCATGCATCAAAGGCCTGCGGAGCGAACATATTCGGAACCTTTTCGCCGAATGCGGTTTCATAATCTTTTTCAAATTGCAAAACGCTGTCTGTGCCGGGAGCGTATCCGGAATAGTAGAGAACGCCTTCCAGTTCCTCTGCGCTTGCGAATGAGCTGATAGAAGCAAATCCGTCACCGCCCAGGATAGTCCCTGTATATCCGGCTTCCCGCGCCGCTTTTATAGCCAATCCTCCTACATCATTGTAGATGGCCATGTAAACGGCATCCGGCTTTTTCGCAGCAATGTTTGTCATTTGTGCTTTGAAGTCCTTATCCCCTTCTCCAAAAGCCTCCTCCGCTACGATTTCGACTCCATGTTCCTTCGACTTCGCAACAAAGGCATCATGTAAGCCCTCCGAATAGGAATCTCCCGTCATAAACAGGATGGCAATTCTTTTGGCTCCCAATTTTTCAAAGGCATAGTCCGCCATGCGCTCGCCTTGATATTGATCAGTAAAGCAGGAACGGAAAACATTGGTACGAACCTCGGAATTCGGATCCTCCGGGTTTATTTTGGTTACGCCGGCAGCCGTTGCGGAGCCTGTGATCTGGGGCATATTATCTTCAAAGGTAGCATCCGCAAGGGCCTCTGTTGTATTGGTCAAAACAGCGCCGACGATTGCGGTTGCCTTTTCCTGTACAGCAAGGTTGTATGCGTTGATGACTTTGGTGGTATCGCCTTCGTCATCATAGGTGATAAGGTTGATTTTCTTTCCGTTGATGCCGCCGGAGGCGTTCAGCTGATCAAAGAAAAGCTTGGTAGCATTGCCCACGGCAGTTCCGTATTGCGCAAGTCCTCCGGTGGTATTTCCAATAAATGCAACAGTAATTGCTTCATCGGAAGCTTTCGTATTTTGAGAAGCGGTGTTCGAAACAGATGATTGGCTCGGACTCTCCTTCTCAGGTGTCGTACCTGAAACACATGCACTCAATGAGAGTGCTAATGCACAGGTCATGAATAAATGCATTGCCTTTTTCATAATCAACCTCCTATTTTTTTTTCATTTTTTTTCGCAAGATGATTTATGAAAATCAATTCTTTGATGAAATGAAATGAAAAAATTTTTATTAAAATACCATTTTCGGCTGAGGCTGTCAACCTAAATTTATTTGAAGAAAAGCCATAGTTAAGAAAATAACCTGTTTTAAGTTCCGGAAAACCATGAAATATGAAATTCAGGAAAAAATTTTCAGTATAATTATTCTTTATTTGCATAAAAAACAGATGTTTTGAACAAGACAACATTCGGGTAATTAAAAATAATTACAACG
>JAFADY010000017.1 GCA_023424395.1 Bacteroidota bacterium | reverse complement strand
TTGCCCGCATTGCGCCTTAATTCCCGGCTTATTGTACTTTTATGTACCCCAACCTCGTGGGCAATCTCTTTTTGAGCAATACCTCTTTTGTGTAAGGTGAAAATTACGTACCTTTGTTTCTCGGTTAAATGTCTCATTCTGCAACTTTTTTAGGACGAAGGCCAAGATAGAGATTTTATCCATTCGGCACAAAGTGAAGGGAAAGTTTTTTCTCTTCCTTTGTCCGAAAAAATTATTCTTCTTGGGGCTCCTTATAGTTGCATTTACTAATTGAACTTACGTTATTTATCACTTCATATAATATTTTTTAAAGAAAGTTTGGGATTCTATGGTTTTGTATTAAGAACATAAACAAATAGCTCATATTTTGTGTTATTATGGCAGAAAAAAACTGATATATGAATAATTCTTTTTTACAACTTATTGAACAAAGCATAAGAACCAACTGGAATTTGCCTGTTTTCACCGATTTTCAAGGAAAAACTTTTTTATATAAAGATTTTGCCCAAGAAATAGATAAACTTCACGAATTTTTCAAAGCCGCCGATATAAAACGAGGCGATAAAATATCCATTTGCGGCAGAAATTCGGCAAACTGGGCTGTTACTTTTTTTGCAACGCTCTCCTACGGAGCAGTGGCGGTGAGTATTTTACATGAATTCGATAAAAAAAGTATAGAATACATTGTAGATCACTCCGATTCGAAAATGCTATTTATTGATGAGGCCATTTGGCGTGAGTTAAATATAGAATCCATTCCTCAAATTGAATCGGCTTTTTCATTGGATATTTTTTCACTGCTGAAAGTAACATCGAAAAACTTAAAACTCTTTGAAATCGATTCTTTCAGTTTTTTCGATAAAAAATATGAGAAAGGATTTTTTGTCAACGATATTTCATTCAGAACAGACAAACCCGAGGAACTCGCCGTTATTAATTACACATCGGGCACTACCAGCAACCCCAAAGGGGTTATGATTCCTTACCGCAGTTTGTGGTCGAATATGCGGTTCGCTATCGATAATTTACAGTACATCAAACCCGGAGACGAAATTGTATGCATGCTCCCAATGGCTCATACGTATGGTTTGGCTTTCGAAATTCTGAATTCCATCTCTATGGGGCGTCATATTCATTTCCTGAATAAAGCGCCCTCGCCTAAAATATTAATGGATATGTTTGCCAAAGTAAAGCCTAAATTGGTTTTGGCCGTTCCCTTGATCATTGAAAAGATTATCCGGAAAAATGTTTTTCCTAAGTTAGAAAAACAACCGGCAAAAACCATGTTGCAAATTCCCGGCGCGCGAAAAATTGTTTACAATAAGGTCAAAAAATCGTTGATCGAAGTTTTTGGCGGAAACCTCGTCGAATTGGTCATCGGCGGTTCAGCCATCAATCCGGAAGTTGAATCTTTTTTAAGAAAAATAAAATTTCCTTATACTGTTGGATACGGCATGACGGAATGCGGGCCACTGATCTCTTACTGTTTCTGGACAAAATTTAAACAGAAATCGGTTGGTACCCCTGTTGATAGAATGCAGGTGAAAATTGAGTCGGAAGACCCTGAAAGTGTGGTTGGAGAAATACTTGTTAAAGGCGCCAACCTTATGCTGGGCTACTACAAAAATGAAGATGCCACCCATGAAATTATGCAAGACGACGGATGGATGAAAACGGGCGATTTGGGCATAATAGATAAAGATAACTTTATTTTTATAAAAGGAAGAAATAAAAGCTTGATACTCGGGGCGTCGGGACAAAATATTTATCCCGAAGAAATTGAAGAAAAAATAAATAATTCTCCTTTCGTTTTAGAATCATTAGCTATTGAAGAAAACGGTAAAATAACAGTTTTGATAGTTCCGGATAAAGAAGTACTCGCGTCTTTCCATATTGCGGAAAAAAATTATCCTGAAATTTTCCAACGGTTAATTTCTGAAGTAAACTTCACGCTTCCGTCTTACAGCAAAATAGCCAATTTTCGTTTACAAAACGAAGAATTTGAAAAAACGCCCAAACGCAGTATCCGCCGGTTCAAATATCAAAATTTGCCATAGCAAATTTACTAATCATACTCGTCCCACGATTTGGTTTCGATCTTATCGATACCTGCGTTGCAAAACGATTGAATAAACGCGCTCGCCAATCGGGAATTGGTTATCAAGGGCACATTAAAATCGATCGCCGAACGGCGGATGTGATATCCGTTCTTTAATTCTCCCGGCGTAAGGTTTTTGGGAATATTCACCACCAAATCTATCTGCTTGTTTTGAATCATTTCTACCGTGTTGGGGCTTTTATCTTCATTGGGCCAATAAACCAACGTTGCCGGAACGCCGTTTTCCACGAGAAATTTCTGTGAGCCCCCCGTAGCAAACAAATTATAACCTTTTGAATGCAACAATTTGGCAGAATCCAATAGATCGGCCTTAGATTTTGCAGGGCCGGTGGAAAACAGGATGTTTTTCTTCGGAATGGTGTATCCAACCGAAAGCATCGCTGTTAGCAACGCTTCATGAAAATCGTCTCCCAAACAACCGACTTCTCCCGTGGAGGACATATCCACTCCCAAAACCGGATCGGCTTTCTGTAAACGGGAAAAAGAAAATTGCGATGCTTTTATGCCGACATAATCTAAATCGAAAGCACTTTTGTGAGGTTTTTCAACCGGTAAACCCAACATAACTTTGGTGGCTATTTCAATAAAATTGATCTTCAGAACTTTAGACACAAAAGGAAACGACCTCGATGCCCTTAAGTTACACTCAATAACACGGATTTGATTTTCTTTTGCTAAAAATTGAATGTTAAACGGGCCTGAAATTTCCAGAGCGTTTGCGATTTCTTTGGCCACTTTCTTTATTTTTCGCGCTGTTTCAACATACAATCTTTGCGGGGGAAACTGAATGGTAGCATCGCCCGAGTGCACGCCGGCAAATTCCACGTGCTCCGAAATAGCGTAAGTAACCATTGCTCCTTTATCGGCAACAGCGTCAAATTCTATTTCTTTGGCATTTTCAATAAATTCGCTCACCACCACCGGATATTTTTTTGAAACATCGGCAGCCAATTGAAGGAAATTTTCCAATTCCTCGTCGTTTGAACAAACGTTCATCGCCGCTCCCGACAAAACGTACGAAGGACGAACCAAGACCGGATAACCCACTTTTTCCACGAATTTGTGAATTTCTTTGAGTGAGGTTAATTCCATCCATCGCGGTTGGTCAATATCAAGTCTATCCAACATACTCGAAAACTTATGCCTGTCTTCCGCATTGTCAATACTTTTGGCCGATGTTCCCAAGATATTCACATCGGCGTTATGAAGGCGCACCGCCAAATTATTCGGTATTTGCCCACCAACGGAGAGGATTACGCCATGCGGATTTTCCAATTCAATGATGTCCATCACACGTTCGAACGTAAGCTCATCGAAGTATAGACGATCGCACATATCGTAATCGGTTGAAACGGTTTCGGGATTGTAATTGATCATTACCGAACGGTAACCTTCATTGCGAACGGTTGTGAGCGCGTTCACCGAGCACCAGTCGAATTCAACCGACGAGCCGATGCGGTAAGCGCCGGAACCGAGAACGATCACCGATTTGTGGTCGCCCAGGTATTTCACATCGTTTTCGGTTCCGTTGTAAGTGAGATACAAATAATTGGTCTGCGCCGGATATTCGGCAGCCAAAGTATCGATTTGCTTTACGACCGGTACGATATTCATTTTTTTTCTGTAAGTTCTTATTGCTTTGAGGCTGTTATCGTCCATTTTTTCTTTCCAAATGGCTCGCGCTACTTGAAAATCGGAAAATCCTTGCTGTTTTGCAATTTGCAATAATTCGTCGAAACCGGAATTCGATTCTTTTTTAAAATCCAACTTTTGAGGCGAATATTTTTCTAATGCTTCGGCAGTTTCAATTATGTTGTAAAGTTTCTCCAAAAACCACTTATCTATTTTTGTCAAATCGTAGATCTGATCAACCGTGTATCCTTTTCGGAAAGCTTTACTGATGACGAAAATACGTTGATCGGTAGGTTCGCGCAACGCTTTGTCGATATCATCGATCTTCAATTCTTTATTTTCTACGAAACCGTGCATTCCCAAACCAATCATCCGCAAACCTTTTTGGATGGTTTCTTCAAAAGTTCGCCCGATAGCCATAATCTCTCCCACCGATTTCATACTTGAACCGATTTCTTTAGATACGCCCGTGAATTTGCCTAAATCCCAACGTGGAATTTTCACAACAATATAATCCAATGCTGGTTCAAAGAAAGCGCTTGTAGATTTTGTTACAGAGTTCTTTAAATCGAACAACCCGTATCCTAAACCAAGTTTGGCCGCCACAAAAGCCAACGGATAACCGGTGGCTTTCGATGCCAACGCCGATGAGCGGCTCAGGCGCGCGTTCACCTCAATTACCCGATAATCTTCCGACTCGGTATCGAAAGCATATTGCACGTTGCACTCTCCCACTATACCGATGTGGCGCACAATGGCAATGGACAATCGGCGAAGTTTTTGAAATTCGGAATTGGTGAGCGTTTGTGAAGGCGCAACCACGATACTTTCTCCGGTGTGAATTCCAAGCGGATCGAGATTCTCCATATTACAAACCGTAATACAATTATCGTATTGATCGCGGACTACCTCGTATTCAATCTCTTTCCATCCTTTTAGTGATTTTTCGATCAACAATTGATCGGAATAATTAAAAGCTTTTTCGGCTAAAGTTTTCAACTCATCGTTGTTGTTGCAAAAACCCGAACCTAAGCCGCCCAGCGCGTATGCAGCCCTAACGATAATCGGATATCCGAGTTCATCCGCCGCTTTCAGCGCATCGCCTATGGAAGAAACTGCCGTACTTTTAATGGTTTTCACATTAATTTCATCGAGTTTCTTTACAAACAGTTCGCGGTCTTCGGTATCCATAATAGCTTGTACAGGAGTTCCCAAGACACGAAGATTATATTTTTCGAGAATACCGCTTTTGTAAAGTTGAACACCGCAATTTAAAGCTGTTTGTCCGCCGAAAGCGAGTAAAACACCATCCGGTTTCTCTTTCTCGATAACTTTTTCTACAAAATAAGGAGTTACGGGCAAAAAATAAATTTTATCGGCAGAACCTTCCGATGTTTGAACGGTTGCGATATTGGGGTTTATAAGAACTGTTTCAATACCTTCTTCTTTCAACGCTTTCAAAGCTTGAGAACCGGAATAATCGAATTCTCCCGCTTCACCAATTTTCAAAGCTCCTGAACCAAGTATCAAAGCCTTCTTGATTCCTAAAGGAGATTTAATCGACTGTTTGTTATTATCTTTTATTTTGTTGGTCATTCTAATTTATTCTTTAAAAAAGATTGATGGATAGTTTATAGCATCTTTACAAAATCATCGAAAAAGAATTCCGTATCCGTTGGCCCACTGGCAGCCTCAGGATGAAATTGCACTGAGAAAAACGGCTTTGTTTTGTGTTTTATTCCTTCGTTGGTACCATCGTTCATATTTTTGAAATATGGCTCCCAATCTTTATTGAGAAGTTTTTCATCAACGGCGTATCCATGATTTTGCGATGTAACAAAACAAGTATTTGTACCCACCATTTGCACCGGCTGATTAGAACTTCGGTGTCCGTATTTCAATTTATATGTATTGGCTCCGGCAGCCTTTGAGAGTAATTGATTGCCCATGCAAATTCCAAATATCGGTTTATTGTTAGACAACGCTTTTCTAATATTTTCCACCGTGATACCACAGTAATCGGGATTGCCGGGGCCGTTTGAAATGAAAAGCCCGTCATAATCAAGGGTGTGAAAATCGTAATCCCACGGTACCTGTATCAGATGGATTTTTTTCGATAATAAATGACGTATAATATTGTGTTTTACGCCACAATCTATTAAAACTACTTTTTTTTCTCCATGCTTATATTCTAAAACTTTATTGCAGGAAACTTTAGCGACTTGGTTCTCGCTTTCAGGATCATAATAATCTACTTCGTTGTCGTTTTCGTAAACAATTTTTCCCAGCATAGAGCCTTTTTCACGAAGTATTTTGGTAAGCATCCGCGTATCAATATCATAAATCCCGGGTATATTTTCTTCCTTCAACCAATCTCCCAAACTTTTTTGGGCGTTCCAGTGCGAAAATTCTTCGGAATAATCCTGCACGATAAGTGCGCGAACGTGAATGTGTTCAGATTCAAAAAAATCGGAAATGCCGTTTGTATGACTGTTTGCCGGTACTCCGTAATTTCCGATTATTGGATAAGTTAAAGTAAGAATTTGGCCTTCGTATGATGGGTCTGTCAAACTTTCGGGATACCCAACCATTGAAGTATTGAAAACCACTTCTCCCGAGGTTGCCTTTTCGGCGCCAAACGATTTTCCATGAAAAACTTGCCCGTTTTCAAGGATCAATCGCACCCGCTTTTGTTTATACATGTGCGTATTCTGTTATGTTTACGTTGATAGTTTTTATTCGGGATACAAAGTTAAACAAAATTCCCGTTGTTTGAAAATCATGTTTTAAAAAGTAGGAGCGTCATCAAAATAATATCGAAAATTTCTAATTTTTCATATACTTTTTCATAAAAAAAATAAAACCGACAAGAAGTAAAAGAAATTTAGATAAAGAATTGTATATTTGAATCTCTAAACTCTCTAACGCGAAACTTGATGAAAAAAAACGCCGTTTTCTCTACTGTTTTCCTTCTTTTAATGATCGGGGGCATGATAACCGTTATGCTCACTTCAAGCAATCACGTAAACGATCAATCCAATGATTCATATCCGCTATCAAAAACAATTTCCGTGAACGTTCCTGATGAAATGGTTTTTGCCGGAGAAAAAATCGTCTTCGACAGATACGATCTTCATGAAAGAATGGACAGGGAACTGAACAGTTTCACCTATTTTCATTCAACTACGTTGCTGCTCTTTAAAAGAGCAAACCGAATATTTCCCATCATCGAACCTATTCTGAAACAACAAGGGCTGCCCGACGATATAAAATACTTGGCCGTAATAGAGAGCAGCCTACATCCGAGGGCGGTATCGCCGGCAAATGCCGCCGGATTATGGCAATTTATTTCCTCAACCGGAAAAGGCTACGGATTGGAAATAACATCCGAAGTGGATGAACGCTATCACATAGAAAAATCTACCGTGGCTGCCGCCAAATATCTGAAAAGTGCACGAAATCAATACGGGTCATGGAGCGCGGCGGCTTTATCCTATAATGGCGGTATGGGAAGAATTACATCAGAACTCCGAAATCAGCGAGTGAACGATGCACTCGATCTGTGGCTTGTTGAAGAAACAAGCCGGTATTATTTCAGAATGCTGGCTATCAAATTAATTTTCGAAAATCCAAAAGCATACGGGTTCCATATACAGCCTCAACATCTTTACAAGCCGGTGGAATTTAAGGAAGTACGCGTTTCTTCTTCGATAAACAATCTGACCGACTTTGCAAAACAGCACGGAATTTCTTACGCACAATTAAAAGACTTCAATTCTTGGTTGCGCGATACTAAATTGCTTAACAGAAGCGGAAAAACCTACACCATTTTAATTCCTACCAAAGAAAGCCTTTTTTACGATGAAAGTGAAAGGGTTAAAGTTCACGATCCGCGGTGGATCCGATAATTTACTAAGACCTTCTCAAAGGCATTGTCATGCATCGCGGGCCTCCTCCGCCTCGGGGAAGTTCCGATCCGTCTATTGTTATCACACAATTTCCGGCTTTCTCCATATCGAAATTTCCGTTTACAACGTCCCACGCGGTAACAATCTCGAAACCGTTTTTATTTAATTCATCCAGTGTATATACGTTACGGGCGTAAGAAAGTACTTTGGCGGGTGCGAGAGCAAAAAAATTGGCGCCGCTGTGCCACTGTTCCCTTTCCTGATCCCATTCGTCGGCTTTGCCGCCGCAAAATATCGGATAGATATCCATGCCTAATTTACGCAAAATACTGAGTATATTACTCACAGAATTTATTTTGGTAACCTTCCCATTTTCAATTTCCATGTGTATTGTTTGGAAAGGAGAGTTATCCATAATCAAAGGTTTATAAACCATCGCTTTGTCGGGGGAAAGCATCGTAAACACCATGTCTAAGTGGATAAATGATTCCGGAGAATCCGGCAATTGTTGTACAATAACATGCTTCTTTTCTTTGCTTCCCGCGCAACATCTTTTCACCAACAAATCAATACCTTGTGAGCTTGTTCTCACTCCGTTGCCGATAAGCAAAATATCTTCGCGCACCACCAAAACATCGCCGCCTTCTATAATTACTTTGGGATCGTTATTCGATAAATCGGAAAAATTGATCAAATTCGTGTCGAAAAACAGATTGCTCCTATAAATAGCATTCATTATGATTGATTCGCGCAACCTTACATTATTGGCCATTTTGCAAACAACCGAGTTGTTTCCGATGATTACCGATGAATCTCTGGTGAAGTAAAAGTTGTACAACGGTTTGAGCGCGTAATACTCCTCGTTCAGAAAATTCGTTAATGTGTTCATATGGATGGGAAGCCCCTCAATCAGTATTCGAGCCAAGTCGTTGGCCGAAAGGCTCAATAAATAATCAATATAATTCTCGGCTTGCTCTTTTCGGCATATCTCAACAACAAGCTCTTTTTTACGATTTTCATCAGATAAAACTCGCGCCAGTAAATCCGATACCTTATATACGTTGGACAATTTGTTGAGAACTCCATAAATTTGGTCATACTCTCTTTGAGCAATGGATAGATTCAATATATCACTGTATAAGGCGCGTTGCGCGTTGCGAGGAGTCATGTTTTCCACTTCGGCTCCCGGATAATGCATTAATACGGCTTCTAATTTTCCGGTTTCCGATTGAACATTGAGGGCTATTTTATTATTCATATTCCTTTAAAATTTGGGACAAAAGTAACTAAAACTCTCGGTTTAATGAAATTGAAATTGTTTATCGATTAGATTTCGTGTTTCATATTGCCAAAAATAATTTACATATTGCTTAAATAGGACATAATCATTCAGAATATATCATAAAAAATTAACCAAAATGATTTAATTACCGATCAAAATTATTTAACTTTGCCAACAATAATACCTTTTATAATCTTTAAAACTATCCATTATGAAAAGAAACGCCATTATTATTGGAGCAGCGGGAAGAGATTTCCACAATTTCAACACTTTTTTCAGAGAAAATGAAGATTACAACGTTGTTGCTTTCACCGCAGCACAAATCCCTTACATCGATGACAGGGCTTATCCGGCGGAATTGGCAGGTAAAGAGTTGTATCCCAAAGGAATTCCTATTTATTTGGAGTCTGAACTGCCAAAACTCATCAAAGAAAAAGAAGTAAAAGATTGCTTTTTCTCATACAGCGATGTTAACTATACGCATTTAATGAACTTAAGTTCAATAGTGAATGCCGCCGGAGCAAATTTTATTCTTTTAGGCCCGGGCGAAACCATGATCGAGAGTACAAAACCTGTAATCGCCGTAGTGGCCACACGCACTGGATGCGGAAAATCGCAAACATCGAGAGCAGTTATTGAAGACCTCATGAAGCGCGGGCTGAAAGTTATAGCCGTGCGCCATCCGATGCCTTACGGCGACTTGAACGCTCAGGCGGTTCAACGTTTCGCAACGGTTGAAGACCTGAAAAAACACAAATGCACCATCGAGGAAATGGAGGAATACGAACCGCACGTGGTTCGCGGAAACGTAATTTATGCCGGTGTCGATTATGAAAAGATCCTTCGCGAAGCCGAAAAAGATCCGGCCGGTTGCGACGTTGTAGTTTGGGACGGTGGAAATAACGATTTTTCTTTCTACAAACCCGATATGACCATCACGGTTGCCGATCCGCACCGCGCCGGCGCCGAAGTGAACTACTACCCGGGAGAGGTAAATTTAAGGCTTGCCGATGTTGTTGTCATCAATAAAATAGACACAGCATCAGCTGAAGGAATAAAGACTGTTCGCGAAAATATCGCTAAAGCGAATCCCAAAGCTATAGTCGTCGATGGGGCAAGCCCGGTAGAAGTGGACAAACCCGAATTGATTCGCGGCAAACGTTGTTTGATCGTTGAAGATGGGCCAACACTCACACACGGAGAAATGAAAATTGGCGCAGGAACCGTGGCAGCGCAAAAATACGGCTGTAAGGAAGAAGTCGATCCTCGATCTTACATCGTTGGTGAATTGGCTAACACGTTCGAAATTTATCCGAACATCGGAACGATACTTCCCGCGATGGGATACAGCGATCAGCAGCTAAAAGATTTAGAAACAACCATCAACAATGCTGATTGCGATACGGTGGTGATAGGCACTCCTATTGATCTGAACAGGCTGATAGACATTAAAAAACCGACCGTACGCGTTCATTACGACCTACAAGAGATCGGGACACCGACACTTAAGGAAATATTGGATGATTTTGTAAAAAAATACAAACTCGCATAACAAAAAAGAAGAGGTGTCTCAAAATGATTTTGAGATAGTTTCGTATGAGTTTTACAAAAAAAATACGTTAGTTTCAATCAATTACATCAAATCCGCAATACGGCACCAAAACTTCGGGAATGCGGATTCCGTCGGGAGTTTGGTTATTTTCGAGCAATGCGGCCATGATACGAGGCAGGGCGAGCGCGCTGCCATTGAGCGTATGACACAGTTGCGTTTTGCGGTTTTCGTCACGATAACGGCATTTCAAACGGTTTGCCTGATAACTTTCGAAGTTGGAAACCGAACTCACCTCCAACCAACGTTCCTGCGCAGCAGAAAACACTTCGAAATCGAACGTGAGCGCAGACGTGAAGCTCATATCGCCCCCACAAAGACGAAGAATGCGCCACGGCAATTCCAATTTTTCCACCAACGTTTGCACGTAACTAACCATTTCGTCTAAACGTTCGTAGGAGTTTTCGGGTTTTTCGATACATACAATTTCCACTTTATCAAATTGGTGCAAACGATTCAACCCACGCACATCTTTTCCGTAGGAACCCGCTTCACGGCGGAAACAGGCGGAATAAGCCGTGTTTTTTACGGGAAAGTCTTTTTCTTCCAAAATAACATCGCGGTAAATGTTGGTTACGGGTACTTCGGCGGTGGGGATTAAATACAGGTCATCTAACTGAGAATGATACATTTGTCCTTCTTTATCCGGCAACTGTCCCGTTCCGAAACCCGAATCGGCATTCACCACGTATGGTGGCTGAATTTCCAAGAAACCGGCATCGCGCGCGCAATCCAAAAAGAAATTAATGAGTGAACGCTGCAAACGCGCGCCTTTTCCTTTATATACGGGAAATCCGGCGCCGGTAATTTTCACGCCCAATTCAAAATCAATAAGATCGTATTTTTTCGCCAAATCCCAATGCGGAACCGCAGCTTCGGGCAATTTCGGCATAGCTCCCCCACTCCGTTCAATGATGTTATCTTCGGCGCTGCGGCCTTCGGGTACGGAGTCGTGCGGAATATTGGGTATGGTAACCAATAATTGTTGGATTTTGACTTCGGCGCTTTTCAGTGTTTCATCGAGTTCTTTCGACGCGTCTTTCAGCGCTCCCACTTTTTCGCGGGCGTTTGTAGCTTCATCTTTCTTGCCTTCTTTCATCAGCATTCCGACGGATTTAGAAAGCGCGTTTATTTCGGCCAACGTGCCGTCGAGCGACGTTTGCGTGCTTTTTCTCACGTTGTCTAACTCAATGATCTGCGAAACAACTTCGGTAGCGTCGAAATTTTTCTTCGCTAAACGACGGATTATTTCTTCCGTATTTTCGTTCAGTACTTTAAGTGTAAGCATAAAAAAGTAATATCAACTGTTTTCGGATTTCAGAGTGCAAAGGTAACAAAAATCCCGTCAACGAAACAGTTGACCATAAAAATCATTTGGTGATTTTCTACTGCTTAAAACAGTTGGAAGTGAATAAATTCGCGTGTTTCCCTGTCACGCAATTTCTTGTGTTTGTAATTACGTGATACTAAGTAGGCAAAACCGGCGAAAGCCGCCACCATTAAAATGTCTTTAACAATGCTTGTTCTCATTATTTCTCTTGTCTTTATCTCTATAACAAATTTCTGAGTGTTAGTGTTTTCTTAATAAGATGGAAAAATTGAAAAAACGTTGCGTGAAAAAGTCAAAATTTTTCAGAAATATTGAAAATCCTCATTTTTCGGGAAAAAACTCAGCGAAAAACACATTTTTTGTTTTGCCTGTTACCCGAAACCGATTATCGGACCGTTCTCCCACAATCCACACAATGTCTTCTCCCGATGCCAAAATCCATACATTTTCTTTGTCTTTCAGACTGAATTTTCGGTCAGTAAAATAATCGCTCAATTTTTTTCGTCCTTTCATTCCGAAAGGAATAAACCAATCGCCCGCCTGCCACTTTCGCAACGTGAGTGGAAACAATAATTTATCGGCATCAGCATACAATTTATTTAAGTCTTTCCGAATTAAAATATCATCAGATTGTATGCTGATATTCATATCAATGGGACTTGAAATCTGATGTGGAACTTTATTAATTTGATGCGTTTTATTTTGGGTTTCATTCATTGTAGAAACATCCAACAAAAGATAATCGCGGTCTTTTATCAACCTATGCTTTTGGGCGTGAAAAACTTTTCCGGGCGTGGCATCAAGGCTGTTGTATATGTCTTCGATAACGGACGGATTGAATCCGACGGGCGACAGAATTTCGAACAAAACCGATTGCGGTGATGCCGTTTGCTTTAACTTTTCAATATTGATGCGATTTTCGCTAAAAACTTTACTTATAGCTTTTTCAACGGCTGATCGATACACTTTTTCGGCTTCCGAAACATGATTCGACGTGCGAAAAATCGCCTCTTTTACCGACGGATTCAACTCTTCGAGTTTAGGAATGATATTCAACCTTAACGAGTTACGAATATAAATATCTTCATTATTCGTGCTGTCCAATACGTGCGGAATATCCCGTTCGCGCGTATAATTCTCAATTTCGAGACGGGAAACGCACAACAACGGACGCACCACCCACCCATTTCGGGGTGCAATTCCCGAAAGTCCGCCAATTCCCGTTCCACGGATTAAATTGAGCAGCACCGTTTCTACCGAATCGTCCTTGTGATGCGCCACAGCGATGGCTTCCGCTTCATATTGTACGCGCATTATTTCAAACCAACGATACCGCAATTCGCGCGCCGCCATTTCAATGGAAATCTTTTTATCGGCAGCGAATCCCTGAGTATCAAAATCAATGGAAATAAACTCCACATCAGTCTCTTTGCACCACTTTTTCACAAAATCCGCATCGCGATTGGATTCTTCGCCACGCAAATGAAAATTACAATGTGCCGCCACGCACCGGTAGCCAAGAAGCGTAAGCACATCAAGCAACGCCATGGAGTCCATACCGCCGCTCAACCCGACAATTACTTTCGCGTTGGGCGACAATAATTGTTTTTCGCCAATGATTTTTTCTACCTTCCGCAACATTTGTGTATGTGTGTTTAATACGCAAAAATAAACATTTCGACGGGATTATCGGCTTCAACAATACAAATCTTTCGTACAAAAGGGTGGCAGATAGCAAGAAAAAGTGTAATTTTGTGCTAAAGAACGGATTTTTTAGACTTACAATATACAATGATTGAAAAAATAAATGCTCTTCTTTCGGAAATTGAGCAATTAACCGTTTCTTCGCCCGAAGAAACTGACGCGCTACGCATTAAATATTTGAGTAAAAAGGGTATTATCTCCGCTTTGATGGACGATTTCAGAAACGTTCCTGCAGAACAAAAACGCGAAGTGGGTATGAAACTCAACGTTTTGAAACAAACCGCTCAAGACAAAATTCAAGCGCTGAAAGACCAATTTCGAACCTCCGGTTCGGCTCACGCCGAGATCGATCTTTCGCGCACCGCATACCCCATTCCTTTGGGAACACGCCACCCCATTTCCATTGTAAAAGAAGAGATTTGCGATATTTTTAAACGATTGGGCTTTTCTATTGCCGATGGCCCCGAAATTGAAGATGATTGGCACGTGTTTTCGTCGCTCAACTTTGCCGAAGACCATCCGGCGCGCGACATGCAGGACACGTTTTTCATACAAAGTAATCCCGATGTGGTGTTGCGTACACATACTTCATCCGTGCAAACGCGCGTGATGGAACAATCGCAGCCGCCCATTCGCATTATTTGTCCGGGACGCGTGTACCGAAACGAAGCCATTTCGTATCGTGCTCACTGCTTTTTCCATCAGGTGGAAGCGTTGTATGTAGATAAAAACGTTTCGTTTGCCGATTTAAAACAGGCTTTGCTTTATTTCGCTAAAGAAATGTTCGGCGAAAATACCAAAATCCGTTTGCGTCCGTCTTATTTCCCGTTTACCGAGCCAAGCGCCGAAATGGATATTTCGTGCAATATTTGCGGCGGAAAAGGTTGTCCGTTCTGCAAATATACCGGTTGGGTGGAAATTCTCGGTTGCGGAATGGTAGATCCCAATGTGTTGGATAACTGCGCAATAGACAGCAAAGTTTATTCGGGATATGCTTTGGGAATGGGAATTGAACGCATAACGAACCTGAAATATCAGGTAAAAGATTTGCGTATGTTTTCTGAGAACGATGTGCGGTTTTTGGAGCAATTTCAATCAGCGAATTAAAACGTCGATTTTTAATGGAAATTCCGTGGTAATTCGCTTCGCTAATATTTGTCGTGGCGTTGAAATATTCAACGATACATTTGAATTACAACTAAATTACTATTGAATATCAATCGAATAACTATAAATTACAATGAAAATAACCTTTTCCATCTTTTTGGCTTTTTTTCTTGCGATTTCCGGAGCTTTCGCCCAAAAAACCACCCGCGTAAATGCCATTAAAGCAAACGATTACGGCGTAGTTTATTCGCTACCGAAAACATCGTTCGAAATTACTTTTTTGGTAAAAAAAACCGTTCAAATTCGCGGCGATTTTTATCAATACGCGCAGCGTTATTTGGGTGTGGAAAACCCTATAAGGGATGATAAAACCGTTTTCACGCTAGAAGATATTTCAGTGGTAAACAAAGGCGTTGCCGACAAAAATAATTCTTTTATGGTGGAATTTCGTTCCAACACTTTGCAGCCCTATGTTACGCTTCGCGAAGACGGCGTGATAGCATCCATAAATGCTGAACCCCAATTTAATACTGCTACGCAAATGGAAATTCCCACAGCTCAAGCTGCATCGGCTAATCCGCGCCGGTTTTTATCGCAGGAAACGCTCATGGCAGGCTCCATTGCTAAACAAGCGGAGTTAGTGGCACGACAAATTTTCGATCTCCGTCGCAGTCGTCAGGATATTCTAACCGGCGAAGCCGAAAATATGCCACCCGACGGCAACGCCTACAAAGTGGTAATGGACGAAATTAATGTGCAGGAAAAAGCGCTCACGGAACTTTTCGCCGGTAGCGAATCCACTGAATATTTTACGCACAACATAACCGTTATGCCCGATGCTGCGAATATTGACCGCCGTGTTGTCGCTCGTTTTTCGGAAAAACTAGGCCCGGTGGATGCCGATAATCTTGCCGGAGAACCCGTTTACTTGACGCTAAAAAACAAAACGCCACAAGTTGAAAGCCAATTATCGGAACGCGATTTGCAAAGATTGGAAACCAAACTTACCGAAGGGCTTGTGTATAACATTCCGGGAAAAGCCGTCCTAACCATTGAATTCAAAAACCGCGCGGTAAAAAGCATAGAAACAGACGTGGTTCAATTCGGCTCTCAAGATGTACTCGTAAAAAAAATGTTCGATAACATGAAACAGCCCATTCAGGTAATTTTCTATCCTGAGTTGGGCGCTGTGAAACAAATTATCCAATGACAAGTTAGAAGTTAGAAATCAGAAGTTAGAATAAAATATTATGAAACAAAACGCAATCATTCAGGTTATTATCAGTGTATTTGCATTCGTAGGAATATTTGCATCATGTAAAAAAACGACAGGTGCATCAAATGAAATAGATTTCGACAGTATCGTTGTAGCTAAAAAGATACCAATGCTCGTTGAAAACGACACCACACTCCCTTTTGCCGATGTGAAAGTAAATTTTACCTATCCTGTGAAATTCCGCAACGAAGAAGATTTGGCGCGTTTGCAGCAGATATTTTTGGGAACGTTTTTCGGTGAGCGTGTGTATGATTCCATGACGCCGGAACAAGCCGTTGACAATTATCTCGCCAAATACACTGAAGACTACGAGGAGTTATCCAACGATTATTATGCCGATAAAGCACGCCTCGGTGAGAACGATATGCCGCAGTGGTATTGGTACAACATGAGCAACACAAACAAAATTTTGTTCCAAAACGATTCGCTTTTGGCCTATGCGGTGGAGTTCAGCGATTATACGGGCGGCGCGCACGGCTCATACCGCGTAACTTACACCAATATAGATTTGAACGATTTGGTAACGCTTTCCGAAGAAGACCTGTTTAAACCTGATTATTACAAGCCTTTAACCGATAAGATCGTTGGCAATTTAATGAAACAATTCAATGCTCCCGAACCCGATTCGTTGTTGATGCACGGTTTTTTCACGGTGGATGATATTGTACCCAACAACAATTTTTGGCTCGACGATAAAGGCATTCATTACGCTTATAATCAATACGAAATTGCGCCTTATGCCATGGGCGTTATCGAAGTTACGGTGCCCTACTCCGATTTACAAGACATTCTCATTCCTGACGGAATCGTTATACGATTTTTTTTGAACGAGAACTAACCTGAAAAATATGTAAAAAAACAGGACTACGTTACCGCAGTCCTGTTTTTTTATTGCTGAATACAAACTATTTACTTTTTCGGTTCGCCCTTAAACTCAAGATAAAGCGTTATGTGCACATCTTTTCCAACGGAACTTAATTCGGGGTCGTAGGCCACGTTGTAATCAAAGCGATTGATGGTGTTTTTAGCCACGAATCCAAGAATGTCTTCTCCGTTTCTACCTTTGGCCACACCGCCGTATTTCACGTCAAAAGTAACCGGTTTCGAAACATCTTTAATTTGTAGCATACCTTTCAGCTTATAATTTTCCTCATCCACTTTTTCAATACCTGTACTCTCGAACGACATAGATGGGAATTTTTCCACCTCAAAAAAATCGGCACTGCGTAAGTGATCATCGCGTTTTTGTACGCTTGTATTTATGCTCGCCGTTTCTACATTAAAAAACACACGTGCGGCTTCTAAATTACTCAAACTTCCTACAACACCGCCATCGAATTTTTCGAATTTTCCGCTTACAAACGTAATACCCATGTGTTTTACCTTGAAATTAACTGAAGCGTGCGCCGGATCTACTTTATAGCTCGATTGAGCCGAAAGTGAAACACCTAATAAAACCGTAATAAATGCTAATGCTACTCTTTTCATTTTAATCGTTTTTTGTCTTGTTATTATTTTTATTTGTTTAGTAAACAAGCTCAAATGAATAAATGTTCATCTATGCGCAATCGCAAAAACCTATTTCTATAAGTTCCGAAGTTTATCAAAAAACTCTTACTTTTGCATAAACAAATACTGCGCGATGGTTGTTATGAATGGTTGGAAACTCGAAAAGTTTCTCCTATTAATGTAGAACAACGATTGCAACAATCAAAAAAATCACACATCAATGCAAGAATTAGATCAAGATCAAATATTAAATGAGCTGACAACCACCGATTATAAATACGGTTTTACCACCGATGTGGAAACCGAAACCATAGCCAAAGGGCTGAACGAGGACGTTGTTCGCCTAATCTCGGCAAAGAAAAATGAACCCGAATGGATGTTGGAGTTTCGTCTGAAAGCCTATCGCCATTGGCTCACGATGAAAACACCCGAATGGGCGCATTTGGATATCCCCGAAATCGATTTTCAGGACATTATTTATTATGCCGACCCAACCAAGAAAAAAGGCCCGAAGAGCTTGGACGAAGTGGATCCTGAACTTTTGAAGACCTTCGAGCGACTCGGAATACCGTTGCACGAGCGCGAAGTGCTTGCCGGAGTTGCGGTTGATGCCGTAATGGATAGCGTTTCGGTAAAAACTACTTACAAAGAAACGTTGGCCGAAAAAGGAATCATCTTTAGTTCGTTCAGCGAGGCCGTGCAACATCACCCCGATTTGGTAAAGAAATATCTTGCCACCGTGGTTCCATACAAAGACAATTTTTATGCCGCGCTCAATTCGGCGGTTTTCAGCGACGGTTCTTTCGTTTACATACCCAAAGGCGTTCGTTGTCCGATGGAGTTATCTACTTATTTTCGCATCAACGCAGCCAATACGGGGCAATTTGAGCGCACGCTCATTGTCGCCGACGATGACTCTTACGTGAGTTATCTCGAAGGCTGTACGGCGCCCCAACGCGACGAAAATCAGCTTCACGCGGCCATCGTGGAAATTGTTGCCCTCGAAAATGCCGAAGTGAAATATTCTACGGTTCAAAATTGGTATCCGGGCGATAAAAACGGTAAAGGCGGCGTATATAATTTCGTTACCAAACGCGGTATTTGCAAAGGAAAAAACTCCAAAATTTCGTGGACGCAGGTAGAAACCGGCTCTGCTATTACGTGGAAATATCCGTCGTGCATTTTGGCGGGCGATAACTCGGTGGGCGAATTTTATTCCGTTGCCGTTACCAACAATTTTCAACAAGCCGATACCGGAACCAAAATGATCCATTTGGGCAAAAATACAAGAAGCAGAATCGTTTCGAAAGGGATTTCGGCAGGAAGCAGCCAAAACAGTTATCGGGGCTTAGTAAAAGTTTCGAAAAAAGCGGAAAACGCCCGTAATCACTCGCAGTGCGACAGCTTGCTGCTTACCGATTACTGTGGCGCACACACATTTCCTTACACCGATATTCAAAATCCAACAGCAATTTTAGAACACGAAGCCACGACTTCGAAAATCAGCGAAGACCAAATTTTCTACTGCAACCAACGCGGTTTGGGAGAAGAAGAAGCTATCGGATTGATCGTAAATGGTTACGTGAAAGAAGTAGTGAACAAACTTCCGATGGAATTTGCCGTTGAAGCACAGAAGTTGCTGCAAATTAGTTTGGAAGGAAGCGTGGGGTAAGCGGGTTACGGGTTTGAAGGCATAATGTTACGATAAAAAAAGCATTGAACTTTTCCGTTCAATGCTTTTTTACTTTTATATACGAATCACAAGGATAAATTTTTCACGCCCGCTCTCTCCAACAGCGCATCGACAGAAGGTTCCTGGCCGCGGAAATTTTTATAAAGCTCCGTCGGATCCGCAGTATTTCCTTTTTCCAAAATGTTTGTTCTGAAAGAATGTGCGGTTTCCTTATCGAAAATTCCGTTTTTCTTAAATACCGAAAACGCGTCGGCATCCATCACTTCAGCCCATTTGTAACTGTAATATCCGGCAGCGTAGCCTCCTGAGAAAATATGTCCGAATTGTGCCGACATGCTTGTTTCGGGAACAACCGGAAGCAGTTGTACGCGTGTCATAGCGTCTTGTTCGAATTGGCGAATATCTGCATCGAAAGGTTGTGTGAGCGAATGCCATGCCATATCCAAATAACCGAACGAAAGCTGGCGTAAAGTAGCATAACCGGTGTTATAATTACTTGCATCGATAATTTTCTGTAATAGTTCTGCCGGCATTTTTTCGCCGGTTTCGTAATGAAACGCAAATTTATCGAGGAAATCTTTTTGAACCAGCCAATTTTCCATGATATGCGAGGGCAACTCCACAAAATCGCGATAAACGCTTGTTCCTGAAAGCGACTCATAATTGCTTTTCGCGAGCATTCCATGCAAGGCATGTCCGAATTCGTGGAGGAAAGTTCTCACCTCGTCAAAAGTGAGCAAAGCCGGTTTGGATTCGGTCGGACGCGTGAAGTTCATCACAATGGAAACGTGCGGGCGGCTGTCTTTACCATCTTTTATGAATTGATTTTTGTAAGAAGTCATCCATGCGCCGGCGCGTTTTCCCTCACGGGGGTGGAAATCGGTGTACAAAACCGATAAGAAATTCCCGTTTTCGTCCAACACGTCAAAAGCTTCCACTTCGGGGTGATAAACGGCGATATTGGAATTTTTCACAAATCGCAAACCATACAGATCTGTTGCCAAACCGAAAATGCCTTTTTTCACGTTTTCCAATTCAAAATACGGGCGCGTCATTTCGTCGTTCAAATTAAAACGACTGTCCTTCAATTTATCTGCATAATAACTCCAATCCCACGGCTGTAATTCCACAGGCTTTCCTTCCATTTGCGAAGCAAATTGCTGTACGTCCTTCACTTCTTGTTGGGCTATCGGTGTGAATGCAGCAGACAGTTTATCCAATAATTCAAAAACTGCTTTGTCGTTTTTTGCCATCCGGTTTTTCAATACGTATTCCGAATAACTTTTGTAACCCAATAAATTCGCTATCTGCAAGCGAAGGTTGGCTATTTTTTGCACATTCTCTTTGTTATCGAATTCCCCGCCTTTTACACTTTTGGTATTGTAAGCCATGTAAAGCTTTTCGCGCAAATCGCGGCGGCTGGAATATTTCATGAAACCGATATAGCTCGGCGCTGAAAGATCGAATAACCAACCTTCTTTGTCTTTCGATTTTGCTTTGGCCGCCGCCGCTTCAATTACGCTTTCGGGAAGGCCTACCAAATCGGCTTTGTCGGTGAGCAGCATTTCGTAAGCGTTGGTCTCTCTCAGGTTATTTTGTCCGAAATCGAGCGTAGCTTTGCTTAATTCCATAGAAAGTTTGCGGTAAGTTTCTTTATCGGCTGCTGAAAGAGTTGCCCCGCTGTTTTCGAATCGTTCGTAGTATTTTTCGACCAAACGAATCTGTTCCGGCGTCAATCCCGAAGTATTTCGTGCATCGTACACGGTTTTTATTCTTTTGAAAAGATTTTCGTTGAGATTGATGTTGTTTGAGTGCTCAGACAATTTAGGGCTCAAGTTTCTGGAAATTTGCATCATCTCATCGTTGCTTTCGGCGCTGTTCAAATTGAAGAACACGGAACTTACGCGGCTCAACATTTCACCCGAATATTCCATGGCTTCGATCGTATTCTTAAATGTCGCCGGTTGCGTATTCGCCGCAATTTTATCAACTTCTTCCCGATGCTCTTTGATGGCTCTCTCAAAAGCCGGTTCAAAATGTTCTATCTTTATTTTATCGAAAGGCGCTGTGCCGTAAGGCGTATCGAAGGGCTTAAAAAAAGGATTCTCATCTGCCGTTAAAGCAGTAGTTATTGCTGTCATAAATAAAAATGCTATTATTAATTTTTTCATAATAATTTAGTTAGTGGTTTTTTAAGTGACGCAAAGATAAAAAAAATAAGAATAAGCTAATCTTAAAAGTACGATCATTCCGCTCAAAAAAACCTAAATCGTCAAGGTTCTACGTTACAATTTGTAAATTAGTTGTTGGAAACAATGAAATTATCTTAAATGCAACAGAAATGGAATAACAAAAATTATCGATAATCGTTATTTATAATGTTATTAACTAAATAAATTGATTATGAAAAATTTGAAATTTGCTTTGCTTTTTGCATTTATATTATCCATAGGCTTAGGCGTTTCTTCATGTACCAAAGAAGAGATAGAAACTGAAACAATTCGAGCAACGCTGGTGCTCAGGCCGTGGACTCTGACTTCGGATAAACTCATGGCTGTGGAACAACTTACGGAGCCATGTGAAAAAGACGATAAATGGGATTTTAACTCTAACGGTAGCTTCAAAATTTCTGTAAACGATGCTTGTGGAAATGAGAAAGACAGCGCGGGAATTTGGTCTTTATCGACGGATGATGGCAAAAACATTTTGACTATAGAAGGAAGAAAATACGAGATTGAAAAATGCACCGCAACGGAACTCATTCTTCGTCAGGGATCAGAAAATATCGATTTACGTGTTCTTACTTTTAAATAATAGCAAGTAATTACACAAAAATGAATGCAGTATCTGGTGATGGATACTGCATTTTTTATTCGTTGCTGATAAAAATATAGCCGATTTCCGAAACAAATCTTCAAGAATTGCGTTTCTATAAGGTATGAAATTTAAATTTAACTGACATGGCAACTACCACAACAAGCAAGGCGAAAACAAAAACGAGAGCAAGAACTACGAAATCGATCAAAAATCCCAAAAAAAACTTTATCCTCGACACGAACGTAATCCTCCACGATTATAAGTGCCTTGATAATTTTGAAGAGAACGACATCTATTTGCCCTTTGTGGTGCTGGAAGAACTGGATAAATTCAAAAAAGGAAACGAACAGATCAATTTTAACGCGCGCGCTTTTGTACGGGAACTCGATCTGATAACCGATGACGAACTTTTCACCAATGGCGCCGAACTCGGCTTGGGGCGTGGAAAACTTTACATTGTAAACAGCTCGCACTCCAACGAAAAAATTCAACAGGCCTTTCCGGAACGCACCCCCGATAACCGGATACTTTCCACGGTTGTGGATATAGCGGAAAAAAACGCGGACACCAAAACCATTTTGGTGTCCAAAGATATAAACCTTCGGATGAAGGCGCGTTCGTTGGGCATACTTGCCGAAGATTACATCAACGACAAGGTAACCGATATTGATATTTTTGACGAAGGCGAACTGGTTGTCGAAGGAATCGATCCCGATTTGATCGATAAAATTTACGCACAGCCTTTGGGAGTGGATTTCGAAGAATTCAACTTCCAAAACGAAATTATGCCCAACCAATGTTTCATCCTGAAAAGTGAGCGAAACAGCGTGTTGGTCAGGTATAATCCGTTTACCGGGAATATCAAAAAAATAGAGAAAGAGGTCAATTTCGGTATTCAGGCCCGAAACGCGGAACAAGCCTTCGCGTTTGAGGTTTTAAACGATCCCGAAATAAAACTCGTCGGCCTCACCGGAAAAGCCGGAACCGGAAAAACGCTGTTGGCGTTGGCCTCTGCGTTAAAGCAAAACAAAATCTATCACCAGATTTTGCTTGCCCGCCCCATTGTGTCTTTGTCTAACAAAGACTTGGGATATTTGCCGGGTGACGAGAAACAAAAAATTGCACCTTATATGCAGCCGCTTTTCGATAACCTGAACGTGATTAAATCGCATCTCGGATCAAACAGCGGCGATTTACGCACCATCGAAGAATTACAAAAATCGGGACAACTGGAAATTGAAGCGTTGGCTTTTATTCGCGGACGAAGCCTTACCGAAACGTTTTGTATTATCGACGAAGCGCAAAACCTCACGCCACACGAAGTAAAAACCATTATTACCCGCGCCGGAGAAAATACGAAAATGATATTCACCGGCGACCTGCAACAAATAGACTCACCTTACCTGGATTCCCAATCCAACGGATTGGCTTATATGATAGACAAGATGAAAGGACAAACCATTTTCGCTCACGTAAATTTAGTGAAGGGCGAACGTAGCGAACTGTCGGAATTGGCAAGCAATCTGTTGTAGATTGTTAGAACAAAGAACACAGACGTAGAGACAAAAGCGCATTGCAGATTTACTGTAGTGCGTTTTTTTATCATCCAAACCTCTCAACCCTCAAACTGAACTTTGCACACCCGAAAACTGTTTATTCTATAAGTTTACTCGGTTAGCGTTCAAACAAATATAACTCTCCATGAACAGAGGATACATTTACCTGATTTTTTCGGCATTGGTTGCCGTAGTAAGTTTCTTTACTCCGTTTCTTGTACAGGTCGTTTTAATTTGGATAGCGCTCTCGTCGCTCTACTACGCGATAGCCTATTTAAGAGATTTCGGCGAAATGCTCAGGAAAAACAAGGGCGGCCGTTTGCCCGTTTACATGAAAATAGTTTTGTTCCCTGTTTTGCTGGGGGCAACGGTTTTTAATTTGGTAGCGCGCTCCAAGGATAACGTGCCGCCGCTTCAAGAAATTCGCGACGGCTTATGGCTAAGCAGGCGATTGGTATTTACAGATTTAAAATTACTGAAAGAAAGCCCTATAAACGCGGTTTTAGACGTAACCGCTGAGTTCGACGCCATCGAAACGCAGTTTATGGGAAAAGAAGTTGAATATCTTAACATTCCGGTAATGGATCATCACAGTCCGCGCAAAAGCCAGTTGGAAATGGCCGTTCGATGGATCGATCAGCAACGAAAAGACGGTAAAGAGGTTTTAATTCATTGCGCGTTGGGACAAGGACGATCGGTAACCGTATTGCTCGCGTACCTCAAGTTTCTGGATCCCAAAGCCACTTATCAGGATTTGATTGACGAAGTCAGAAAAATTCGTACCAACGTAAAGCCCAACACACGGCAATTTGCCAGCTTAAACAGTTTCGGCATCGCCATGGAAAAGAAATCCGATGAGTTGCATATTATCTACAATCCTAAATCGGGGAGCACAAGCGAAGAAAAGATCGCTAAAATAAAAGAATTGCTCGAAAGCTTTTTCCAACTCACCTTTCATGAAACATCCGAAGAAAGTTCGGCCAAAGACATTGCCCAACAGTTGGTAAACAACGGCAAGAAGTTTCTGGTGGCCGCCGGCGGCGACGGCACCGTTACGCAAGTAGCGCAAGCGCTGGTGAATACCGACGCTTTGTTAGGCATCATTCCTCTGGGAACGGGCAACGCGCTCGCTTCGTCGCTTTACGGCGGCGATATCCGGCTGAAACCCATAGAAACCGCTTGCACGGTCATCACTTCGGGCAAAACTCAAAAAATAGATATAGCCAAAGCCAACGATTACTATATGCTGTTGTTGGCCGGAGCCGGCATAGAGCGTGGCATGACGGAAGAGGCCGAGGGCGAGCTCAAAGACGAATGGGGCGCTTTCGGATACATTATTGCCGGGCTTCGCGAAGTGCAGAATGCCGATTTGTTCGAAGTCAGACTCACCGTTGACGGCGAAACGCACACTTTCAAAACCGGAAGCGTGACCATTGCCAACGCCGCTCCCAAAACATCCATTTTTGCGCAGGGCGGCGAAGAACCCGCTCCCGACGACGGCATGTTGGATGCCACCGTTATCGTGAACGTGGAGAGTAAATTGCAGGCCGCCGAAACCTTGGTGCAGTTGTTAAAAGAGAAGCCCTCCGCAGACAGTGAATTTGTAAAACATTTTCGCGGAAAAACCTTCCGATTGGAAACTTCGCCCGTACAGAAACTGGTTGTCGATGGCGAAATATCGGGCGAAACACCCGTAACCGTCGAAATTATGGAAAAAGCGCTGAATGTGTGTAGTAATTAATTGAACTAACTATCTTATTGTAAATAAACAAATATATTTTTCAATAATTCAGAACATGTCCAAATTGTGGTTATAAATACAATATTGTTCAATATATAAAATGCACATATTTTAAGTCTTGGTGGTCGAGATGGAATTGCCCCAATTGTGATAAATACTTAACATTCAATCCTATTCAAGCACTAATTGGTAGATTATTGGTATACATAATATGGGCAATTCTTTTTTATAAAACAGTTACTTTTGCGAATTTCAACTTGTATAATTTATTGGGTTTTATCATCTTATTCATCATAATGACAATGTCTCTTTCTATTTTTGATGTTTTGAAAAATCCGAAAGAGTAAATACATCGTTACAATCTATGGACAAATCAGGCCTCATTATCCACAATCCTTTTCAAAAGTTTGATACCAAAGCGAATGATGAAAAAAGAAAAGAGATCATTAAAAGTTACAATGAAAGAATTTGTAACGAGAAAAGCTATTCTCAAAAGCTTAAATTACATATAGAAAAACAGATTGAATTGTTGAAACTTTCTCCGTTTCAGAATTTATACGATAGAAAATCTTGGAAAAACACTTAGCGCAAGTTTGCAACTTTTGCTTCAAACAACTTCAGTTATTGTGTGTTTATTTCTTTTTTCGAAAATATTCGTCCTTCGACATTATATTGTAAACCAACCAAATTCCTGCCCCGGCAGCCACTACAAAGAAAATAAGCGGCAACCCGGGATATCCGAGAATGGTAAAACTTGTGGGAACGCGCATGAGCAATGCGGCGGCAAGAATAAGCGCCGTAATAATTAAACCCACCGTAATTCGGTTAGCCACTTTCTGAAAACCATCGGTGAAGCGTTTTTCATCGATTGCGTTCACTTTAATTTCAAACTCATTGTCTGCCAGTTTTTGAGAAATCTTGTTTAACCTTTCGGGTAAATTTTCACCAAGTTTTTTGGCTTCCAACAGCATCTTGAACATATTTTCGGGCTTCAATTCACGCGTCATTTTCTGCGTCATCAGCCGTTCGGCGTTTTCGTTTATGGCCTTTTGAAAATCGTAATCGGGAGTTAACGATGCTATTATCTGGTCGATGTTTAACAATATCTTGCCAAGCAGGTTAAGCTCTACGGCAATTTTTATATTACGTTCTGCGGCCATTCTATTCATATGAATAAGTAGGCGGCCTGTTTTCAGATCCTTAGCAATGCTTATTTGGTTATCCAAAACCAACCTGTTAACATCTTTCCTGAAATCATCGATGTTGGCGCTTTCGTCGTATTCACTCATTTCCAGCAAGATCTTCACGATCTCATCGCCCGACATTTCACTTATAGCAAGGAGCAAATGCAACATCTGATCTTTTAATTTATCGCTGAATTTTGCCACCATGCCTAAATCCATCAGCGCTATTTTATTGTCGGGGGTAAGATGTATATTTCCGGGATGCGGATCGGCATGGGCAAAGCCATCAATAACCACCTGTTGCAAATACGATTTTACCAACTCATCAATTAAAGGCGTGAAATTGGTTTCCGTTCGGGTAAAAGGTGATACCTTCGTAACTTTTTTTCCTTCAATATAATCCATGGTTAGAACTTTTGGGCTGCAATATTCCGGAACAGGCTGAGGGACGATAAGATGCTTATATTCATTGAGGTTTTCTCCCAAAACAACTAAATTTTGAGCCTCCATTTTATAATCCAGTTCGTTCATCAACATATGGCTTAGTTCGTCCAATACGTCGTCCATAGCATATTTATCGGCTGTTTTTGTGTACTTAACAGCCATGTCAACCATACTTTTCAAGGCTTCTAATTCTTCCGTGAACTGTTTTTTAATACCGGGACGCTGTACCTTTACGGCTACTTTTCTACCCGAGTGCAATTCCGCTTTATGCACTTGCCCAATGGAGGCGCTGGCTAAAGGTTCTGCATCAAAAGTCTTGAAAGCTTTGGAAATTCTCACACCCAATTCTTCTTCTATCAACCTTTCCACTTCTTTATACTCGATGGGTTCCACATCATCCTGCAAATTCGACAGTTCTTCCAAATATTCATCGGGTAATAAATCGGGACGTGTGGATAGGAGTTGCCCCAACTTCACGTAAACGGGTCCCATTTCTTTCAGGTCATCCGCAAAATCTTTGGGAGTTATTCCCGATTTTTCACTCTCGTCTTTTTCATCTTCATCCATATCGGAAACACTATCCACTACGGTATTAAAAACATGGCTGTTTCTATATTTGAGCATAAAACCGATGATGCGGGAATAATTTTGTACTTTTTCGGGAAATGTAGTCATACTGTTCTTTTTACGAATATTTTTAATAATACTTATAACAAGAATTGTGTATAAAAAGTTATGACGGAGAAGAAGAAATTTTTGTAGATTTTCAAGTAGGCTTTAACAAGCTATTATTACTCATACTCTGTAACCCAAAATTCACTATCTTTGCATCTCAACCAATCACTTACATAAAACAACACTTAATATGAAACGAATTATTTTAACAATAAGCTTAATCATTCTAATAACCAATATAAACGCACAAGATTATTCGAATAAATTCGATGTTAAATTCGGAACGGGTTTAGGGTTTATGGGAAGTGGAGATAAAATGGCTTTGTGTTTTGAAAATGAATTAACCTACAAAATTAACAGCTACTTTTCAACATCGGCGCTTGTAGGCATAGGCAGAAATTTGGCAGATCATAAGTATAGCCACAACGATTATTTATTAGGGAGTTTGAACTTATTTGTTTCTCCTTTTAGAAATAATAGAAGAAATAATTTCAAAATTGGAGCAGGCTATACTTTAATCAACGAAACAGCGTCTTATTACCCTTTAGCAGACAATCCGGATACACTAAAGGAGGTTACAATCCCGATTATAATTATATGACACGTTTTGTGAACGGATTTAGTGTGATGATTGAAAATGAATATCGAATCAGTTCAAGGTTCTTAATCGGTGGAAAAATTTTTGTTACCGGTGGCCGGGATGAAGGAGGTGTTATCAGTGGAGGAATGATAAAATTTGGAGTCACTTTATAAAAACTTGACTTTTATCTGACTCACTCTTCGCGCAAGTTAAAAATTCGTACCAAAGAGGCGCAGGCTGAGCGTCTACTTCAATCTCATAACTTCACAACTTTTCACTATCTTTGCATCTCATAAAAATTAAAATCGATGAAAAAATTAATTTGCTTTGTGGTTTGCAGTATAATGGCATACTGTATCTACGGTCAGGAGAACTCTAAAAAGAACCTTTCCGACGTAGAAAAAATTGTCGGATTATCTAAATGTTGGTCGGAAGTAAAATACAATTTTGCCTATTTTGACAAACTGTCTTTTGATTGGGATAGTTTGTATCAGGCAAGTATTCCTGTTGTTCTTGCAACAAAAACGGATTTTGAGTATTTCAGAGAATTACAACGATTTATCGCCACTTTGAAAGACGGTCATTCTTCAGTTAATTTTAATTGGACCAGAAATGATTTATGGGAAAATTGGTCAACTATTCCCCTACTAACAAGATTTATTGAAGGAAAAATGATTGTCATTGCACTACTCAATGATACCTTAGAACAAAAAGGAATTAAAAAAGGGTTGGAGGTTATCCGAATAAACGACATAGATACATATGAATATGTTTCTAAAAACATCAAACCTTATCTTAATTCTTCCACCGAACAATGGCTGAATCGTAATGCCTATGGAAGAGAAGCAACGAGAGGTAAAAATTCGGAAGAAATTCGGCTCACATTCAAAGACGAAAAGAATAATACATTTACGCGTTCTATCAACCATTCCATGTCGGATAAAAACTTTTATTCAAAGCCTTTATTCAATTTCAGCGAAATAAAAGATAATATAGGTCTTTTAAAAATAAACTCCTTTTTGGGAGACAATTATATTAAACAGTTTGATTCGATCTACGAAAAATTAGGTCATCTTGATGCCTTAATCATTGATATAAGAGACAATGCAGGGGGCAATTCCAGTTATTCCAAATATATTTTATCTCACTTAACATCCAAGCCTTTCAAAATGTCGGATTGGAGTACCCCGCTTTACAATCCGGCTAATGCATCGTGGAACTACCCTAAAGAATGGTATTTGCAAAAATCTTACGACAATCCTCCGGTAATGAACAAAAAAATCTTTACTAAGCCGGTAGTATTGTTAATCAATGAAGGTACATTCTCGTCAGCAGAAGATTTCTGTGTGGGATTTCGGAGCATGAAGCGCGGATATATTATTGGCACACCCAGTGGAGGCAGTACCGGAAATGCCATCTACTTCGATCTTCCGGGTGGAGGCCGACTACAGATTTGCACAAAAAAAGACACATATCCCGATGGAACCGAATTTGTCGGAGTTGGTATCATACCGGACATAGAAGTAAAAGAAACAATTCCAAGTTTTTTATCCACCATGCAGTCTGAGATAGACAATTCTCTTGCGACACGTAAAGCTATAGAGATATTGGAAAAGGCTATTAAAGAGAAATAGATAATTCATTGTTTTTAATCCCAAAGATAATCTTACACCATCCTAAGCTCACAATTCATAGGCCGTAACCCAAAAACATTATCTTTGCATCCTGATAAAAGAAACAAACAACAATGCAAAAACCCTCCATACCCAAAGGTACGCGCGACTTTTCGCCACAGGAAATGGCGAAACGCAATTACATTTTCAACATCATTAAAGATGTATATCGTTTGTATGGCTTTCGCCAAATAGAAACGCCCGCTATGGAAAACCTCTCCACACTGATGGGAAAATATGGCGAAGAAGGAGATAAACTGCTGTTTAAAATACTCAATTCGGGCGATTTCCTGTCGAGTATGCACGCAGATGACGTTGCAGAAGCAAACTCGGCGAAAACGGCCAACAAGATTTCCGAAAAAGGTTTGCGATACGACCTCACCGTTCCCTTTGCCCGATACGTAGTTATGCACCGCAACGAAATATCGTTCCCTTTCAAACGGTTTCAGATACAACCCGTGTGGCGTGCCGACCGTCCGCAAAAGGGACGTTATCGCGAGTTTTTCCAGTGCGATGCCGATGTGGTGGGCTCCGATTCGTTGCTCAACGAAGTGGAATTGGTGCAGATTATCGACGAAGTGTTCCGTCGGTTGAACATTCGTGTATCGGTAAAGCTCAACAACCGCAAGATCCTTTCGGGCATTGCCGAAATCATTGGCGAAGCTGACAAGATTACCGATATTACAGTGGCGATTGACAAGCTCGATAAGATTGGCTTGGAGAAGGTAAACGAAGAACTGCTCAGCAAAAACATTCCGCAAGACGCCATCGACAAACTGCAACCAATTATTCGGCTCAGCGGTACCAATCGAGAGAAAATCGCGACATTAAAAACCGTTCTCTCCTCTTCCGAAATCGGACTGAAAGGGGTGGACGAACTGGAATTTATCCTCAACAAAATCGACTTGTTGCACATCGCTTGCAACTTGGAACTCGACCTCACACTCGCCCGCGGACTCAATTATTACACCGGCGTCATCATCGAAGTAAAAGCGTTGGATGTCGCAATCGGAAGCATCACGGGTGGCGGGCGTTACGATAATCTTACGGGCATTTTCGGACTTCCCGATGTATCGGGCGTGGGCATCTCCTTTGGTGCTGACCGCATTTATGATGTCCTCAACCAACTCAACCTCTTCCCCGAAAACTCCACACACGCCACCGATATATTGTTCGTAAATTTCGGAGACAAAGAAGAATCATATATTCTGCCTATCCTATCTCAATTGCGCAGCAAAGGAATCTGCGCCGAAATATATCCCGAAGCAGCGAAGATGAAAAAACAGATGTCGTATGCCGACAGCAACCACATTCCCTTCGTAGCCCTTGTGGGAGAAAACGAAATGAAGGAAGGGAGAATTACGTTGAAAGATATGAAGACGGGAGTGCAAGAGCTTGTTGGCTTGGATGAAATTAGTTCGATAATTGGCTTTTGACTGGCGCAAGTTTGTAACTTGTGCCTAAAACACCCTCAGTTTTTAACTGAGAAAACAAAAGATGATACAACGATTATATTCTTTACACAACACGTTGAATTTAAGAATAACGCCGTTTTAAGATGAATAAGATAGTTACAAACTATATATTGTATGGGCACAAGTTACAAACTTGCGCCAAATATAGAATAAATAATGAAAAATACTAAATCATTTTATTTCTTTTTTATACTAATTTTTACGATTCTCACTGCGTGTCATAATAGAACAGAAACAGCTTCAGTAGACAGTGATATATTTGAACTGATTGAATATCCTAAATGGATGGATACTCTTACTTGCAGCAGGTTCGGCACTGATTACAAACCATATCCTTGCTTGAAACTACACAAAAAAACAATGCAGGAAATCGATTCCATATACGGCAGACCATTGTTTATGTCTATTGATACTTTATATAATGGAATGCAAAATAGAGGACGCTAGGTATACGACTACGAAGACCTTCCTATTACAGAGATGCTATCAAAAGTTCCTTTTGCAAAAGTTATCTACACCAAAAGAACTGATATGGGGTATATTCTGGATTTATTTTTTATCGAATACGACAATCGAGATGTTATATTTTATGGATTTCGGATTAGTCCTGATAGGTACTTGCGAATAAGGGGTTAATAATCTTTATTGACGCAAGCTTACAACTTGTGCCAAACAAACTCAAAACCTAACGTGGCGCAAGTTTGTAACTTGTGCCCAAAACACCCTCAGTTTTTAACTGAGAAAACAAAAGATAATACAACGCCATATTGGTATAAATAAAATAGTTGCAAACTATTTATTGTTATAGGCACAAGTTACAAACTTGCGCCAAACGAAATAGACAAACGCATCAATTATGAGCCGTAAATACAAATTTCGAAAGCCCGAAGGAATCTATTTTGTCAGTTTTGCCACTGTCAATTGGATTGATGTATTCACACGCTCCATATACAAAGACATTGTAGTAGAAAGCATTAATTATTGCATCGAAAAAAAAGGATTAATAGTATATGCTTGGGTGATAATGTCAAATCACGTTCATTTAGTCATTCAAACGGAAAAAGAATCATTAGAAGATATCCTTCGGGATTTAAAAAAATTCACTTCAAAGAAGATTCTCTCCGAGATAGAAAATAATCCTCAAGAAAGCAGGAAAGGGTGGATGCTTTGGATGTTTCAGCGAGCAGGGCAACGTAAATTGAATAACAAAAACTATCAGTTTTGGCAACAACACAATCAACCGATTGAACTTTCAACAACTACATACGCGATTGAATCCACCATAGATTACATTCACGAAAATCCGGTAAAAGCAGGGTTTGTGGATAAAGCAGAGAACTATCCGTATAGTAGTGCGATTGATTTCGCGGGAGGAAAAGGTGTTGTAAAAATAACGCCTTGTTAAGATGAATAAAATAGTTACAAGCTATGTATTGTTTTTGGAATTTTGTTTGGCGCAAGTTTGCAACTTGTGCCCAAAACACCCTCAGTTTCAACTGAGAAAAGAATAGATAATATAATAGCTCTAATTCTAAGCAGCACACTAAAACAATAAAAACAACGCCGTATTGGTATGAATAAAGTAGTTACAAACTATATATTGTTATGGGCACAAGTTGCAAACTTGCGCCAAACGAAGGCCGAAATATATCCCGAAGCGGCAAAGATGAAAAAACAGATGTCGTATGCCGACAGCAATCGCATTCCCTTCGTAGCCCTTGTGGGAGAAAACGAAATGAAGGAAGAAAAAATTACGTTGAAAGATATGAAGACGGGGGAGCAGGAATTGGTGAGTTTGGATGAAATTGTCGGGGAATTTAAGAAGTAATTTGCTCTTGAAAATATTTCGCGTTTCTAATCGCCGATAAACCCCACGTATTGTTAAAAAACACGTAAGCGGTTTTTTCGGCATTCTTTATTTGTATGGCAAGCGCGTTCAAAAACTCTTCGGAATATGCCGATCTAAACATCACGGGGGTGCCGTGCAAGCGATAATACAAAATATCGGGATGGCTCATAATAACTTCATCTGAAATATTTTTAGGAATACTGACACCGCTGAATACAATATTTTTCTCTGTCAAAATATGTTGCACTTCCTTATTCCACCACGATGCGTGGCGAAATTCTATTACGTTTAGATACGTATCGTCCAACGCAGTTATTATTCTTTGTGTATTTTCATTGGAAAAAATAAAAGACGGCGGAAGTTGAAACAAAAAACCGCTTAACTTATTTTTTAATCCGGAAGCTATATGGGTACAGAACTCTTTTATAGGATCAGTTACATTTTTCATACGTTCATCGTGTGTGATTTTTTTCGGTATTTTTATGAAAAATCTAAATTCGTCTGGGGTTGTATCATTCCAATTTTGGAGTGTTTTCATCGTTGGTTTACGGTAAAATGAAGAGTTTATCTCTACCGCATTAAAGATTTTCGAGTAATATTCTAGATAATTTTTAGAAGACAGGTTTACAGGATAAAATTCTCCTTTCCAATCAGTGTTGTAAAAACCCGAGCAACCCACGTGAATTTCTTTCATTTTTACTTATCGTTTATTTATCAACGCATTCAATATCAATCTTGTTCTTCTTTAGAGAAAATAACACGGATTTTTAGATATAACGCATAAACTTTTTTTTGATTATTAATAAGTTTGTATTTCAATTAAGGAAAAAAACTCGTTCCTTTGCACCGATTTTTTCGCATAAGTCATGATCTCCATCGATAATCTCACCGTCGAATTTGGCGGATTCACATTATTAGACAACATCTCATTCGTCCTTAACAAAAACGAGCGAATGGCGCTTGCCGGAAAGAACGGTGCCGGAAAATCGACCCTGCTCAAACTCATTGCCGGATTACAGCAGCCAACGAGTGGGGCCATTTCATATCCAAAAGAAATTACTATCGGTTATCTGCCGCAGCAAATGAAGCTCGACAATACACGTACCGTAATGGAAGAAGCGTCCTTGGCGTTTGAGCATTTGCAAGCGCTCGAAAAAGAATTAGAGCAATTACACACGCAAATGGCAGAGAGAACCGATTATGAATCGGACGAATATCACCATATCATTCAACGCTCTACCGATGTGCAAGAACTGTTGTTGATGTCGGGAATCAACGATTTTGAAGCCGAAATCGAGAAAACCTTGCTTGGATTGGGATTTAATCGCTCCGATTTCAATCGACCAACCAAAGAGTTTAGTGGCGGATGGCGAATGCGCATTGAGTTGGCGAAAATCTTGCTGCAATCGCCCGACGTGTTGCTGCTCGACGAACCTACCAACCATTTGGATATTGAGTCCATTCAATGGTTGGAAAATTTTCTTACTTTGCGCGCCAATGCCGTGATGCTGGTCTCCCACGATAAAGCCTTTTTGGATAACGTAACCACCCGTACCATTGAAATTGTTTTGGGCGATATTCACGATTACAAAGTAAACTATTCCAAGTATCTGGAACTTCGACAAGAACGGCGCGAACAACAACTCCGTGCTTTTGAAAACCAACAGAAACAGATTCAAGACACCGAAGCGTTCATAGAACGATTTCGTTACAAAGCCACCAAATCCAATCAGGTACAGTCGCGCATCAAACAATTAGACAAAATTGAACGCATTGAAGTGGACGAAGTGGATAATTCGCGCCTCAACCTCAAGTTTCCCCCGGCACCACGCTCAGGGTCCTATCCCGTGATAGCTGAAAATCTGGCAAAAAACTACGGCTCGCATCTGGTGTTCTCCGGCGTTACGCTAACGATTAATAGAGGCGAAAAAGTAGCTTTTGTAGGGAAAAACGGCGAGGGAAAATCCACACTCGTGAAATGCATTATGAACGAAATCGATTTTGATGGTAAATTAGAACTCGGCCACAACGTCAAAATCGGATACTTCGCACAAAACCAAGCGCAACTACTGGATGAAAACCTGACGGTTTTTGAAACCATCGATTATGTTGCCGTAGGCGATATACGTACCAAAATTCGCGATATTCTGGGTGCGTTTATGTTTGGAGGGGAAGCATCTGATAAAAAAGTGAAGGTATTATCGGGAGGCGAACGAAGCCGGTTGGCAATGATCCGTCTCTTACTCGAACCCGTTAATTTACTCATTCTCGATGAACCAACCAATCACTTAGATATTGCCTCCAAAGAGGTACTGAAAAAAGCCATCAAAGAATTTGACGGAACGGCTATCATCGTATCGCACGACCGTGATTTTTTGAACGGCCTTGTCAATAAGATATACGAGTTTGGGGGCGGCAAAGTGCTGGAACATATCGGCGGTATTTACGATTTCCTATCGAAAAAGAAACTCGAAAATCTCCAGCAACTTGAACTTTCCCAATCCCCATCATCAAAAACAGAAGAGAAAAAAGAAACGGTTTCCGAAAGCAAACTCTCGTATCAGGAGCAAAAAGAGCGCAATCGCGAAATTCGGAAACTGGAGAAAGAAATTTCGGAAACTGAAAATAAAATTTCCAAAATGGAAACCGAACTTTCGGATTTGGAACAAGAATTAACTACGCCCGAAGGTGCGGCAAACGCAGCTTTATTGCAATCGTATATCGAATTGAAAAATAAAATCACTCTTTCGATGAACAAATGGGAACGGCTGACGTTGGAATTGGAAGAGTTTGAGTAATTACACAAATGGAGGTATCTGTCATTCTGAACAGAGTGAAGAATCTAAAATTGATAAGAAAGTTGGATTTCTCCTATCGTAGAAATGACAAATTCAGCCTTTTTCAATTGTCATTTCGAGCGTAGCGAGAAATCTATAAAGAATTTATGAAAACTTTTGGCACACACAACTACTTCATTTATATACTAACCAATTACAATAAAACACCCTATATATTGGAGTAACAAATGATTTAAAAGTGCGTTTGCATTATCATAAAAACCCGAAAATGAACAGACTTTCACAACAAAATATAAATGTTATTATTTGATTTATTATGAACTTTTTGAAGAAATAAGTCAAGCCATTACAAGAGAAAAGGAATTAAAAGGTTGGAACAGAAAAAAGAAGAATGACTTAATTTCCTCATTTAATCCTAATTGGGAATTCTTAAATGATGAGCTCGAATAACAGATTCTTCACTACGTTCAGAATGACAATTCAAGAAACCCTAAACTTTAAACATTAAACTTCAAATGAGATTAAGCAAATTCATACTCACCAAAATACTCGGCTGGAAAGTTATTAATACATTCCCCAATGTTCCCAAATGCGTTATCTTAGTGGCGCCACACACAAGCAATTGGGATTTCATCATTGGCAAACTGGCCTACTCTTCCTTGGGCAGAACGGCCAATTTCCTGATTAAAAAGGAATGGTTTGTATTTCCCTTTAATCTGTTTTTCAAAAGCATTGGAGGCATTCCGGTTGAACGAAACAAAAACACCAACCTAACCACCGCGCTGGCCGCCGAGTTTTCAAAACACGATAAGCTCCATCTCGCCATCACTCCCGAAGGGACTCGCAAACCGGTGAAGGAATGGAAAAAGGGATTTTATTTTATCGCTACAAAAGCCAACGTTCCCCTTCTATTAATAGGGTTGGATTACGGCAAAAAAGTAGCTTCTATTTTAGATATATTTTATACTACCGGTGATTACAGGACGGATATTGTAAAGATAAAATCGTATTACAAAGACATAAAAGGAAAGCACCCCGAGAATTTTATTCTTTGATTAACTTAATTGGATTAACTTTTTCATTTCGGACAAATAGCCCTCAGCGGGTTCTATCAGATGCAGTACATCATCCTGAGTTAATTCGTAAAAATCATCGTAATCACCTGTTTGTCTCAGATCAAATAGGCGCGTATACAATTGTCCGCTTTCTTTCGATATAACGTTGGTTTTTATAAAATGCAAGCCCAATAAATGAATCCCGAATGACTCCGAGTTTCGTATCCATTTGATATTAACAATGCCGTTGTCATATAGAAACACGCGCAGTATAATCTGTTTGCAATTATACTCCAATACTCTAGTTCTATCACGCCTTTAGCTTCTTGAAAAGTTTTTTCTGCCTTTTCAATTTTCAAAGCTACTATTGCTTTCGTTCATCGGGAGTCAATGTCATATTACAATCCCCTCTCTTTGAACTCTTATAAAAAAGTGTGTGTTTTCTTTTTTTCCAATCCTCCATTGTGTAAACTTTAGCCGAAATCAATTCTCCAACCGACCATCCGTATTCATACAAAGGATAAGTGATTTTTTCAAAATTGATTTTTGAGTTAATATCTTTTTTCAGTAAAACCAAAATATCCCAATCCGAATTTATGTTAGCATCTCCTCTGGCCCTTGAGCCAAACAAAATTATTTCAGCATCGGGTTGTACCAAATAAACTCTGTGTTTTATTTCATTCAAGATATGTGAATCTCTTGTGCTCATACTATTGAATTCAATGCAAATATACAAACTTTTAGATAAAATTTCTATTTTATTCTTTAAACTCAAACGACAACTGAAGCGGCAGATTGCTTAACATGGCAGACTCCGCCTCAGCATTTTTCAATGTTAAGCCCATCAATCGGATTTTGCGGTCTTCAATGTCGTCCACCTGCAACAGCAACTCTTTTCCCAATTCAAAAAGTTGGTCGTATGTTCTCAGATAGTACTCTACGGTTTTGCTGCGGGTAATGATGGTAAAATCGGCGTATTTTATTTTTAACGTGAGCGTTTTGGCAAGAAAACCCCGTTTATCGGCACGACGGTGAACTTCGCGGGCAATTTCGTCTAAAGCACGCAGCAAATCCACCATTTCGTAGAGGTCTTCGGCAAACGTTTCTTCCGCACCCAACGATTTCCGCACATATTCCGATTCCACTTCCCGCTCATCGATGCCTCGCACAAAATGATAATACATTGCACCCGCTTTTCCGAAATGATGAATAAGTTCCATTTCTGTGTGCTGCTTTAAATCGAAGCCGTTTTGAATGCCCAATTCGTGCATTCGCTGAGCCGTTACTTTACCCACACCGAAGAACTTTTCGATAGCCAATTTTTCAAGAAACTTTTCAGCTTTTTCGGGAGTGATCACATACAATCCGTTCGGTTTATTGTAGTCGGATGCGATCTTCGCCAAAAACTTGTTGTAAGAAACACCCGCCGATGCAGTTAATCGGGTTTGATGATGTATTTTTTGTTTAATCTCTTTCGCTATTTGCGTGGCGATCTCTATTTCTTTTTTGTTTTCGGTAACATCCAAAAACGCCTCGTCGAGTGACAGCGGTTCCACCTTATCGGTATATTCCCTGAAAATCTGCATTATCTGTGCCGAAACCGCCTTGTACACATCGAACCGGGGCATCACGAAAATCAGGTGCGGACATTTTCTAAGCGCCGTCACCGACGCCATTGCCGAACGAACGCCATAGCGACGAGCCTCGTAACTGGCTGCCGCCACCACGCCGCGTTTGCCGCCATAACCCACGGCAACGGGTTTTTCCCGGTATTCGGGATTATCGCGTTGCTCAATGGAGGCGTAAAACGCATCCATATCTATATGGATTATTTTACGGATCATGGAAACAAATTTAGGTTTATTTTTCCATAATCACAATAATATCAGGAAATAAAGATGTAAAAAAAGCATCTCTCATACAAGAAAGATGCTTTTTAACTTAAGTGTTTATTTTCTTATTTTCTGTCTTCTATAAATAACTTCAGTTGTTCGGCATTTGCCTTTGCCGTTGCATCGCCTCTTGCGGCTGCACGATTAAAATACGACAGAGCTTCTTCGAAACGCTGTTTTTGTACCAAAGCATATCCTAAATTGTTCCACGCTTCGGGAAGTTCTTTGAATTTTTCCAAGCGAGTGAGCGCTCTGTCAACGTTTCCACCTTCCAAATCAACGGTTGCTGCATTTAAATTGGCAATCGGATCATTCGGATACATTCTGGCAGCTACATCGAAAACTTCTTTAAAATTGGCGCTTCCTTTCGGATACGTCTGAGCTACGAGGAACATTTCGTTTAAGCTCAACAATTGCGGACGCGTTTTGATAACTTCTTTCGCTTCATTTACATCGAATGCGCGGGCAATATAGTCAATTGTGTACTCATTTCTACGCAATGGAGGATAGTAGGTTTCTAACAAGGTTTTGTAAGTAGCGCCGTTGGATAGCCTTCTTAAAGGAGTATCTCGGGCATCGGCATCGGAAACGGTTTTTATAATGTTAATAATCGCGTCTTTATCGGCAATATTCGAAGCGGTTACGGCTTTCTCCAATCCGACCCAATCTTCACCGTACCAATTAACTTTAAACTGGCTTTTATTCATGCCGTATCTCGAAGATAAATAATCGGAAAACGCAGTTGCCCTGCGTTTGGACAAGTCCATATTACTGCTTACGCTCCCTTCGGGAGAAGCGTAACCGGAAATAGTAAGATTCGTGATAGTTAAATCTTTGTCGTTTTGTACTTCACGCACAACTCTTTCAACTTTAGCAAGTTCTGCGGCGTTGTTCCCGAAGTCCGGCAAAATATCGGCTTTACCTACTTTGAAATTTAATCTGGCTTCGTGGCTTTCGCTGCGCTGTTTTACTTCTTCAGCTTCAGGCGTAATATAACTTAATTGATAGGTGGGGGCAAAGTCAGCAGGCAATAATCTGTCGGTCAATAGTCTTGTGCTCGTTAGTGCATCACAATCCACACAACAACCGCTTATCTCTTCTTTTAACGTCAGAGTTGCGCGGCGCATCCAATCTTCTAAGGGAACAGTTACCGAATAAGGTATAACCTGATTTATTCCTCTGTTTCTTGTTAAAATAGAGAATGGTTGTTTTGCAAACGGGTTTTTATTGCCGATATTCATCAGTCTGCTCAAAGCTTTTGCTCTTGTTCTTCCGTTCACGACAACCGACGGCAAATCCAATTTCGTTATTCCATCGATGGAGTTAAGCACAGGAGTGAGAACGAGCATATCTTGCGAACGGATGTCCAACTTACTTACATCCAAATTCATGTTTAACGTTAAGTTGCCTGCTTGTCTGCTAGCTTGTTGATTTTGAACAATTACCTGATTAAGGTAGCTTTCTTGCGCCTGAATTGTAAAAACCGATAAGGCAAGCAACATCAATATATATATTTTTCTTTTCATCATTATTTTCCTCCGATATTAATTGATTATGTAAACTAAAGACAACCCTCCTTTGGTAGGGCCGAAATAATTTCTTTTATTATCCCATTGTTTAGAACCGTCGTTTACGGAATAAACATCATAATCAAAACGTACATAACCCGCTCCAATAGTGAATTCAAATCCCCATCGGTCGTTTATTATCCATTGATAGCCGTAACTTAAGCCGGCGCCAATGGCATTTCCGTCGTACCTGAATTCTTTCAAGTTTTTAAATTTCCAAACAGGAATATCCCATCCGCCCAAATCAAATTGGCCTCCCACACCGTGCAAGCCAAAAAAATGGCCGTTGAATGTGCCGCAAGTCCAATACCTCAATTCCGGCCAAACAACCCAATGTTTTAATTGCCTGTTTTCGGAAAACTCAAATGGATTATAACCTCCCGATAATTCTAAACTCACATTATGCCCCAAACCGAACTCAAATCCGAGATTAGGAGTAGTTGTGGCCAAATAGGGAAGATTTGTTTTAACGGCAACGTTTTGGCCGTTTGCATAAAAAAATAGCCCTGATGAAATTAATAAAAGGGCTAAAACGAACAGTTTCTTGAATTTCTGCATTTTTATTTTGTTTTAAAATAATAAAGAATCACATAGGATATTAACAAATTTAATTAAAAAAAAGTTTTCGTTTAACGTATTTTATACGTGAAAAATAACATTATTGTTGGTCTAACGTATTGATAAATATTAAAAGTATGTATCTTTGTGATTATTTTTTAAACCAAAATATCCATTGCAATTTTTTAACTAACAAATAATTATTTATTTTGATGAAAAAACTATTATTTATTTTATCGGCAGCTATAATGTTAATATCCTGCACCAACTCCAACCAAACAAAAACCGAAGCTACCCAAGAAAAAGGCAACATTTTCTCGCGTGAATTCGACAGCCAATTCGGGATGCCTCCGTTCGACAAAATCGTATTTGATGATTTTAAACCTGCGTTTCTAAGCGGAATGGAAATTCAATCACAAGAAATCGATTCCATAGTAAATAATCCCGATGCACCCACTTTTGAGAACACAATTGTTGCTTTAGACAACAGTGGCACATTACTTTCACGCGTTTCACGCGTATTTTATGGATTAAGAGGCGCCGAAACGAATGATTCCATTCAGGCGTTGGCCGAAGAATTATCGCCGCTTCTTTCCGAGCATCGTGACAATATCAGCTTGAACGACAAACTTTTTGAAAGGATCAAAACAATTCACGACGATACCGCGAACATGAATTTAACAACCGAACAATACCGGTTACTGGACAATTATTACAAAGATTTTGTTCGCTCGGGCATCATGCTCAACGATAGCAGCAAATCGAGGCTTCGCGAAATAAACAAAGAATTATCTGGTCTCACACTTAAATTCGGCAACAATCTTTTGAAAGAAACAAACGATTTTAAACTCGTAATAGACGATAAAGAAAACCTTGCCGGACTTCCGGAGAGCGTAATCGCAGCCGCAGCCGAAACCGCTAAAAATAACGATATGGAAGGAAAATGGGTGTTCACCCTTCAAAAACCGAGCTGGTTGCCTTTCCTCCAATATGCCGACAACCGCCAACTGCGCGAAAAGCTTTACAAGGCCATGTATATGCGTGGCGACAATGATAACGAGAACGATAACAAGAAAATTATAAACGACATTGTCAATCTAAGAATCGAAAAAGCCCAAATGTTGGGTTACAACACGCACGCCGATTTTATCCTTGACGAAAACATGGCAAAAAATCCTGCTGCCGTTTATAAACTTTTAAACGAAGTTTGGGAATACGCATTGCCGCAGGCAAAAAAAGAAGCCGCAGAACTGCAGGCCCTTGTTAATGCCGAAGGAGGCGATTTTGAAATTGAATCGTGGGATTGGTGGTACTACACCGAAAAACTTCGTCAACAAAAATATGCTTTGAACGAAGAGGAAATTAAGCCTTATTTTAAAATGGAGAACGTGCGCGAAGGCGTTTTCACTGTTGCCAACAAATTATACGGATTAAGTTTCAAACAACTGGAAAATGTTCCTGTTTACAACTCCGAAGTAGAAGCTTACGAAGTTTTAGACAAAGATGGTTCTCACGTAGCTGTTTTTTATACCGATTATTTTCCGCGAGCAGGGAAAAACGCGGGAGCTTGGATGAGCAGTTTCAGGGGACAACAAATGCTTAACGGAGAAAATATTCGTCCGTTGATTTTCAATGTGGGAAATTTCACCCGTCCCACGCAAGACACGCCGTCCTTGCTCACGTTAGACGAAGTTGAAACTCTTTTCCATGAATTCGGCCATGCTCTGCACGGAATGTTGTCTAACGTTACATATTCAGGTGTTGCTGGCACAAGCGTTTCGCGCGATTTTGTGGAACTTCCTTCGCAAATAATGGAACACTGGGCATTCCATCCCGAAGTGCTGAAATTATATGCGAAGCATTATCAAACGGGCGAGATTATCCCCGATTCAGTGATCCAAAAAATAGATGCAGCTTCAAAATTCAACATGGGGTTCACTACCACAGAATTTGTAGCGGCAGCCTTACTCGATATGGACTACCACACGCAAAGCCAAAAGCGAGATTTCGATGTACGGGATTTTGAGAAAAAATCGATGGAAAAGATCGGTTTGATAGACGAAATCATTCCCCGTTACCGCAGTACATACTTTTCTCATATTTTCAGCGGCGGCTATTCAGCCGGATATTACGCTTATTTGTGGGCGGAAGTGTTGGATGCCGATGCTTTCCAACCTTTCGTTGAAAAAGGCGTTTTCGACACGGCAACCGCTACCGCCTTCCGCGATAATATTCTATCCAAAGGAAACTCGGACGATCCGATGGTTCTCTACAAAAAATACAGAGGGGCGGAACCAAATCCTATCTATTTGTTAAAGAATAGAGGATTTGTGAATTAAAACCCACTTTTTGAAGTCTTTTATCGTCAGATTATCGAAAAAATAATCTGGCGATAATTTTTTGTTCAGAACGAAAAAGCGTATATTTGCACGCTAAAAAATAAACCGGCTCGTTTTTGGACTTCCACCCTTTTTCGAGACTTCAGTTAACAATCTGAAAAATAATTAATTATTTCAAAAAGCAAATAATAAAAAAGTAATATTGAAATGCAAAACAAAGGATTTATTAGGGTTTTTGCGATCATACTCACGCTCATTTGTTTGTTTTACCTATCGTTTACGTTAGTAGGCAGGCATTATAACAAAAAAGCCGACGAGTATGCCAAAGGAAACTTAGAATTGAAAAATCAGTATCTCGATTCACTCTCAACCGAAAAAGTGTATTTGAACACATACACGTTGAAACAAGTTCGCGAAAGAGAAATCGGTTTAGGACTCGACCTTAAAGGCGGTATGAACGTGATTGTGGAAATGGACGTTGCCCAAGTATTGAGATCTTTGGCAAACACCGATGACCCACAGTTCAACCAATCGTTACAAGAAACCGTAGTACAAAATAGAAGAGGAAGTTCATCAGATTTTATCACACTTTTTCAACAAAACTACGAAAAAGTAAATCCCACAAGTAGGCTGGCCAACATTTTCAGTATTACCATGAGCGACCGGGTAAGCCCAACGGCAACCAACGACGAGGTTGTCAATGTGCTTCGCCAGGAAGTAAAAAGCGCCGCCGACAATTCTTTCAATGTGCTTCGCACACGTATTGACCGTTTCGGTGTTGTATCTCCCAACATTCAGCGTTTGGATCAGGCCGAGAGAATATTGATAGAAATGCCCGGTATTACCGAACCCGACCGCGTACGTAACCTTTTGCAAGGAAGCGCCAATCTGGAGTTTTGGAAAACTTACAACGTAAATGAATTAGGAACTTATTTCAACGAATTGAATGGCCGATCGGCCGAATACGCCAGAGCGCAGCAAAGCGGCGAAATTACCGATACTGCATCGGTAAATGACACTACCGTTACAACTGATCTTCTCGCTTTATCCGATTCGCTTATCGTTGAAGATTCATTAAATCTGGCTGCTCCCGCTTCAATAGATTTAGATGAAAACGCTCCACCGGCCATTACGAGAAGCTTTGTGGAATATTTTGCACAACCCTATTTTGCGATGAGCGGAGCAAGCGGAGCTATTGTAGGAACCGTTTCTAAACTCGATACGGCCGCCGTAAACTTTTTGTTACAAAGGTATAAAGATATATTCCCCGCTGATGTCCGTTTTAAATGGGGTTTCAAACCCATAGACCAACGCGAAACTTTCTTCGAATTATTTGCGCTGAAAGGCGACGGTACCAGACGCGGGCCTGCACTCGATGGCGATGTGGTAACTAATGCCCGTGCCGATCAAGGCCAGCAAGGTTCGGCTTGGGAAGTGAGCATGAGTATGAACTCTGCCGGCGCCAGCCGCTGGGCAACCATTACCGGAGCCGAAAAAGGAAATTCCATAGCCATTGTGCTGGACGGATACGTATATTCCGCGCCTCGCGTAAACGACAGAATTGAAGGCGGACGCTCATCCATTACCGGAAACTTCACTCCCGACGAGGCACGTGACTTGGAAAACGTATTGAAATCGGGTAAGATGAAAGCGGGAGTCCGCATCGTTCAAGAAGACGTTGTAGGGCCTTCGTTAGGACAGGAAGCCATCCGCGACGGATTTGTATCATTCCTCATAGCGCTGATCGTATTGTTTATCTTTACTTGTTTGCTCTACGGAATTATTCCGGGAATGGTTATCAACGTAGCCCTTCTGGTTAACTTCTTCTTTACACTCGGCACACTGGCCGCCTTCCAGGCGGTACTAACGCTGCCCGGTATTGCAGGTATGATACTTTCGCTTGCGATGGCGGTTGACGCCAACGTGCTTATCAATGAACGCATAAAAGAAGAATTAGCCGCAGGAAAATCTTTACGAAGGGCTATAGAGGATGGATATAAAAACGCATTTTCCGCTATTTTAGACTCAAACTTAACAACTATTATTACAGGTGTTATCCTTGCCCTTTTCGGAACCGGCCCGATCCGTGGATTTGCCATTACGTTAATTATCGGTATCGCAGCATCATTTATCACCGCAGTGTTCTTAACCCGATTGGTTTACGAATATCAACTTGATAGAGGAAGATGGCAAAATCTCGATTTCAATACAAGATTTTCTAAAGCCATTTTTAAAGAATACAATTTCGACTTTATAGAAAACAGTAAAAAAATACTGCTGGCATTCGGTATTTTCATAGTTATCAGCATCGCATCGCTCTTTATATTGAGATTGAATACAGGTATTGATTTTACAGGAGGTAGAAATTATATCGTCAGGTTTGACCAGCCGGTGAAAACAGGCGATATTGAACAAGCCTTAGCTCCGCACCTCGATGGTTCCGTTCAGGCGATCACCATCGGTTCAAGCAATCAGGCACGTATTTCTACCAACTATATGATAGACGCTGAAGGAACAAATGTGGAAGAAGAATTGATTTCACTTCTCGGCGAAGGGTTAAAAGATTACATTACACCCGGAAATACCATAAACGACCACATACAAAGTTCTCAGAAAGTGGGGCCGAGCGTAGCCGAAGACACCATGCGAAACGCATTCTTGGCGCTTACCATCGCTCTTATCTGTATGGGAATTTATATTTTGGCTCGTTTCCGTAATTGGGCATTCTCCATCGGTACAATTGCAGCTCTTGCCATTGATGCTTTCGCGGTGATCGGCTTGTACTCGCTGCTTTGGAAAATTATGCCGTTCTCTATGGAAATAGATCAAACTTTTGTTGCGGCAATTCTTACCGTTATCGGTTATTCTATTAACGACAAAGTGGTTGTTTTCGACCGTTTCCGCGAGTACCACCAACTGTATCCGAAACGCGATCTTAGAGCATTGTTCAACGATTCTATGAACGCTACATTAGCGCGTACCATTAATACGGGTTTAAGTACGATACTCGTAATCTTCTGTATCTTATTCTTCGGCGGCGATGCCGTAAGAAGCTTTGTATTCGCCATGTTGATCGGGGTTGTTGTAGGTACCGTAACCAGTTTATTCGTTGCTTCGCCCGTAGCTTATAAACTGATGAAGAACCAGCAAACAAAAAAACAAATTGCCGGAAACAAAAGATAATAAGAGGCGTTGCTGCAACGCTGAATAATATAAAACGGATTACAAATATGTAGTCCGTTTTTTTTGTTTTTCAAACGGAATTATTCTTACATTTGTGCTGTAAAAATTAAACAAAACTTCTTTGATCATGAAACGATTATTTCCATTAATAATTGGGGTAATGCTATCTTCGTTTTATTTGTTCGCCCAACAAACACCACAATTGACCGTACAACCCGATACCGTTATCGGTAAAAATATATTGACAGGGCAAGATATTATCGCTCAACAATATGCCACACCCGAGAAAATATATCGATGGCATTTGCCGGAAACGGACAATCTGATTTTGGAACTTCGCACCACCGATAAAAAAGGTAAGAATTTTAAAAACGAAGGCTACCTTACCTCGATCAATTTATCGGATAAAAGCACAGTATGGAGCCGCGATGTTAATTACAAGAATTCGGAAATAGAAAATATGTCGGGCAATATTTTTCTGAAAGAAAAGAACAAAAATTACCTTTTGGATCCTATCACAGGAAATAATAAATGGGAATCGAAAACCTTTTTCTATTTTATCGAACCACGCTCAAATATCGGTGTAGGATATCCTTTATCGGCTTTGTCCAACAAGTTATATGCGATAGACCTGAATACAGGACAAGAACTTTGGGATGCCAAACTGGACCGTACTTACGGATGGGACGATGCTTACATGTACAACGATTCCATGCTGTTAATTGCCATGAACGGGCTGAATGCATACGATCTGCAAAACGGATACAAATGGAATTACAGTGCGAAAACAACAAAAAAAGAAATAGGAAAATTGATTGCCACCAATGTTGCCGGCGCTATTTTGGGCGCAGTTACGGGCGTAGGCTTTTATAAAACTGTGCCCGATGTGGCAACCGATATGGTTTCCAATATTTTCATAGACGAAGGCGGCGATATGGTCTTGGCTTCACGCGACAAAATATCGAGAATGGATACCCAAGGAAACGTTCTATGGAGTACGGAATTACCCGAAAAAACAACTTCCAAATCATCGTTGTTCGCCATCGATTCCACCATTTACATGATCAACAGAGGATATGCTAAATATAACGGGGACTTTTCCATGATCGGCGATCCGTACTTCGCCGCTTTCAATAAATTCACGGGTAATCAGTTGTATATGAACCTTATCCCCGAAAAGAAAGAATTCATTCGTAATTTCCAGGTAATAAACAATGTGTTGTTTATTGTTTTTGAAAACAAGATCGCCACTTATTCTTTAAGCAACGGCGCGTTGCTGAAAGAACAAGTAATGGATTTAACCGAAGACGAAGAGTTGGAGGCTTTTATTGAATCGGGAGTTTTTGTGAGACAACCCGATTCATCTTTTGTAGACGTATTGGAAATAAATCCGCAAATGAATTATGTTTTTACCAATAAAAATCGTGTTTTATCCGTAAACGATAGTTTGCAGGTTTCTCTCGTTTACGACAAAGACCAGGTTTTCACCCATACATTGGATTTGGGAGATTTTCATCTTTTGCAAGGCGCCAGTAACAGCGCGTATATTGTAAACAACAGAAACATACCTTTAATGAAAATCGACAATAAATATGATATGTTTTTCAGAAACGGAAGCTTATATGTATTGCAGGATAAGTTAATACGTGAAATAAACCTCGATCAGTTACGATAACAGAAAATAATAATATATTTTTTCGCGGGAATTTTGTAATTTTGCAGTTCCGATCGCCACAATAGCTCAGTAGGTAGAGTAACGCATTCGTAACGCGTCGGTCGCGAGTTCGAATCTCGCTTGTGGCTCAAAATAAAGAAGCTGTCTCAAAAGTAAAATTTGCTATCAAATTGTCATTCTGAATGGAGTTTTAACGAAATGAAGAATCTAATTAGATTGACAATATAGATGTTTCACTTCGTTCAACATTACAAAATGAAAATGGAACCTTACTTTGAGACAGCCTCTCCTTTTTAAAATTACTTGAATTTATTGCCCGTAATATTCCCCTATCCGGCCGCTAATTTGAAGCAATGAAATTTCGTACAGTTTTGTACGGTACTGGGCCGTGAGTAAGCGTTGTTCGGCTTCGAGCAGGCTAACCTGCGCTTCGCGCAACAGAATTCCCGACAGATCGCCCAATTTGTATCTGTCCATGGCAATTTCATAATTTATTTGAGCGTTTTCCAAGCTTTCTCTCTCGAGATTGGTAAGCAAAATATTGTTTTGATAAGCCATCCACATAATCGAGAAATCGCTTTGCAAAGCAAGTTTATGCCTTTCTATTTCCAACTGTCGGTTGTCGATTGTTATTTGCGCGTTTTTCTGTTCTCGCGATTTATTAAATCCATCGAAGATGTTATAACCGAGTGTTATTCCTATGTTTGGCCCCCACGATCGCTGTCTGTCCCAAGTACTTTTGTTGTAATTAAAATGGCTGAAACCATATCCGCCGTTAAGCGCCAGATAAGGATAATTTCTGCTTTGCAATATTTTGAGGTCGAGTTCACTCAACACTTTATTTTTTTCCACGAGCATCAACGATGTATTGTATTCCATCATATCGGCGAAAAGTTGTGACCTGCTCAGTAATTCGTTGTTAAAAATGGTTGTATCGGGTACGATCAACGGCTGTTCAACCTCAACCATTCCCATCAACTCGTTCAGATTGGTGCGTGAGGTATGCAGCAATTCGTACTGTTGCACCAGTTGCGAACTGTCTGTATTAAAATCCACGCGAGCCTGCTGTAGATCCAATCGCGAAAGCGAACCGATCTGATAACGCGCCTCAACGATCCTCAAACGTTCTCGGGATAAATTAACGGCGTGACGCAAATTTTTAATCCTCAGGTTTTGTTGAACGAAATTATAATATTCGGCAGCAATATCGGCAATAAAATTTTCCAATGTCAACCTTGTATTATATTCTCCAACGGTACTCAACTCTTGCAATTTGTCGTAATTGGTTTGCATCCTGAAACCGTCGAAAATAGTCCAATTCAAATTTACGCCTGCGTCTAAACCCGATGTATTTGAATTTCGTGTGGAGACTGCTTCACTTCCATCCGCCGGAATCTGATCCGAATTATTTTGCCGAAAAGAATATCCTGAATTTAAATCCACAGAGGGCAAAAATCCCGCGTTCCCCAACGTTACGTTGTTATCGGATATTTGCTGTTCGTTACGCACGATCTTTAAATCGTAATTATTCTGCAAACCTATCCGTATCATATCGGACAAATCCATTACAACCTGGCTATTTACTCCTGCGGAGAGCGATAAGCCTAAAAGAACACTAAAAAATCTACTCAAATTTAACAGCTTCTTCATTTTTTCCTTTTCTATCGGTTGATAAATACATGTACATGGCAGGCACAATAAAAAGCGTTAATAATGTGGCGATGAGCAGCCCTCCCACAACAGCGATCCCCATCGAAATGCGCCCGTTGGCGCCTTCTCCGGTTGCAAGAGCAAGAGGAATTAATCCGAGGATGGTGGAAATACTTGTCATTAAGATCGGGCGTAAACGCTGTACAGCAGCATCCAAAACCGCAGCGAACTTTTCCAATCCGGCACCTTGGCGTTGGTTGGCAAATTCAACTATCAGAATTCCGTTCTTGGCAACCAAGCCGATAAGCATAATAATCCCGATTTGGCTGTAAATATTCATGGTTACGCCAAATATCCACATGAACAACATGGCGCCGAATACCGCCAGCGGCACGGAAAGCATAATGACAAAAGGATCTTTAAAGCTCTCAAACTGAGCCGATAAGACCAAAAATATAAGCAAAATGGCCAATCCGAAAGCAAATAACAAACTCGACGAACTTTCTCGGAAATTTCGCGACTCGCCTTCCAACGCAGTCCTAAAAGTATCGTCAAGCACCTCATCGGCAATTCTGTCCATTTCTTCCAGCCCTTCGCCCAGAGAATATCCTGGAGCAAGGCCCGCCGAAACGGTTGCCGAATTAAAACGATTATAGCGGTACAATTGTGGCGGGGCAACCGTTTCCTCCAATTTTACAAGGTTGTCCATTTGCACCATTTGCCCCGTCATGTTTTTCAAATAGATGGTTTTTAGATCGAGCGGCGTGTTACGCTGTTGGCGATTAATTTCTCCAAGAATTTGATACTGCTTCCCGTTCATGTAAAAATATCCCATGCGTTGGCCGCTCAATGCATATTGAAGCGTTTGCCCGATATCACGCGTACTAACGCCCAACAACGCCGCTTTATCGCGATCGATAACAATTCGGGTTTCGGGTTTGGTAAACTTTAAATTCACATCCGACATCTGAAAATAAGGGCTGTGACTAACTTTTTCCATGAAAGGAGGAATAAACTCTTCCAGTTTTTCTATGTTAGGAGCTTGCAATACATATTGAATGGGCATCCCCCCTCGCCTACCGCCGAAAGTAGATTGTTGCTGAACAAAAGCGCGTGCGGCAGTTTCATTTCTCACGGCGCGCGACAATGCGTCGGCAATTTCCATTTGGCTTCTTTCGCGCTCTTTCATATCCGGCAGCACCAAACGAACCATCCCGAATCCGCCCCGAATAATATTTATATTGGATTCCCTTTCGGGAGCAACGGAATCGGCAATGAACGAAATGTTGGTCGTGTAGTCTCTCGTAAACTCAAAAGTGGCGCCTTCGGGCGCTGAAGTCCTTACCGTTATGGCCGAACGGTCTTCCAGCGGAGCCATTTCCGCAGGAATTATATTCCAAAAAATGACAATAAACACAAACGCTACCGCTATTATAGGAAATATAAACCATTTACGAGATAAAAACGAGGTTAACGATTTACTGTAAAATGCATTCATCGATTCAAAATAACTTTCGGTTTTGTTATAGAATTTACTGTGTTTTCTTCGTTTTTTCAAGAGTTTCGATGTAAGCATAGGCACAAAAGACAGTGCGGTGAAAGACGATATAATAACGGCTCCCGAAACTACAATACTAAATTCACGAAACAAACGGCCTGTCATCCCTTCCAAAAAAACGATGGGAAAGAAGATAGCCACAAGTGTGATGGTTGTAGAAATTACCGCGAAGAAAATTTCCTTCGAACCTTCGATGGATGCCCGTTCGGGAGTCATGCCCTGCTCTACTTTCAAATAAATATTTTCCGTTACCACAATGGCATCGTCAACCACCAAACCCACCGCCAGTACTACGGCTAACATGGATAATACGTTTATGGAAAATCCCGCTAAATACATCACAAAGAAAATACCGATCAAAGATATGGGTATTACCAAGGTGGGAATTAACGTAACCCTCCAGTTCCTTAGAAAAACAAAGATGATAAATACAACCAATAAAAAGGCAATAATTACCGTGGACTGAACTTCGCCTATTGAAGCGCGGATGAAACGCGTGTTATCGAAGGCAACATCAATATTCACATCATCGGGCAAATCTTTCCGCATTTGCTCCAAGCGCATTCGCGCCTCATCGGCGATCAGAATATGATTGGCTCCGGGCTGAGGGATTATTACACAACTTACCATGGGTATACCGTTCCGGCGCAGAATGTTTTTCCTGTTTTCGGCGTCGAGTTCGGCAAAACCTACATCACGAAACCTGACGATTCTGTAATCGTCTTCAACGATAATTAAATTGTTAAATTCTTCGGGAGTTTGCATCAACCCCATTGTTCTGATAGATTGCTCAATATGGTCGCCCTCAATGCTTCCTGCCGGCAGTTCTATATTTTCCCTGTCCAAAGCATTCTTTACATCCATGGGAGTTATGTTATATGCCGCCATTTTTACCGGATCGAGCCACAGACGCATGGAATATCTGTTTTCGCCCCAAATATCCACCGCGCTCACATTGGAAATCGTTTGCAGGCGTTCTTTGACGGTTAGATCTGCAATTTCCGACAACTCGAGTAAAGACCTTGTGGGGCTTTGAATAACGATCTGCATAATCGGTTCCGAATCGGCATCGGCTTTTGATACGGTTGGCGGATCGGCATCGCGCGGAAGGTATCGTTGTGCGCGGGAAACTTTATCGCGTACATCGTTAGCGGCGGTTTCCATATCCACATTCAACTCGAATTCCACCGTAATACGGGATGAACCTTGGCTGCTTTGGCTCATCAACGATCGGATGCCCGGTATCCCATTGATATTTTGTTCCAACGGCTCCGTTATTTGGTTTTCAATCACTTCGGCATTGGCTCCCGGATAAGAAACGCTTACCGAAATAATTGGATTATCTACGTTGGGATATTCGCGCACAGGCAGGCTTGTATATCCGATTATCCCGAAAATGATGATAATCAGTACAAAAACCGTTGCAAGTACCGGACGTCTAACACTTAATTCGGATAAATTCATTTTATCAATTTATCAGGTTTGGAGTTATCTCACTTATTGTAACGGGCATGCCGTCCCTGAGCTGCATAACACCCGTTGTGAGCAGCGTATCGCCAATGGCAAGCCCCTCAATGATCTGAACCGATGACGAAGTTCTTAATCCTTTTTTAATGGCTATTTCTTTGGCCTTGCCGTCTTTGTAAACGTAAGCAATATCGCGCCCCATCTCGGCAATGCTGGATATGGCGGGAATTACTATGGCATTTGGAATTTCGTTCAATCGTATTTCGATGGAAGCGGATAAACCGGGTTTGAGTTTTCCACCTGGATTCGGATAACGCGCGCGCGCTTTTAACGAAAGTGTTTGTCTGTCTAATTGCGATTCAACCGCATATACTTCTGCGGTATAGGATTCCAAATCATTATCCAATGTAAAAGACAAGGGGGTACCCGGAATAATTTGTCCCACTTGGCTCTCGTTCATCGAAAATTCAATTTTCAGCGGAGATATTTTTGTGAGTTTCGTAAGAACAACCGAAGGCGATGCGTATGCTCCGTTACTCACAAGCCGCAAGCCTACCATGCCATCGAAGGGCGCTCTGAGCTCGGTTTGGGCTATTCTTGACTTTACCAAATCGATATTGGCTTTCAGTTTTTCCAGTTCCGTAGTTACGGTTTGATAAGTTTCTTGGCTGATGGCGTCTTTTTCAAGCAAGGTACCTTGTCGGTAAACCCTGTCTTGCGCCAAAGGCAATTGCGTTTGCAACCCTTTCAATTCGGCCCGTAAAGGGGCATCGTTTACTTTGGCAAGCAAAGCTCCTCTTCTCACGTAAGAACCTTCCCTGAAATATATATTGGTTATTTTTCCGGACGTTTCAAAAGTTAAATTCACCTCTTCATCAGGAAGCAAAATACCTTTTGTCCTGAAAACATCATTCAATGTTTGAGATTCAATGATCATGGCGTTTACCACCAGAGGTTGGCGACCGCCCCCACCACCACCACCACCACCACCGCCGCCTCGCGGCGCTTCCTGCGTTTGTTTTGTATTGGAAGAAAATGATGATTTTATTTTTGGAAAAAAAGCCATCCCGAGAATGAATAAGCCGATAGCTACAAAAAGTATAATTTTGGTTCTTTTACTCATTATGCGCTCTAAATTTTCTCCAAATTTACCGAAATAATATAAAGTAACGTTCTAATTTAAAGTTTTTTTAGAGTAAAATCGACAGATCAGTAAATTGAATCGATAAATAAAAAAGCATAATTATCAATTACAACTGTTTTTAACATTTGAACATAAAAAATCTCCAAAGTTTTCGGCTTTGGAGACGATATAATTTCAACGTTGGCGCTTACTTTAAATTGTAATAAATTCTCTTGTCTTTTTCGGAAATAAGTTCTGCAGGACAGTCGATTTTTTCTAAAATATAAGACTCCCCATATTTTAGTTCCGCAGGATTTTCGAAAACGAGTGTATATTCATTATCTCCATCTTTAAGCGCGCCGATAGCTTCCAACAATTTCCCATCTCTAACGAGAAAATATTTATCGATCTTCGAGATCATTCCTTCCGACATAAAATCGAAAACACCTTTTATGGTATCTCCGGAAATAGTACCGTTGTATTCTCCAATGGAACTGTCGGTTTCGTACCTGTTGTAAAAAAGAAATCCTTTGAATTGATCGCCTTCGCGATTCATTTCAAAACTAACGGAGTCTCTTCCTACAACTCCCGAATAACATTCTTTCTCTGTTGAAGACACAACTTCTCCGGGAGTCTCAGTGAGCAATGTGTCTGATGACCGGCCTGTTTTTGTTGATTTGTTTTGTGTACAGGATGTTACCAAAAACGATAAAAATAACACAATAAAAAATACTTGTTTCATATTAATTGGTTTTTAAATGCTAAAATAAAACAAAATGCGCGCTTATTGTGTTCGTTTTTTTATGGCTTATTTATAAATTTCTTTCTTTCCCGCCAACAACGTGTTCTTCATCAGCGATACAATCGTCATTGGCCCCACGCCTCCCGGAACGGGCGTGATGTAGCTGCATTTGGGCGCCACTTCGTCGAAAGCTACGTCGCCCGTAAGTTTGAATCCCGATTTGGTTTTGTTACTCGGCACGCGCGTTGTGCCCACATCAATAACCACGGCGCCTTCTTTTACCATGTTGCCTTTCAGAAATTCGGGAACGCCCAGCGCGGCAATGATAATATCCGCCTGCAAACAGATTTCTTTGATGTTTTTGGTACGGCTGTGGCAAACCGTTACCGTGCAATCGCCCGGATAGCCTTTTTGCATCATAAGCGTGGCAGCGGGCTTGCCCACGATATTACTTCGCCCGAGAATGACGCAATGTTTGCCTTTTGTTTCAATTTCGTATCGGCGCAATAACTCTACGATTCCCGACGGCGTAGCCGAAAGAAAACAGGGCAGAGCGAGCGACATGCGCCCCACGTTCACGGGATGAAAGCCGTCCACGTCTTTGCGGTGGTCGATGGCTTCGGTAATTTTGTCTTCCGAAATATATTTGGGCAACGGTAGTTGCACTATGAATCCGTCGATATCGGCATCGTTGTTCAAGCGTTCCACGCAAGCGAGGAGTTCTTCTTCGGTAACATCGTCTTCATAACGAATAAGCGTTGATTTAAAGCCCACTTCTTCGCACGCTTTCACTTTGTTGGCAACATACGTTTCGCTGCCGCCGTCGTGCCCAACAAGCACAGCCGTCAAATGCGGCGTTTTTCCGCCATTGGCTTTAATATGTGCCACTTCGTCGGCGATTTCTTTTTTTATTTGAGCCGCAACGGCCTTTCCGTCGATTAATTGCATGTTTTAAATTTGACGTTTGACGTTTATTTCTTAAATTTATTTCCCTTTATCTCGGAATTTTTAAGGTAGGCCATAAATGCTTTTATTCCTGCTGAGAGTTTTTCTATTTGCTCAAATGTCTGATTTAGATCGTTTTCAGCAATATACTCAAAATTAAAGGCACGATAGAGTTGAGATTTGGTTTCGTTACAAGAACCACCGGCATAAGACAGTAAATTTATAAATTCTTTATTGCCTTCTCTTCCAAAACCTTCTGCTATATTATCCATAATTGAGCCGGAAGCGCGAGACACTTGGTCTTTCAATGCAAAATCTTTTAAAAATGAGGAGTTTTTGAAAATCAATACTCTAATTTGTTTGCACAAAATACGAGCATCTTTCCAAATTTCTAAACCTTCAAATCTTTTAATTGTTGCCATAGTTTAAGTGTTTTATGATTGTTATATAATAAAAGTGTAATGCATTATATCTATTCACAATCCACAAAAACGTCAAACGTCAAATATTAGACATCAAATTTTTCAACGTCTCCTCATATTTTTCATCATCTGTTTTCCACCGCCGGTAGTCATGGTGCGCATCATTTTGCGGGTTTGGTCGAATTGCTTGATGAGGTTGTTCACTTCCTGCACATTGGTGCCGCTTCCTTTTGCGATGCGTGCGCGACGGCTTCCGTTCAGGATTTCGGGATTGGTACGCTCCGAAGGTGTCATGGAACGGATGATGGCTTCGATGTTTTTGAACGCGTCGTCGTCGATATCCAGATCTTTGATTTGCTTACCCACACCCGGAATCATCGATGCCAGGTCTTTAAGGTTACCCATTTTTTTGATTTGCTGAATTTGAGCGATGAAATCGTTGAAATCGAACTGATTTTTAGCGATTTTCTTTTGCAAACGGCGTGCCTCTTCTTCGTCGTATTGCTCCTGCGCTTTTTCAACCAGCGAAACAATGTCGCCCATACCGAGGATACGGTCGGCCATACGTTCGGGATGGAAAACATCGATGGCGTCTAATTTCTCGCCTGTTCCCACAAATTTAATCGGCTTGTTCACTACCGAACGAATAGAAAGCGCCGCGCCACCGCGGGTATCTCCATCTAACTTGGTAAGAACAACTCCGTTGAAATCGAGACGTTCGTTAAATTCCTTTGCCGTGTTCACCGCGTCTTGTCCGGTCATGGCATCCACCACGAAAAGAATTTCCTGCGGATTTACGGCATTTTTAATGGCCGCGATCTCGTTCATCATCTGCTCATCGATGGCCAAACGTCCGGCGGTATCGACGATCACTAAGTCTTTTCCGTGCTGACGCGCGTATTGAACGGCATTTTGCGCGATTTTTACCGGGTTTTTGTTGTCTTCTTCAAAATAAACGGGAACACCTATCTGTTCGCCGAGAATTTTCAACTGCTCAATAGCGGCGGGGCGATAAACGTCTCCGGCAACCAACAACGGATTTTTTCCACGCTTGGATTTCAGCATATTTGCCAGCTTGCCCGAGAACGTGGTTTTTCCCGAACCTTGCAAGCCCGACATTAAAATGATGGCCGGATTGCCTTTAATGTTAATATCGGTTGCGGTGCCGCCCATAAGGGTTGCGAGCTCGTCGTGAACGATCTTTACCATCAACTGCTCGGGTTTTACGGCGGTAAGCACGTCTTGTCCGAGGGCTTTTTGCTTCACGGTTTCGGTAAAATCTTTGGCGGTTTTATAGTTCACGTCGGCATCGAGCAACGCGCGACGAACATCTTTCAGCGTTTCGGCAACATTAATTTCGGTGATCCGTCCTTCACCTTTCAGTATCTTAAACGACCTTTCGAGCCTGTCACTTAAATTTTCAAACATAGTTTTTTACGGGTTTTTATTTTGGGTTACAAAGATAATGAAAATGCTTTATTCGGCAAGTTTTTGCATCAAGACATCCATCGGCGCAACAAAATCAGAAAAAGTATCAAAAATACCTAATGCTTTTACCTCCCATCTCCCATCATCCATCATCCATCATCCATCATCCATCATCCATCACCCATCACCCATCACCCATCACCCATCACCCAACATCCCTCACCCAACATCCCTCACCCAACATCACATCACCGCACACCCCAAACCTCAAATCTCAAACCCCAAAGCTCATAACTCATAACTATTTCCCCCCTTTCCCCAAACAAAAACCCCTCGCCTCATGTTCTATATAATAAGAACCTCTTGCAACGATTTTGTAAATAAAAACAGATTATTATAACCCCGGAAGCAAACGAAATTGCTTTCCCCAATAAAAACAAAAACGATGAAAATTAAAGATTACGTATTCAATGAAAACGACGAGAGAAATGTAGGCAATGCCGAACGGGCGCTCTCCTTCGTAGCAGGACTATGGCTTTTCTCCAAAGCTTTTTCAGGCCGAAACAAATTGTTTAAGGCGTTGCTCGGCGGCGCGCTCGTGTACAGGGCCAGCAAAGGATATTGCCCGCTGTACAAGGCGTTGGATGTGGACGGCACCTCGGCGCACAACCGCGTATTGGTAGAAACCGATGTGATCGTGAACAAGCCGCGCGAAGAAGTGTATAATTACTGGCGCAAACTCGAAAACCTGCCCGTTTTTATGAAACACCTCGAATCGGTTCGCGAATTGAGCGACCTGCATTCCGTATGGAAAGCAAGGATCCCCGGCGGATTGGGCAACCTGGAGTGGAAGTGCGAAATTACTTCCGATGTTCCCAACGAATCCATCAAGTGGAAAAGCATGCCCGATTCTCAGGTAGAAAACACCGGCTTGGTGCGTTTTGTGGATGCCGGCGACTTGGGAACGCAAATTCAGGTAACCATTTCTTACGATGCCCCCGCCGGAAACCTGGGCGCAGGCGTTGCGAAACTCTTTACGCCAGCCTTGGAACGAATAATCCGCGACGATATCAAACGATTTAAACAGGTGATCGAAACCACCGACTTGCCGGTATTGGAAGGATAAGTTTTCTGCTTGAAAACAGCAATAACAAAGGGATCCTCTTAACCGGAGGAATCCCTTTATTTTTTCGTTGGTGTAACTCGTGCCCTAAATTACAGTCCCCTTTTTTTAAAGGGGACGAGCGAGGAACGAGCGGAGGGGTTAAAGCCGGTGGCGAGGAAGTCGTATACCTTATTTTTCAAGCCGATCAATCTCTTTCCGAATTTCAATAACATCAGGGTTCATGATTACTTTTTTTCCATTAACTTTCGTTGAATAAATATAGAATACCTTCCCCCCGAATTCCCTCTCATGCGTCAGAAAATCGGCCTTATCGCGCGTAAAACTCTCTTTCATGGCAAGGCCCACATGTGGGTACTCCGCCTGTCGTAATCTAAATTTTCTCATAAGTTTAAAATTTTAAGATTCATTCATCTTGTTGGCGTCGGGATGCAAAAAACAACGCACACGTCATTCTTCACTTCTCACACGCAACATTTCACAACGCACGCGGCGTTCTTCACCGCTCACACGTGCTTCTTCAATACACACACGGCTTTCTTCACCGCCCACATGAAGAGAACCATTGCTCACATGCTCTTCTTCACCGCCCACACAACCTTGTTTACGGGGGACGCGCCTCTCTGCACGGGGGACTTATCGTTCTTCATGGGAAACACGCCTTTCTTAATGGGGGACATACCCTTCTTCACCACGCACATTCGTTCTTTCAGTGTTCACATGGAGCCTAAGCCGCCGCAGTAGGCAAGAGCATCGCAAGTTAATGATAACTATTGAATTATCCAAAAAATAAAGCAATTTTTTATCGACAAATTTCAATCTTTTTTTAAATAGATCGATAAACGAACCAACGCATCGCCTCAACTGTTTTATCTATGCACATTATCCAAACAAAATATACATTATGCAAGAAGCAAATCCGGTGGAAGAGATCATCCAAAAGATATCGCCCAAAAAAATAGCCAAAATACTCAACGATCCCGAAAAAACGGCCAAAGCCGTTAACCTCGTGTACGTGTCCGACAACGGCACATCGGGCATCTCACGCGAGAAAAAAGGCAAGAATTTCCGTTACTACCTGGAGGGGAAAGAAATAAAGGAAAACGAAGTGCTGGAGCGGATTAAAAAACTTGTTATCCCTCCCGCGTGGGAAGATGTGTGGATCTGCGCCCTGGAGAACGGGCACCTGCAGGTTACGGGCGTAGATGCCAAACGGCGCAAGCAGTACCGGTATCATCCGGCATGGGTGGCGCTCCGCAACCACAGCAAGTATTACCGCATGATACAGTTCGCCCACGCCTTACCGCAAATTCGCCTGCATGTAGAAAAAGACCTCGCCCGCAAAGGACTTCCGCGCGAAAAGGTGCTGGCAACCGTTATCAGCCTCATGGAGCGCACCAATATCCGCGTGGGCAACAACATTTACGAGAAACTCTACGGCTCTTTCGGCCTCACCACTCTTAAAGACAAACACATCGATGTAAAAGGCGGCACCATTAAATTCTCTTTCAAAGGAAAGAAAGGTGTTCATCACGACATCAGCCTCAAAAATCCGAAACTTGCCCGCACCGTACAGCGATGCAAAGAAATTCCGGGCAAGGAACTATTTCAGTATTATGACGAAGACGATAAACGGCAGTCCATCGACTCGGGTATGGTGAACGATTACATTCGCGAGATCAGCGGCAGCGATTTCACCGCGAAGGATTTTCGCACGTGGGCGGGAACCGTAAACGCTTTTCTGGCGCTGAAAGAGTTGGGAAGCGCCGAAACGCAGACCGAACAGAAAAAGAAGGTGGTGGAAGCGCTCGACAAGGTGGCCGAACACCTGGGAAACACACGCGCCGTGTGCAAAAAATATTATGTGCATCCGCTCATCATCAGCCTTTACGAGAGCGGCTCGCTAAAGGATTATTACGACGAATTGGATAAAATTGAGGTGAACGATAACCGCACCGACCTCGCCAACGAAGAAAAGATCATTCTCTCCCTGCTGGAGAAAGGATAAATAAAAAAAACACCATTCAATAATGAAGGTGTTTTTGAAGATTATGTTTATCTAATCGTTAAATAAACTATCTCTTTCTTAGCATTGCATAAATCCAAAGCACTAAAATAGCGCCGCCGATAGCAAGCAACAAGGTGCGGATATTGAAAGTATCAACCGTTCCCCATCCAAGGGCAGAACCGATCCATCCGCCTACAATGGCGCCTACAATACCAATTAAGATAGTTACTATCCAGCCTCCTGGGTCAGCCCCCGGGCGAATGGCTTTTGCAATAGCTCCTGCTATTAAGCCTAAAATAATCCAAGATAAAATTCCCATAATAAATAATTTTTTTAAAAAAATAAATAAACTATCAATATAACAATGTCCGTGTAAATATGTTCACGAATTTTAATTTTCCTTCTTTAATATTTCCGGATTTTGCGATTCATCGGCAGGAACCACAATGGTGTCTCCTGGCTCAACGGTGTATTCTTTGGGTTGTTGGTTTACTTGTGTGGCAGGCTGGGTTGGAGTGGCCTCGTTGTTCTTTTTCTTTTTTGAGAACAGCCTGAATATCCAGCTGTCGGCAATGGTATTGGCCGCGCGGGTAACTTCGTAAACGCCTTGATCTACCCTGTTGATAGCGGTATCAACGCTCAATCCCAACTCTTTATCGTGAAGTAACCTGGGTAAAACGCCATCGCCATTGTTAATGGTGTGAACCGTTTGTTGTAAACCGCCCACTGCTTCATCCACCTTTACCGATGTCTCGTTCAGATTAGCCATGATGCCCTCCAACTGGGTTGTAATGGAATTATCGTTGATCAACCTTCCCACATCGCCTTGTCCGCTGTTTATCTTTTGCGTGATATTGTTCAGGTCCGACATGGAGCTGTTTAACCTGCGCGTGGTGATGGACAATTGGGTGGTCATGTCGTTGCTGTTGATCAAGCGGGCGATATCGCCATTGCCTTCATCTATCTTTCCGGTTACCGAACGCAAATTGGCCACGGTTCCGGTAGCTTCTTCAAGCATCACCTGCGCCTGCGCTATCATTCCCTGAATATCCATCCCTTCCTTCACCAACAGGTAATCGCCGTTTTTCACTTGTCCGGTTTCCGCCGTACCCGAAGAAATAAGCACGATCTTTCCGCCCATTAATCCTTCTTGTCCGATCTCCACGGTTGAATTCTTGAAAATAAATTCGGTGTACTTGTCGCGAACCGACATGGTAACGACCACCGACGTATCCGAAACGATCTGGATATCTTTTACCGTACCCACGTTGATCCCCGCAAAACGCACGTTATTGCCCACCGTTAAACCGCGTATATCCTTGAAAGAGGAATGCAAGTCGGTAGTGGAAGAGAACAGGTTGCCCTGGCTTCCAATCAAATAGATCGCCACCACAAACAGTATCAGTGAAGCGGCGATAAAAATACCTAATCGTAATGCTCTTCTTTGTTTTTTCATATTGTTATGAGTCTTGTTGTTTCTGTGTTTTATATAAAATAATCCCTGATTTCCTTTTCATCGCTGTGGCTCAGCTCATCATAAGTGCCTTCCACCATAAAATCGCCTTCTTTCATGATCTTGATGCTGTCGGTGGCGATCTTCGCGCATTTCATATCGTGGGTAATGATAATGGATGCCGTGTTGTACTCTTCGCGTATCTTGAGGATGAGTTCGCTGATCTCTCCCGAAGTCACCGCGTCGAGCCCCGTGGTGGGTTCGTCGTACAAAATGATATCGGGGCGAAGAATGAGCGCGCGCGCCAGCGCTATACGCTTTTTCATCCCCCCGGATAGTTCTGCCGGCATTTTATCGATGGCGTCCAGCAAGCCCACACTTCTGAGCGAACGCTCAATGAGTTCTTCCGAGTCGTGTTTTTTGTCCACAAACTGCGTCCTTCGGATGGGGAAAAGCATATTTTCGCGTACGCTCATCGAGTCGTAAAGCGCCCCACCCTGAAACAAATATCCTATCTTTTTCCGTATCTCATTCAACTCGTCAGAGTTACAAGCAAGCACATCGGTACCCAGTACGTTGATGTTACCGGCATCGGGTTCTATCAAACGCACGATACATTTCGTCAATACCGATTTACCGATACCCGATTTTCCTACGATCCCCAGGTTCTCACCGCGGTGCAGCTTCAGGTCGATTCCCATGAGAATGTGCTTATCGAGAAACGATTTGTACAGATCCGTTACAACAATTACTTCTTCTCTTTCTTCGGCCATCTTACAGAATATTGGTAATTAAAACGAATATCAAATCGATCACGAATATCGTCAACGACGAAGCCACTACCGCAGAATTGGCCGCTTGTCCCACCGATTCGGTTCCCCTTCCGGCGTTATAACCCTTGTAACAACCTATCAGGCCGATGAAAAACCCGAAAAACACCGTTTTAAGTGTTGCGGGCAACAAATCTTTGAAACCCAACATGCCGAAGGCACGATTAATGAACAACGTACTGCTTGTATCTTCGAAAATATTTACCGCCAGAAACGCGCCCAGTATACTGAACGCATCGGCAAAGATAACCAGTATGGGCACCATTACCGTAGTTGCCAATACGCGCGTTGCCACCACAAAACCCAGTGGTTTCGTACCCGAAACTTCCATCGCATCTATCTGTTCGGTAACGGTCATCGCGGCAATTTCCGCCCCGATACCCGAACTGATCTTTCCGGCGCAAATCAGTCCCGTTATCACAGGCCCCAACTCACGTACCATAGCCACGGCAATTACTCCCGGCAGCAACGTTTCCGCTCCGAAATCCGATAATATCGGGTTCATCTGCATGGTAAGCACCAAACCCATGATAAAACCGGTTACGCTGACCAGCGCAAACGATTTATTACCGATCAAAAAGCCCTGCTTTACCAGTTCTCTGTGTTCAAACGGTGGATGGAAAAACTGCTTGATTACATTGGCTGTAAATATAGCCAGTTGTCCCAGATCGATAAAAACACCGTTGTAAAAATTTCGTGTATCTTCGTTCACACGAAACCGTCTGATCTTAAAATCCCGGCCTTTTATGCTTCTTGCACTAAATACTCTTCGTTTCATAGTACGCATAAATTGTCTGAAGAACGTTTGTTCATATTGAAATTGCTATAATGATATAACATTTTTTTCGATTTAAATGTTTTAACAACGGTAGCGGTGTGTTTTAACGTTTCTCTGCTAAAAACCGCGCCTTGTCAATGTTCTACAAATATAATACTATTTTTTACCACAAGCTTACATTGGAAAACTTTTTTTATCTTTGTTACTTTATAATAAGAGTGAATGAACAGGCGATGACAAACGAAAACGTACCGGTAAAGAAAAATCCCAAAACCAACGACCATCTGGCCAACGAACGCACGTTCCTCGCGTGGATACGCACCAGCATTTCGCTGATGGGTTTCGGTTTCGTTATCGTGAAGTTTGCCGTTTTTATCCGCCAGATGGCCATGATGGTGGGCGACGCCTCGCCACAGACAAATCCCCGCGGCTCTGCCGTGGTGGGCGTAGTGATGGTAGCTTTCGGAGCGTTGGTAGCCATTTTCGGGTACATCCAATTCCGTAAGGTTGAGAAGCGGATCGATGCCGAAGACTACCGTCCTTCATCTTCATTGAGCCTGCTCATAACCATTTGTATTCTTATCGTGAGCATTTTGCTTATGCTCTACCTCATTCGCACAATTTAAAATAAACTGCAAACAATGGATAATCTCGATCATCTGAAACAACTCGGCAAAAAAACCGAATACAAACAAGACTATGCCCCCGAAATGCTGGAGGCTTTCGATAACAAACATCCCGATAACGATTATTGGGTAACGTTCGATTGTCCGGAGTTCACCAGTCTTTGTCCCATTACCGGGCAGCCCGATTTCGCCACCATTCGTGTGGATTACATTCCCGATATAAAAATGGTGGAGAGCAAATCGTTGAAACTGTACCTATTCAGTTTCCGCAATCACGGCGCATTTCACGAAGATTGCGTGAATATCATTATGAAAGACCTTATTAAATTAATGGAACCCAAATATATTGAAGTAACCGGTATTTTCACGCCGCGTGGCGGGATCAGTATATACCCTTACGCCAATTACGGAACACCCGGAACCAAATATGAGAAATTGGCCGAGCAAAGGTTGTTCAATCATGAGTTTCCTTTGTAGAATTTTTTATAGCAAATAACATGCCCACAAAGTACTTTTTATTTCTATCATTTTTATATGTGGCGCTGCTGCCGAGCGTTTCCCATGCCCAAAAGCCGGAAAAAACATCACCATTAAAGAATAAAAAAGTACTTTACGTTTACGGAGGATGGGAAGGACATGAACCGCAACAATCGTTGGATATTTTTATTCCGTGGCTAAAGTCCGAAGGCGCAGAGGTGATTGTTTCAAATACGCTGGATAGTTATTTGAATGAGGAATTAATGGAATCCCTTGATTTAATTATTCAAGTTTGGTCTATGGGTAAAATATCGTCGGCGCAAGAAAAGATATTGCTGAAAACCGTTGAAAACGGTTGCGGCTTTGCCGGATGGCATGGCGGCATCGGCGACTCGTTTCGCGAAAGTACCAAATACCAGTTTATGGTAGGCGGACAATGGGTGGCGCATCCGGGAAACATTATCGATTATCGCGTTCGCATCACCGATCAAAACGATGAAATCACCAAAGGTTTCCAAGACTTCAGCATGGTTTCGGAACAATACTACATGCACGTAGATCCCAACGTAAAAGTGCTGGCTACCACCACTTTCTCAGGGAAAGACGCTCCTTGGATAGAAGGCGCCGTTATGCCTGTTGTGTGGAAAAAATATTACGGTAAAGGCAGGATTTTCCATTCAACGCTCGGGCACGTGATGGAGGACTTCGAGGTATACGAAGCATTCGAAATCCAAAAACGCGGCATCCGTTGGGCGGCGCAAAGCAAATATGCACCTGCCGAGAAATGGATCAGCCCGGCTTATCGGTAAAATTATTCGGACGGTTTCATTTCATAGAATCTCACCCAATCAATAAACATATCCACCGGAAGCTCGGCAGGATTTATTTCCCCTACCCAACTGCTTCCTAATTGAACACCAAGCAGCAAATAAAATTCCTGATCGGCAAACGGGAATTGGCCTTCTAAATCGGTTTCAATGCGTGGGTATATCTTGGTTTTGGTATCGTCCACATAAAAAACCAAACTATCCTGATATTTTTCTATCGCGTAAACATGATAATCGTTGGGATTGATCGCGACAACCGAACTCGCCGGAGGCGTATCTTTAATCTCTAAATTGGTGGCGTAATTAGAATATATGGATTGGTAAATAAACTTATCGTGGTTGAACCGCTCCATAATGTCTATTTGTCCTCCGGTCGGCCATTCGGCGGCTTTCGGCAACATCCAGAATGTTGACCAGGTTCCCTGCGCGGAATTCAATTTCGCTTTTATTTCCAAACGTCCCAAACCGAAGGTTTTTTTATCTTTGGTGTAAACTCCTCCCGAAATAAAAGGAGCCGTATCGTTTGGCGAAACCGTGTTTTGAAAACCCCGCAAGACAAGTTTTCCGTCTTGAAAAACATACAGCCCTTCGTAATCGCTCCTGAAATTATTCCCATCGCTCTTTGCGCGCGGGATTTTCGACCAAATAGTTTCGTCTAAAATTTTACCGTCAAAATTTTCTTCCCAGACTAACTTCCACGGGCCTTTATCTTGACTTTCCTTTTCTCCGCACGAAAGAAAACCGATAAACAGAACTAACAGAACAAGAAATTGATTTTTCATAATCGTTATTTTGAGTTTTTACATCCACAAAAATACAAAACAAAAAACACATCAGCCATGAAACACATTTTTTTAATTAACTTTGCAGCTAAAACCCTTTAAATAGAGGAATTTTTTAAAGATTTATTGGTTATATGCCCGAAATTTCTGTGCGTGGCCTGCAAATGCCCGCTTCCCCCATCCGAAAATTAGCTCCGCTTTCCGAAGCCGCTAAAGCCCGTGGAATAAAAGTATATCATCTCAATATCGGGCAGCCGGATTTGTATTCTCCTCAAGTGGCTATTGATGCGATAAAAAATATTGACCGGAAAGTTTTGGAATACAGTCCGAGCGACGGCTACAAGTTTTTTCGCGAAAATTTGGTGAAATATTATGCCAAATTCGATATAAATCTGTCTCCTGATGAAATAATAGTTACCGCAGGAGGTTCCGAAGCGGTGTTATATGCTTTTATGGCCTGCCTCAATCCCGGCGATGAAATTATTATTCCCGAACCGGCTTACGCCAATTATATGGCATTTGCCGTATCTGCCGGAGCGGTGATAAAAACTATCCCTTCCACCATAGAATCCGGATTTAAATTGCCCGATATTGAACAATTCGAGGAACTTATCAACCCGAAAACGAAAGGGATCCTTATCTGCAACCCGAATAATCCCACCGGATACGTCTATACGGCAACCGAAATGGAGCAGATCAGGCTGTTAGTAAAGAAACACGATCTGTATTTGTTTTCGGACGAGGTTTACCGCGAATTTATTTACAGCGATACACCGTATATATCTGCTTGCCATTTAAAAGAAATTGAGGAAAACGTAGTTCTGATCGATTCCGTATCCAAGAGATACAGTGAATGCGGCGTAAGGATCGGCACACTGATAACAAAAAATAAAAAGCTGCACGATACGGTGATGAAATTCTGCCAAGCGCGCTTAAGCCCGCCCCTTATCGGGCAGATCGCCGCCAATGCTTCGCTGGATAGCGGCGAAGAATATATGCAGAACAATTTCAACGAATACAAAAGCCGCCGAGATTTTCTGATTGATAAACTCAATAAAATACCCGGTGTTTATGCTCCCATGCCCATGGGCGCGTTTTACGCGTTGGCAAGCCTGCCGATGGCCGATGCCGATGAGTTTTGCGCCTGGTGTTTATCGGATTTCAGGTATGAAAACCAAACTATTTTTATGGCTCCGGCATCGGGATTTTATGTTACGCCGGGGTTGGGAAAAAATCAGGTGAGAATTGCCTATGTCATCGATAAATCTGATTTGGAGAAAGCCATTATCGTTCTCGAAAAGGCTCTGGAAGCCTATCAATATACTTGGTAAAACAATGAATAGCGAACTTTTTATAGCACGACGGATTTACAAAGGCGACAAGAAAAACGACAAGCGCGTTTCATCGCCCGCCATAAAAATTGCCATTGCCGGCATAGCAATGGGTTTGGCGGTGATGATCCTTGCCGTTTGTATTATCGTGGGATTCAAAAAAAATGTTCGCGACAAAGTAGTGGGCTTCGGCTCGCACATTCAGGTAACCGGTTTCGATAATAATTCATCTTACGAACATAATCCCATTTCCTTTTCCGATACCTTGAAACGAAAACTCGAAAGTTACCCTAATATCGCGCATATTCAGAAATTCATTACCAAACCGGGCATCATAAAAACCGATAACGATTTTCAGGGTGTCGTACTTAAAGGCGTTTCCGATGATTTCGATTGGAGTTTTTTCAAAACAAACCTCATCGAAGGCTCGATAATTCAAACAAATGACACTTCTGCAATTAATCAGGCCATTATCTCCAAACACATCGCCGATTTGCTGCAATTGAAATTAGGAGACAATTTCACCACTTATTTTGTACAAGATCCTGTCCGCGCCAGAAGGTTTCAAATATCCGGTATTTATGAAACAAGTTTTGAAGATTACGATAAACTTTTTGTAGTAACAGAATCCGATGTACTTTCCGGTTTAAACGGATGGGATGAAGATATGGTGAGCGGAATAGAAGTTTTGGTTAAAGACTACGATAATTTGGACAGAACGGTGCAAGACCTTTTCTTTGAGATGTCAACTTATCGCGACAGGCTTGGAAATGCGCTTTACGCCCGTTCCATCAAAGATATTAATCCGATGATCTTTAATTGGCTTCACTTACTCGATATGAACGTTTGGGTAATTCTTATTCTGATGCTCTTGGTATCGGGATTTACCATGATCTCCGGTCTGTTGATCATTATTTTGGAAAGAACCAATATGATCGGCATACTTAAATCGATGGGAGCACGCGATTTCAGCATCCGAAAAGTATTTCTTTACCTTTCTTTTTTCCTTATCGGGCAGGGCATGTTGTGGGGCAACATCATCGGGTTGGCTATTTGCATCATTCAAAAAGAATTTCAAATCATCAAACTCGATCCTTCCACTTACTATCTTTCCGCCGTACCTATCGACTTAAATCCTTTGTATATTCTACTACTTAACGTGGGAACTTTAATTGTTTCTTTACTTATGATGATCGGCCCATCGTACCTTGTTGCGAAAATCACACCATCTAAGTCGATAAAATTCGAGTAATAATCTGTTTTTCAAATCAATAAAAACTTGTTGATAAGTTGTTAAGAAACTGTTAAGAACTTGTTGATAAGTTCAAGCGAAAATATTTGCAAAACCTTTGTTTGGAATGTTATATTTGCAAGACCTAACAACAACAAATATGAAGTACGAAAAATCGTACGAAAGATATTAGGAGTTCTTTGATATTTTGTACACTAAAAAAAATTGGTTCAGTCAAAAGCAGGCAGATGCACTTCGTGTTCATTTCGCTTACTGAAATTGACTACACATTTTATAATGTTTATAAATTTTTTTTGACTGCTTACCAATGTATGATGAAAACTTCTACCTTTTTGCATCTCCGGAAGATTTCTAAGCTCACTCGTGAGTTTCGGAGATTTGAAGGAATAAATGCAAAATTGTAAAAGGTTTTGTAGAGACGAAGGGAAAGAAATAGGTTGCAGTTTTACTGCAAAGATTTATTGAACTTTTTCTTGAAAAAAAGATGGCAGGGATGAATTTCCCGAGTTTGGAAATAGCTTAACGAACAAATTGAAGCTGTGTTCAAGACGTATCGGAGAGAAAAAATTAGAGAAATTTATTTTTTGAAAATTCAACTCTTCTTTAGATGACAAGTTCCATGTTTTATCCACATGCAATTTCGAGTAATTTCGATTACGGAAAATTGTTCGAACGTTGAGTCGATCGTGTTGTAACAAGAGTTTGTGTTACAAACTTATTCTTTTGCCCGGTTTATTTAAAGCAGACGTGGCGTTAGCCACCGAAACGGCAAATAAAGGTTATTACAAGCAATGTCAACTTTGTTCCCCAATTTTTATCGAATGCAACGTTTTGTATTTTGTATGAAACGGTATCAATGAAAAGGGCGCACGGTATCCATTCCGGCAAACTATTCTTACATGCTTCGAAGCTTGAAACTTTGTAAACTGTTTGATAACACCATTTCGAACAAGAACAAAAAACCACTTGGGGCTGCATTTACGGTTTCGACCGTTTCTGACGCTTTTAGCGGTCTTCGTGTTTTGAAGTAGATAACGCACTCGACGCTTAAACCTCGCGGTTTAAGTTAATTCGAGAACAACAACAAAATCATTGGTTTTAGTAATACAATACGTGTGCAACATAGAGGAGGACTCCTTCCTAAAAAAGACCGGCTTTTTAAGTCGGTCTTTTTTTGTTTGCAGCCCCGGAAAGTTAGGCTACGAATTAGTTGTGTGTGAAGAAACTCAGTTCAATGTAAGGATCATCCGATTGTCGTCGGCCAATTTACGCATATTGAGAATAGCGTAACGCATTCTGCCGAGCGCAGTATTGATGCTTACGCCGGTTTTGTCGGCAATTTCTTTGAAACTCAAATCGTGATAATAACGCATGGTAAGCACTTCGCGTTGCGATTCGGGAAGAAAGTCTATCAGTTTCTTTACATCGCTCAATACTTGTGTTTTTACCATTTGTTCTTCAACGGTTTCATCACACAAATTCTGGTTATTGAACAGATCTACTTCATATTCTTCGTTCAACACCGTATTTTCGTTCTTTTCCTGACGGAAATGATCGATAATTAAATTGTGCGCGATGCGATTTACCCATGCACGAAACTTGCCGGTTTCGGTATAACGCCCTTGTTTAATTGTGGTAATGGCTTTGATAAAGGTTTCCTGAAAAATATCTTCAGCCAGATCGCGATTTCTTACCGTATAGAGAATATATCCATAAAGCGACTGCTTATGTCTGTTGAGAAGCACATCAAAAGCTTCATTATTGCCTTCGGCATACGATGCAACCAATTCCTCATCGGTCATCGTGCAAAATGTATCCATTACTTAAAGTTTAAATAGTAAAATTTAATTTATTCGAGTAATGTTGATCTTATAGGCAAATTTTATTTAGCTTTTTAATTGTTTGGTGGTTTTTCCGTGGCAAAGAAAAATATAAAAAAGATAACAAACAAAAATATTTTGTTAAAATAAGCGTTACAATAGATTTTTAGCTCTCTTTTGACGAATTTCAGTAGGTATATAACAATGAATTATTCCATCCGGTAAGGTTAATAGCTACTCTATTTGCATCGGGCACCTGCAAAAGGCTTAAGTCGAAAGCAAATGTTTTTGTTAAATAAGCCATGCACTCTTCGCCATTTACAAATTCAATTCTGGCGTATCTTTGCACGGGATAAGATTCTGCTATCAACCCCGAATCGATGAGCCTTGCTTTCCAAGTTGAGCCGTTGCAACCGCTTGCGGCAAGGGTTATTTCCAAAAATCCATCTTTGATAATTGCCGATTGAATGGTGAAATTGCTACCGGATGTTTTTTCGAACAATTTACTGTCAACTACAGTGGAAAGATTATCGTAAGGCGATAAATTTGAATTCTCGTCACACGACAGGAGAATGAGGAGAAAAGAAAAACAAAGAAGAAATCGGAATGCATGCATAATGAACAGGGTTTACTTAATAGATGAACTTTCGGGAAAAACGCTGCATGAAAAACCGATTATTTTTCTCAGATTTAACTATATTTAACTAAAAAGGGCGGAATAATTATATTTCCGCCCTTAAAACTAAATTTATTAAATTTGTTTATGCTTCTTCCATAGCAGGTTTATAATAACCGATATCGTCCATTCGGGATTTCGTAACAAAATTATAGTGTTTGATTACTTCAATTTGTCCGTAATGAATGTAAACTTCCGCTGAACGACGAAACATTTCGGGTTCTTTGTTGGCATCCTGCAACAGTAAATGTCCCATTATAATATGTGCGGCGCTTTCTACGAGCCTGCGCGCATGGAAATCGAGATATTCCTCGTCTTTCGGATTAGTAACCAATTCGACCAACTTCTCATACATTTGAGCCATTTTGGATAAAGCGCGTTTTAAAGGTTCCAATTCCGGAGCCACCGGCATAGCCTCATATTCTTTTATCCTTTGCAAATATGTGCCGGTGGTAACGTGCCGAATGGCAGCAACCACCTGCAATTGAGTCGTTCCTTCGTAAATATTGGTAATACGCGCATCGCGATACAAGCGTTCGCACTTGTAATCTTTCATATATCCCGAACCGCCGTGTACCTGAATGGCATCGTATGCGTTTTGATTGGCGTATTCGCTGGCCATTCCTTTTCCGAGTGGGGTGAAAGCATCCGCCAAACGCGAATAATATTTCATTTCGTCGCGTTCTTCCGGCGTGAGTTTCCGTTCGCGCGAAATGTCTTCTAATATTTTGTACATGTCCACAAAACGGCAAGTTTCGTAAAGTATAGCTCGGGAAGCATCTGTTTTGGCGCGCATATTGGCCAACATCTCGTAAACCGGCGGCATTTCGATAATGGCTTTCCCGAACTGACGACGTTCGATAGCATAATCGTAGGCTTCGCGACAAGCGGCTTCCGAAATTCCTACCGATTGAGCGATAATTCCCAATCGTGCGCCATTCATCAACGACATCACGTACTTGATCAATCCCAAACGGCGTGAGCCGACTAACTCGGCTTTGGCGTTCTTAAACACCAGCTCGCAAGTTGGAGCGCCTTTGATGCCCATTTTGTTTTCGATGCGACGAACGGTAACTCCACCGTCATTTTTGTCATACACGAACATGGAAAGCCCGCGCGCGTCTTTTGTGCCTTCTTCCGAACGGGCAAGCACCAGGTGAATATCGGAATCGCCATTGGTTATAAAACGTTTCACGCCATTCAAATACCATTGATCGTCTTTTTCATTATAAGACGCTTTGAGCATAACCGCTTGCAGATCGGATCCGGCATCGGGTTCGGTCAGGTCCATCGACATGGTCTCGCCTTTGGCGATGCGAGGCAAGTAAGCTTCTTTTTGTTCTTCGGTAGCAAATTCATAAATGGTTTCTCCGCAATCCTGCAGCATCCAGATATTTTGGAAACTCGCATCGGCACGGCTCACAATGTCTGCCGACATCATGTAAGGGACCATCGGAAAATTCAATCCGCCATATTTCCTTGCCAGCGCCATTCCCATCAATTCCGCTTTGTTCAGAGCATCGATGTTTTCCTGTGTGGGCTTGGCATAAGTAACGCGTCCGTTGGAAACCGTAGGTCCGTTATGATCAACCTCTTCGGCATTAGGTTCTATAATTTCCGCACAGATTTCGCCGACCACTTCCAGTACTTTATCGTAGCTGTCCATAGCATCCTCGAAATCCATCGGTGCGTAGTCATACTTTTCTTTATCTTGATAATTTCTTTCTTTTAATTCCACAATTCGTTTCATCAAAGGATGATTCAGATAGTGTTTGAATTGCGGGGTATCGGTATAAAAATTGGCCATAATTTTAAATTTTAGCCTCACCCGGCCTCCCCAAGTGGAGGAGAAGAGGCAATATTTTACTTTTTATAAATGAATTTCAACTCCCGGCGCTCCCTTTGAGGGAGTTGGAGGGGCTTTTATTTTGAATTTTTCCTATAATATTTAATCATTTTTGGAATCACCTTTTCGATTTCGCCGGTGATGACATAATCGGCAATGGTGTTGATAGGCGCGTTCGGATCGTTGTTGATGGAAATAATCAGCGAACTGTCTTGCATTCCTGCAATGTGTTGGATTTGCCCCGAAATACCACAAGCGATATATAACTTGGGCCGGACAGTTACACCGGTTTGTCCGATCTGACGTTCATGTTCGGCAAATCCGGCATCCACAGCCGCGCGCGATGCGCCCACTTCAGCGCCCAATACATTCGCTAAATCATACAATAATTGAAAATTCTCTCTGGAACCTACTCCGTATCCTCCGGATATGATGATGGGCGAGTTTTTGATGTTCACTTTCGATTTTTCGACATGGCGGTCGATAATTGAAACGATAAAATCATCGTCGGAAACGAAATCATTGACATCGTGTTCAACAATCTCGCCTTTATAATTCGTATCCACAATCTCCTTTTTCATCACTCCTTCGCGAACGGTAGCCATTTGCGGGCGATGATCGGGGTTAATGATCCATGCCACAATATTGCCGCCGAAGGCGGGACGGATTTGGTACAACAGGTTTTCGTACTTTTTACCGATCTTTTTTTCTTCGTGATCGCCTATTTCGAGCGATGTACAATCGGCCGTGAGGCCGCTTCCCAATGCGGAAGAAACGCGCGGGCCCAAATCGCGCCCGATAATGGTAGCGCCCATCAGGCAAATTTGCGGCTCTTCTTTTTTGAACAGATTTACCAAAATGGATGTATGCGGCAAAGTGGTGTATGGCGATAACCGATTATCATTAAATACATGCAAAACATCCACTCCGTAAGGAAAAACTTGTTCCGCTATTTTTTCCAATTTCGTGCCTGCGGCAATAGCTTCCAATTTACAATCCAATTGGTTTGCCAGTGAGCGCCCTTTGGTAAGCAATTCCTGGCTCACTTCGGCAACTATGCCGTCTTCTATTTCTAAATATACAAATATATTGTTCATATTTATCCTATTGTATGATTTGCAATTAACTCTTTTATCAAGTCTTCTAATTCAACGTCGTCATCCGATATACGTTTGCTTTCTTTCGCTTGGAACACCACGTTCTCTATTTTTTTCACTTTGGTGGGCGAACCCGATAATCCGCACTGAACTACATCAGCGTTTACGTCGGCAACGCTCCACTCCACCAAATCGAGGTAAGGGCGTGAATTATAAATGTCAATATAATCGAGATTTTCAACCTGTCGTTCGGTTACAGTTTTAGCATGTTTGTACTTTTGCAGCAATTTTGCGTTACGAGGCCTGCAAGTGCGAGCCGATCCGTTAACGGTGATTACCACCGGAAGCGGACATTCCACTACTTCAACCCCGTTTTCCAACCTGCGTTTTACCTTAATTTTGTTCTTGTCTATTTTCTCTATCTCTTCTGCATACGTTATTTGCGGAATGCCGAGTTTTTCCGCCACTTGCGGCCCAACCTGCGCCGTATCTCCATCTATGGCCTGACGGCCCGAGATGATAATATCAAAATCGCCGATTTTCTTCACAGCCATAGAAAGGGCATAGGAAGTTGCCAAGGTATCGGCTCCAGCAAAAGCACGATCGGTGAGCAACACGCCGTCATTGGCTCCGCGAAACAATCCTTCTCTTAAAATTTCAGCAGCGCGCCCCGGCCCCATAGTTAATATAGTGATCTTCGAATCCGGATATTCATCTTTTATTCCCAGCGCTTGTTCCAGCGCATTTAAATCCTCCGGATTGAAAATGGCAGGCAAGGCTGCCCTGTTTACGGTTCCATCGGCTTTCATGGCATCTTTCCCTACGTTTCGCGTATCGGGAACTTGCTTTGCCAATACAATAATATTAAAACTCATTTCCTATATGTTTAAATTGATTTTTTTGGAAGTAGCAAATATACGATTTTTTTCATCTCGAAGGCATTAAATGAAGAGAAAAACTGCTTATTTAAATTTTCCACCTCTGCTTTTTAAACCTATTAAAGATAGCGATATCAAAGAAATCGGTAAAATGAGTAAACATTTAATTTGTTTAATCGTTTTAATAATAACAAATATAAACAAAACCAACCAACACATACAGACTCATGATTTCTATGAAAAAAACTTCGATTTTTATTTTTGCTGTATTCTCTTTGCTTTTATTAAGTAGCTGTGCGGGAATCAAATATATGTCCATCGAAACGCGCGAACCGGCGCAAGTTACTCTGCCTACAAACGTAAAATCGGTGCTGATAGTCAATAACGTGGTCGAACAACCCGAAGACGTGGGGCACATGCTGAAATCTATCGGAAAAAGCCAACCCGACAGAATCACTGTCTCATCCGATAGCGTAGCTATTTTTTATACCGAAGCGTTGGCGCAATTCATGGGAGAAGAAAACTACTTCGACGAAGTGAAATATGCGCAAAGGCCCCTAAGAACCGATAACGAATTTTGGCAAGAAAAACCGTTACTCCCCGAACAAATGAATGAACTAAGAAGCAGAACCAATGTTGACGCCATCATTTCTTTGGATAAACTCATTATTCAAACGCATAAAACCGAGCTTTACGAACAACAAGGCTATAAGTACGCCGGATTGACCGGAAAAATCAGCTCTATATTGCGTGTATATTTGCCTACCATGGAAGGAAGAATTCCTGCCGTTCAATATGCAGATAGTTTATATTGGGAAGGATTCGATATTCAGGATGAAGGAGCTTATGCCGATCTGATGTTGCCTTCTGCCGAGGATGCCATGAAGCAATTGGCTGTAAAAGCGGCAGAAAAAATGACCAGCGTTTTCTCACCACATTGGATTCAACAAGACCGTTGGTACTACACCTTATCGAATTCAAAAATGAAAGAGGGCGAAAGTTATGCTAAAAGTGCACAATGGCAAAACGCCATCGACAGTTGGAAACAATTTTACGACAACGAAAAGAGCCAACTCAATAAAGCAAAGGCGGCCAGTAACATCGCGTTAGCATATGAAATGCTCGATGATATGGATAGCGCCTATGAATGGGCGGTAACTGCCGAAAACTTGTTTAACGCATCCACATCGGGCAATTCTTTGGAAAGGCGCAGGGCTTTGCTATTTAAAAACGAGATTGAACGAAGGAGGGATACTTCAAATAAACTCAACATGCAAGTACAATAATTCAACCAACTCTTTCGGGTTCGTAACACAATCCGTACTACAGCCCGAAAGAGTTTCATTTTTTTTCAAAAAAAAACCTTTCTTCATACCTTATATTAAAAAAAAGATTACCTTTGTAACCGAATCTTCGATTAATCAATGATAACATAACTTCGTTATTTATTTTGAATTTCAAATTTTTCATGAGTTTTTTGATCATTTATCCGAGATAGGAAACAAAACTGTCTTATTCGATAAAACCGGACTCATTTTCATATATTAAAACAATCCAAACATTCAACATATTTTTAAATGGCTTATAACATTATTGAGCTTAACGAAAAGCTGACTACAGAATTACGCGCCCTTGCCAAAGAAATGGGAATTAGAAGACCCGACGCTTACAAAAAAGAAGAATTGATTTATAAAATTCTTGATGAACAAGCTATTGCAGGCATAAAAAACCTGAACCAAAACGGAGGGACACATAAACAACAAAACAAAAACCATCCGAATAGAAAAAACAAAAAACCAGTTAACAATAATCCTAAGAACGACAAAAACGAAAAACCTGACGTAAAACCTCAAGAAAAAAAACATACTCCTGCGCAACCCGAAAAAACGAATCCGGAAAAACAGCAGCCACAAGCAAATCAACATAAACAAGAAAATAAAGTAGTTGAGAAAAAACCGGAGCAAAAACAACAGGCTCCTGTCCAAAAGGAAGAGAAAATCCATAACGAGAAGGTCGTTAAAGAACTCAAGCCGAAAAGTGAGACACCCAAAGAAGAAGTAACTCCGAAAACCGAAGAGCCAAAAGAAGAAACGCAAACCCCAAAACCGGAAATTACGCCTTCAAAACCCATTCAATTGGTTTTCAGATCATCGAAACATCGTGACGAGGAGAGAAAAAGCGCAACGCCCGCAGTCACCCTGCCACCCGTTGTAGCCGAAGAACCGATAGAAGATGTTGCGCCAACCGTTGCCGAAGAAAAAGAAATTCCGGTGATGCCCGAAAAGCCATCGCTACGCGACTTAATTTCGGTAACTCCCCCGCCTCAACCCAAACAGCAACAGCATAATAAAAATCAGAATCAGCAGCCACAACCCCAAAAGGAAAAAGAGCCGTCGTACGATTTCGATGGAATCCTGAACGCTTCGGGCGTATTGGAAATCATGAGTGATGGTTATGGTTTTCTGCGTTCATCCGATTACAATTATATGTCGTCGCCCGACGATATTTACGTATCGCAATCGCAAATTCGCCTGTTCGGTTTAAAAACGGGCGACGTGGTAGAAGGTCCAATACGTCCGCCGAAGGAAGGCGAAAAGTTCTTTCCCTTAGTAAAAGTGGACAAAATTAACGGTCGCAAACCCGATGACGTTCGCGATCGCGTTCCGTTCGACCACTTGAAACCGCTGTTTCCCGATGAAAAATTCAACCTTACGAAAGGGCACAACGATAATCTTTCTTGTCGCGTAGTGGATATGTTCACACCCATTGGTAAAGGTCAACGAGGGTTGATTGTGGCACAGCCAAAAACAGGTAAAACTGTATTACTTAAAGATATTGCCAACGCCATTGCCGATAATCATCCGGAAGTGTACATGATCATTCTACTCATCGATGAACGCCCCGAAGAAGTTACCGATATGGAGCGCAGCGTAAACGCCGAGGTTATTGCGTCAACATTCGATGAACCGGCAGAACGCCACGTAAAAATTGCGGACATTGTGCTCAACAAAGCCCGTCGTTTGGTGGAGTGCGGCCACGATGTGGTTATTCTGCTTGACTCTATTACCCGCCTCGCTCGCGCTTACAACACGGTGCAACCGGCATCGGGCAAAGTGCTCTCGGGAGGTGTGGATGCCAATGCGTTACAAAAACCCAAACGATTCTTCGGCGCTGCCCGTAACATAGAGAACGGCGGTTCGCTCACTATAATTGCTACGGCGCTTACCGAAACCGGTTCGAAAATGGACGACGTGATTTTCGAAGAATTCAAGGGTACCGGCAACATGGAGCTTCAACTCGACCGCAAACTCTCTAACAAACGCATTTTCCCGGCTGTGGATATCATTGCTTCGAGCACACGCCGCGACGATCTGCTGCTATCCGAAGAGACGCTCAACCGCATGTGGGTGCTCCGCAATTTCTTATCGGATATGAACTCCGTAGAAGCGATGGAATTCCTGCTCACACGCTTGCGCCGTACTTCAAGCAACGAAGAGTTCCTGATATCGATGAACGATTAGGCACTTTATTGGGAGTACTACTTAAAGAGCACTCTCATTATCATATTACAAAACAGCAACAAACAAAGTTGCTGTTTTTTTGTTTTACGAGAAATTCACCCGAGTATGCTCAACGAAAACGAATACGAAAAAGTGCTGAAAACCATCAGTATAGAAAAAGCCAATAAATTGGGGTTATTGCTCCTTATTCCTGTATTCGTGGTTTTCACGGCCTTGCACATTCTTTTGTGGAAGAATGAACTCGCCAGCTATTTTCAGACCGACTTCACACCTTTTACGCTAATGAAAGATTTCGGCCTGTTTTTCGCCGCGATGCTTATCGGAATCGTGCTTCACGAACTCATACACGGGATATCGTTCGCCATGTTCGCCGACAAGCGATTCCGTTCCATCCGCTTCGGCGTTATTTGGAAATACCTCACACCTTATTGTCATTGCACCGAGCCGCTGCAAATAAAACATTATAAATTCGGAGCAATCGCGCCCGCCATTGTCCTCGGCCTAATCCCGGCAATTATCGGATTAATTATCGGAAAGTATGCGGTTACTTTTTTCGGTATCTTTTTTATTGTTGCCGCCATCGGTGATTTTATGATCATCCATTTGCTGCGCGATGAAAAACCTACCGATTACGCGCAAGATCATCCGTCGGAAGCGGGATGTTATGTTTTTAGAAATAAGAAGTTAGAAATTAAAAATTAGAATATGAAAATTCATTCAACCAATTACACAAATACGTTTATTGTAGTGGCCGAAGACTCGAAGGCTGTGGCAGGCGAAGTTCCACCGGTAAAGGGAGAAAAATCCGTTGCCAACATTCAATACGAGATGATCAGCGAAAGTCCTTACAATTATACGTCGGACGACGTAATGTTCCTCGTTTATGCGTTAAAAAATAATATCGAAGTCGATAAATTGACCGAAGAGCGGGAGAAATTCATTTCGAAAGGACAACCCTGCTTTCGCGCTTCACCACTTACAAAACGATACGGTTGGGGCGTTCACCACAATGAAACGGGAAAAATAGCACTTGACGGAATAGAAACCGATGAATATAAAAAAATGATTGCCTACCCAACCATCAAAAAAGTGAAAGCGATGAGGAGTACGAGGAAGTAATCACTCCCAAATATCATCGGGGTACGTAACATCTTCCAAAAAGAGCGCGTGTCCGGGAACGGAATCGCCGGCAACCTGTCGGTTTTTGGCATCTATAATGCGACGCAATCCACGCTCGTCGAGCCGTCCCCTACCCGCTTCCAATAACGTGCCCACAATAGCGCGAACCATATTTCGCAAAAACCGATCGGCTTTAATGGTAAATACAAAATCGTTTCCGTGTTGTTCCCAATATGCGGTTTCGATAACACAGTTATTGGTTTTTACATCGGTATGCAATTTGCTGAAACTTGTAAAATCGCGGTATTCCTTTAACACAGGACAAAGGGCATTCATCGCATTGATATCGGGTTCAAAGAATATCCGATATTTCGTATCACCGCAAAAAATATCTTTGTCGGTGGTTAAATAATATTTGTACGTACGCGATGTGGCGGAGAAGCGGGCATGAGCATCTGCCGATACTTCGTGAATGCTATTGATGACAATATCGTGCGGAAGAAAGCTGTTTAATTTCTTTGTTAATTCTGTTTCGCCAAAATCTTCACCAATCCAATCAAAATGAGCGATCATTTTTCGGGCATGCACACCGGCATCGGTTCTGCCCGCGCCAATCACTTCAATTTGCTCGCGCAAAATGGTAGAAAGTGCGTCCTGCAAAACTTCCTGAATGCTCACTCCGTTCGGCTGAATTTGCCAACCCACGTAGTTTTTTCCGTTATATGCGAGTGTAATAAAATAGCGTTTCATCATTGTCTCACCGTTATGTGAAAGCAAGCTTGCTTGCGCTCGTGTTTCACGTAACAGCGTTGTTGGTTTTTCAAATCGAAAAGCACTTGTGCCAACACTAATTTCAACCGTTCGGGTGGAACGCGATTTACAGAATCAGGATCGACTTGCTCGAACCTTTTCCACGAAACGTCAAATGTAGTGGCGTACCTATGCGTAGAATTTTCGCTGGCATTTATATTCCTTTTCGTCAGTCTCGATAAATCATCATCGGTTCGTAACACGCTGGTCAGGTAAAGCCGATGAAGCGGTATTTGTTTGCTGTAAAGCGAATCGCGAAAATTCCGAGCAATATCCATGAACAATTGTGCTGCCGAAGGCACGAGAAAAGGAATGGAGTGAGTAAGGTCGTAAGTTTTATACAATTCCAAAGCATCGGGAATTCTCACCAGTTCGTCGTTTAAAGCCAAAGTGTCGTCGCGGGAAGTCATTGGCGCGATACCGTTACTGATAGCCGAAACCATATGCAGTTCTTGCAAATCGTTGAATTCTTTGTTGTAATTGCCGGTAAACCTTTGTTTTCTTTCAGAGAGTGAGCGTGGTATTCTTTCGTTGATTTCGTTGGTGGTGGCTTTTCCTTCACCGCAAGCGGTAAGCGCTAAAACCAATAAGGACACAATAAAAAACAGAAAATACTTCATAAGTTAACCATTCATTTCTCGCAATTTAATTTTCGTGAGCGCCTGTTTTGTGTTCAGCGGAAAATCGCCATCCATCATCCAAGAATAATAACTTGGTTCGTTTCTGAAAACTTCGGCTACCGATTTGCCTTTGTGTTTGCCGAAATTAAAAACTTCCACTCCATTTTCGTCGAAAATTAATCTCCCGGCAAAATCAACGTTGTTATTAAAACTGGAATATTCTTGCGAAAGCGCAGCCACATCATTTACCAAATCAGGATAACGGTCGAGTTGCGATTTCAATACTTCGTATGTTGCAATTGTATCGGCTTCGGCGCTGTGCGCATTGGCCAATTCTTTGTCGCAATAAAATCTGTATGCCGCTTCCAGTGTGCGTTGTTCTTTTTTATGGAAAATGATCTGCACATCCACAAATTTGCGTTTGCTCATATCGAAATCCACGCCGGCACGAAGAAACTCTTCGGCGAGCAAAGGCACATCGAATCTGCTAGAATTGAAACCCGCGATATCACACCCTTCCAACATTTCGGCCAATGAGCGGGCAACCTGCCTGAAAGTAGGGCAATCTTTTACATCTTCGTCCGTAATTCCATGAATAGCAGTTGCCTGTGGCGGAATAGGCATTTCGGGGTTGATTTTTCTCGATTTTATTTCTTCTTTACCGTTCGGATGCACTTTTAGCAACGAAATTTCCACAATGCGGTCTTTGGTAATATTTATGCCGGTAGTTTCCAAATCGAAGAAAACCAACGGATTTTTGAGGTTAAGTTCCATTATTTGGGTTTAGTCGTTAAGCATCATCGGCATAAGCAATGTAAGCATTTCTTCGTTTTCATCGTTTTCAACCGGTAAAATGATCCCGGCACGCGACGGGTCGGATAATTCTATTTTTATGTCGGCAGAAGGAATGTTATTAAGAATATCAATCAAGAAAACCGCCTTGAAGCCGATATTCATCACGTTTCCGTTGTACTGGCAAGGAATGGTTTCTTCCGCCGAAGTAAGGAAATCGATATCTTGAGCCGAAACCACAATTTTCTCATCAGACAGTTGAAGTTTAACCAAACTGCTTGCCGGATTAGAGAAAACGCTCACGCGTTTTAGCGCATTTAAAAGCGCTAATCTATCCAACGTTACGTTATTGGGATTGTTTTGCGGAATTACGGAATTGTAGTTTGGGTAACGCCCTTCCACGAAACGGCAGATCATGGTGAAATTCGACATAGTGATGTAAGCATTGTTTTCATCGAATTTAATTTCCACGCTTCCGGTTTCCTTCGGAAGAAGGGTTTTCAACAAATTCGCCGGTTTTTTCGGAAGAATAAACGACGACCTTCCCTCGCCTTTCACTTCGTTATTAATAACCCGCACCAATTTATGGCCGTCAGACGCCACAAACGTTACATTATCCGAAGTAATATCAAAATAAATTCCGTTCATTACGGGCCGCAACTCATCATCGGCGGTCGCGAAAACGGTTCTGTTAATTCCCGTGAACAACGTTTCGGCAGGCATGGATAAACTCATGGCCGAATCTTTTAACTCTTTGGGTTGCGGATATTCATCGCCTTTTAAACCCACAAAGTTGTATTTACCGTTGTGATAATAGATAAATACCTCAAGCGTTTCGTCGTTGATATCGAAAGTCAGCGGCTGGTCTGGCAGCTCGCGCAACGGATCGAGCAAATTACGGGAGTTAATTGCCAACGTTCCTTTGCCTTCTGCAGTGTTTACTTCAACCTGCGTTTCCAAACGGGTTTCGGTGTCTGCAGCTGTCAAGGTCAACAAATTTCCGTCTAAATCTAAAAGAAAGCAATCCAAAATGGGAAGTGTGTTTTTTGAATTGATGACTCTGCTTATTGCTTGCAGGTGCGACAAAAGCGTGGCGCTTGATACTACAAATTTCATAGTGGGTATTTTTAACGATTTTATTTGTTTGTTTAATCAGCAAATATACAAAATTATCTAATTGGAAAAGATTTGTTGGCGTGATTTTTACAGATTGTGTTAATAAGTGATTTACTAATTTTTATTTCTGGGGTGATGTTCGATAATTTCCTGCCGAAGAAAACTCCGGTCGATATGCGTATAAATTTCGGTAGTGGTTATTTTCTCGTGCCCAAGCATTTCCTGGATCACGCGAATATTGGCGCCACGCTCCAACAAATGTGTAGCAAAAGAATGCCGAAAAACGTGCGGGCTTATTTGTTTTTCGATCCCGGCCATTTCGGCATATTTTTTTATGTAATGAAAAACGGTAATACGCGAAATGGCTGTGCCGCGAGAACTGAGAAAAACAATATCTTCACTGCCCTTTTTCACGATTTGCTGATTGCGATAATACAAATAATTCTTTATTTTTTCCACAGCGACTTCCGAAATAGGCACCAAACGTTGTTTGCTGCCTTTCCCCTGAACCCGGATAAAACCTTCGTTGAAGAATAGGTTCGAAAATTTGAGCCCGGTAAGTTCCGATACACGCAAGCCGCAACTGTAAAGCGTTTCTATAATGGCGTAATTACGCGTGCCTTCGGCAGTGGAAACGTCAATGCATTGCAGAATTGCGTCTATTTCTTCAACGGAAAGTACAACCGGCAGTTTTAATCCTATTTTGGGCGTTTCCAACAACTCGCTCGGATCGTTTTGCAGAAAACCGTCCAAAACCAAAAAATGGAAAAAAGATTTTATTCCCGAAATCAGCCGCGCGGTTGAGCGGGCGTGAAGCCCTTTATCGTGAATTTCTGCAAGAAATTCTTCTAAATGCGATAACTGAATGTCTTGGAGAGAAATATCGGCAGAGTGTGTGAAATCGAGCAGTTTTTGCAGATCGGTAAGGTAAGCCTCAATGGTGTTTCGCGATAATCCTTTTTCGAGCAGGAGGTATCGTTTGTATTTTTCGGTAACGGAACTTTTTGTCATTGCCCACCTCTTTCAATGGTTAAAATAAGATCACCGGCATTCTCTTTATGATGCTGAATTAATGGTAAAATCTCTTTTTTTTCTGTTTCCGTTATCGGTTGTTTGGTTTCCAACTTAGTGAGTATGGTAATTATTTTTTTATCACCGATCATCTTAAACAACGGCAGCATTTTGTGAGCTATGCCCGAAGAATCTCCCATACTGCCGTTTTCGATAGATTGCTGCAAAAAAATGAGATTCTTATCCGTTTCCTGCACAAACGAATGTAAGATAGAAAGCGAACTTTCCTTATCTTCTTTCACAAAATCGATCAGATTAAAAACTCCCGGAGATTTTTTTGCTTTTTCGTCCTCTACGAATGTTTCTTCATTTTTGAGATATTTACCGCTGACTTTGCTGATGTCTGTTGATGTGAAAGGCTTACTCAAAAAGTCGTTGAATCCATGGTTTCTGATGTCTGACAAAGATATTTCGGATTTGGCGGACAAGGCTATCTTGGGAGTCGGCTTATTGAGAGCGGGCATTTGCGATACAAGTTCCAAACCGTTCATTTGCGGCATTTGAATATCGATAAAAATAATATCGAATTTTTTGTTATTTAAAACTTCCAGCGCATTTTTCGGATTACTATCGGTGGTAACAACAGCGCCTTTCAAGCGCAACATTTCCGAGAACATGATTAACTGCATCGGGTCGTCGTCTATTGCCAACACCGAAACTCCTTGCAGATTATTATGTTGTACATCATTGTTTTGTTGGGCGGCAATGTGATGTTTGTTTTTTAAGGGCAACCAAACAATAAACTCCGAACCTTTTCCTATTTCGGATTCCAAATGAATTTTCCCGCCGAGTTCTTCCGTTAAACCTCGCACAATGGCTAATCCGAGCCCGTTGCCTTCTCCTTTTTGGTTGGGAAAATCGATATTCAGTTGTTTAAATTCCTGAAAAATAACATCCTTGTATTCTTCCCCAATTCCGTAGCCCGTATCTTTCACCGAAAATTCAAAACTAGAATGTTGATTACCGGAATTATTTATATTAAAATTAACGTCAACCCACCCTTCGGGTGTGTATTTTATGGCGTTTGAAATGAGGTTGCCGATTATTTGCCGTATCATATACGGATCGGAAAAAACAGTTAGGTTTTTAGGCAAACTGTTTGTTATTTTGTAATTTAATTTTTTAGCTTCGGCCATAGGCTCAAAACTACTCGCAATATCGTCGGCCACATCGTGTAAATTAAAATTGATTTCTTTTTTCGACCATAAGCCGTCCCGCAATTTACGAAAATCGAGCAAATTGGTTACCAAACTCAGAATATGATCGGTTGAATTTTTCATATTCTGCAAGTAATAGCTTTTCTTCTTGTTATTTACATCGCCCGACATTAGCTCCAGGTAACCTTGTATGGAACTGGCCGGCGCTTTAATATCGTGAGAAATGGACAACATGAGCATTTCACGCAGGTCCAACAAGTCACTGATTTTTTTATTTGAGATTTCGAGTTGCTTTCTATAACGAATGCTGCGATTAACATCGCCCAAAAAGAGCAGCCCCGAAATTAAAGCGATCATAACTGCCGCCCAAGAGACCCGATAAACCGTTCGTTGCGACCTTGCAAGTGTTTCTTCCTTATCTTTGATCAGTTGAATGGATTTTCTCATTTCTTCCGCTTCAATACCTTTCAACAACTCATCTATTCTGGCTGTGAGCAAACTGTTGGTGTTACTCATGGCTGTTTGCCTTTCAAGCAAAGCGTATTGAAACTGTTTTTGACGCTCAAGATTCAACCTTTCGGAATATCGTATCATATTCACAACGGTATCTATTGCGAAAGCAAACTGTTCTCGCGTTACTGCCGGGCGATTTTCGATAATAACCGTTGAATCTTGCCTACCGGCAATCGCATCGCGTAAGCGGCTAATCAATCGCCTTCTTTCTCCTTTAATCACTGTTGTATCACTGCCCGCTTCTTCATCATCAATATACATATTCTGACGTTCCAGGTAATCGACAATTTGTTTATTCAGGGTTTTGGGCACGTAAGTGCTTACGGTTTGGTGTGTAATTCGAGGCGCTTTTCTGATAGAATCTAAAAGAACCACAATTTCTTGCAGGTTTTCTTCCTTCTTATTGAGAAGGAAAGTAATGGTATCGAGTTTATTGATCCTTATACTGTCTTTCGATAAACTCTTTAGTGTATCGATATTGGCATCGATTTCCGGCACTATTGAATTATATTTTTGAAAATAACGGCCGGCATTTTCTGCGGATAAAAAGTTTTGGTTACTTTCCAAATCATACAATCGGGAAATTGTATTGCCCACCAAAACCAATTCTCGCAAATCCTCATCTTTTACCTTTCTTTCAGAAAAATCCACCAAATTTTTGTAAACGGTTATTAGCCCGAGGATCATGACAATAAAAACCAACACGTAACCAATAATAACTACGTATTTTACTTTTGATGAAGATTTAAAGGATTGCATGGCTAAAAAATAACGTCAATTGACCTCTATGCCGTAGAGTTTTATTTTGTTATACAAGGTTTTTCTGTCGATATTTAAAATAGATGCGGCCATTGTTTTATTGCCTTTGGCAATGTCGAGGGCTTCCTTAATTTTTTCTTTTTCATAATTCTCTTTGCGCAAGCCGGCAACATTGTTGTCATCGTTATTGGGGTGTGTGTTGTTTGCAGGCAAATAATCCCGAAAAAGCAAAGGCAATATATTGGCTGATATTTTATCGCCTTCGGTAAGCAAAACAGCTTTGTAAACTGTGTTTTTTAATTCCTGAATATTACCCGGCCAACTATGATTATAAAAACCTTCCAATACTTCGCTTTCAATTTGTTGAATATTTTTATCCATTTCGTTGTTGGCGAGTTTCAGAAAATATTCGGTAAAAAAGAGGATTTCATTTTCTTTCCCTTTCAATGTGGGCAAAGCGATATATTCTTTTATAAGCAATTCATAAAGTTTAGGCAATAACAATACTTTGAGTTCACCTTTATCTTTTTCGGAACTCATGATTATTTGTGTGTAGTTTTCGTCTTTTTTTTGTTTTATAAGTACTGTAAGAAGCTCGTTCTGAGATATCATATCGAGTTTGTGTACTTTTCTGATGTATAGCAGCCCACCTTTAGCAATTTTAAGATTTTCTGTAAAAACAGACATTTGTTTCGTTTCGGGAGTATTTACAGAGTTGTTACTGATTTGGTCAACATCAAGTACAACAAAAGGTTTAAGATTGTTAAACCCTTTTTGGTAGGCATATTTTACAGATGATGCTTTTCCTGTACCTCTGTCGCCTATAATTAAGAAATGTTGATTTTTTTCGGCATATTCATTCAATCTTTTGTGCAAATTATCAAATTTTTGTCCCGGAGGTTTAATTATCTCATTAAAACTCCGGATGTTTGTTTTTTGGCTCAATTGTTTTTTAAATGCATCCTCTATTTTATTGAAAAGAAGTTCCGGTTCAATGGGCTTCGAAATATAATCTGTGGCACCCGATTTCATCGATTCAACCGCAGTTTCTATATCCGCGAATCCGGTCATCATGATCACCAAAATGTCTGAATCGATTTTTTGACCCACGATAAAAAAGAAAAGCCATCTGCCTCCGGCATTTGGATATCGGAGAGAATTAAATCGAAGGGGTTTTCTTTTACTTTTTCTTTTGCCTCTTCAACGCTTGCTGCTGTATCTACCTTGTAATTTTTCTTCACCAGCCACGATTTAAGCATCAGGCAAACGGTTAAATTATCATCGAGAATTAAAATTCGCTTCATAAGGGAGCTTCTAAAGGTGCTAAACTTCGTTTTTTTCTTTATCCAATTCTTTTGGAATCATTATGGCGGCGTAAAGCAAGAAAATTGCGCCGGCTATCATAGCCAAAGCCCAGGCGTTGTTTCCAACAAACATCAAATAAGTAGCTACAGCCATCAATACGCAAGAAAACACTTGAAAACTAAATAATCTTTTTCCTCTTAGGCTTTTACCGGGATAAGGAGTGGTGGCTGTTACGGCTGATAAACTCACAACGGAAACAGCTGCGATCCATTTTGCAATTTCGGGTATGAAGAAATATAAAATCACAGCCAAAAGCAAGGCTGCAGCCGATATTTGATAAATAAATTCTTTGTTTACACGCATTATAAACCAATTATGTAAATTTTAAGTAAAAAATTCACACGACAAATATAAATAAAAAAATGTAAAAGAAAAGCTAATTCGTGTTCAATAATAGAAATTATTCAATAATGAAAACCTCTTCGTTCTCTTTTTTCATGAGATAATTCTCACGCGCGAATTTTTCGAGGTTTTCTTTATTGGATTTAAGCTCGTTAAGCTTAGATTGGTCAACTTCGGTCTGGTTGCGGTAAAATTCAATCTGCGAATTAATATCGCGTATTTCTCTTTCGTATTTTATTCTTTTCATAATACTGCTGTCACTGAAAAAAAATAACATTGAAATTAAAACGAGTAAAATACCGATTTGATAAACCGATAATCCCAAAAATCTTTTATTCATCCCTGTTAATTTTTTCATGTTAAAGCTATATCAATGAACGGTACAAAAATAATTTTTTTTTAATTCATATTCAAACGATTTCTTTAATTTAAACGAAATATTGAAGAAACTATTTGGGTTATTTGCCGTTTTTAATTTATCTTTACGCAATAATCTTTTCAATTAATTATTTTATTCGGATGAAAAAACTCATTGTAACAATTTTCTTTATTTCACTAATGCTATTTGACGCTTTTCCTTGTACAAATTTTTTAATCGGCAAAAAAGCTTCTACAGACGGCTCTACCATGATATCTTACGCGGCCGATTCATACAATCTTTATGGAGAGCTTTACCATTGGCCGGCAGCTCAGTACAGGCCGGGCACTATGTTGAAAGTTTATGAATGGGACACCGGAAAATTTTTGGGTGAAATTCCACAAGCGCTTAAAACTTACAACGTCATCGGCAATATGAACGAACATCAGCTCGCTATCGGGGAAACCACTTTCGGTGGCCGGCCCGAATTGGTTGACACAACCGGCATTATAGACTATGGAAGTCTGATTTACATCACTTTACAACGCGCGAAAAACGCACGCGAAGCCATACAAGTAATGACGGATTTGGTAGCGGCAAACGGCTATTACAGTTCCGGAGAATCTTTTTCTATTGCCGATCCAAACGAAGTATGGGTCATGGAAATGATCGGTAAAGGCGCGGGCAATAAAGGCGCTGTTTGGGTAGCTGTGCGCATCCCCGACGATTGTGTTTCAGCGCACGCCAATCAGGCGCGCATACAACAATTTCCGTTAAACGATCCGCAAAACTGTGTTTACTCTCCCGACGTGATCAGTTTTGCCCGACAAAAAGGATATTTTTCGGGACAAGATAAAGATTTCAGTTTTGCACAAGCATATGCTCCGCTCGATTTCGGCGCTTTGCGCTTTTGCGAAGCAAGGGTGTGGTCTTTTTTCAACAACGTAAACAAAGATATGGCAGAGTACGTAACCTACGCGCAAGGTAGAAGCACCGAGCCGATGCCTTTGTATATAAAACCGGATAGAAAACTAAGCGTACAAGACGTTCAGAATATGATGCGCGACCACTACGAGGGAACAGAACTCGACTGGCGTTTCGATGTAGGTGCAGGCCCATTTAACTCACCTTATCGTTGGTCGCCACTCACTTTCGAAGTAGATTCCATAGAATATTGCAATGAAAGGCCTATTGCCACCCAGCAAACTGCTTTTTCTTTCGTGGCGCAAATGCGTTCGTGGCTGCCCAACGCCATCGGGGGAATTTTGTGGTTTGGCATCGATGATGCCGCCCAAACCGTATATTATCCGTTCTACAGTTCACACAATGAAGTGCCCAAGGCAATGCAAATAGGCAACGGCGACTTGCTTACTTATTCCGATTCTTCGGCTTTCTGGATTCACAATTGGGTTTCAAATATGGTATATACGCGTTACAGCGATATGAGCCAGGACATGAGAAAAATTCAATCCAAATTAGAAAATAACTTCAAAAATACTTTGTCCGATGTTGAGAAAAAAGCATTGGAAATGTATAACCAATCTCCTTCGGAAGCGGTTTATTACTTAACCGGAAATACAAATTCTTTGGTTGAAAACGGCATGCAGGAGTGGAAAAAACTCGGGCAATACCTGATGGTTAAGTATGTGGATGGCGTTATAAAACGAGAGGAGAACGGACAATTCAAAAGAAATCCTTACGGACAACCGGCGTCGCCAGAAAGGCCCGGGTATTCAAATGAATTTTACAAAAAAATCATCGACCAAACCGGCGATAAATATAAAGTACAACCTGTTGAATAACAGTAAAATATATAATTATGGAAAATGAAACTTTATTGGCGCAAGTAACCGACAAAGCCAAGGCTTGGCTGGAAGGAGATTACAACGAAGAAACTAAAAAAGAAGTACAAGAAATGCTCGATAACGAAGATAAGTCAAAGCTTATTGATGCATTCTATAAAGATTTAGAGTTCGGGACGGGCGGCTTGCGCGGAATTATGGGCGCAGGAAGCAACCGGATGAATATTTATACCGTTGGCACGGCAACTCAAGGCTTAACCAATTATCTGTTGAAAGAATTTATCGATGAGCCTCAAATTAAAGTCGTTATCGGACACGATTGCAGGAACAACAGCCGCAAATTCGCCGAAATTTCCGCCGATATTTTTAGCGCTAACGGCATCAAAGTTTATTTGTTCGAAAGCCTTCGCCCCACCCCTGAAGTTTCTTATGCCATAAGAAAACTCGGTTGCCAAAGCGGAATTATGATCACGGCATCGCACAATCCGAAAGAATACAACGGATACAAAGCTTATTGGAACGATGGCGCGCAAGTTCTTGCGCCACACGACAAAAATATCATTGCCGAAGTAAACCGTATTTCATCAACCGGCGATATAAAATTCAAAGGAAATCCCGATTTGATAGAAATTATTGGAAAAGATATGGACAAAGCTTTTATCGATGAAATAAAAACGTTTGTTCTATCGCCCGAATCCATTGAAAATCAAAACGACCTGAAAATAGTTTACACTCCCATTCACGGTACCGGCATTACCATTATGCCCGATGCGCTCCAGGCAATTGGTTTTACAAACATCATCAACGTTCCCGAACAAGACGTTATCAGCGGAGATTTCCCGACAGTGATCTCACCGAACCCCGAAGAGCCTGCCGCCATGAAAATGGCTGTGGAAAAAGCCATCGAAACCGATGCCGACATTGTATTGGCTACTGACCCCGACGCTGACAGAATAGGCGCCGCTATTCGTAACGAAGAAGGCGATTTTATCCTTGTAAACGGCAATCAAACCATGCTAATCCTCCTTTATTACCTCATCACCATGCGTAAAAAAAGAGGTTTGTTAACGGGCAAGGAATACATTGTAAAAACCATCGTTACCACAGAATTGGTAAAAACCGTAGCCGATAAGAACGGCGTAGAGACATTTGATTGTTACACCGGTTTTAAATGGATAGCCGATGAAATCCGTAAAAACGAAGGAAAGAAAAAATACATTGGCGGCGGCGAAGAAAGCTATGGTTTTCTCGCCAACGACTTTGTTCGCGATAAAGATTCGGTATCGGCGTGTACTTTGTTTGCCGAAATTGCAGCTTGGGCCAAAGACAACGGCAAAACCATGTTCCAACTTTTGCAGGATATTTACGTGGAATACGGATACTCCAAAGAAGTGGGAATTTCACTTGTAAGAAAAGGAAAAGAAGGAGCCGACGAAATTGAAGCGATGATGAAAAACTTCAGAAACAATCCGGTAAGAGACCTTGCGGGTTCTCCAGTGATATTGTCTAAAGATTTCGCCAAGTTGGAAATGATCGATTTCGAAAAAAACGAAAATACGGCTTTAGAAATGCCTACAACATCCAATGTTTTACAATATTTTACCCAGGACAAGACAAAAGTGTCCATTCGCCCTTCGGGAACAGAACCTAAAATAAAATTTTATATAGAAACGCACGGCAAGGCCAACTCCAGAGATGAAATTGCAGCAGCCGAGCAAGCAGCCGATAAAAAAATTGAGAAAATAAGAGAACAGTTCGGAATTTAACGCAGAAACATGAAAAGAAAACTAACCATTGCCCTTGTTGCACACGACCAGCGCAAAGCCGACATGGTGGATTGGGTAATTTTTAATTCGGATTTTTTAGCTCAGCATCATTTGGTTTGTACCGGTACAACCGGGGACTTGGTTCGCGAAGCATTACACAGAGAAGGCGTTTTCCCCGAAATCACTCGCATGAACTCAGGCCCGATGGGCGGCGATGCCGAAATAGCAGCCAAAGTAGTTCGCAAGGAAATTGACCTGGCTGTTTTTCTTATAGATGATTTAAACGCACAACCGCATGAAGCGGATATTATGATGCTGCTCAGGCAATGCCGCGTTCACAACATTCCGATAGCCTGCAACAGATACAGTGCAGATCTAATGATAACAAGCAACTTATGGGACGACGAAACATACGTTCCGATGATGCCAGTTTACGAGAAATTCGACAGGGAAAAATTTAATCTTTAAGTTTTCTATAAAATTCAAAAGAGTGAATGAGTAAAATTTAAATTAGAGGACGTCTAAAAAATAATGACGTCCTCTAATTTACACAAAATATTTTATTTTAAAACTTTCACAATATATTGTTTACCTGCATTATCAACACCTTTTAAAATATATAATCCGCCAGGAAGATTATAAACGGGTTCGCGAATTATCTCTGTTTCGTTTACCTCCATAGTTTTCACTAATTTTCCTTGTGAATCAAACAAATAAATAACCTTTATTTCCGGAGGAACCATCACTTCTAATATATCTTTCACCGGATTATTAAGCACTTTCAACTCACCAAAACTATTTTCATCTATTTTGGTTGATGAACTTGGTTGTAATGTAAATGGCAATCCATTTGTTAATTGTGTATTGCCATTGAAAAGAGCAACTATATAATCTCCATAAGGGATTCCTGAAATCTCTCCGACAAAATCCACATTCTCGGTAACATTCATATCAATTAAAGGCCTTACATCTCCGAATCTTGTTACATAGGAATTGCCGTTATTGGGATCAAATACTATTGCAACAAGTTGTCCGTCGTAAAAACCGCCTGTGTTTCGAATAGAAGATGATAGTGTAAATTTTTCACTCACAAAAACAGTCGAAGGCATATTGACGGAAACAACCGACAAAACTGATGCCGTAGGTTCCGCATTAACTGTTACTGTAGGCGCTGCTCCGTCCAAAGTTAACTTGTTAACCGGGAATCCGGTATTTTCGGGATTGTTTAACAAATCGTAATAAACTTCCACGTAATAATTTCCGGGCAATGCCGTGAGTTGTTCGTAAAACTCGAAAGTTGTACTTTCGCCCACAGCTAACTGCCCTATACTGCTTGAAAGATTGTATGAGATATTCGGATCATTTGTGTTCACTAATTTTATTCCGAATTGTCCATTATACTCTGCCGTACCGCTATTTATGATGCTCACATTAAATTTCGCAACTTTATTCGTATATAAATTTTCGGCAGATGAAGGTTGTACGGTAATTTGGAGAGCAGGTGCAACAGCAGGTTTCGTGAAGAATATATCAGTGCTCGTAATGGTAACGTTCAGGAAATTAAAACCTGCATTTGAAGGTGTAATTGGAACATAATTGCTCGTCTCATTTGTGAAAACCGCTTTTAATAAGTATTCTCCTGCAGAAATTTGATTGTCAAAATTAATATCAGAGATAGTTGCCGAAGGAGCATAGGTACCTACGGGCAAAGAAATTGCTCCCTGCACAATAAGAATATCTGATTGTCCAACTTTTGACAAAACAAATCCGACATTTCCTTCGTAATCAAAGCCTCCGATATTCGTCAGATTATATAAAGTTAAATCCACATTTCCATTTCGAGGGATGCTTGTAACACTTGTGCCAATACTGTCTATACCCAATGTTTGGGTAATTACGGATCCGGATACACTCGGTTTAATACCGGCGATAATTCCTTGATAATAGTTATAGCCACTATTATTGCCGCCTATTCCCTGAGAGACAGGAGTCAATGCAGATAACTCGTAATATCCGTTTGAAAGTCCGCTCCAGCCCCAATTCATGTGAAAAAAATCGTTACTATCGTATCCGTCACAAACAAAAGCATGTCCCTCGCTATTTGAAGTTGCTCCTTCGTATAATACAGGCCTATCGGCATCTATTTCTGACTTTAACTTTTGTATCCAAGCAGATTCATTAAAATATTTTCTATCATAATATTGTATTCCTGCATCGTATTTAAAATAATTATGCAGCGCAAATACAGCTTTCCTGGTTATAGCGCCACTACCGGTAGTATTGTAATCCATTTCTACGCTAACTCCCGCATGATACATTAAAGTAGCAATTGCATTTTGCTGTGCGGTTGTAGTGGATAAATAATAGTAAGGAAGCATATTAGCCCAATCATAGGTGGTTGACCCGAAGTCTGCCGTTAATGTTTGATTAATAGACGGAGAAGTGTATGTTTTTGATCCCACCCCTTGATCCGGCCATTGGTAATAACGCATTACCTGTGCCATGGCCGTAGCTACACAACCGGTGTAAGTGGGAGTAGAACCTATCTTGGGACAGAGTAAATTGTACGGTGCATCCTGATCATAAGTTATTTCTCCCAATAAGGGAGCAGCTGTTGTTGCACGCGTAGCGATTTGCGTTGATGTTTTGTCAGGTTCCGTATAAGATTCCGGTAAGTTTTCGATTGCAAATTTTATTTCGGCAGAATAATTGTTTAACCACGTTTTTAAATTATCGGGCATTCTATCTGCGCTAAATTTGCCTACAGGTGAATATGCCAAAATCTTTTTAACACGCGTATCTCCTGCTACAATTACAAAACCTTTGTTTTCTCCTACATTAAAAACATAATAATAATTTTGAGAAGAGGTTTTTCTACTTCGTAAATTAGTATTTTCTTTTCCTACAAAGATGAGTCTCAAATCAGATTCAACAACTGCCTGCCGGGTAAAAGTTTTATGTTGTTCTATAAAATTTTTACCGATTTTTAAAGCCTCTGAGTCAGAAATAGGGGCGGCAAGGACTCCCTGCACAACAAAAAGGGATATCCAAAAAATAAAAATTTTGAATTTCATGATTTACACTGATTTTAATTTTAAAAAAAATCCAACTAATAATAGATAAATTGACGATTATATGCTATTTTACCAACTTCGCAGCAGGATTATCATTCAAAACAAAAAAGCTTAAAGGGTTCAATACTGCAAATTTATAAAATAAAATTTACATACGATAACAAATTTTATTTAATTTTCGACGAAAAAATTCACTCCATAAAAAACTCCCCTAAATGGGAGTTCTCGATAAAGTTAAAATAAACTTATTAAGAGAAAGCATTTATTGTTTAATTTTAAGTTCTTAATCACATGCGGCGCGAAAGCTGTTTTTAAAATAAAAAATAGCACTGATTTTTATCACCGATGCTGCTTTGGGAGATATTAAATGAATCCCAATAAAAAAACGGCTGAAAAAATTTCAGCCGTTTATACTTTTTAATAACTTTTGATCAATAGGTCATTTTAGGTTCAAGCTTTTCTGCTTGAGTGATCATATCGGCAACTTGTTCGGGAGAAGGCAAACGACGTACCAATCTCTTCGATTCGTTTACTTCCGCCAATTTTAAGTACAGATTTTCTGCGTTGCGTGTGCGCAATTCTTTCACCGTATCAACTCCGGCGGCTTCCAATAATTCGGAAAATTCCGGGCCTACTCCGTTTATTCTGAATAGATCGGAATGATTTGTCCATTTCAAAATCAATTTCTCACTGATTTCAGTTTCTTTAGCTACTGCCGCACGACCCGATTTGGATGCGCATTTTTCCAACAAAGCATCTACGCTGTTAATTCCGGCTTCTCTTAGTTTTTCACCGAATGCAACGCTCACGCCTTCAATTTCTTCAATTTTATAAGCCATAATAGTTCAATTATTTATGTAAAACAATAAGTTCTCCAAATATACAAAAAGAATTTAACAATTCGTATTTGTAAAAATAAATATTGACGTTTCGAGTAAAAAATTCCCTCTCTAAAAAGTAAACCCAAGCGAGAATCCAACGCCATGGGCATTTTTGAGTTCGCGTTCATGCATGGGAATTTGATAAATATATGCCAATCGGACAACAGCATTCTTCGAAAATGGTTGATACCTGTAACCAGCTCGCAAAATTGTAAACCTTTGTTCCCCCAAAACATTCACGGGATATACGCCACCTACTTCAACGTTGTGTTGTTTTCCGATAAGAAGAGAAACTGCAGGAGTGAGATATAAATATTTTCCGGGAGAAAATAATTCGTTGTCATCCGATATGGAAACATAGGCAGTGCCTAAACCGGGAGCCAATTTAAAATGAGGATGAAAAGGAATAATTCTGTCGTAATTTAAAGAATAAAATCCGGTATTCCCGCCAAATTCTATGTAAAACGAATTTTTTCTCATGTCGCCATACGGCGCCGATATGGTATCGGTTTGTGCTTGAATGAGAAACCGAACGCGAAAAACAAAACAATTCCAATGGCTTTTTTCATCATTTTGCTTGGTTGAATATCTAAATTTATACTACGTATAAAGAGCTGATTGATTGATTGTTGCAAACCCGTATAATGGAATCGGCGAACATATCGGCAACGGACAAGATTTTTACTTTGTCGCCGTTCTTGTTGTACGGAATGCTATCGGTAAAAATAATTTCGCAAAGCGAGGAGTTTTGGATCCGTTCCGTTGCCGGATCCGACATGACGGCATGACTTGCTATGGCGCGAACCGATCTTGCGCCATTCTCCAACATAAGGTCTGCAGCTTTGGTGATAGTTCCGGCCGTGTCAACAATATCATCCACAAGCAAAATATCCATTCCTTCCACTTCGCCAATGATCTGCATTTCGGATATTTCGTTTGCCTTTTTTCTTATTTTGTAACAGATAACCATGGGGCAACCCAAGAACTTGGCATAAGCGCTGGCACGCTTTGTACCACCCACATCTGGCGTTGCTATGACCAAGTTTTCCAGATCGAGAGATTTCATATAATCCACAAAAACCCCCGATGCATACAAATGGTCCACAGGAACATCAAAAAACCCTTGTATCTGATCGGCGTGTAGATCCATGGTTATCAGCCGATTGATACCTGCGGTACTAAGCATATCGGCAATTAATTTTGCTCCGATACTCACCCTCGGCTTGTCTTTCCGATCTTGCCTCGCCCAACCGAAATAAGGGATAACCGCTACTATGGATTTTGCCGAAGCACGCTTCGCAGCATCGATCATCAGCAATAATTCCATCAGGTTATCGGAATTAGGGAAAGTGGATTGAATAAGAAAAACTTGCTTCCCGCGTATCGATTCCTCGTAAGAAACCGAAAATTCCCCGTCGGCAAAATGTTCGATGATCATGTTGCCGAGTGGACACTGTAAACTGTTACAAACTTTTTCTGCAAAATACCGGGATCTTGTTCCGGAGAATATCTTAAAGGGCTTTTCTTGCATAACTTTTGTTTTGTGCGATGAATATGTGGGATTTTAAAAGTTTCTCAGTTATATTTACCACAAAAATACAAAAACTATATTCAATAAAAATTTTATAAACAAGAAATTTTAAATATATCGCCGCTATTGGCGGGAAGCTTGGTTTTAAAAGGTTGGTAGTGAGAAAAGTTAATCTTGTCTTTTGTTCTTGATAATAAAGGAAATGCCACACAGTTATCCGTTACGGAAACACCGAAAGAATTGAATGCGTCTTCGGGAATATAAACGGTAACCTCAGTTTCGTAGCATTCGAAATTAACCAACACCAAAAGAACATCTTTAGAGTCGCTACGCAAATAAGCAAACTGCCTCATGGAATTGAAGCCTGCATTTTCATAATTGGCAGGCATCAGATCGTAGAATTTTCCGTGCGTTATTGCCCTTTCTTTGTTACAGGTGTTTAACAGTTTGGCATAAAAATCCCTGAGTTCTATCTCTTGCTCGGTGAGCAGTTTATCGTTCCATTTTCCTTTGTTTTTCCATCGCCGGATGGTATCAACAGACCAATAATCGAAAATAGAAGTACGCCCATTCTTTCCGCTGAAACCTTCTTCGTCCATTCCAGGCTCTCCGAATTCCTGGCCAAAATATACCATGACGGGATTCGTATTTAAGCAAGTGGAGAAAATCATGGAAGCTTTTGCTTTTTCCCCCGATTTCAGAAAATAGTCCGAAGCTATGCGTTGCTCGTCGTGATTTTCTACGAAGTTGAGCATCTTGGGCTGAATGTCGCCTACGGCGTTGAGCGCAAAAGTAAGATCAGACGATGGCCTGTAGCCGCAAGCCACATCGCGCAAAACGTCATACACGCCCACTTTATCGTATAAATAATCGAAACTTTTTTCGGCCAGGAAGTTTCTGTATTCGTTGGGATTATATATCTCCGCAATGAAAAGGATTTCGGGATATTTCGCCTTCACCTGCGGAACCGCCCAACGCCAAAATTCCACCGGAACCATTTCCACCATATCGCACCTGAAACCATCTACTTGCTTGTTTGCCCAGAACAACAAAATATCTTTCATTTTTTTCCAGGTGTCGGGAATTTCGTGAAAATGTCTTTCGTATCCTCGTTGGTAATCCACGCCGTAATTCAGTTTCACGGTCTCGTACCAGTCGTATTGGGTGGGTTTATTGGTGAAACAATCGTTGCCGGTTGCTTTCGCAGGATTTTCGGAATAAGTAACTTGGGATAATTTTTTATTCGAAAACTGAAGTTCCAATTCCTGTCCGGGCAAATAGTAAAAATTGTTGTAGGGAGAAAATGCCTGCGCCGTATCGTCGTTTTCGCCAAAATCTTTTACACCCATAGGTTTGTTTACCGATTTGTAATTCCGTGCCAAATGATTGGGAACAAAGTCGATAATCACTTTTAAGCCGTTTTTGTGGATTCTGCCTACAAGTTCTTCGAATTCCTGCATTCTGTTTTGCACGTTCACGGCCAAGTCAGGATCTACATCGTAATAATCGCGTATGGCGTATGGCGATCCGGCTTTGCCTTTAATAATTTCGGGAAATTCCTTGGGTATACCATATTGCATATATTCCGTTGTAGATGCATGCGCCAAAACTCCTATCAACCAAATGTGAGTATAGCCGTTTTTAGCGAGAGTTTTTAAAACTTTTTCGGAAATATCGTCAAATTTTCCGCTTCCGTTTTCCTCCATGGTTCCGTTCGGTTTATTGGTGATATTTTGGTTACCAAACAACCGAAGTAAAATCTGGTATATAAATATTTTTTTGTTCATAGTTCAATGTTTTAATTTCTTTATTCTATTTTTTATTTTTTCTTCAAGTTCATAATGATGCAAACATTTTCTCACGATTCTTAAAGCTTTTTCGTCGGCAAACGCATTCGCGCAAAATGAATAACCACTTTCAATGATATCATCTATGTAACTCAAACCAAACATATTGTATTTCTGTAAACCTTTCACTTCTATCAACACATCACACAAGCTACTATCCAGGATAGAGTTAGAGTTTAACATCAAATTGAATGTACGTTCGGCTACATTTTTTATGGATGTTTTTTCGCAGGCAGGAATCATGAGTGAAACATTTACCCCGATAACATATTTACAATCTTTTCTGATAACTGAAACCGGAAAATTTTTGAGCAATCCTCCGTCCAAATAAGGAACATCATCAATGTAATGCGGATTGAAAACGACGGGAACGGAGCATGATGCCACAACCGCATCAATTAAATTTTTGCCCTTACTGAAAATAACGGTCGATGCTCTTTCCCAATCCGTGGCGACTATTTTAAGGGGATGCTTAAGTTCTTCGAATGTATGGGAACGGAGGTTTCTTTTCAAAAAAGAATAAAGGCCAGTACTTTTGAATATTCCATGTTTTGGAAAAGAAAATTCTACAAATTGCCTGAATTCTTTTTTTTGAAACAACTCCCCTATTTCATCCGGATGATAACCATCGGCGTAAAAAACCCCGGCCAAAGCACCGGCACTTGTTCCAACAATAACATCGGGTTTTAAATTATATTTCTCCATTACTTTTAATGCGCCTAAGTGCGCGAATCCTTTTGACCCGCCTCCACTTAAAGCATATCCCAAGTAGTATTTATAGCTTTTTCCGAAAATTGCCATGAGCAACAAGTAATTAACATTTATGTACTCCTATCGTGTTTAGATATAACAATTATAAACGCATATTATTTACGAAATACGCATTATTTATATTTTTTTTATATTTAAAAATGTAGTAAATTGCGGAAAATTGAATTTATGAAAACAAGAGAAATACAGAAAGTGGTAAAAGGTTCCAATCAAATCGACGGAGCCGGAGTACATTTAGTGAGGGTTTTCGGTTACAGAGACGTAAAAGATTTTGATCCGTTTTTATTGCTCGATGCATTCGATTCGAGAAATCCCGACGATTACATCAAAGGATTTCCATGGCATCCGCACAGGGGAATCGAAACTGTCACCTATTTAATAAAAGGAAGAATAGACCACGAAGACAGCCTCGGCAACAAAGGCTCAATACATGAAGGCGGATGTCAATGGATGACTGCCGGGAGCGGCATTCTGCATCAAGAAATGCCTATTGCATCCGAGCGTATGCTGGGTGCGCAGCTTTGGGTGAATTTGCCAAAAGATAATAAAATGACCGAACCCGCTTATCGAGATATTACGGCGGATATGGTTCCGATTATAAAAGACGAAAATGGCGAAGTGCGAATCCTAGCGGGGACTTACAATGGCACAGAAGGTGCGATGCAGCCCGATTACGTAAAAGTTCTGTATTTGGATGTAATTGTTTATCCCGGTAAATCAATGACGATTTCTACCGAAGAAAGCGAAAATCTTTTTACATACGTTGTGGAAGGAAACGGCGTAACGGGAGAAAAAGCCGAAACTATTCAATCACAATCGGCCGTATTATTCAGTAGCGGGGAGCAATTATCATTCACCGCCGGAAACGAAGGATTGAGATTGTTACTTGTATCGGGCGCCTCGCTCAATGAGCCCATTTCGTGGGGTGGCCCCATCGTGATGAACACCCGCGAAGAGTTGAACCTCGCGTTTGAGGAGTTGGAAAAAGGCAGTTTCATAAAGCACGATCCGCAATAATCCGCTATGGCTAATACAATTACAAATCAATCTACAAATATCTTACTTGCTTTTGTTTCGTGATTTGATAACGTAACCTTTACAATATAGATACCTTTCGGTAGGGAAATGATGGATTGATTCATATAATTCATATTGATATTTTCCTCCCTCCATGTTTTCTTACCCAACGTATCGAATAATTCTACACGCGATATCGCGATTGGCGATTCTATCCATAGTTTGTTATTGCGAAATGTAATGGTCATATTATCGTCTAACAATGTGTTAGGATCGTCATTTTCGATACCTAACCTTTGTGTATGAAGTATGAACCTATCGGGAATTACATCTGTGCTATGAACAAAATTATAGGCATTGTTTCGCAAAACATCTTGCCTATAGCCTGTTAATTTATCTTCCAAAATTATTTTTTCAAATACGTTTGTATCAATATTATCGAATTTGAGATTCACATTTCCAAAGGTTGAAGAATAGTAACCGAATGCTACGCTACCTCTATTGGTATTTTCAAACTGTATAGCATTTAAATGATTTTCTTTCCCCACGAAAAACAACTGCGGTTGCGCTTTATAGTCGGGATGAATGGTTTTTGCCACACTGTTTCTTGTGGAAAAATCCCAAGTGAGAATAGCGGAACTTGTTCCAATATCATTTTTAGCTTCCACATATAAGGATTGAGTGGGAGAATGAGGGGGAGGAGTTGATGCAGAACGTCCGTACATGGGCGGATCCGCGCTTGTAAACTTATGGGCAACATCTACATTGTAGGCCCCATCTACGGGGAATAACAGCTGTTTTGGCGTTGTTGTGTATGTAGGTAATAATCTCACCACAATTGCTTGCAACGGTGGTATATAACGTCCAAAACCGGGAGATTCCGTATCTGCAGGAAAGTCAATATCATAAATACGCCAGGTGTTATCGATAAAAACTTTATAATAATTATCGATTCTCGTATTATTTGCAGCCTTAAGTTGATGAAAATCAATCATCGACATAAAAGGATTTCCGATCATGATTTCTTCACCCGCTTCTCCTACAATATCCATTGCATAACCTTGTACCAAATTTCCCCCCACGGTAACACCACCAATTTGATTGGTTGTTTCATTTTCATAAATAAACCTACTCACTTCCTCTCCTCGCGTAACCTGGTCTTCGGCTTTATTTACGGGAACAAGTGTTTCGTCGTTATAATAACGGAAATAGCTATTGCCTGTCGAGTAACGGTGAAGGGGATAAAAATTTTCTCTATAAGTATATAGATAAGGCAATTGCACTATTCCATCCATTTGATCGAGTATGTGGTGATCGTTAAAACCAACATTCGCTCTATTACCACCTACATTGAGCGCAATGGCATTGTTGTTACTGGATAGCTTGTATCCAAGTGAATTAAATGTTTCTGAAAAATCGGCAATCGTGAGACTATATCCATAAACTCCTGAAGGAATGTTATGGGTTTGTGTTACAAACAAACGTTGAAAAGACTTGGGATAACCTGCGAAACCAAAATCACCTGAAACAATGCTCTTTAACGGCGATGCCAACATGTACCAGCGATCGCGTTCGAGTGGTAAAATGGGCTCATAAGTTTGCACATGCACGGGATCTTTTTGGTATGTTAAAGTTCCATTGTTATACTTCCCGAAATTATAATCGACATAAGCATTACCGTACCGTAAATAGTGCGTTTTATTTATTTGACTACCATAATGGAAATAAATGGTCATACATTCGGGATTTCCATAAATATCTCTGATAGTTCCTGTTTCACCGTTAGTAGCGTCCATATTAAACCCATCTAAGTTCGGATAAAAAGCATCATCATTTACTTGTGGAATATGAACAATTGTACAGGGTGCCGGGATGGCATTGGCAGGAACATTATTTTGTAACACCCAGTTGTTAGGGTCGTGCCAATTGCTATTTGGGGCATCTTCTCTCCACCAAATTTCTTTTTGGGAAACCGAAACAAAAATTGTGTCACTTATGCCATTCACATTACAGCTTGTAGCTTGTACATCAATTATATAATTTCCGGAATGCGTACTGTTTCTAAGATGCGGAACTTGTAAAATGCCGTTTACAAAGGTTGTGCCATCGGTTAATTGGTGGCCATTTCTTAACAGGGTACCGTTGGGGAGAGTCAATGTTGCTTCAATGCCCGGGTCAAATCGAAGCAATTGCACCATCAAGCTATCGCCTTCACACAATTTAGCATTGGGACTTACTATTGCAAAATCGTTGACATTTAAATCATATATGGATAATCTTGCCCTAAATTCGTCACCACATTTTGCGTCTACGATTCTTATCCAAACAAAATCTTGGATGGTTTTACCGGGAATATTAGTTGCTATATTAAAACGGGCAGGTTGGCCGGCAGTTAAATCATTTACACTTGCTAAGAGAGTACTGCTGGTATAGGTTGAGTTACTATACAGGTAATAATTGTAGGCTTGTCCTTGGCCATGAGTAGCAGTGATATTAACAACTGCCGTATTGCCGCATTTGTAACCTACATAGGTAGTTTCATCGTAACTAAGCGATTGAGATGATACCGAAAGGTTGACTATTCCCAGATAGCAATTTGTCGTGTAATAAGTGTTTTCGGTAAAGACAATTTGATAGGATCCTTCTGCGACAGTTTTAGCAACATCGAAATATATCCTGCTCGGATCATCAGTAGATGGATTGAAAACCAACCTCTTATATGAACCGTAAACATATCCTTGAGAGGAAGATACCGAGTTGGTATTTAACCCTTGAGGATAATTTATTATCATGGCATTGACTGTTTGAGGAACTCCATCCAGCGTAAGTATATTGGGAGTGTTGACGAAAGGGTAAACCCTCACTTTACCACAAAAGTCCGCATCGGTGGTAATTTGAGGTTCATTGTATTGGTAAATTCGCGCCGGAGGTACAGCAACATGTTTCACCGGCCTGGACGCAGAACCTATAGGTTCATATATTGCCGTGGGATCAGGATCATTTTGATACCAACTTCGTGGTCGTCCATAAGGTGTGGCATTGCCCGGAAAAGCTGTATTGAAAGCGTAGTTAGGTGTATAAACGTAATACCCCCTTCCACATCTATCGGTAATTTTAAAAGTATAAATACCGGGTGCTATATCCAAAAAAGCGCCCCTATAGCCAATTTCTATCGGATAATTCGCTCTATTATAGTTTTTTGCAAAAATAGAGATTCCGGAAACTGACGGCATGGTTCCACCACCCGGCAAGGGATCTCCTATTAAAGGAATCGTATAACTTTCTCCGATGCCAATCATATCTGAAGTGGGATTGTATTCTGGTGGCCCATCAATTAAAGTAATGGTGAAACCATTGAAAGGTTCATTACCGTTTCCTGCCACACCAGGCCTGTGTAATACTTGAGCATGTATTTTTCCACTTTGCGGTGAACAACTTGTTCCATATGCGTATTGCATTTCAAAAAGTGGAAATAAATAATTTATTCCTCCGTCCGTTGTGGAAGATCCCCTCACCTTTGATACCCATGTTTGTCCGCTTCCATCGGTAGCAGTTAACTTAAAAAAACGAGAACGAAATTCATCGGGGATTTCAACGAATGTAGTTGTACTTGCGGTGGTAAGTGTGCCTTCGGAAATAAGTTGAACAACTGGCCCGGTAGCAGAATTTAGCATTTCTAATTTATATGTTACCGGCAAACAAGTAAGATAATCCCTGATAGGTTGGGTAGTAATGCGCGCACCAAATTTACAATCCGTATTAATTACTAAATCATATCCCGGCGAGAAAACTGGTGTATCAAAAGTATTTGCATTTCTCATCGAAGAAATTAATTGGCCACTCGGCACAATATCCGGTATCAGTCTTAAAAAAAGATGAGGTTTATCGGGATCATTTGTTCCTTCATTCAAGATAGCTTGATAGTTAATGCCGTTCGGCAATGGATAGTATGCGGAAACAGGTAGTCCATGAGGATCCGGTTGAAAATTTCGCCACAAAGTTTCAGGTATATTGGAGGCCGATGTTATTCCTGCTGCTTGCATTTCTCTTTGTGAAATCATCACATACTGATAATATTTCTGTATCATGGACAAGTTGGTGTAATACGTAGAAAATTCGTTTGGAATATTATAAGCCATACGAACCAAAACCGTATCACAACCCATGCCCCAATAACCATTTCCCATGTAGAAGTTTGAACCGAGTTGACCGATTGTTACAGAAGTACCTCCAAAAGTATTGTTACAAGTTAAATCGGTAACGGAAACGGAATATTGTCCCGGAGGAAGCCAATCGATTATTCTGGTTTCTCCTTTGGCTATGCTGAAGTTTTTATCCGCTTCGTATTTTCCGGGGCGAAAAGTGCCGGAAGCATATATGTTTTCATAAGATTGTGGTGTATTTAACGTAACCTGAAACGGGCCGTTTCCTCCAGTTACTTGAAGTTGCACAGTTCCGGTGGGAGCGCCGGGCAATGAATTTGGCCTTATTGAAATAAAAGAGATGGTGGGGGTTACATAGTTGCCTGATACCACAACATTGGGCAATTCCTTTTCTATTGTATTCCCACTCGCGTAAGTAGCTCTTACCCAAACAGAATAAGTTCCTCGAGAAAGCCCGGTAATAAAATTAGAAGCTGTATATCCTGAAGGAAGAACAGAGATAGGCCCTATTCTAACATCGTAAGCAAAAGTAGGATTGAATGTAGGATTTGTATTTTGTGCCGTTATAGTAATTGTTCCGTTGTTTCCACAATTAGATTCCGTTATTGCGGCTGATATCACAATCTCGTTGGGAGATTGAGCCATTAGATTACCTGCCATGAATATAAATAAAGATAAAAACACCAAGTATTTCCTGTATCTTTTCATTTTATATAAAATAAAATCCGTCATTTTTTTCTTATTCCTTTCTCGCTTTACAAAATATGATTATTCGGCAACAAGGGTGATATTTGAGTTTTGTTGTAATTGTTGTATTGTAAATGTACCTTCGTAAGTGAAGTCATCCTCTTCTGCAGTAATTATTAAAGGTTGATTTTGGGGGAACGTGCCGGGAACAGTTAACGTGAAAGCGCCATCGTAGTTAATAACTACATTGCCAACCGACGATGAAATCGTTGCAGTAGCGGAAGCGGCATGTGTGTGTATTGGATTCCTAAAATACAATGAACCCGCGAAAACCCTTTGTGATAATTCAATAATATTTGGACTCGTTGCCGTATTTACCACCGTGTAATTATTTTCCAATATATTGGCCAATGAAGTGTTGGCTGTATATATTCGAGTTTCCATACTGTTTCCTGTGGCGTTGCGTGTTGCGAATTGAATGATAACATCTTGAGCGGCAACAATGGTACCTGCCTCAAAATTATACTGCATCGAAAAGGTATTATCAGCAATCATTTTAATGGATGAGCTTGTGACGGTCGTTCCTGGAAATTCCGCCGAAATTTTTGATCCATTTAATACCTTCAAACCGTCGGGACTGACTATTTTCGCAGTCATAATTGTACTTGTATGCCCTAAAACAACATTTTGCTCCTCTTGATCCAATAATTGTCCTGCAGTTTTTGTAACACTGAATAAACGGGTTACGTTTTCACTATAAACTTTTCGGTACGTTAAAGTATAAGGCAATTCGTATGTATTCGGATCGTCAGGATCGAAACCTATCGGAGGAAATCCCCAGTACACGCCATCTCTCACCATTCCTACATCTCCGTCACTTGAGTAAATATCCGCATCGATAGGCACTATACTGTTAATGTTGTATAAAATGTTTCCTTGAAAAATGTATTGGTTATTAAAAATTATGGTTGCATCGTTAAAGCCGTTTGAAGATATTACCACCGCCCTCGAAGTCGAAACAGAATTAGGATCGACATTTTCGGCCATTTTAAAGTGAATAATTTTTTGTCCGGGTGAATTTACCGTATAAACATAATACATACTGCCATCCGTTTTGTATTTGGCGGTTAAATCAGAAGATGCCGGATATAACACAGGCGACGGATCGATTTGTATTTCCATCGGAAACATTTTAGAAGATAAAGGGGGAACGGTGAATTTCAGTATCGCATCTTCCCCTTGATCATAGATAAGAGCATTGTATACTTTGTCATTCAATGTCACATTTTGAAAATCGAACAACTCTCTCATTTCAATTGAAATATCTCTGTACATCACCCCCTCCCCGGTATTAACCGACACCCTTATAGTAGCTTTATAAATATCCGTAGAATTTGCAGTCGCAGATCTATTGGGGACGGTTGCGGTAATTACTCCATTTGAATATGAAAATCCGTTTAGTATTCCTAACTCATCGTTTATCACCGTAACACCAACAGCACCGTTGTTACGAACAGTGGGATTGGTTATAAAATCGGGATAATAATTGTACCAAGTATTTAAATTGCCTCCGGTGAATGGAAAAAACACAGTGGTTTTTTCAACCTCCAATTTAGAGGCAATATTGGTAATTATCGGATATTTATCCAATCTTACATTCACGAGCCTGTTGTTTGCAGCTGTGTTATTGATAGCTTCCTGCTCGGTAGCGAATCCTTTTTTCAGCACATTTAATATGGTGATTTTGTAGTAATAATTTCGCTGAACATCAAAAGGCTTTCCCGTTTCGTTATCAATTAAGTCGATTTTATAGTATGTAGGCTCACCTTGATACAGTCCCAATAATATAATAGCCATTCTGTTGTTTTCTGCAGATAACGAATTTTCTCTTTCGAAACTATAATCGTACTCGTCTATGTTTACATTTATAAAATAAGGTGTAAACTGCGAAAACGCCACGTTGACAGGCTCTGTTATAACACCTTGGGTAAATTCATCAGCAAAACTATCAAACGGTGAAACAGTGCCAATATTAGGCTTGCGAATAACTTTGAAAGACGCTCTTTGAAATATGGTTGAATTAACTTCAGGTCCAAGAAAAACTTTCACTTTAGCCATATTTCTCAATAACTCTACGGGATTGCCGGCAGAAAAAGAAGTTTCGGATATACCATCGGTTAATTCAACACGTTGCCACATGCAATACCTGTTTGTTCTCAGGGCAGCCACAACTTCTCCTTCGTCTTTTCCAAAAGCCGCATCGTTATTGAATTGAGCCCAATTATAATTTGAAATGAAATGAATAATTCTGCTTTGTTGAGATGAAGGCAGGATACAATTGAACATTAAATTTCCATTTGCGGCTGTTCCACTGATGTTGGCTTCGTGCCTGCTTAAAAAATCACCATTTTCGTTAAATACCAGCAACGATAAATTTATAATAGCGTTTTCATCCGCTACGGTTGCCCTCGTTGCAGTTGTATATTGTTGAACATTTACGGTGAAAGACACCTTCACCATTTCTTCGTTATTGCTTTCCGGAAATAATGTTGATTCGTCTCTACAAGCCGACAAAAGCAAGAGAAATACACATAAAATATATGATATTTTTTTATTCATTGGCATAATTGCAATCTTTACTTTTATCGTCTGACATCTCTTACGCATCGTACCACCGCTCCGGAAACGGATGAAGCGCTCCAATAATTTCCTGTTGACGGAAAAATACCTGTTACTTTAGCAGTCGGCCTGCTTTGTTTGTCTTTGACATACGAGATTTCCGCTGTGGTTGGCAATCGCCAATCACTATATGCTCCATTCGTTAAATTTGCACAATAATTTTGCGCCGCAGTATAAGTTGTAACGTTGCTCTCAACTGAAGCTATCATAAATGAAGGCGACACCATATTGGCTACATCCGGCCTGTTACGGGTATTACCATTTTCATCTAATGCAGGAAAGGCCAACACCACATTTCCCGTTTGTTGAATTGTATGGATAATATACTGTGGCCTGTTGCTTGCCATTTCGTTAGTAATGTATACAGGGGGATATTGAATTGCTCTCGCCTGTTTGGTTATGAACCCATTGGTAACTTTAAAAGAAATATTTCTAATTAAAAAATCCTCTATCAGCGGCGTACGCATAGTAACAAGTCCGATGGATGGATCGTTTAAACTGAAAGTTAAATTCGTTACGTTATCGTTTCCGGGAACCAAGATTCCGGTGTTGTTCGTATATGAGAATGTTGAACTCACATTTGTGAACGAAACAGGATAAATAGCTGATGAAATTGTAAATTCATATCGATTAACTCCGTTGAGCACTACTTCGCGCGGATTGAAATATAAATACCTTGTTGTATCAATCGTGTAGGCGTATTCTCTTTCGATCCAGGGAAGAATACTCAGGTTTCCATCCACGACAACCGGATCGTCTTGCGTTCCGCCCAACTGATTAAACAAAACCTCTATGTCGTAAAGGTAGTTTCTTTCAATTCTTTTTAATTGATGATCAATGGGGATTTTATAGTAGTAGTATGTATGAACCTGTGGATCGGGATACAACAAAGGAATTCGGGCCATAATGTAAGTTTCCTTGGTGTTATCTATACTCCAGTCGTTGGCGTAACTGTAAATTGGATAAGGAGTAGTAACTCCATCTTCTCCGTCGTTTATTTTTAGAGTTGCCGGCCTGTATTCCGTATTTGTTTTCAAATCATTTGGTAAAGGTTGGCCATCTCTCAATAAAGTAGTTTTTTCATTGTAGTTGACGACAGAAATAAGCGGTGTTGCTCCCGTACTTCCATCGGTTTGGCCGATGTATTGGTTGACAAAAGTTCCTCCCCTAATCATTCTGACCCGAATCTTAGCCGCGGCTCTTTGCAATTCAATGACACCCATGTTGGAGTTCAAAACGGGAGTTATATTCAATAAACTTCCATCCATCAATAAATTCGGTTGTACAGCAACTCGATTGGTTGATGTAAAATCGGTAGATACGATTAAATTTTTCAATTCCGGTAAGGTTTTTTCACGCATCATGTAACGTTCGGGGCCGTTTACAACTAAATAAATGTCGTAGCTTTCAATTCCATCAAAAAGTTTTTCATTAATTATGGGTATTGGTATGCTAATTTGCCCTGATATGGAATCAACCAATAAGTGGTAAGATATTTTATTTGGATACCAAACTTGGGTTTCTCCTTTATAGAAAAAAACATCCACTCTATTAATTGTATTCTCGTTATAATTCCCATACGTATTGCCGGGCTCTGTAGCGCGCGTTTGTTGATTCAAATTTGATCCCGGAATTACAACCTGTATCGTTAAATTGTTATGCCCTAGCAAATCTTCATTTCTTTCTATCTTATCGACACAGGATATACCCAGCCCGAATAATAGAAGTAGAATATTGAATTTTATAAAGTAACTTTTCATATATCTTGAGTTTCTTTATTTTGCTAATTGTGTAATAGTGTACCTATTCCCTTTCCCAATACCTATGGGCCCGTTTTGAGCCTCCCCCCAGCTGTTGATATATTTATCAGGATCAATTTCCTCACCGTTTATTGTCAGATAAAACTCAGTTGTTCGCATCTGTGTAGTCGGAGGTTTAAGAGCAATAATTTCGACCGTGTATTCTAAGCCTGTTTTACCCCGAGTAGGCGTGCCGGAACGAAAAGCGAAATCAAGTCCGTTTGATAGGGTAGCTGTCCAATCCACACCTTGCGGTTCAATAATCCGGAACCTAAACGAAACCACATCACCTCGCTCTCTTACAGTAAGTGTACTTGGTGTCCAATTGTCCAAGTAGGCCATTTGGGCAGAAGCATCATAAAACTCAACATGCAAGGGTTTTAGTGTCCAGGGTAAAATATTGTAAGAAAACGATAAGTTTTTTTGTAACCATTCCGCATCAATTTTATATTCGGTATTTCTTAACACGGAAACAGCATTGTACGCCTCCGGCGAAAGTATATTATATTTATCGTCGGGTAAGTTAAACTGCGAATGGTTGATTCCGGCAGAAACATGGGATTCTCCCCGCTTGTGAAACTCAACCGAAAGAGCGGCATCGTTATAATTTGCTGAAACCGGACGTAGAAATTCGGGAACGTAGAATGTTGTATGATAATCGCGAACTCTTACTGCTCCAATGGCAATCGTATCGGTAATTTGAACTTCCGATTCATTCATATCGGGTGTTAGCAGGAATGGGGTTTCGGATAAATCATTGGTAAACAGGGAGCTTGCATCCGCACTAAAAAAAGGAGTGAGAAATAACTTATGGTGGATGGGTATGTTAACCAATTGAATAAGATCAAGCGATTCGAAAGAGTAATTATAAGAGTCTACATGGGTACGCTCCACAACCAAACCTCCTTTAATGGTTAAATCAATTTTTGCCAACGTGCGTATAAGATCAACGGTGAAGTCGCCATTGGCCCTAAAATGATAGGGATCGCGAAGCGTTCCTTCACCGGCACCCGATTGGGTAATGTCGATATTTCGATACACCGCCGTCATCAAAAACAGTTTGTTGGGAGTGGGTTTGTATCCGGGTTCATAAACCAACTGCAAGTTGTCAAGCATAGCTCTGGTAATACCGGCATCAGATAATTGCGCGGTTAATCCCCAATGCGACTCGTTGGCAATGAAATAAAAATCATAATGGGTAACATCGGCTTTCAATTTAATCGGATTATCCCATATAGCCGTTGTTGACAAATCGGCTTTGCGATAAAACGTTACGGAGTTGTTGTGGTTGTAAACCAGTTCGCCCGTTGTTGAATCGAAAATAATGGCGCGAATTTCTATCACACTATCTTCGACATGGGTATTGATGCTGCCTGCTTTTGTACTTAAATTGAAAGACATGAAACCGACTGTTTCTTCGCTTGTGTCCGGTTCATTTATTGCTTGTGAACAGGAGAAAAAACACAACAAAATCATTGAAACAAACGCGTATTCCAATAACTTACTTGGAGTTTTATAATATTTTTTCTTATCCTGCTTAATCATCGAATTGTTTCGTTAAAATTCTATTTTTTGTGAGCGTCTCAACCAGGGCAACACTTCTGCATGAACGGCTATATAATAATCTTCAATCGGCATGTTGATAGTATACCTGTATAAATTATTTCTGACGATACTATAATTGGGCGATGTGGCGTTTGCAGGCTCTTGTCCTTTGGCAAAAGACACATAGTTTGTCTGCGCTGCTGTGCCATTCACGACAATAGGCACTTCATATATTTTATTGTTAAATGTATGAATGGTAAAATAGTTAATAGGCCTGTTAGCGGTTGTAGAAAGTGAATCCCATGCAACAGCGCTCATAACCGCTTCGGGCATGTAATAAATCAATGTGTCGGAAACAGGCGTAGTTATCGGACTTGTGAAAGATAAATTTCCGGAATGAAAACCATTTGTTGGCGTATCGATTTCAGGCATTTTAAACTGAAATTGTGTGTAAGCGTTGTGGTACGTTATGTAATCGACAGTTTCGGGGTTTCCGGTGAGAATAATTTCCAATTTGGCCACAATTCGAATTAACCGCACTCTTTCTTCTCCATCCGGACTAAAAGGCTCCGGTTGATAAATGGTACCTCCTTTTGTAATTTGTTGATTCAGATAAACTCGCGACATCGGAAATCCTTTTTCTCGCGTCGCTTGTAAATAAAAACTGGTGTCGAAACCATTTAATCTGCTCATATAACCCTCCATGGCTGTTTTATCGGCAATAGTTTGTAATTCAGCCATAGGCATATTAGCTACAAAATAAAAATCGCGTTGGCCGGGTATTAACTTAACAGTAAAAGTTTTTCTTTTTTCCGAAAATGATATATTGGCGTCGAAATACTCACAAACTTTCTCGCCCGTTGATGAATCGAATACCAACATGGCTAAATCGTGAACCCTGTCTTCGAAATCCACCTCGTCGTCATTAAATGTTTCTTGCCCTGCCGCATATGCTCTGGTGATCGTTAAATACACCACCTCCATATCATCTTGAATTTCGGGTTCGATGGTTCCATCACAACCATTAAAAAGAACGATTGTCAAGCAAAAAGATAATATGTATACAACTTTTTTAGCTAACATTTAAAAAATCGAATCTTTCGCGTTATTAAAATTCTATTTCATAACTATGCACCGGCCATCCGTTCACAAATATTCCGCATGAAAAATGAGTGGCGCATTCAGCGCAGTAATCTCTCAACACAAACTTCACGGTAAAATCGTTTTCACACGCTAAGTTTACATTGTTTTCTATGGTGTTTAATAAGATACTTCCTATCAAGTCGCCATTAAAAACAACATGATCTCTCTCTGCATATACAATATTGAGTCTGTTATTGTAACCTGTAACCAATTCCATTAATGTGAAATCCCAAGTAACGGAATTATCGGTATAAGAGGTATTTAATATCGGATAATTCAATATCTCGCTACCTATAGGCATCGTGCCGTTTATGTTTATAACCCCATTAGCCGAAGAAACCGCAACGGCCAAATCCTGAGGGGTTACATCTTCAACCAAAGGATCAATTTCTACTATTAACTTTATTCTATTGGTAACTTCTTGCAAGTTAACGGCTGTATATTTGTAAACCGTTCCATATTCTGCCGGATTGGGCAAATTCACAACAGGACTTTCTCCTCGCCACACTCGGGTGTTTTGTAAATTGGCGGCTATAGCATCAGTAGCATTTAAGGCAAGCATTACATCTTTTTTAGTTGTAACGCCCGGAGTAAATGATCTTACATCGAAATTGCCATCGATTCCGGCCCAAGCTGTGAAGGAATAATTTCCATTACTCACAGGAAAAAACACATTAAAATCGCTATTAAGATTTACATTTTGTTCCACAACAACAACGGCAAGTAAATCGCGATCGTCAAAAGCGAACACGGTTAACGACGGAACATTTCCTATAAACGCGGAATCTACGGCACAAGGTGTCATTGAATAAAATTTCACATATACACCTTGGGGACAATCGGTCATATCTTCATATATGAGTGAATCGCAACTGCTCATGAGAATTGTTCCCAACGCGAATAGCGTCATCAAAATCTTGCTACGTAAATTCATCGCTAACTTCAATTAAGTTGGTTATTGTTGCACGTTTTAAAATTAAATTAACAGAGGGAAAGGGATTCTCTCCCTCTGTTTGTATGATTGAATGGATTACTTCGTTTTAAAAAGTAATTTGATAAGAATGAACCAACCAAGGTAGAACAGTAACATCAACACTCATCCAAGTTTCGGGAGTTGTTAACGGATCTTCCGGTTTGATCGGATTTTCGGGTTCATGGTCATTATCCGGTTTTGGATCAGGGTTGTTACCATCATCATCCGTTGTAGTAGGATCATCACCGGGCACAAGTGGATTCCAGTTTGTTCCAATGGTATTGAAGCCCGCGATATGAATGTGGTACACATTGTTTCTATAAACGGGAGAGTTAAACCACGACCGAGTAGCTACATTGTCGGGATTTACCCAAGCATAGTAAAGAACTTTTCCTGCCATGTATCGGGCAACGGTTTGTCCGGCAATACCGTTTGTTGCGGGATTCAACGCGTTCTCCACCGAAGCGTAGAACTGTCCGTTGGCACCTAAGTAGAAATCGTCTACACCCGGTTCATAATCCGTTGTTCCGTCGGCAAAAGTGGTGGGAGTAAAAGTAGCCCTTACCAATACATAAGCAGTATTTCCTTTTTTGTAACTGCTGGTAGCGTCGGTAGCGGACGCGTGTGTAGTTTCAAGAATAAATTTGCCACCGAGTGTAGTGTTCAATTCATCTGTAACGTTTTCTAAAGGAGTAGAATAGTCAGCCATTGTGGGAACAGTGGTTCCACCTTGGAAATTGTCGTTGCTTTCCCACAAGCCCGAATAGTCGTAACCTGTGTAAGCAGTGGTGGTTGTACCGTAATAATTGGCATCGTTACTCACGTAATCATAATTAGGAGATGCTCCATAAGGAGTTGCCTTTTGTTGGAGATACAACGAGTTTTCGCCTTGTGCCAATACCCAAGTTACATTAGATATTGTACCGGTACCGTTAGCAAGAGTATAAGTTCCCGTACTTGCTTGGGTAACCATTACGCGGGCAACGGCTCTTTTCACCTGTACGCTGGCTCGGTTGTGCGTTCCGGCAATCGCTTGAGATTCTGTTACTCCATCTACAACAGTAACTGTAGCGTCAGCAGAGTTCGTCATTACGATAGCTTCCTCTTCAATAGTATGCAAAGTCACAAGCTTGCTTGCCGAGGTGCTTGCTGTGGTTGTAGTATAGGAATTAGCCAAAGCCATTTCAACCTCTTTATACTGATTTTCAAAATCACTCGCACTGGCTGTTGCCAAATGAGCGATAGCTTGCGGTGTTCCGTTGATAAGCGCGTAAACACGTTTATCTCCGGCTGTTGTCCTAATAGCTTTCAAAGGAGTTAACGTAATTTGATTTGCAGCATTGGGTGCAGCTACGGTAAAGTCACCTACCGCAAATTGCCCTGTACTTACTACACCTGATTCAACGTCTACAATATAAATCGCAACGTTCTGAATAACATCTTTACCGGCCCACTCTCCGATATAGTTGTTTTCTGTAGTGGAACGGGTGCCTTCGTTGCCTAAAGCTAAACGAAGCGTAACCCCTACGTGGGTATTACCTTCCTCTTGAACAACGGGTACATCATCGTTGTTACAGGCTGTTAATCCCAATCCGAGAACAACAGCAGCCATTAAAAATAATTTACTTAACTTCATACTTTTTTTAATTAATTGATAATTTTAATAATAAATTTATTTGTATAATATTTTTGGTTTGAGTTTTAAACTATGAGAGATTCGGTTATAGAAATCTTGAACTTTAAATGATAAGTTTTTCTACAATTCACTCATTACTTTTTGTAATTCTTGTAAGTTTTTTTGTGCATCGCTATCGCCGCGCGAAGCAGCTTTCTCGAAATAAGTTTTTGCTTTTTGTAATTCATTCATACGAGCATAAGCAACCGCGAGGTTGTTCCATACACGCTGGTCAGTTTCAATTCGCGTCAATCTGTCAATAGCGGCTTGATTATTTCCACCCTCAATATCGGCAGCCGCGCTATTGAGTATGGCTATTGGCTCATTGGGATATAATCGGGTAGCAATATCAAACACTTCTTTAAATTCTTTACTCTCGGCCGGATATGTTTGCGCCACCAAGTACATTTCATTCAAACTGAGCAATTTTGGATTGGTGCGGATAATTTGTTTGGCTTCTTCCACGTTAAATGCCCGCACTTCATAAGCAACCGTGTATTCGGTTCTTCTAATTAAAGGATAATAATCGCGCAACATTGTTTGGTATGTAGCTCCATCGGAGAGTTTCTTGAGTTCGGCATCACGGGCATCGGGATTGGCGACATTATCAATAATGCGTAATATTTCTGATTTGTCAGCAATATTCGACGAGGCAATCACTTCGCGTGTTTTCGCCCAATCTTCACCGTATCCGGTAACTTTCATTCTGTTTCGAGCAACATTGAATTTATTGCTCAGATAATCAGCAAAAGCATTGGCCCGTCTTTCAGATAAAGCTTTGTTGTAAGATACACTTGCTTCGGGTGAAGCATAACCAACTATGGTGAAATCGCTCACACTTAAATCGTTGTTCGATACAATTTTCGACACAATATTGTCAACTTCGGCCAAAATAGCTGCATTGTTTCTGTATCCCCATTCAAGATCGTGCTTGTCGACCCTAAAGTTGAGTGTTGCCGTATGTTTATCGGCACGTTCTTTCACCGGTTCTACTTCGGGAACAATGTATGTGAGTTTATACACAGGCATATACCTGCCCGGAAGCGTTACTTGTGAAAGTAATTTGTAATTTTCACCTTTTTCACAATCTGCACATCCGGTAATCTTCTCTAACAAATGCAATTCGGCGTCACCCATCCACTCGGAGTATGGAGTTGATGCAAAATACTGTATTCTTTGGGGTTTCCCGTTTTCTCTTTTTACTATGGTATATGGCTCAACCGAAAATCCGGTATGATTATTTAAAACAATGTTTCTCCGAAGCACTTTGTCGCGTGTCGCACCGGTGATAATCACAGCGGGAAGCTTTAAGCTGTCAGGACCTATTTTAGAAACAAGTACCGGTGTGAAAGTAATCATTTCGTTTCGGGCTGCCTTAATATCATCGAGAACAAATTGCATGGATACCCCTACGTTATTGTGTTCTTTATCGGTCGCCACATTATTGATTCGTATATTGTTCAAATAATTTGTTTGCGCGAGTAAGTTGCCACTTATTAAAAGGAGCGTTACTATTATATGTTGTAATTTCGTTTTCATTGTTTCGGGGTCATTTAATAAAATAAATGATGGATAAGGCAGCTTTTGTTACTCCCCAATAATTGGTTGTACCTTCATCGAGTTTGGTTCCGCAGGTAGCACAAGGATATTTTTCGTAATGAATCCGGGCGAATCCGCCTCCAAGGCTCGCCTCAAAATTCCAACGAGGGCTCAACACCCACTGATATCCGTAACTGACACCTCCACCATACAAGTAACCTTCATATCGATGCTCTTTAAAGACCGACAGTCTACCCACAGGGATATCCCATCCGCCCACGTTGAATTGTGAACCGTGTCCGTGTAACCCGAAAAAATGTCCGTTAAATACTTCGCAAGTCCACAAACGGAGTTCGGGCTGCACAAGCCAATGCCTGAACTTTTTGTTCTGGGAAAAAGCAAACAGATTCAATCCTCCCGCCAACTCGAGTGTCGTTTTTTTGCCTAAAGCAAATTCCGCGCCCAAATTAGGGGTGGTTGTAGCCCAATAAGCGAAATTGGTTTTGAATCCTACTTTTTGAGCCATTACTACAGAGGTAGCAATAATGAAAAATGAAAGGATAAGAAACATTCTTTTAATTTTCTGTGACATATATTTTTTATTCAATATTGATCCTGTATATGGGGAATTGACACCATAGATAAAAGACGGGACAAAAGTAGAATTTGTCTACTAAATAATTGGTTTGGTTTTAATAAATAAAATGTTTCGTGGAAATTTTCCTCACAATCCTTACTTGTATTGAAACGCCGCAAATTTACTTCTTTAATAGGAGAATATCTAAAAAAAAACAGACATTAACTTGAGAAAAAGGGACATTAACTAAAATTGCATGAATTTTAACATGTTATTTCCCTGTTATAAAAATTAACATTTAATTATGGAATAGAGTGCTTTATTTCGCTTGGCGTCAAATCGAAGTGTTTTTTACAATAGGAGGAGAGCTGTGAAGATGATGGGAATCCGAGATTATTGGATAATACTTTCATATTGTCTTTAGAGCGTAATAACTCTAATTTTACATCTTGTTTCTTTTGCAATTGAAGCCATTTCTTTGGAGTTGTATGGAAATATTTTTTGAAATTCCTGGTAAATGTTTTTGTGGTCATGTTGCAAGCTTTTGCCAACTCATTCACGGTATTAATAGTTTTTGCTTTCTCTTTCACAAGATATAAAAAGTCGTTTTTCCCGTCCAGGAGTGGGGCGAAAAACGTAGCGTTCTCTTCTTTTGTGTAGAAAGCACGCATCAAAAAGAACCATTCACTTTGTTTAATGTCTTGCAAATGTTTACAGTACATTTTATTATTGAGATAAAAAAGTATATTGCCAAGAAAAGAAGTTAATTGCGGCCTTATCGGAAGCTTGTTTACACATTCTGCTTCCTCGGGTTTATAATATTGCTTTAATGAAATCATGGAAAACTGATCGCATTTAATGTGAGGCGTATCAAAGGTGAGTATAAGAAATTCGCTGTCTTCCATGGCTTTCGAAGAATAGCTCCAGTTGTTACCTAAAGAATACATGTGGTTCTCTTCGGCAGCAAATTGTTCTATGCAGGAACAGAAAAGAGAAATTTTCCCTTTAAGAATGAAAAGAAAAACGTAATCTTCACACTCCAAAGTAAACTCACTATCTTTCGAAAAATTGAAATGCCTGAAAGTAGATCGATTATCAAAAGTATAATTTTTGCAGTGGAGATGTTCTTCTACGTAAAGTAAACTCATTGCTTAATAATTCTGGTTATTTGCAAATATAAGTTTTTTCTTTAAAAGAAAGAAAAGTTATAACGTAGAAAGAAATAAGTGTGGTTTTTTTTCACAATTAAACAAACAAGTAAAGTTAGATATAAGAATTTTAATTGCTGATAATAAATAAGGTAATTTTTAATCCTTATCCGATTTAGGGCTGTACTAAGGCGGTGGTAGAAAATACTGTTTCCGACTTTTGGCGGAAGGTTTTTTTAAAAATTAAAGCATAGCTTATTTTAGGATCATTTCTTACGTCGGACATACGCTAAATATTAAATGCTTATATACTTTAAAATGGATATCCAATGGCAAAGTGGAAAGCAAAATCACGCTTGAAATTCGGTTTAAAAATGGTCCATCGTTCACCTTCCGGAAGCGCGGGATTGTGTGCTTTCATTCCTAAATCAACGCGCAAAAGAAGAAAGTTTAAATTCAACCTTACGCCCGCACCATACGACGCCGCGAGCTGTTTATAAAACTCGCTGAAAGTAAAATAACCTCCCGGTTGATTGCTGTACTCTTTAATGGTCCAGATGTTACCTGCATCTACAAAACCGGCTACTTCGAATAATTTTGTCAATTTACGACGGTATTCCGCGCTTAGGTCTAATTTAATATCTCCGGTTTTATTGGCAAAATCATATCCTAAAACGTGTCTGCTGTACGTGCCCGGGCCAAGCGTGCGCGTGCTCCACCCCCTTACGCTGTTGGCTCCGCCGCCGAAATACCTTTTCTCGAAAGGAAGTACAATTGAGTTTCCATACGGATATGCTAAGCCTAAAGCTACGTGTCCGGCTAATGTGTTTTTATCGTCAATGGGATAAGTGGGCGCAAAATCGAAATCGATCTTGGCATATTCCGCGTACGGGATCTTGAAGAGGGTTTCTCTGCCTTCGGCATTGGTTTTGGTACCACCCAAGGCAGTTACAATGCGAGGTAAATATCCCGCCACTTCCAAACCACCCCGTATCCTGTAAGGGAACTTCGGGCGAACTTCCGTAGGCCGATAATTTGAATATGAAAGTGTATAAGCCGACCTAACTATCATTTGTTCTTCGTAGGTGGCTCTTAGTATGGGATTAGCATCGCCGTCCAAATATTCCCTCCTAAAATCATCCGAGGCCCAAGGCATGCGCACATACGTAATGCCCAATGGTTCAACAACGTTGGTTAATCGCCAATCGGAGCGAGACCACTGAAAACGTGATGAGAGGTTGAAGAACTGGCGCATATATTCGGGGCGCTTTTGAAAATTAGCGCCGATGGAGAACTCTGTAGAAGCCGATGGCTGGTCTTTCAATCGTTTCATCAACCAAGGAAGTAACAATTGGGGAATGGAAAGAAAGGCTTCGGCTCCGTATTCGTAATAACTCCTGTCGGCTAACTTGATGCTATCCGTTGCCGTAATAAATTCGTAGGCTCCATTTAGTTTTATGCGAAGCCTTTCTCCGCCCTTGAGAATATTTTTATGTTCGTATGTTAAATCCGTGGCAATTCCTAAGTCTCCGTAGGAGTGTGTACCGTCAACCCCGAATTGCAGGAAGTGCATGTTGCCGGGAATAATGGAAATAACGGCGTTGATGTAATTTGAATCGGGAGTTTCCACGGGATATAAATTTACGCTTGTCTGATTAACGGAACCCAAACCATTTAAGGATGAATACGTCCTCTCCACTATCCTATCGGAATATAGCCTTCCGGGGCGAATAAACGTATTGTAATAAACTGCTTGAGGCAACAAGAACTGATCGCGTTCGGAAACAACTTTTATATCTCTGTAAACAACGGTATCCAGTAAATAATGCCGGGCGCTGTCTTGCAAGATGAGCGGGTCTATGCCGTTTATAACAGTTACGTCTCCAAAGTTATACCTTCTATGATAAGTACTATCTGTTGGGTTGTTCATACCGAGCACCAAATCAACCTGATGCGTACCCGCAGTAGTGTCGGCTAAATAATAAAATTCGTCTTTGTTGAAATTATAATATCCATTATTCCTCAGCTCATTTGCCATTTTTACGCGTCCGTCCTCCAATACTTCCAAATCGAAAATATCTTCCTCCTTTATGAAATTGAGCCTGTTCTTTTCTTCCAGAATTTTATAGATCGTGGTATCGATCTGTGCAATTGAATCTCTGTAATTCCTGATCAAGTAAGGGTCGTTTCCGGTAACTTCATAAGTTACGTTCGCTTTCTTGTTTTCTTTTACAACCGTTGTATCGACTTCGGCGTTCAAATATCCTTTGTTGTTGAGTTGCAACCTGATCTGCTCAATAGAGAGCCCTGTTAATCTATCGCTGTACAAAACCGGAGGTTCGCCGTATTTTAGCAATTGTCTGTTGAGCCAAGTGGAGTCGTTATCGGGAATATTGTATATGTGTAATTTTAGTTTTCCCAACAGAAAGACCGAAGAATTGGGTTTCTGACGGAGATAAGGTTTCAAATCAGATTCGCCGATTCCCTTTGTATCGGTATCTATTTTCACTTTATTAAGCAAATAGCTCCCATCGGGAACTTTTTTGGTAACATCACATGAAGCCAGCAGCAGTAAGGAAAATATGTACAGAATGTATTTCTTCATATTAATTTTCTTCGTCGTCATTTTTTCTTAAACTGAACTTGAACAAGTCTTTGAACCTTCTGGAATCCCTACTAATTACAAGCCCAACACCCTGCGTGGTGGGAGCAGGTTTATAAAACTTTTCATTTGCACGATTATAAGCGCGGATCATAAGCCAATTGTTTATGTCGTACTCCATTTCGAATTCGCCCATAAATCCCTGCTGGCTGGCCAGTGTGCTGTTATCTCCGTAACTTAAATTGGTAGTTATTCTTAGACGGTCATCCAGTAATCTGGTAGAAACATCCACGCCCATCCTAACATTATCGAAACTTCCGTCCATTGTTTCCAGATTGGTGCTGATGGTCCAATTATCGGTCAAAGCGCTTGCAAAAAGCGCGTCTAAACCTCGGGTGAGCGCTCCTGCCGCAATATTCGTAAACATGTTGTTGCCGAAAGCCAAGTCCGGCGTTCCTTCGGCGGAGAAGAAATTTCCCGTAGTAATAAGATAAGCGAATTGACGGATTTTTTGTTCATCGGTACTTATTAAACTATTGAGCCTTTGCTGTATATCGTTAGAGGCTTCCGGTAATTCTATTCCGTATTGCAAATTCATACGCTGCAAATTTCCTTGAACGGAAAGCGTGGCATGAACAGGCACCCGCGTATTGGTCATTTGCGTTGTAAACGTTTCGCTTAAAGTGGCCAAATCCGCGGTTACTTCGTTGTAAGCGGTAATATTGAATTGAGTGCTTAGCGGATTTCCGATCATGGTAACGGTGCTTCCTTCCTGAATGGTAAAATCGATGGTTTTCAGATTCTGAAAGTTATAACGGAATTTTCCGTCCTCTGCTATGTAATCACCGTAGATTCTAACGGATGGATTGGCTTTTGAATCGAAGTTTATACGTAATTCCCCCGAGCCGTTAATTTCAAGGGCGTCGCCTGTAGTGGGATTAATGACTACACCGGCTTCCAATAACGGATTCAAGTTTAGCAATGCTTGTATATTTATAGGAATGCCGCTGCTTAAACGCGTATCGACAATGGTTTCTACGTTTTCGTTCTTTCTCAGGAACGCCAGGCTGTCTTCGATCTGTTCTTCCGAATTTATGTAAATAACCCCGTTGTATTCCGCAGCTTTAGCCGTTTGTGGTATCTCTATAATCACACTCGAGCGGCTCTCGTTCCTTAAATTTGCATTTCCGAATATTCCCCGCGAAGAGCCCACAATATCAAGATCGCCGCTTAATTTAAGATTTCCGTGAGCCACCAAATCGGTTCTTTCTTCGTTATTGAGCAACATGAAATCGAACAAACGAAGATTCACCCGATATTCCATTCCGCCGAAATTTCGGTGAGTGAGCGCCACATTCAAATGTGCTTCGTGGCCATTGTCATCCTTGATTACCAGATTATCGAGTCCGATATTTCCCGGGGCGATATTGATGGTATCGGATATATTGTAAGTTACGTTGGTATAAGCAACCGTCATCAAGCCTTCGTTTACGCCTACCCACCCTTCTGTAACAGGTTCGGATAAACTTCCCGTTAAATCTATGTCGGAGTTTATGGTTCCCGATAACTGACTGAAAGTAGCTACTGCAAAAGGCTGTATCCAGGCAAGGGGTAAATTGTTAATATCTACGTTCACATTCATAGAGTTGTTGTTGCCTGTGGGCACAAAGCCGGCAATTTTCATGTAATTTATTTGATCTTTTATCAGGTTAGCGTCCACATTTAAACCGGCTCTCGTCCTGTCCCAGTTCCCATCTAAGAACAAGGTTCCCAATGTGTCGGTGTCGGTGCGGAGGTTTTCGATCATAAAATCCTCTGTTTGAATTAGAGGCTCGGCCAAAGCTTGATTTATTACCAATGCTCCGTTTATGTTCCCTTTTAAGGAGACATTCGTGAATGCAGCTAGTATATTTTGTAATTCGGTATCGTTAAAGTAAGCACGGATGCTTTCATTCGGATTTTTGGAAGCTATGCCGTCAATTCCCAACAACATCATCCCGCCTTGCTGTAAAGCGAAATCGTTCACTTCAATTCTATCTTTCTGATGAACTATGGTTGATGGCTGCATTTTTATGATCTCTCCGTTCAACAGTATATCCGAAGGATTAATGCCGATATTGGTGACCAGTTCATCTTGTGGGTTTCGCATAAAACCCACGGCTACGTTTAGATCGCCATTGGCCAACGCCACCGGGTTTTGCACGTCGAAGAAAAGCCTGTTCAGCACCGAATCGTTAGCGGCAGAAGTATTCAATCGGGCATTTATGTGTCCGTTGTCTTGCACCAAATAAGTATTCGCATTTAACTTGACTCCGCTATTGCTTCCCGATACCAAATCGAATTTGGTCTCGCGAATGTCATTCTTTCCAACCATCAATCTGGGAAAATGCCCGTCCATTAAAACGGAAAGATTATCGGCCATATCAACCGAACCTTTTATCCGTCCAGGTTCCACATTGATGAAAGGCAGCGAAAACGCGTAAGAAAGGTCTTCGGTATTTCTTAATAAAAGATCAAAGGTAAAGGCATTTTTATTCGTAGCGCTTTTTTGTTTGGGTTGAATCAAAGTGGGCAAATGCGGGTGAAGCGCGTTCATGAGTTCATTGCCGATGGTAGAAAAATAATAGTCGCCCGCGATCTCTCCTTCTAAAACCGAGGACATAATCTTTATTGATTTTTCTCCGGTTGTATCGTTTACCAAAGCCTGCAAATATATAGGGCCAGGATTGTATATGAAATTGTCATCGTATAAGGAAGCGCTGTCTATCACAACATTTCCTACCATGTTATCTATATTCCGGCCTTCCAACTGAGCATCGATTCGGGCGGTCAGATAAGGATTTTGCCACCTTTCCACGGTAAACAACGGAGGCAGATACAACTTATCGATAGTTCCGTTTACATGTAACTTTAACGGCGTGCCGAATTGTAAATCGGCATTTAAATTGAGTTTATTGTCCGCAGTGTTTGTAGAAACGATGCCCGATATGGTTTTACCGCTGTACACTCCGTCGATATGAATATTATTGTATCTGTAATCGTTGTACAGCACCGAAGCCACATTTCCACGGGCAGTAACCGTGAGCGGCCTGTTTTTCCTGTACTGAAGCTGCGCGAAAGTGTTCAAAGAAACATCATCAACACCGATGTCATTACCCAAGATGCGTGCAAGTCGTAAATTATTGGTGGCAAGATTTCCCGTTACCGAAAAATTATTGAATTTATTATCCGCGCTACCAGTTCCTTTAAAAGTAACGGTTCCCGGATCGCTTCTTAACCGCATATTTACATTGAATCCGCTCAATTTCCCTTTTGCCTGCAATGTTAAATCTATATTTCTTAAGGCTCTCACTTGGGCAGGAAGGACAAAATCGGGCATACCAATGCGTAGTAAAGCTTGCAAATCCTCAACAGGGACAGTAAGGTTGCTTATGTCCATATCGATGTCCGCATTTTCAAATTCCGAATAATCCGATATAAGCCCTTTGATAGTAAACGCTGTTTGATTACCGTATTGCGCCGTGAGATTTTTTATTTGAACGTAGGGCAATTTCCCCACCAAATCTGCTTCAAAGGCGAAAGGCTTGTTTAAATGCGTTAATCTGTCGGAGAAAATTGCCACGTCTTTCGGATCGATCATGGAGCTTTTAGCCGTCAGGCTAAATTCTTTGGAATATGTGTCGTATTGCGCTTTTGTAACTTTTAATACGGAATTATTCAGTTTTAAATCCACCCGGTCGCTCCAAAGTTTGGTGTCTTCCGAACGCACCATTCCCTGCAGGTCATCCACCTCAATACCGGCTTTTGTTTCGTAGAAACTCAACGTCCCAATATCGGCTACAAGCCTTTTCATATCCAGAGACGAAACATCGGCTTTGAGATTAAAATTGGTTACGTTCAAATGATCGGGGTTGAATTTTCCGGGAGTTTCGGGACGCGAACGAATATCGAACCGAAGGTTTCCATTATTCAGCCGGATATTGTTCAGGCTGATTTTCATGGGATTTTCTTTCGGTTTCTTTTCTTTTGTGCTATCGGGAGCAAATGCATCGATAAGAAATTGAAAGTTGAAAGGAGAATCCGGTGTTTCGCGGTAAACATTCGCGGTAAAATTGTTCAGGGTAGCAGCTTCAATGGATAATTGATTGTTCAACAAATTCATTACATTAACTCTTCCGGCAAATTCTTGGGCATAGAGCAACGTATCTTGTTCTTGGTCTTCCACGTACAATCCTTCTATCACTACCGAATTTAATCCACGGATACGTATTTTATCGATGGATACATGCGTGTTTACAATCGGTGTTAGTTTGCTCAATGCAAAATCCGCCGCGTACTTTTGCACCCGAGGTATGCTAAAAGCTATGATAAGTATTATATTGAGTAGGATAACACAAACTACGACGATTGCTAAAATCCTGATTATCTTATTTAGAATACGCATTCAGACTTAAAATGGAAATAACATGCAATATTACAAAAAAAAATATTCATGTGCTTGAAATATACTGTTTTTAACCAATCTTTTTAATGTGTATGCGTTTTCCAAAGCAAAGAACTGTCGCCATAGCTTAAAAATCTGAAATCGTTTTGTAGCGCAAAATCGTATATTTCTTTCCATTTAGCGCCCACGAATGCCGAAATTAACAAAAGCAGCGTGCTTTGCGGTTGATGAAAATTGGTAACGATGCCATCGGCAAAATGGAACCGATATCCAGGCAGAATAATAATTTGTGTGGAAGTGATCAGTGTTGTCTCGTTGTTTTTTTCAAGATACCCAATAATCGCTTTCAACGCTTGTTTCGGCGTGATATCCTTTGATTCCCGATAAGGTTCCCATTGAGCTACGGCTAAATCAGAAGAATGAATATCGGGATTCTCATGGATTTTTTTTCCTATGTAGTACAAACTCTCGATAGTCCGCATAGAAGTGGTTCCTACAACAACAAGCGGATTTGAATTTTCGATAATTGACTCTATGGTTTCTCGCGAAACCGATATAAATTCGGCGTGCATGTCGTGCCCAGAAATAGTTTCGGATTTTACCGGTTTAAACGTTCCTGCGCCCACATGCAGGGTTACATGGGCGATAAAAATTCCTTTTTTCGTCAACGATTCGGTAACTGCCGGAGTAAAATGTAACCCTGCAGTGGGCGCAGCCACCGAACCTTCTACCTTGGAATAAACGGTTTGGTAAGTTGTGTCGTCCGCTTCCACCGATGCACGGTTTAAATAAGGAGGGATCGGTAATTTTCCGGCAATTTCCAACAGTTCCGAAAAAGTAAACTGTGCATTGTCCCACGAAAATCCCACCACAGTATCCGCATCGATTTTCTTTATTTTCCGGGCAAATAAAGTTACCCGAACTCCATGTATAAAAATCTCCATTTGCAACACCTCACCTTTCCAACGTTTGGCGTTTCCCACCATGCAGTTCCACGAACATTTCTCTCGTTGTGAAAAATTAATGGCATAATCCGCCGGCTGAAATGGAGACAGGCAAAAGACTTCGATATGCGCGCCACTGCTTTTCCGGAAAATTAACCGGGCATGAATAACACGCGTATCGTTAAAAATCATCAAACTGTTTTCAGGAATAAATCGGCTAATATCGTTGAATTTTTCCGCCGAAATATCACCGTTCCTGTACAAAAGTAACTTCGACGAATCTCTTTCCGGCAAAGGATATCTGGCTATTCTGCCATCCGGCAGGTCGTAATTATAATCGGTTATACGAAGATCTTTAATTTCGTTTTTTTTCATTTTTTGAGAAACATCGGCCTTTTTTTTTGCAATAATTGTATCGAATTATTCAACAAAATTAGGCAACTTTGTATTTGTTACAAAGAAAAATACAACAGGATTGCATGAAAAAATTGGAAGTTGGAGATAAAGTAAGGTTTTTGAATACCGTTGGCGGTGGTACCGTAAAAGGCTTTTTGAATAAACAATTGGCTATTGTGGAAGACGAGAACGGATTTGATGTACCGGTACTTATTTATGAATGTATTGTTGTTGACGACGCCGGAAATGTGAAATTAGGGGAAAACATTGAGGAACCGGAGAAAAATACGGCTCCTCCTTCCGCTAAACCCGATGCAAGAATAACTAACGATGATGCTATTGAAGAAACCGCCGAAGGCGAAAGAATCACTACTTGCCTTGTTTATTTGCCTGCCGATGTAAAAAACATATCGCAAACTTCTTACGAATGCTATTTTGTAAACGACAGCAATTACTATCTGTTCATCAATTACATGAGTAGGGAAAATAACTCGTGGAAAAGCCGCTACAACGGATTAATTGAGCCGAATACTCAAATTTTTATCGAGGAATTCGATAAAACGATGCTAAACGAATTGGAAAATATTTGTGTGCAGTTCGTAGCATTCAAACACCGGAAAAACTTCGGTTTTAAGAATCCTATTTCCGTTGAATTACGCATCGATACCGTAAAGTTTTACAAATATCATACTTTTGTTGAAAACGATTATTTCGACGACAAAGCGCTCGTTTACTATATAACCCGAAATGATATTCCTGAAAGAGAAATGCTTGTTTCGGCAGGCGATATCGAGCGTGCCATGCACGAAAAAGAAATTTCGGAAAGGCGCCCTCGCGTACAAAAAGTGTTGAAAAAGGATAAAAATCCCATCCTGGAAATCGACCTTCATATCAAGGAATTACTGGATTCTACTTCAGGAATGACTAACACGGAAATGCTGGAATATCAACTCAAGAAGTTCAACGAAGCCATGCAGGAAAATCTGAACAAAAAAAACCAAAAAATCGTTTTCATTCACGGTAAAGGCGACGGTGTTTTGAAAAACGCGCTACTGAAAGAATTAAAGAACAAATACAAAAAATGCTACATACAAGATGCTTCGTTTCGCGAATATGGCTACGGGGCGACCATGGTAACTATTAAATGAAAAATTGATTTTAAAAACAACATTAAAAATAAACCAAATGAAAAAAACTATTTTAATTGCGCTTGTAGGTTTTATGCTAACCGGCTGCGATGTGCTCAATCAGATTGGCGGAGCCATTAGTTTATCGCAATGCGAGTACACGTATGATTCTATTTCAGATATTCAAATCGCCGGCTTGAATCTGGGCAATTCCAGTAATATCTCTCTGTCAAATTTAGCAACTATTTCTACCATACTTACCGGGGGAAACCTTCAAACTATTCCTTTTAACATGACCTTGAACGTGGACGTAAAAAACCCGAATCAGGTAGTGGCTTTCCTCAACGCGCTTGATTACGCTATAGATATAAACGACATGGAATTTGCCGCAGGCAAAATGGATGTTCCTATCCGTATCGAATCGGGGCAAACACAGGTTTTACCCATTTCTATCGGGGTTGATCTGAAAAACCTGATGAACAGATATTCTACGGAAAAAGTGGCCAACGAAATGAGCGCCTTTTTAGGTATCCGATCAGACCAAACCAAAGTTACCTTACGGTTGTGGCCGAAAGTGATGGTAGGAAATACGCCCATCAAAGTTCCGGCGGCTATACCTGTTGTGTTCACCTTCGGCGGAAAATAATTTTGCATGAACAAAGGCAGTAAAAAAGAAAGGCAGGAAGCCATTTCCGAGATCGTGGGCAAAAACGCTATCGATAGCCAGGAAGAACTGTTGACGCTTCTGGCCCAGAAAGGTTTTGAACTCACACAAGCCACGCTTTCTCGCGATTTCAGGGAAATGATGATCGCCAAAACTCCCGATGCCGCAGGCAATTATTATTATCGTTTGCCGGGGTTGAACCTTCCGCAAGCAAAAACCGAAAAATACGGAATGACAACTCCTTTTTATCGTCAGGGGATCATGAATATTGAGTTTTCGGGACAAATGGCGGTGATAAAAACACCGGGCGGATATGCAAAAGGAGTTGCTCAAGACATCGAGAGCAACTCCATTCCCGGAATTATGGCCACGGTTGCCGGAAATGATACGGTTTTGCTGATACTTCGGGAAAATGCCAACAAAATTAATATCATTGAATCTTTAAAAATATTATTCTCACTTAAATCTTAATTCTTTTATTATGTTCACAATTGGTATTGCCGGCGGTTCCGGTTCGGGTAAAACAACTCTTGTCGATTCTATTTTGGAAAGGGTTCCTTACGATAAAATATCTTTGCTTGCTCAAGATTCGTACTACAAAGACAGCAGCCATTTGCCTATGGAGCAGCGCAAGGCTTTGAATTTCGATCATCCCGATTCCATAGAATGGGACTTGATGCTGAGCGATATTCAAAAATTAAAAAGCGGAAGAGAAATAAACTGCCCAACTTATTCTTATCTTACTTGCAGCCGTTTGCCCGAAACCATAAATATAAAACCCAATAAAATACTTATTATTGAAGGGATTTTGATTCTTACTCAACCCGATATTTCGGATGAAATGGATATGCGCATTTATTTGGAAGTGGAACCCGACCACAGGCTTTCGCGCATTATCGAACGCGATATGGATTCGCGCGGAAGAACCGCACAAGAGGTAATTAAACGTTATTACAAAACCGTTCGCCCCATGCACGAGGAGTTTATCAAGCCGTCGCGCGAACGCGCAGATATGCTGGTTATGGGAGGCGGATTGAATGCCAATGCAGCCGATTTTATTTCATCGGCCATTTTGGGGAAATTAAAAGAGTGATCGGCTTCAGTTAGAAGTAAAGGTAATTCTTGCCCGGCAAGTTATCCCTTTTTCTTTGGTCGTGATCTGAAAATAATAATCATTCTCGGACTTTTCTTCCATTAAAACCTCGCCTTTGTCGCCGTAAATTATTTCTTTGAGAAAATTTATTTCGAATCGTTTCACCTTGTGATCTTGATAAAAATCGAGTGAAAAACAATCGGACAGCCATTGAATATAATAAATGCTGCTCGCATGGCGATTCACATCTATGTGGCTGTATTTCACATCAAAAATATTCCTCGGTTCTCCTTTGATATTCGGTATGCGGGCAGGAACGCCTATCGGCGTTGTTTCAGGCAAAATAAATTGTTGGAGGCCTTCGATTGTATCAAGCAGTACTGTTTGTCGGGTTTGCATATCGATTACCGCCCACGACGAAGACGCGTAACCTACCATTTCATCGTTTATGGAAACGGAAAAATTTCTTGTCGTAAAAATCGATCCTACGTCTTGTATCCAAGTTTCCACCGCTATTTCTTCATTCTCAATCGGAAATCTCTCCAAATCCAACACAAATCGGGACAACACCCACGTGTATTCATCCGATTGCAACTTCAGCAAACCGAAACCGTTATTATCGGCATCTTTTCCTGCCGTTTTAATGATGAAATTGAACAATGACGGCAACGATACTTTTTTCTGAAAATCGATATGCTGCGCGTTTATTTGAAATTCGTATTTTCTTTTCGCTATCATCAATTTCTCTTTTGTGAAAAATGGACAAGCGGTTCGTTTGCCCATTTGTATTTAGCGCTCATTCTCAAATACAGATGATAAAACAAAGCCGCTACCACAACACCGATAAATGAACCGAAAAGAACGTCTTCTGCAAAATGTTGCGATAAATAAATGCGCGAATATCCAACGAGCAAAGCAATCAAGAAACAAAATACAGAAAGCCATTTATTTCTGAATATGAGCGCAAGGCAAAACATCAATGCAAACGCCGATGAGGTATGCCCCGAAGGAAATCCGTTCGATAAATATAACCGAATTCCATCCACTTGATGCAAAATAACGTCGGGAAAATTTTCTTCGAAAAAGGCCTTAGGCCTCGGAGTGCCAAAAATTAACTTTAGGCTGTTGGTCAACAACAAAGTAACCAACTGGACAACGAGTACATACAGGCCCGATCTGATTTTATAAAACAGCAAAGCAACAGCTACAAAATAAGACAGCCCCCCTCCTATCCGGGTGGCATAATTAAAAAAAACATCGGAATATATATTGTTGACAGAAGTAAGAAACAAATGCAAATCTTTTTTCTGGTAGGCAATGATCACCGCCAGTAAAGCAACGAAAAACAACGCATAAAGCGCCAGAAAATAACCTCCGTCTTTTAATAATCTTTTCATTCGGCAAAAATTTTGGTTGCAAATTTACAACAAAAAAACTTCCGTCTTCAAAAAAAGGAAGACGGAAGTTTATATTTAATATGTAATATACTGCTATACTACAGGTTCCAAGTATTGTGAATAGCTGTATCCTTCTTCGCCGTCGTTATCACGAACCAACCACCACTGGTCGTTGTATTTGCTAACAAGCGTAATAACGTCGCCGTGAGCGGCTTTTCCAACGACCTGTTGGTCTGTGCCCGGCCCTTTGCGGATATTCAGGTTGCTTTCGCGAGTAACCACTCTTACTTTTCCACCTGCCGGAGCATCCACTTTAACGTCGAGAACTACGTCTGAGCTTCTGAAGTTAGGATCGATCCTTCCGTAAATTTCCCACATTTTGTCTTTTACAGCCGGAGAATTTACGTCGCCTTGTACCCTTAAAACGTTACCCGATTCGTTCACTGTAACACCATGCTGCCTGGCAAGGTCTACCAATTCTTTGTATTTGTCTACTAAAGCCATGATTCAATTATTTTACAGTTGCGTTATTTACTACTTGAACCGGGCTTAATGCATTTAATTTCTGCATTAAAGTAGGAAGATCTCTTTCGGCAATTTCTCCGGTAACGGTTATAACTCCGTTTTGAACCGTCGCCTGAACGTTGCGATGATCTTTAATGGCATCGGCCAAAGCTGCGTTTATAGAGGCATCCAAAGCAGTGTAATCGGGAGCGGGAGGAGCTACTGTCAGATTATTTACAACAGATTTCACACCTTCCACAGCCGTAACTGTGCTTTCAACATACGCTTTAGTAGCATCGTCTTTAACCTCTCCGGTTAATGTAGCTACCTGATTTTGAACCGCTACTGCAACGCCTGCCGCATCGGGATTCGAAGCCAAAGCTGTTTGAGCGTTAGCCTGAACATCGGCATCGTTTACTTTTTTACATGAAGTTGCACCAATTGCAAGTGCAAAAACCAATGTTAACATTGTTAACAGACGAAATGATTTCATAATTTCTTTTGTTTTTAATTAGTTAAAATTTTATATTTAAACAATACAATATAATAAACGTATCGAAACGCGAAATGTTTTAAAAAGAAGTATTTTTTTCAAGCCTAAATATTCAGAAAATTTTGGTGTATTTGTGGCAATAAGGCCTTCCTCCTTTGTATTCGTAATATTGTTGATGATAATTTTCGGCTCTCCAAAATTTCGATACGGGTTTCAGCATGGTCGCCACTTTGTGTCCTTTTTCAGTTAGAATACCGATGTATCTTTCGGCGATGGCTTTTTCTTCGGGAGAGGAATAAAAGATACACGATAAATATTGCGGCCCGATGTCGGGCCCTTGCCCGTTGGTTTGCGTAAAATCGTGTGTTTCGAAAAAGAGTTTCACCATTTCCTCATAACTTGTTTTGGTAGGGTCAAAAACCACTTCGGTGGTTTCCAAATGTCCCGTATTTTTCTGACAAACCTGTTCGTAGGAAGGATTATCTACATGCCCGCCCATGAAACCTACGCTGGTTTCTTTCACTCCGGCCGCCTTCATAAAGAAATATTCCGTTCCCCAAAAACATCCCGATGCAAAATAAGATGTAGTTAATCCCTCTTTGCTTGCCGGAATAAACTTCATTGAAATGGAATTAACGCAGTGTCGTGTTTGCTTTGCAGTAAATCCTTCACCCAAAAAAACGTGTCCCAAATGCGCCCCGCAATTGTTGCACACTATTTCGGTACGGCGGCCATCGGCATCCGGAATACGTTTAACCGCACCTTCAATCTCATCATCAAAAGAAGGCCATCCGCAATGCGATTCAAATTTATCTTTCGAGAGGTAAAGAGGCGCGTCGCATCGTTTGCAAATATAAGTTCCTTCCGATTTATTATTCAGCAACTCGCCTGTAAAAGGCCTTTCGGTTCCCTTGTGAAGAATTACTCTTTCCTCCTCGGGAGTCAATTCGTTATAGTTCATATTCGTAATTTCCATTTGATTTTTTTCTGTTTGTTTCGGATTTTTTTGCGCACACATGGTGAAAAATGCAGCAAGAAATATAACCGATATGTATGCTCTTTTCATAATTATCCACTTATACGTATGCAGCAAAGGCATACCATTTCCTATTTTTCAAATATCGCAGATCGGTATCGTTGGCAAAAGCCTCTCGTTCGAATCCGATATTTTTATAAGCCGAAAATTTATTTTTGTAGTAAATCCATTTTACGATCCATTCAATGATGTACCAAACATAAAATCCTATTACCATCAACTCCAACATCTGGCGCGTATGGATAGACTCGTGATTCAAAATTCGTTTATCCAATTCGGGTTGTTCTTTTCTTGCAAAAACCAACCCGAAAAGATTGACTGCTCTGAAACCCTTAAAAGGCAGATATTTAGAGTAAATAATTTTCAACTTATAATCCTTTATGGATATCAAAGATAAAAATAATCCATAAATTTTGTAACTTTGCGGTCTTAAAAATAAATAAATTACATGGATAAAAACTTCTCTTCTGATCTGCCATACAAAGTGGCCGATATATCGCTTGCCGAATTTGGACGCAAAGAAATTGAAATTGCTGAACACGAAATGCCCGGATTGATGGCTATTCGTAAAAAATACGCATCGGAAAAACCGCTTAAGGGTGCTCGAATAATGGGTTCGTTGCACATGACCATACAAACAGCGGTACTTATTGAGACGCTCGCGGATTTAGGCGCCGATGTTCACTGGGCAAGCTGTAATATTTTCTCCACGCAAGATCACGCCGCCGCCGCAATCGCTGCCGCAGGCATTCCTGTTTTTGCATGGAAAGGCGAAACGCTGGAAGAATATTGGTGGTGTACGGAAATGGCATTGCGTTTTCCCGAAGGGAAAGGCCCAAATTTGATCGTTGATGACGGAGGAGATGCTTCGTTGCTGGTTCATTGGGGCTACAAGGCAGAAAACGATGCCAAATTTATCGACCGTAAAGGCGAGAATCGCGAAGAGCAGATAATTTTGGACACGTTGAATCGCATTCTGAAAGAAGACGACCAACGCTGGCACCGTGCCGTCGCCGAAATGAAAGGTATTTCGGAAGAAACCACTACCGGCGTTCATCGTTTGTATCAGATGATGGAACGCGGCGAATTATTGGTTCCCGCCATCAATGTGAACGACTCGGTAACCAAATCGAAATTCGATAACCTGTACGGATGTCGTGAATCGCTTGCCGACGGCATAAAGCGTGCGACCGATGTAATGATCGCCGGAAAAGTGGTCGTTGTGCTGGGTTATGGCGACGTTGGCAAAGGTTGTGCAAAATCGATGCGCTCATATGGGGCACGGGTTATCGTAACGGAAATCGACCCGATTTGTGCGCTTCAGGCCGCGATGGAAGGATTTAAAGTTACCACGATGGGGGAAGCCGTGAAAGAAGGCAATATCTTCGTTACAACCACCGGAAATCGCGATGTAATAACCATTGAGCACATGCAGCAAATGAAAGATCAAGCGATTGTTTGTAACATCGGGCATTTCGATAATGAAATTCAAGTAGATAAATTAGTGAATTTTCCTGCTATCAAACATCTGAACATTAAACCTCAGGTTGACAAATACACATTTCCGACGGGAAATTCCATTTTTCTGTTGGCCGAAGGGCGCTTAGTCAATTTGGGCTGCGCTACGGGACATCCGTCTTTTGTTATGAGCAATTCGTTCACAAACCAAACGCTGGCGCAAATCGATTTGTGGCAAAACGACTATGAGATTGGTGTTTATCGTTTACCTAAACATCTTGACGAAGAAGTAGCGCGTTTACATTTGGAGCAAATCAGCGTGAAACTCACGAAACTTACGCCCGAGCAAGCCGATTATATCGGTGTGGATGCGGATGGCCCTTATAAGCCGGAACATTATAGGTATTAAGCATTTAACAAAAATCCTAAAAATTTATTTTAGCTTCTTTTGTTAATTAATAAATTTTGATTTACCTTTGCACTCGCTTTTGCAAGAAAGCACTTAGACTGATTCGCTAGCTCAGCAGGTAGAGCACATCCCTTTTAAGGATGGGGTCCTGGGTTCGAGCCCCAGGCGGATCACTTTTGAACAACTATAATTAAGGGAAACCTCTGATAAAGATGATCAGAGGTTTCTTCTTTTCTCAAAATACATCGAATAGAAATATTCATCAGGGATTATGTTCTATTTCAAAAACATAATCTCTGTTGTATGTACGCACAAAAAGCTTATCGTTTTTTCGGATAATATAATCAGGCGCTGAAGCTAATTTTATAGTATTTAACTTTTTCCCTGTGTACTTATCGAGAACGAAAAGGAAGTCCGGTTCAGCCGTGAAACCATAGCCGCATACAATATTATCCTCGATGATTTCGAAATTCTTGGCATTGGCAACCAGCGGATCGCTCCGCCATATAATATCCATGGTCTCCAAATCAATGGCGGTAATGAAAGCGTTGATACCTTTTAATTCGGAAGCATATCCTTCGGATGAATGTGATACGTAAAGCACATTGTCTTCTACTGCTGTCCAGATTATTTCCATTTGAAAATTATCAAAATTGAGGAAGTGCAGTATTTCTGTGTCGTCTGCATTGGTGATTAGAAGAAATCGTTCATTCATATGATCAATCCCATATACATAGCAATTTGCCTCTTCGGAGCTTGTACCTCTCTGAAGTTTTATGGCTCCCGATTGTAGCGGAATTCTTGGTGAAAGCTCAAGTGAGGTTCTTTCATCATCGTAGAAATAAGTATTTGGCGATTTGAAGCGGGAAATTGTTAATTGGTTGTTGTAAAACCAACTATCCGTATCGATAATTTTATTTTTCTTGACGCTCAATTGAGTAAGCTTGATGTTTTTTACGGCTTTACTGCTCGTGGCATAGCTCGCTTTCATAGGTGACACGGGCATTTCGAACGGCATAAAATCATCGAGTGAAAGGTTCTGCGCAATGCTGTGGTGGGTCGATGAAATAAAAGATATCGACACGATTACTATAATCAATTTAATTGTTTTCATAGGCTTATTTAATCAGCTTATAACTAATTAATTTAACGTGAGTTCGATGTAAGAAATATGCTTGAAAATTAGGAATATAGCAGAAAAGTCAGTAATTTTATAGTGTTGAATTACAAATAATTAATGAAAATTCCGCTATGATTCCTGACGATAA
>JAFADY010000057.1 GCA_023424395.1 Bacteroidota bacterium | reverse complement strand
TAAACAAGTAAAAATCAACAGTATGTCAGAAGAAATATCTTTGATGAAAGGAAACGAAGCCATCGCTTATGCGTCAATCCGCTACGGCGTTGATGGCTATTTCGGTTATCCCATCACTCCTCAGTCCGAAATTATCGAAACGCTGATGGAAGCCGCTCCGTGGAAAACCACAGGAATGGTTGTTCTTCAGGCCGAAAGCGAAGTGGCTGCTATTAACATGGTTTATGGCGGCGCCGCTTGCGGAAAATATTCCATGACCACCTCATCGAGCCCCGGCGTAAGCCTCAAGCAGGAAGGAATTTCGTACCTTGCAGGCGCCGAACTGCCTTGTTTGATCGTAAACGTACAGCGTGGCGGGCCCGGCTTAGGAACCATTCAGCCCTCGCAAGCCGACTATTTTCAAACCGTTAAAGGCGGTGGCCACGGCGATTACCGTTTGATCACGCTCGCGCCTAATTCCGTTCAGGAAATGGCCGATTTCGTTGCGTTGGGTTTCGACCTCGCGTTCAAATATCGTAATCCGTCCATGATATTAACCGACGGTGTTATAGGGCAAATGATGGAAAAGGTGAAACTGCCCGAGTACAAACGCCGCCGCACCGAACAGGAAATCCGCGAACAATGTCCGTGGGCCACGCTCGGCAAAACAGCCGGTCGCGAACCCAATATCATCACTTCGTTGGAGTTGGATGCCGAGATCATGGAAAAGAACAACGAGCGTTTTCAGGCGAAATATAAAATTATTGAAGAAAACGAAGTTCTTTACGAAGAGATCAATTGCGAAGATGCTGAATATCTGTTAGTGGCTTTCGGATCCGCAGCGCGCATCTGTTTGAAAGCGGTGGATTTGGCTCGTAGCGAAGGCATAAAAGTAGGACTCGTTCGCCCCATCACTTTATGGCCGTTCCCGAAAACAATTCTCAATCAATATGCCGATAAAGTGAAAGGTATGCTTACCGTGGAACTCAACGCCGGACAAATGGTAGAAGACGTTCGTCTTGCCGTAAACGGCAAAGTTCCTGTTGAACATTACGGCCGTTTGGGTGGAATTGTTCCCACCCCCGACGGTGTGTTGGAAGCATTAAAGGAAAAAATCATCAAATAAGTATGAGCCCTCAGTTAAAGCAATTATTCTCGGTTTTATTCCTCGTGTTTTTTCTTGCGACTATCGTAGTTTATTTTGCTACTGATAAGAACATGACGGCTACTTGGATTGTGGGTATTTGCGCAATTATTTCTTATTTTTTATACAGATTTTCAAGAAGATAAAATTATGGATGTAAACAATATTATAAGTCCCGAAAATTTGGTGTATACCAAACCCGAGTTAATGAACGACAACCACATGCACTATTGCCCGGGTTGTTCTCACGGAGTTGTACACAAACTCATAGGCGAAGTGATAAAAGAGTTGGATCTGCAGGAAAAAACCATTGGTATTGCTCCGGTGGGTTGCGCTGTTTTCGCTTATAAGTATCTCGACATCGATTGGCAGGAGGCAGCTCACGGCCGCGCTCCCGCTTTAGCTACGGCCGCAAAAAGGCTTTGCCCCGATAAAATGGTATTCACTTATCAGGGCGACGGAGACTTGGCAGCTATCGGAACGGCTGAAACCATTCACGCCGCCAATCGTGGCGAGAACATCGCTATCATTTTTATCAATAACGGAATTTACGGCATGACGGGCGGCCAAATGGCGCCCACAACGCTCAGCAAAATGGTTACATCCACAAGTCCCGACGGGCGCGATGTGCAAACCATGGGCGGTCCGCTGAAAATTCTTGATATGTTGGCGCTTCTCGACGGTGTTTGCCTTGCCACACGCGCAAGCGTGCACACGGCTGCCGCCGTAAAAAAAGCCAAACGAATGATCAAACTCGCTTTCGAGAATTCTATGGCCGGAAAAGGAACTTCTATTGTTGAAATCGTATCCACGTGCAACGCCGGTTGGAAAATGACGCCCGCCGCCGCCAACGATTGGATGGTTGACAACATGTTCCCCACTTATCCGATAGGAGATTTAAAAAACATCTAACTCAAACGATAAGTGATAAATTATGAATGATAAGAGTGTTTTAAAAAGAAGAAGTTTTGACTATGCAATTCGCATCGTCACTTATACAAATATTTGACATCAACTCATAAAGAATTTGAATAAGTAAACAAATTTTACGAAGTGGAACTGCTATAGGCTCCTCAATTCGTGAAGTGCAAAATGCGGAGACAAAGAAAGATTTTATTCATAAATTAGGCATTGCTCAAAAAGAGTGCGATGAAACCGGATATTGGTTGGAATTGCTTTATGCCACGAATTTCTTGAATGAAGCTGAATTTAAAAGTTTGCATCCCGAGTCTATTGAAATACTCAAAATGCTCAGAAGCGCAATAATCACTGCTAAGAAAAATCTTAATTCTTGACACTCATCATTTATAACTCACAACTCATAACTAATAAAAATATGTTACAGGAAATAGTTATTTCAGGATTCGGCGGACAAGGTGTATTGTCAATGGGAAAAATACTTGCCTATTCCGGAATTATGGAAGATAAGGAAGTATCATGGTTCCCGGCTTACGGCCCCGAACAACGCGGCGGAACGGCCAACGTAACCGTTATCATCAGCGACAAACCCATCAGTTCGCCGGTGGTAAATATGTACGATGTTGCCATCGTGTTGAATCAGCCGTCACTCGATAAATTCGCGGCCAAACTAAAACCGGGAGGAGTACTCATTTACGATGATTACGGCATTCATCACACTTCCACAAGAACGGATATCAACATATACAAGATCAACGCCATGGATGAGTCCATGAAAATGAACAACACCAAGGTTTTCAATATGATCGTATTGGGCGGATTATTGAAAATATCGCCTATGGTGAAATTGGAAAACGTGATGCGGGGATTGAAAAAATCGCTTCCCGAACGCCACCATAAACTTTTACCAATGAATGAAGAGGCCATCGTTAGAGGAATGGATATAATTCATTTGGAGCAGAAAGCGGAATAAATCGGGAACAATTACCAAGGGTTTATTCCGATTAGGAGCCGGTTTGATTGTTGTCAGACCGGCTTCGCGATTTTTTGAAGTGACGCTTTTTATCTTCTTTGGGTAATCTTTTGTCTGACGACGTTTCTGCCGATTTTGATTTGGTTTTTTTATCTTTCGAAACGGATTTTTTCTTTCTAAATCCGCCTTTTTGAAGGGGTTTCTTATTGGGTTCGTAGGCAGGAGCTTCGCCTAAATTTTCAGGGATGGGTATTTTGAAAATTTCTTTTTGCAGAAATTTCTCTATCTGCGAAAAACGATATTGCTCATCAGGCGAAACAAAAGTAATCGCCATGCCAGAATCACCTGCTCGTGCAGTACGACCGATTCGGTGCACATAATCCTCAGCATCATACGGCACATCAAAATTGATGACAAGCGTGATATCGTCAATATCGATACCGCGGGCAACGATATCGGTTGCTACGAGAATATCAACTCGTTCATTCCTAAACTCATGCATGACGCGATCGCGTTCCGATTGCTCCAGATCGGAGTGTATAGCGTCAGCCGAAAGTCCCATTTTTCGAAGCGTTTTTGAAATTTCCTTCACTTTTTGCTTTTTGCCCGAAAACAAAATCACCTTGTTCGGTTTTTTGTCTTTGAACAGATCTTTCACAATTTCTATCTTTTGCGGCTCGTAGCAAATGTAAGCCGATTGCAAAATGGTTTCGGGCGGGCGCGCAATGGCAATGGTAATTTCTTTGGGATCGCGAAGAATTGTTTTCGCCATCTGCTGAATTTTTGGCGGCATTGTGGCCGAAAACATAATGGTTTGACGGTTTTTAGGGAGCATTTTCTCGATTTTCATAATGTCATCATAAAAACCCATATCGAGCATTCTATCCGCCTCATCCAAAATAAAATATTTCACGCCCGAGAAATCAATATTGTATAAATTTATGTGCGAAAGCAATCTTCCAGGCGTGGCAATTACCACATCGGCTCCTTGCAGCAACCCTTTTTTCTGAACATTCCACGCATCACCGTCGTTTCCACCGTACACCGCTACCGACGAAAAAGGCGTGAAATACGAAAAACCTTCCATTTGTTGATCGATCTGCTGCGCCAGTTCGCGTGTAGGAGCCATAATAATGGCATTCACCTTATGCTCTTCGTTGTGCTCGGTTTGCAAATTATTGAGCAACGGCAACAGAAACGCGGCCGTTTTTCCGGTTCCGGTTTGAGCGCACGCGATAATATCGTGCCCGTAGAGAATAACCGGAATAGCCAATTCTTGCACCGGCGTAGTTTCTTTAAAATTCATTGCTTGCAAGCCGTCTAAAAGAGAATCGCAAAGGGGAAGGTCGGTAAATAACATGAAGTGTACTGTAATTTTTACAAAGGTAATCTATTTTTTCGTCATGGACGCATTTTTGCATGAAATGCGAGATTGGGTTTCAGAATAAAATTACTGCAGGTATAAACTCGAATTTTAACCTGCAGCAGCCAACGTACGAAATTTTTTAAAAAATATCCTGATCTTCCTTCACTTTTTTTGTTACCATCACTTTGTCGATCTTATTTCCGTCAACATCAACAATCTCAAAAGTTGTATTTTCATATTCAAAAACATCTCCAACCTGTGGTATCTTATTTATGTTCGACAATACAAATCCGGCAACCGTAGAATAATCTATTTCTTCGAAATCGATGATAAAATCATCGATGAAGAAAGTCAGTACTTCTATCGGCGCTTCGCCGTTCACAAGCGCTGAATTTTCGTTCCTCATAAAGATATCGGGCTCTTCAATTTCATGCTCATTGGGAATAGATCCTACTAAATTTTCGATAATATCGTGCAGGGTAATAATTCCGTCTAAACTTCCGTATTCATCCACCACAATGGCCACGAATTTGTGGTTATTCTTAAACATTTTAAGAACTTTCTGTGCTCTGAGTGTAGCCGGAACAATTAAGGGCTCGTGAATGAATTTATTGACATCTATATCTTTATTGTTGTACAATTCTAGCAAAAATTCTTTTACTGTAATAATACCGGCAAAATCATCGAGAACTTTATTGCAGGCTAAAATTTTACTGTGTCGCGTTAGAAGCAGATCATTTATTACGTGTTCCTTGTTTTGAGATATATCTACCCATTCCACATCGGTACGGTGTGTCATTAGGTGGCGGGCGCGTTTATCAGAGAAGTAAAAAACTTGTTCGTGAATTATATTTTCTTCTCTTTCTATTATGCCTTCTTTAGATGCTGTTTTAAGCATGGCACGAAGTTCCATTTCCGAAATCACTTCGTCTTTTGGCTTGAGGCCGATAAGTTTATTGAACAGGCTGGTAGAAACTGCCAGTACTTTGACGAAAGGAAAAAAAATGATGCTTATAATACGTATAGGCCGTGAAACAATTGTGGCCATTTTCTCAGGTTTGTTCAGCGCTATTGTTTTAGGTACCAACTCGCCAATAACAATTGAAACATAGGTTATTAAAACAACCACAACAACCATGGAAATTGTGGGAGCGATAGGAGCGCTCCAAGCAAATTTTTCGAAGAAAGGCACAAGATATACCGCAAGTGTCGAACCTCCATAAGCGCCGTTAATAATGCCTATGAGCGTAATTCCCACTTGAACCGAAGACAGAAAATTATCGGGATCGGATTGGAGTTTCAGCGCACGCTCTGCGCCTTTGTTGCCTTTTTTTCGTTCGGTTTCTAATTTTGTTTTTTTGGCCGATACAATGGCGATTTCGGAAAGCGCAAAAAAACCGTTCAGAATAATAAGAAATAGAATAATGAAAACGTCAATCATTCAAATTGAATTTTTACCAAAGCGGCGATGGATAAACGCCGTCATCGGCTAATTTTTGTAATTTGGCAACCACTTCAGGCCGATCCTCTGCATACGTTACACCGAACCATTTTGAAGGTGTATCCAACACTTTAACCGTTGCTACATCGTTAACAATTAAGTTGTTTACTACTAAAGGAATAAAAAATTCAGCCTTGATGTTTTCGGCATTTTCTTTTAGAAAATCAATAAACTGATTATCGGAATATTTAAAATAATCGGGAGTGAATCCCCACATATTCATCGAAACGGGCGTGTTATCAGAGATAGCAACCCAATTATCGTTTTCGTCCTTGTATTTCACCTCGCCGTCTATACGTTTTATTTGTGTGCGCTCAACAACACCGGTCAGATTTTCGTTTTCATCGGTTTCACAAACTCCTCGGGCAACGGTTCCGCTTTCCGAAAGCGTATTGCCAACGCGATAACCAACCATGCAGTATCTGTTTTCAGAATCGTTCAATCCTTTCAGATAATCGGCTAATACCTGAAAACTTTCGCGGCCGTAAAAATCATCGGCATTAATCACGGCAAATGGCTCATGGATAACATTTTTGCCCATCATTACAGCGTGGTTTGTACCCCAAGGTTTCACTCGGCCTTCGGGAACCGAAAAGTCTTCGGGCAAAGCATCAAGTTCTTGAAAAACAAGCTCCACAGGAATTTTTTTCTCGTATTTCTTTACTATTTTTTCCTGAAAATCCTGTTCAAACGATTGACGAATCACGAAAACAAGTTTGCCAAATCCGGCATTCACGGCATCGTAAATAGAATAATCCATAATGGTTTCGCCGTTGGGCCCAAGCCCGTCTAATTGTTTTAAACCGCCGTAACGGCTTCCCATTCCTGCCGCCAATACAAATAATGTTGGTTTCATTTCCATATGATCTTTTGTTTGTAACTTTTATGCACAAATTTAAAAACTTTAATCCGATTACCGAAACTATGCGTAAATTCTTTTTTAAATAAATATCTTTGCATAACCTATCACTACCAATCAAAGTAAAAATGGATATTGATTTCGACAAACTACTCTCCGAATGCACTTTCTCTACCGCCCGAAGCAGCGGCGCGGGTGGTCAAAATGTGAATAAAGTGGAAACTAAGGTGATGCTTTCTTTCGATATTCAAAATTCTGAAAATCTGACGGATGAACAAAAGACTCTTTTGAGCGAAAAACTAAAAAACAGAATTACCAAAGAAGGTATTTTACAACTTTCGAGCGAAACAAAACGTACACAGTTAATGAATAAAAAAGAAGTTACTGAAAAGTATATTCAACTAATCCGTCAAGCGTTTACTCCGGTTAAAAAACGCAAAGCCACCAAACCTACTTCGGCATCTATTAAAAAACGGCTCGAGGATAAAAAGAAACTATCGGAGAAAAAAAGTTTGCGTGGTAAAAAATGGTAAAATATCGCTAAATTGGCCTGTTTTTCATTCTGAAAGTGTATTTTTGCCCATTAAACAATTTATTTGCTTTAAATGAACATCATAAAAAATTATGCTTTTACCTTTTTCTTGATTTCCGGTATCATTGCGGGAGGGGTTTTCGGCATAGTGTTCGGAGAAAGCGCTTCGGTGGTGAAACCCGTTGGAGACGTATTTCTCAACCTGATGTTCATGCTTATTGTTCCGTTGGTGTTTTTCAGCATTTCTGCTGCGGTATGTAATATGAAACAGATGAACATGATCGGTAAGCTCTTGGCCAATATCCTGCTTGTGTTCATCGGTACCGCCCTGTTATCGGCCGTTACGGCGTATGCGCTTACAATGTTTTATAACCCGTTGCGCGGCGTGGACAAAACGCTCATCACGGCTAATTTGCCGAAGGTTAACGAGATTGTCCGTATTTCTTCCGGCGAGCTGTTCGTAAGAACTTTTACCGTTCCCGATTTTCTGCAACTTTTCACCAAAACTCACCTACTGCCGTTGATCCTGTTTTCCGCTTTGCTGGGGCTGGCAACCGCTTTCTCAGGCGAAAAAGGAAAAAATATCGCCTCGCTCCTTAATTCCGGAATGGCGGTAACCATGCGCATGATGAACCTCATTATGTATCTCGCCCCAATTGGTTTAGGCTGCTATTTTGCCGATACCGTAGGTCGTGTAGGCGGACAAATTCTGAATGGATACCTGAATGCGTTTCTTCTTTATCTGGTTCTCGCACTGATATATTTTTTCGGGTTTAACTCTATGTTTGCGTGGTTCGCCGATGGAAAGAACGGGATTCGTTCTTTCTGGCGAAACATTATTACCCCTTCGCTCACCGCCATCGGCACATCTTCGAGCGCCGCCTGCATACCGATAAACATACAGGCAGCCCAAAAAATGGGCGTGCCCGCGGCCATTGCCGAATCGGTGATCCCGCTCGGGACCAATATTCATAAAGACGGCTCGGTGATGGGCGGAGTGATCAAAATTATTTTTCTACTCACCATTTTCGGCCTGCAAGGCGGTTTTTCCGGCAATCCGTTTTTCATCATCGGCGTAGCGTTACTCGTTGGCGCAGTGATGGGCGCTATTCCCAGCGGCGGAATGACCGGCGAACTTTTGATTTGCTCCGTTTTCGGATTTCCGCCGCAACTTGCAGGAACGTTGATGGTTATCAGCACCATTATCGATGTTCCGGCCACGTTGATCAACTCCACCGGAAACGTATCGAGTACGCTTTTGATTGCAAGACTTACCGGCGGAAAAGAATGGAACAAACCCTCCCGATCCTACTAACATCAATGAAACCAATCAAATTTTGAACAAATGAAAAAACTTGTTTTTAGCTTAGGACTCATTCTTATTTTTGCTTCGCAGCATTCAAATGGACAAATTTCGGCAATAACCGACTTGCAACAATTATATTCTGTTACCGATTCAATTTCCTCTACTATTCGTGTGCCGAAGAAGCCGCTTATCGGCCTGTCGGTAAGCAGAAGCGGGCAAGACGGATCGAGGTTATCGGGAACATACGTGAATGCGGTTGTCAAGGCGGGCGGAACGCCGGTTATCATTCCGCTAACCAACGACGGCCTCATCCTTAGCGATATCCTCGATCACCTGGACGGCGTGATCATGACCGGTGGCGAAGATGTGGCTCCCGAGTTCTACGGCGAAGAACGTATGCAACAACTCGGTACGGTGGATTCCGTGCGCGATGTATATGATTTGATGTTGATAAAAATGATCACCGACCGTAACATTCCATTGCTCGGAATTTGTCGCGGAGAACAACTCATCAACGTGGCTTTCGGTGGTTCGCTTTATCAGGATATACCCACACAACATCCATCCGAAATAAAACACAGCCAGAACGTTTCGGGATGGATAGCTACGCACAAGATAACAGTAGATTCGCAATCGCTGTTACGCGAAATTATCGGTGAAGACACTTTGTCCGTCAATAGTTTTCATCATCAGGCGGTGAAAATCGTAGCTCCCGGATTTCGTGTGACGGCATGGGCTGCCGACAGTATTCCCGAAGCGATTGAGTCCATAAGCGGACGTCCTATTTTGGCGGTACAATTCCATCCGGAAGGACTTATTGGCGGAGGCAATACCGTTGCGCTGCGCATCGTAAAACATCTGGTGGATCAGGCAGATACTTACCGGAAAGCAAAAGCCATTCACAACCGGCAAATTTCGGTGGATACCCATTGCGATACGCCGCTTGAATTCGATAACGCAGGTTTTGACATCGGCAAAAGAGAAAAAAACCAGGTAAACATCCCGAAAATGACGGAAGGTTATTTGGATGCGGTTTTCTTTGCCGCATACATCGGCCAGGGGCCGCGTAATAATGTTTCATATGAGAAGGCACAAAACAGGATTAGCAGCCTTATCGCCGGCATCCACGAACAAACAACGAAAAACAGCGATATATGCGGCATAGCTTTCACCGCCGATGATGCCCTACGATTGAAATCAGAAGAGAAAAAAGCCGTTTTCATCGGCATAGAGAATGGATATGTCATCGGTAAAGACCTGAAAATGCTTTTCAAATATAGAGACATGGGAACCATCTATATGACGCTTTGCCACATCCGCAATAACGATATCTGCGACACATCAAACCGCAACGAAGCGAGTGAATGGAATGGATTAAGCCCTTTCGGGCGGAAAGTGGTGAAGGAAATGAACCGGCTGGGAATGATCGTAGATGTTTCGCACGCGAGCGAAAAGACTTTTTGGGATGTGCTGAAAATCAGCAAACAACCGGTTATTGCCTCGCACTCGGCCACGATGGCTGTTTGCGAACATGATCGCAACCTCACCGACGCACAATTGCGCGCTTTGGCCAAAAGCGGAGGCGTGATACAACTTTGTGCTGTAAATAACTATATCCGTACGGATTACGAAAATGCAACCATCGATGATTTTTTGCGCCATCTGGATCATGCCGTTAAAATAGCAGGGATTGACCACGTGGGCATCGGAAACGATTTTGACGGCGGTGGCGGCGTTGCGGGGCTTAACGGCTCAAACGATATGATCAATCTTACCATGCACCTCATCACGAGAGGTTATTCCGAAGAAGATATCGCCAAAATACTTGGCGGCAATTTTTTTCGTGTGCTTCAGCAGTTCAGCGTGAGGCAAAAAGATAAAATCAGCTAAATCAATTATACTTCGTTGGAATAATTGGCCTCCAACGCTTTCCACAAATTGTCATCGGGGGTAGGCGCGGTAATTTCTATTTTTTCTTTAGAAACGGGATGGATAAATGAAATACTACGCGCATGCAAACTAATACTGCCATCGGGATTGGAACGCTCAGCGCCGTATTTTAAATCGCCTTTAATCGGACATGCGATCTTTGCCAATTGGCAACGGATTTGGTGGTGACGCCCGGTTTCCAAATTGACTTCCAATAAAAAATAGTTTTGTGATCGTCCGATTAGTTTATAGTGTAAAACTGCCTTTTTTGTATTCGGTTTTTCCGTGTCGTACGCCATCGACTTATTGGTTCTTTCGTTTTTAATTAAGTAATGCGTTAGCGTAGCTTGCTCACTCTCAGGTTGTTTTTTAACAATTGCCCAATAGGTTTTATCCATTTCTCCTTTTTTGAACATCTCGTTCAACCGCGATAAAGCCTTGCTCGTTTTAGCAAAAACCACCACTCCGCTCGTCGGACGGTCTAACCGGTGCGTAACGCCGCAAAACACGTTCCCGGGCTTATTGTACTTTTCTTTTAAGTACTCTTTCATAATATCCGAAAGCGGTTTATCGCCCGTTTTATCACCTTGCACAATTTCGCCCGGCGCTTTGTTGACGATAATAATATGGTTGTCTTCGTAAAGAACGGTCATACAATTTTGGATTTACGATTTTGGATTTTGGATTTGATACTAATTAGAAATATAAAAATTGAGGTACAAAGATAATCTTCGCACCTCAACCAATCAATTATTTTCTTTTAAAAATGTCGGAAAGTTATGAACTCATAACTCACAACTTTTTTACATATTCATTCCGCCGCAAACATGGATTACCTGCCCGCTCACATACGAAGAGAGATCTGAAGCGAGGAATAATGCAGCATTCGCAACATCATCGGGCGTGCCGCCGCGGCGCAGTGGGATTTGCTTGGCCCACTCGTTACGCACTTCTTCCGATAGTTGCCCGGTCATATCGGTAATAATGAATCCGGGAGCAATGGCATTGGCACGAATTCCACGAGAACCAAGCTCTTTCGCCACCGATTTTGCCAAACCGATCATCCCTGCTTTTGATGCGGAATAGTTAGACTGCCCTGCATTTCCGGAAACTCCCACAACCGAACTCATGTTGATAATGCTTCCCGATTTTTGGCGCATCATCACGGGCGTAACTGCGTGAATGAAGTTGAATGCCGATTTTAGGTTCACGTTAATAACTGCATCCCATTGTTGTTCGCTCATACGCATCATAAGGCCGTCTTTGGTAATTCCGGCATTATTTACCAATATATCGATGCGGCCGAAATCTTTCATAATTTCATCAACTACCGTATGTGTTTCTTCAAAGTTGGCAGCGTTAGACGCGTATCCTTTGCACTTTACACCCAACGATGCGATTTCACGCTCCGTAGCTTGGCTGTTTTCATCGATGGCTAAATCGGTAAACGCAATATTGGCGCCTTCGGCAGCGAATTTTAACGCTATAGCCTTTCCAATTCCACGGGCAGCACCCGTAACGAGCGCCGTTTTTCCTTCTAATAATTTCATTATCAATAATTTTAAAATTCTGTTTCTTTATTTGTATTTAGGTCAAGATCTTTCCTGACTTCTGATTTTTTTACTTCTGATTTCTAAACTCATTTTTTATTTAATCCTTTAAAGATCAAGCTCGAAACTACTTCTCTGTCTTCACGTTTATCGAAACGGAGATCGAGAACGCCCCTAATCACAGGCACTTCAAGCCCTTTCAAGGCATAATGCATCAGCTCCGCGGTTTTCGGGATGTTGTTTATAGCAAAAATCCCGTTTTGGCAACCATCGTCCATAATGGTTTCAAGATATTGTATTTCCCTTCTGTCGAACTCTTTACGAACATTTTCAACCCGCCATATATCCCTGAAAAAATCTGCCCGAAGCGTTCCGTTTCTCCTTACAACCTCTTTGATCGCGCTCAATCTGTTAAACGTAAACAACATGAGTTTTTCATTGGCAGGCAAATCGCGCTTTACAACATCCTCCAACGAAACGTAAAGATTCTCAAGCTCCGATTGAATAACGGTTTTGTAAATATCGGACTTGTTCTTGAAGTAGGTGTACAAAGTCCTGCGGCCATACTGAGATGCCTCGGCAATATCGTTCATAGTGGTATTCTCCACGCCCTTTTTTGCGAAAAGCTGGCGAGCTACCTCTATAAGTTTCTTTTTTGTTTTTGGAATTGCCGAACCCATAACTGCACACTTTCGTTATATTTGCGTAAAATTAATAGAAAGATTTTATATTGCGAAGTAATTGCTATAAAAATTTACATCCAAAAAAATTGCTGTAATGTTAAAAAAAGAATATCTTTGGGGCTGAAAAATTACTACTAACATAAAAACAGAACAAATTATGGGAATTTTATCATGGATTATTTTGGGTTTGCTTGCAGGTGCAATCGCTAAGTGGATTCGTCCCGGGAAAGATCCGGGCGGTTGTATTATAACTATGCTTATCGGTATTGCCGGAGCTTTCATTGGCGGATGGATCGGTTCTATGCTTGGTTTGGGCACAGTAGATGAATTTAATTTCAGAACTTTGCTCTTGGCAATAGGCGGCGCTATTATCGTACTTTGGATTTACGCACTGGTTACGAAAAGAAGGAGATAAAATCTGATTATAACATAAAAAATATTTTGATAATTGTCCTGAGAAGATAATTACAAAGTATAAGTTACAAGCAAAGCAAAGTCAGGTAGTCGAGTGGTGTAACTGCCACACTGTCTGGTGCCCGAAATACCGTTTTCATATCATGACAGGTCTTGTGAAAGTATTAAGTTGACGGTGATTCGTTAAAAAATCATTTTCTCAAAATCTTCTCCATAGACTTTCCTTTTGCCAGTTCATCGATAAGTTTGTCCAAATAGCGGATTTTCCGCATCAGATCGTCTTCAATTTCTTCCACCCGATACCCGCAAATAACGCCCGTGATTTTAGACGCATTTTCATTTATTTGTGGCGCTTGTGCAAAAAAAGTTTCGAAATTTGTATTATTGTCGAGGTGCTGTTGCAGTTCATTTTCGTTATATGCCGTCAGCCAAAAAATAATGGCATCCACTTCCGATTTCGTACGTCCCTTTTTCTCTGCTTTCTGAATGTATAAAGGATAAATGGAAGAAAAAGGCATTTTAAATACTTTTTGATATGACATAACTAAGTAAAATCCATATTACTTTTTAAATAATTATCTAATGTAGTTGGAAGCTTTAATACATTATTTGGATGCTCAAATATTGCCAACCCTACTTGCCCTGATGCTCCAATAATTACATTCATTTGTTGAAATTTTCTATTTTTACGTTCTCGGCTCAAAAAAAGGATAATCTTTAACGGCAAGAAATTCGTGTTCGAGCAACGATTTTTCTTTTCTCGACAACGGACGTTCCAAAATTTCGCCGATATGATCCACGCAGAATGCGAAATCGCGAAAATCGCCGGGCGGGATGATTACATCGGCGCCGCTTTGAAACGTGTATTTGAGCGCGGCAACGCCCAACGCCGTATTGCTCACATCGATGGGTTTGCACCACGATTTTGGATACGCCTGGCGTTCTTCCTCGTTGATCCATTTGCGGTGCGTGAGCCCTTTAATGGCTAGCACACCCATTTCTTGGTGTTTGGCTTCCTTCACGGCACCCACGCCCCAACCGTCTCGCATGATCATTTGCCAATTGGTGGGGAACATAATGCTGTCGAAATTATACATTGACATGGCGCGCAACGCCTGTGCCTGCGAGTGAGCCGAAAATCCTACTTTGCGAATACGCCCGCGTTGTTTCTCTTTTTCGATCATTTCCATCACGCCATCGGGGCCGAAGGCTTTATCCACATCTTCAACTGAACTTAGGCTGTGCAACTGATACACATCGAAATAATCGGTATGCAATAGTTTCAGCGATTCTTCGAACTCTTTTTCGGCGCCTTCGCGCATACGCTGCGTGGTTTTGCAGGCAAGATAATTGTCTTTGCGGAAAGGCTTGAGCGAGAGGCCGAGCTTTTCCTGCGCATCGCCATACGTGGGAGCCACATCAAAATAATTAATACCCCGGTCTAACGCCCACGCAACGTAGTTGTTGGAAGCATCCTGGCCGTCGCGCATCGATACAATTCCGCCGTAAACCACCGGAAACACTTCGAAACCCGTTTTGCCGAGTTTTCTCTTTTTCACTTCGGGCAGCCGTTGGGTATCCGTAACGGCTGCCGACATTTTGCCCGTTGCACCTAAGGCAACGGCGCCGACAACACTTCGTTTTAGGAATTCTCTTTTATCCATGACATGATTGATTTGGGGAATTTTTCCACACTTTCGCAGAATTGCGATCACATGGACACGATGCAAGTTTATGAATATTTATTTTTGTGAACAATCTTTTTAGAATCAATTCTACACATATCGTTTCAAGAGACTCACAGAGTCTCTTATTTTTTTGATATTCTGTATAATCTTCCTTCATCGGTAACGGCGTACAAAGCGCCGTCTTTGCCCATACCCACATCGCGAAAACGTTGGTTTTCGTTGGCAAGCAGCCGCTCTTCGCCCACTACTTTATTGTCTTTCAATACAATTCGGGCAATATGTTTACTGCTCATTCCACCAAGGAAAAGGTTGTTTTCCCACTCGGGAATTGCGTTTGATGTGTAAAACGTCATGCCGCTTGGCGAAAGTACCGGATCCCAATAATATACGGGTTGTTCCATTCCGTCTTTTTGCGTGGCTCCGTTGCTGATGATTTGTCCGCTATATTCAATTCCATAAGTTATGTCCGGCCAACCGTAATTTTTTCCGGGCTTGATGAGGTTGAGTTCATCGCCCCCGCGTGGACCCATTTCGTTGAGCCACAAATCGCCCGTTACGGGATGAATATCCAAGCCTTGTGCATTGCGATGCCCGTAGGTGTAAATTTCGGGCAGAGCGCCGTCGGTATCGACAAAAGGATTTCCATCAACGGGTTTTCCTTCGGGGGTAATGTAAACTACTTTGCCGTGCGCCGTATTGAGTTTCTGTGCATTGGGGCGCGTTGCCAAATCGGAGCGCTCGCCGGTGGAAACGAAGAGGTTGCCGTTTTTATCGAAAACAATGCGGCTGCCAAAATGCATACTGTTGTCGTAATACGGAATGGCGCGGTAAATTGTCTGAAAGTCCTCGATTTTGGTTTCGTCGGCCGATAATTTTCCTTTTCCAACCGCTGTAAGGGAACCTTGGTTTGTTTTTTCGGCAAATGTGAAGTAGAGCATACGGCTGCTTTCGAAGTCGGGAGCGTGTGCTACATCGAGTAATCCACCCTGACGGCGATCGTCCACTGCAGGAAATCCGGTGATTTTTCCGCTAAGTGTGCCATCGGTGGTGGCGATAAGCAGCGCGCCGGCTTTTTCCGTGATGAGCAACCGGCCATCGGGTAGCGAGGTTACTGCCCACGGCGCCGTTAAACTTTCAGAAATAATTTTCACATCGTAAGGCGTGGTTGTTTTCACGCCCGCGATACGCGTTTGTCCTTCAAATGCGGGTTTATAATCGGTGTTCGCTTTTTGGGTTTCAACGGGTGGAAGCGTGCCTGCCTGCGGCTCTTGAGGAACCTGAGTGGTTTCTTCCTTTTCGTTTTCTGTTGTTTTTTGTTCGTCGCACGAAGCCGATACGAGTAAGAATGTGAGCGTAACTATCGCTGCTAATTTTAGAAATTTCATTTTGCTGTAATTTTTGGGATTTTTACTTATAACAGTAAATTGACGTATATGGTTTATTGATAAAATGTTAAAAATAAGTTAGTCGAACTGACTGCGCATAGATCTGAGCAACTTTTCGGGAGACATTGTTGGAACGATCATTCGCCGGACGGTTTGCATCGGATAAATGGAGTCTCGTTTCGACATTAGAATAAACGACAAGTCGAAATGGTTAGCAAGTTCCTTTGCCGCGCCGTGGTTATATACGCCGTTTGGGTACGCCCAATATCGGATGGATTGGCCGATAATTTCTTCCAGCTTCTTTTTAGGTTCAATCACCTGTTTTGCCCACACAGTAGAATCGGTGTATTTGGTGGCCATTACGTGATCCCAGCTGTGTAATCCGACTCTATGCCCACGTTTTGCAAGTTCGGCGATTTGTTCGGTGGTCATATAGCCTTTTTTATTGTACGTAACCGTCATAATGAAGAATGCACCGCGAAAGTTGTGCTTTTCCAATTCGGGTGCAGCAATTTCGATGTGCTCCGCACGCGAATCGTCGAACGTGACCATAAACGGTTTTTCGGGAAGAGGTTCGTTGTAGAGCAGATAATCGTGCAACTCTTCGGGCAGGATAGCGGTATATCCGCTGTCGGCTAATGCTTGCAAATGCGAAGCAAAAGTTTGCGGAGAAACAGAATAGGCATCGTTCCGTCCTTCCGCGATGCGGTGATAGCACAAAATGGGAATTTCGGGTTTGGCAAGGATTTCTTCGGAGGTGTTTGAATGCCTTTGTTTTTGTGCAAATATTTGAGTTGAATCTGCGTGCGCAACCGTATCTGAAGTAGTTTTAGATTGATTTTGGGTACAAGCGACTAAAAGTATAGTTAAATATAAAAATAAACGGTTTCGCATATAATGATTTATTTTCTTAGGGTCTTTTCTGCTATCGTTAATCTTTCTCCAACTCTACCTGAAGATAGGGGCAGAGCGCATTTGAAACAAATGTGTTGATACAGTTTCTCGAGATTATACAAGTTTTTCTTTCTTCAAAATTAAATGAAAAATTTCCAATGATAAAATACTATATTTTTAGCGAAGGATATCGCGCGAAGCGCCTATTCCCGCAATAGAGGCTTCGCGCCGAAGCTTCTTATCTATTTAATTTCCAACTCAATCCACTTAGACCTATCCGGTGGAGTGGGGACAGTAACTCGTTTACGTGGATTGCGTTTGAGTTCGTCCAACAGCACTTCCACCGCTTTTTCGATGCCCGGGTCGTTGCCTTTTGCCAATTCTTCAGGACGATCCACAACTTCGATGTCGGGAGAAACACCCACACCTTCTATTATCCAATTGCCCGAATGGTCGTAAATTCCAAATCGGGGAACGGAGAGATAGCCTCCATCCACCAAACGTGCGTTGCCCGAAATGCCGACCAATCCGCCCCACGTGCGTGTACCGATGAGTTTTCCTTCGCCTGTTTTACGGAAAAAGTAGGGGAAAGCATCGCCACCCGATGAAGAATATCCGTTAATCAGCATCACTTTTGGACCATCGTGTGCAATTCCGGGTGATTTCATCGGTTGCGAAATACCGTTTTGATACCAATAAACCAATGTGCGGCGGTTGAGGAAGTCAATCATCCGGTCGGGAATAAATCCGCCGCCGTTGTAACGGTCGTCGATGATGAGTGCATCTTTGTCGTTATAGGAATACATTCCGCGATGCAGCTCGCGGTTTCCTTCGATGGCTGTGTTGGGCACGTGAATATACCCGATTTTTCCACCCGAAAGTTTGTCCACCATTGCCCGGCGTTCGCGCACCCAATCCAAGTAGCGCAACTCTTGCTCGTTGGTGATGGTTTTCACGGTGTACGTTTTGGCTCCCGAAGCCGATGGCGAGCTGTTCACTGATAATGCCACGTGTCGGTTACCCAGGTTTTCCAACAGTTCGTACGGATTTGCCTCCGTAGTCAATTCGTTTCCGTTTATGCTGATGATGTAATCGCCCTCTTTAATGTTTATTCCGCTTTCGGTAAGTGGCGAGCGGCGGCTTTCGTTCCAGTTTTCGCCGTCGTATATTTTTTTGATTTTATAGCGTTTTGCCGATAAGTCAGCTTCTAGTTCCGCACCCAGTAATCCGCCGTTAATGCGTTCCACCGAACCAATATCGCCCCAGTCCACATAAGCGTGTCCGGCGTTACTTTCGCTTACAATTTCGTTTAGGATATAATCCAGATCGAAACGGCTTGGCACGTCGGGCAACATTTCGCCATATTTTTTCTGAACAGCATCCCAATCCATACCGTGTAAATTTCCAACGTAAAAATAATCGCGGAAAATACGGAATGCATCTGCATAAATTTGGTTCCATTCTTTGCGAGGGTCGATTTTCATCGTGAGGTTTGCCAAACCTATTTTTGTGGCTCCCGCTTTCTGTCCGGGTTGGTTTTTTGCCACAGCATAATCGCTTCCGGAGCGATAGATAAACGATTTTCCATCGGCAGCCAATGTGCTGTTGCCCGCGCCATCCAGAATTTCTTCCGTTTTTTCGTCTTTTATGTTGTAGCGCATTACTTTATTTCCTGATGCGTATAGTAATCCTTCGTCCACCGCGCCGATAATGTAGTAATTGCCAGACGAAACAGGAAGCGCCACAATGCGGTTTTGGATGTTTTGGAAATCGATTTCAACTTTCAACGGGGATTTGCTTTTATCGACTGTTTTGGTCGTATCGGTTTTTTCTTCGGCAAAAGGTTCCGTATCGTTTTTATACCGTGTGAGCGTTGTTCCGTCGTTTTTCAACGGAATGGCGTAAATGCGCCCGGCGTTGTTGTACAGGTAATTGAATTCGAAGCTGCTGAACGCCAGATTGAAATCGCGGTTGGAGATGAAAAACAAAAACTTACCGTCACGGCTGAATGTGGGCTGACCATCTGAAAACGATGCATCGGTAACTTGATGCTTTTTGTTTGTCGAAATTTGATATAACCACAACGCCGACTGATAGTTGGATGATGATTTACTGTATGCCACCCAATCACCGTCGGGTGAGAAGGAATAATCGCGAATTTCTTCGGCAGATGCTTCATCAATAACGGTCTGTTTTCCGGTAGCGGCATCCACCAACCACAGTTTCATTGTACGGTCAAAATAGACCAAATGTTTGCTGTTGGGCGACCATTCTGCCGTGTATTTCCACGCTTTCGAACCGTTGGTTAATTGTTTGGGCTGAGCTCCTTTCTTATTTTCTAAAAGATACATTTCGTATTCGCCTGTGGCATCTGAGTAGTAGGCAATTTGTTTGCCGTTGGGCGACCAAACCGGGAAAATTTCGCGAACGCCTTGTGTATTCGTGAGGTTTTCTACTTCGCCGTTTTCTACCGGAACGGAAAAGATATCGCCCCGTGCATCAAATAATGCTCGTTTTCCCGATGGCGAAATGGAATAACTTCCGATGAAATCTTTCACGTTTTTAAAGTACGGTAGCAAGTTGGGATTGTCGTAGTTAATTGACACGCTTATTTTATCGGATTTGCCCGATTCGGTGTTCAATACATAGAGATAACCGCCGTTTTCGTACACCATTTTTCCGTTTTGTCCCGATGGCCACATCACGTCAAAATCTTTATGGTGTGTTATTTGTACGTTTTCTTTGGTTTGTGTGTTATATCGCCAAATATTGAGGCGAGTATCCTGATCGGAAGCGTAAAAGATATTTCCTCTGTCCCAAGTGGGCCATTGGTCTGTACCTACCCAATGCGTGATTTGTTGCGATGTATTGTTTTTAAGATTGTACGTCCACAATTCGGTGGCTCGACCACCTTTATAGCGTTTCCACGTACGAAATTCACGGTCAACGGGTGTGAAACACAGTTGAGAACCGTCGGGCGAAAATGTAGCAAATCCGCCGTTCACAATGGGGAGTGGCTCTTCAAAGCCGCCATCGATGCTCACGGTGAAATACTTGCCGTTGCGGTCGCCAAAAGTGGTGCGGTTACCACGGAAAAGTACACGTTTGCTGTCGGGAGTCCAATCGAGTACTACGTTATCAAAGCCTCCACGTGGTGGCATTACGCCTTCGGAGTTGTAAAACGTGAGTTGGCGAGCCGCGCCGCCCTCGGCGGGCATTACCCAAATTTGGCGACTACCCGAATATTCTGCCGAAAAGGCAATCCATTTGCCATCGGGCGAAATTTTTGGGAACAGTTCGAAACCCGCGTGCGACGTTAATCGTTTGGCAGTGCCACCGTTCGCATTTACCGACCATATATCGCCGGCGTACACGAAAGCGATAAGGTTTCCGTTGATATCGGGATAACGCAGCATACGGGCGTTATCCATAGCTGAAGCCGTGAAAAGGAATAGGCTTGTGAGGAGGAGAAGGGATAGTTTTTTCATAAATATGATGATGTTTGTATTTTATTTTTAATCCAAATTTCTGTAATACGTGTCATTATTTATTGTTTTATACTTGTTTTATGTGAAATTTTAAAAGTACTTTTGTCTTTTCTTTGTTTATTTATTTTTGGGACTTCCTTTCTCTATCTTTTAGGTTTTCTTTGGCGGCCTTATTTACTGCTTATGTTTTGTTGGGCAATAGCAATGGACTTGTTAAGTTTTTCGATAAACCATTGTTTATCGGGAAAAGCTGTGAGATACTGTGCCACTTTTATATTTTCCTCTTCTAACAGTAAAAGTTCAATATGTTCTGTGTTTCCTTCGCTACAAAGAAGCAAGCCGATCGGCGGATTTTCGTTAGACTGCTGTTCATTCTTTTGTAAATATTTGAGATACAACTCCATTTGCCCTTTATATTGGGGCTTGAACTTACCAAGTTTTAAGTCAATTGCTACTAAACGATTGAGTTTACGGTGGTAAAAAAGTAAATCGAGCGAATAATCAACGCTATCGACAGGTATGCGTTTTTGTCGTTCGAGAAAAGCGAAACCTTGTCCGAGTTCGAGAATGAATTTTTCTAATTCGGTAAGAATGGCATTTTCGAGGTCTTTTTCGGAATAATATCCACTTAACCCTAAAAAATCGACAAGATAAGTGCTTTTAAAAACCAAATTGGGATTTATGTTTGTGTGATTTGTTGCTTGCAATATTTGCAAAATTTCGTCATCAGGTTTAGTAGCAATAGCTGTTCGTTCAAATAGCATTGTGTCTTCTTTTTGTCGCAATGTACGCACACTCCAATTTTCGACAATGCACATTTGTTGATAGAATAGTCTTTTGGTAGGATTTTCGATAGTGGCGAGTTCTATAAAATGGCTCCAGCTTAATGTTTGCGACACTGTCGCAAACATTTCTTCGCTATACGATTCGGCAACTTTGATCATTCTCGTCAGAGCAGAGTAAGTATAACCTTTTCCGAATTTCTCAGTCAATCTTTGCGACAATGTCGCAAGAATATGTCGTCCGTGTCGCGAATATGCTTCATATCGCATTTCGCTAATAATGTAATTGCCTATATCCCAATATAATTGACTGATTTCAACGTTCAGATATACAGCGACTCGTCTGTTTGTTTTTTCGATAAGTGTTTCTATTCCTAAAAACAAATGGTTTGTATCGGGTCCCTTTCCTGTATTTGCTATTTCCATTTCACTGTCCATTCGCCTTATTTCTATAAATGTAAAAGTGATTGCCCTTTTATTGGTTATTAAGCCAAATTATTACACGCAACTTCTCAATATCTCCCTTGCTAAATCTCCTGTAACATTTCTATTTTCTCCATAAGCTATGCCACGTTTGTTAAAGCGTTTGCATATAGTCTCGATGGCTTCTTCGCCAATATTTTCTTCCGATAACCGCGTTGTCAATCCCAAAGAACGGTAAAATTCTTCGGTTTTTTCAATCGCTTTATCTACCCGTTCTTGCTCTGTACCTTCGGTAATTTGGAAAACGCGTTCGCCGTATTGTAGCAGTTTATCGTGTTTTTGTTCTTTGAGAACCCGCATCGTGCCGGGCATCACAATGGCGAGCGAATGTCCGTGCGTGGTGCCGTGCAGAGCAGTGAGTTCGTGCCCGATTTGGTGCGTTGCCCAATCTTGCGTAATGCCCATTCTAATAAAATCGTTGAGCGCTAATGTGGCGGCAAGCATATAATCGGCCATTAGATCGTAATCTTTCGGGTTTTCCTTGATTTTCGGTGCAATTTCTATTACCGATAGCAATATTCCTTCCGCCCAACGGTCCATCAGGCGCGATTGTCCGGGCGTGGTGAGGTATTGCTCCAACACGTGCGTGAACACGTCGGCAAGCCCGCAAGCCACCTGATGCTCCGACAGCGTGTAAGTAACTTCGGGGTCGAGAATAGAAAATTGCGGATAAGTTCCGCCGAAAGCAAACTTTTCGTTCGTTTCTGCACGCGAAACTACTGCGCCACTATTCATTTCTGAACCGGTAGCGGGAACCGTCAGCACCGATGCAAACGGTATTTGCTCATCGGCAACGCCTTTCAGCACAATGTCCCAAGCATCCATATCGCTTGCAATTCCGGCAGCGATGAGTTTGGTGCCGTCCAATACTGAACCGCCGCCCACGGCAAGCAGGTAATCAATGTTGTTTTTTTTCCCTAGCGCAACGGCTTTGCGCAACGTCTCTACGTGCGGATTGGCTTCTATGCCCCAAAATTCAATATAATCACGCCCTTTTAGCGCGTCGGTAACCTGTTGGTACACATTATTTCGCTTCACGCTTCCGCCGCCAAAAGATATCATCAGCTTAGCATCGGCGGGAATCAATTCCGATAATTTAGCAATTTGCCCTTTTCCGAACACCAATTTGGTGGGATTTTGAAAGATAAAGTTTTTCATATTTATGCAATAGTTTTTCTTAATGGTTCAAAGTTAGAAAAAATATAACTCATTCGGAATAATTGGAATCGAAAATCGGTTTGGCTATCGTGTTTTCTCTCACTGAACAACCCGGGTTTTTATTTGTTGATAATGGAAAGTGTTTTATCTATGAAAGAACAACTTCCTCAGGTTCGTGTTTTTGGTTTGGATCAGTTTAATTATCCTAAATTCAGAGGGAAAATTATTGATTTGTACCTCAACGCATTCACTAAGGGTGAATTTGCGCAATACATTCCGGAAGCAACGGCTGAAAGTACGTTAGACGATTTACTTCGCAACGGATTTGGTAACATGGCTTTTGTTGGTGACCGTTTAGCAGGTATTCTTATCGCTTTGCCGTTGTCTTACGACAAAGATTTTCCAAACGAACAATGTTCCAATATTCCTTTGGATAAAACGGTGTACATTGCCGAAGTAATGGTGCATACCGATTTTCGGGAGCGGGGAGTGGCATCGCATCTGCTCGAAACGTTTTTGCAGCACGCAAACGAAGTTTACACCCATACGGTCATTCGTGTGTGGGACGAAAACGAACCGGCGCTGAATTTATACCGAAAGTTGGGTTTCGTGGAGGTAGCATCGTTGTTTCAAACCAAGTTTCGCTCGGAAGACGAAGGGTTTGAAATGAGGAAAATATATATGGCAAAAGAAATTAGAAGTTAGAAATTAGAAATGGGAAGCCAAAAGTCTGAAAGTCTTGATTCTTGGCTCTAACAGTCTTAAAAATATGAAAGATTTAATTACAAAAACGATAGAGTTACGTTCGGGTGATCCCGAAGAAAAGCGTGCCGAAATCCGCAAATATTTTTTGAAAACGTGGACAATTGATGAATTACTATACACACAGTTAAAATCGGACGACGTGTTTTATCATCGCGGCGATCCGTTGCGTCACATTATCCTGTTTTATTTGGGACACACGGCTGTATTCTTCATCAATAAACTGTTTTTGGCAAAGATCATCGATAAGCGCCTCAACCCCAAGTTTGAATCTACTTTTGCCATCGGCGTGGATGAAATGAGTTGGGACGACCTCGACAACAATCATTACGATTGGCCGCCCGTATCGGAAGTGCGTGCTTACCGCGACGAAGCAAAAAAAGCCATCTTAAACGCCATCGACACGCTTCCGATGGAACTGCCCATCGATTGGGAAAATCCGTTTTGGATTATTATGATGGGGATTGAACACGAACGCATTCACTTGGAAACATCGTCGGTGCTCATTCGTCAACTCGCGTTGGATGACGTAATTCCGAATCTCTTTGGAGAACGTTGTCAACAAATGGGCGAAGCGCCCGAAAATGAAATGATCCCCGTATCGGGCGCCGTAGTTAACCTTGGCAAACCAATGGATTATCCGCTTTACGGTTGGGATAACGAATACGGAAATTTCTCCGAAGAAGTTGCGGAATTTCAGGCGGCAAAATACCTCACATCCAATCAGGATTTTTTGGAATTTGTGGAAGCCGATGGCTACAATACACAGAAATATTGGACGGAAGAAGGTTGGAATTGGCGTACCTACAAAGAGGCGCAAATGCCGCTCTTTTGGTTGAAAGACGAAAACGGTTACCGCCTCCGTTTGGTGTCGGAAGAGATTACAATGCCGTGGAATTGGCCTGTGGAAGTGAATTATTTGGAAGCGAAAGCATTTTGCAATTGGAAAAGCGAAAAAGACGGAAAAACGTACCGTTTGCCCACCGAAGCCGAATGGTATCGTATGCACAACGCTGCCGGTTTAACCGATGTGCTTGATTGGGAACAGGCTCCGGGTAACATTAACCTCGAGTATTTTTCGTCGCCTTGTCCTGTGGATATGTTTGCGCAGGGCGAGTTTTTCGACGTGGTGGGCAACGTGTGGCAATGGACGGAATCGCCCATTACCGGTTTTCCCGGATTCAAAGTGCATCCTATGTATGACGATTTTTCCACGCCCACCTTCGACGGCAAGCACAACCTGATAAAAGGCGGATCGTGGATTTCCACCGGAAACGAAGCCACCGTACATTCACGCTATGCGTTTCGCCGCCATTTTTACCAACACGCCGGATTCCGGTACGTAGAATCGGATGCGCCGCTCGTAATTCAGCGAAACGATTACGAAACCGATCCCGAAGTAACGCTCGCGAGCGAAAAAGATTGGGGCGATGCTTTCGGTGATACTCCCAACTTTTCGAAGCAACTGGCATTCCGCATTCGCGGGATATTGGGCGAAAATCCATCGGCAAAAATTCTCGATCTGAACACCGATACCGGCCGCCTTGCGTTCGAATTGGCGCCGTATTACAATAACATTACCGCACTCGACTTTACCGCGCGTATGCTTCGCATGGCCAATCAGTTGCAAAGCCAAGGCGCTATGCGATATACGATGGAAGACGAAAACGATTTGGTTTTCTATCGCGAAGTCGTGTTAAAGGAACTAGGATTGGGCACCGGCGCCGAACACATTTTGTTTATGCAAGCCGATATCAATAACCTGAAACCGGTTTATACCGGGTACGATCTTATTGTGATGCCCGATATTTTGCATAAACTCTCAACGCCTCGCCAATTTTTGCGCGCACTGCCGGAACGTTTGAATGACAATGGCATTCTTGTCATTGCCACAGATTACAAGTGGGATTTAAAAGATACCGCGCACAAATATTGGATCGGCGGTTACAAAAAAGACGGCGAGCCGGTTACCGGTTTGGATGCGTTGGAAAAAACGCTCGCGGAAAACTTCGAAAGGGTTGGTGAAGCGGAAGACATTTTGCTCACGGTTCCCAAAACGTCGCGCATCAAAGAGCAACGGTTGCAGCAAGTAACGGTTTGGCGGAAAAAGCAACTAAATGAAAGCGCAACAAACACTTAATGTTGCTTTATTGAACAAGTTTTGAATTATTTTACTTCACTTTCACTTGGAGTATTTCTTGAGTGTACCTTTATCTCTTCAATTTCCGGCTTTTTCTTCACAAAAAATAAATGATACAATTGGATAATTGCAATAAGTACGTTGGAAATAATGAGCGGGTATTTCCACCCCAGAAGAATACCGTAAACGATGAAGAACGAACACCCGATAAAATTAAGGATACGAATGGTTCTGATTTGCTTTGGGATAAAAGAAATCACCAAAAAGATCATGGCTATATAGCCGAAAATTTCTGCTGTCGGAATCATAGTTAAAAGTTTTTGGCAAAGATAATAAAAACTATCTTTCCACAAACGTTCTCACTTTTCCGTCTTGCGGTGCAAGCATCGTTACTTTGAAACCTTTCTTTTGAAGCAGATCGATAAGTGGCGTTGGCGGAAAAGAAGCGATAAACTCCAGACATTCGCCCGATTGCAGTTTTTCGGCCGCCTGTAAAACTTCGTCTTTAGGGTGCTCTCCCGCTTCAATGATCGGACGAACATCCAACGTGTAGGTTACCGGTGTTTCCGGCGCGTGTTGCGATACTGGAATGTGAATATTCTCATTATCGGGGCAAAAATTCTCTTCCAGCGAAGATAAACCTGCCGATTTTCGCAGCTCGTTTACCATTTCTATAACATTTATGTTCCCTACTTTTGCCGCTTGCTGCAACGAGGTAACTTTAGCCACCGTCCGCCGCAGCACCGGATTCTTTAACGCCGCAAAGGCGGAAGAAAATTGGAGCAGTTGTTGCTCCAATTCGGGATAATATTTCAAAATTTCAGAAACTTTGGTGTCGGGTGTGATGTCGATGTTACTTTTGCTCATACGATAACAATCGTTGGTCGCCTTCCAGTTTACGCAATTGGGTAATATCCTGCGTAACTTCCACCACGCCCAGATATTCGCCATCTTTTCCGCGAACGGCAGAGTACTCGATGTAAATGAACCGGTTACCCATAAATTTCGACATCCAGAAAACAGCTTTATTTTCTTTTCCGCTCTTGAAATCGGTAAGAATTTGTTCTACAATGTGCACGCTTCCGGGCGGATGGCACATACGCACATTGCGTCCGATGATGGAGCGGTTGCGCTCGAAAACCCGGTTTGGGCTGTGTGAGAAAAACCGCACTTTATCGTTTTTGTCCACAAACGTAATGTCGATAGGTAAGTGGATGAAAAGCGCTTCAATTTCAGCCATATTAAACGCTCCCGACGAAAGACGGATGGCATCGGAATTCACATACTCCTGTTTTTCCACTTTCACGCCTGATGGTTTCCACACATCTTCGGGATCAAAAAGGCAGTAGCCGAATTCGGGCGTTTCTTCATACACTTTGTACCATTCTTCTTCCGTGAGCGTGTCCATTGCCATCGGGAAAAGAATTTCTTCTTCCTTCATAATCATTCCGGCAATCATCTCCACGGCAGGATCGAGCACCAACTGAACGATGGATCGCAGCTCTTCGGCTCCTGAAATGGGCGATGAAAGCGCTTCGTGAGCATTTTTCAACAGTTCGCGAATTTCGTCGTGCTTACCCCACATTACTTTAGGAGGGCCGGTAATAAGATATTTTTCCAAAAACGGAAAAACCAAATATTCTTTGCGTTTGTAGTGTTTGTCGAGGTCGGAAAAATTGTTGAAAATAGTGCGCAATTGCAACACATAGCCCACTACCTGTGCATCGGAAATGGCTTCGATACTTACTTTTGCCGATTCGTATTTATCGATCTCCTGCCGGATGACTTCGTTCTCTTTCTTAAACGTATCCACCGGATGCCCGGCCGGAATAGGTTTTGCGCCGTGCAAATCGATGCTGCCGTCGAGAACGGCGGTGTGCAGGTCGCAAAATTCCAGAATTTCCTGCTCAGAGAGCGCGTTTGTATTAATGAGTTCCTGTTCCACTTCCACTACTTCGTTGTAGGGGATATTGCGCAGTACTTCAATAAGTTGATTGCGCAATACTTCAGGGTTGTCCCCTTCGTGTAATCGGAGGAGAAGATGGCGCAGCAAGTCTTTGCGTTGCGATGAATTATTGATTATTTCGCTCATATTTTTTTGTTACGTGTTACGGGGTTTGACATTCAACACCGGATATTCGTCATTCGACATTTATTGTTTTATCATTGTTAGCACCATTTTAAAGGGAGTAATCGCGTGCAACGCGTGCGGATGATTGGCCGGCATAATGATGCAATCGCCTTTTTTCAGGATATGCGGATTGCCGTCAATGCGTATTTCGGCTTCGCCATCCAAAATGTGAACCATTGCGTCGAATGGCGATGTGTGTTCGGTTAATCCCTGATCTTTATCAAAAGAGAATAACGTTACGTTACCCGATTGTTTTTTGATTACTTGTTTGCTGATAACGCCTCCCGATGAGTATTCGATTGATTCTTCCATCGAGAAAATCTTTCCGGTTTCAAAAGTTGCCATATGTTTTTTGTTTAATTTGTTTATTGATATTGCAAAGATATTATTTAGAATGAAACTAAATTGTAACCAAGGTTACAAACAACACCTCGCCACACATATTTAACATCTCTTGCACTTAAAAGGAGGATTGTTTTAATATTTATCTTTTTTATTAAATTATTTTTTATAACTTTACAACTCGTTAACATACAACTATAGCAAAAAATAACGATGAGATTCAAACTTACCTTACAAATCGGAAAAACGGCTCGAGAATCTAAAATACCGCTCAGCTATATGTATGAACTTAGTTCGGCAGTGTATCGAATTCTTTCCAAGTCAAGCGCCGAATTTTCGGAGTGGTTGCATGATAACGGCTTTCCCTTGGGTGCTAAAAAATTTAAGCTGTTTACATTTTCCCGACTATATGTTCCCAATTTTCGTATCGAAGGAGCTTATATGCGCATCCTGTCCGATACGGTGGAATGGCAAATATCGTTTCTACCCGAACGTAGTACGCAGGAATTTATCAAAGGTGTGTTTCAAGACCAAGTGTTCGAATTGGGAGTGCGTGAAGCCAATATGCGATTTCGTGTTCGAGAAGTAAGTATGATGCCGCCCCCACAATTTACGAATACCATGGAATTTGATACGCTATCGCCCTTGTGCATCTCCTTGAAAAGAGACGACGGCAGTGTAGATTATCTTTCGCCCGATCAGCCTCAGGCGGCCTCCCTGATTCGTGCAAACCTGCTGAATAAATACGCCGCTTTTACGGGGCAAGAATATCCGGCGGATTTTTCTTTCGGATTTGACGTGCTGAGCAAGCCAAAGTCTGCTCTTATTACCATAAAATCAGGCACAGCGGAGCAAACCCGTGTGCGTGGATTTATGTGCCGCTTTCGGATGACGGCGCCTGAGGAATTGATGAAAATAATGTATGAAGCAGGAATTGGAGAGAAAGGAAGTATGGGATTTGGAATGGTGCAGGCAGGAGAGAATAAAAGCTTTGAATGTTAATTAGGAATTGAATAAATAAATAACGTTATGATACGCGAGATAATAAATTTTACTCAAAATATTGATGAGTCTTTTAAAAATTTAGGTTCACTTCCGAAAGAAGGATTGCATATTGTGGTAAACACGGTTTCTGTTGATAATCTTTTAAAGATGGATACAGAAAACTTTCAATCCGAAATTTACTCAAAAAAATTAAAAAGCGAAACGAGTGGATTTTTAAATGAATGTAAGGGGCTTCACCAAAATGCCTGGTGCATTGATACGAACAAGTGCTTCGATTTACCGACAAAAGCCATTCATTCCTGTTCTCCTTTTTGCGTAGCATTCAAAAGGGAGCATTTGGAAGGTGGAGAAAAATATAAAGAGAATGAAAGAAGGAGTAAATCTCAGATCTACGATAGGTTTTCAGCTTATTTTGAGAAGGCTTTTGCACTTTTTGGAGATTCTGAAGAAAAGTTTAAATATGAGGTTTTTAAGTTGTTTTTTACAAATAAATTATTTCCCGAAATTTTACACAAAATTGAAACAAAAAACGCTGAAAAACGAAAACAGCTTTCCGAGAATTTGCTTTCCTTAAAAGAACAATTGAAAATCACAAAAGAAGCTGCTGGAAAGGAAAACGTCAAAAATAAAATTGCGGATATTGAACAAGATCTAATTACTTGTAAAGAATTAGATGATTCAGATTACATCATATTTTATTTAAATGTTCCATTTGAAAAATATAAAACTATTCATGAAAAATATTTGGATGATAAACTTTTTAATACGGACAAGTACAATACGAAACCCAATGAGGAGGGTTTAATCTTTGGCACAAGCAATTTTATGAATGGTTTTAACAGCAACATGCCTTTCTTGATGCACCAAACAGCAAGCTTTGACATCAGTGGACGAATTTCTAATATGGAAGCAAAAGTACTCAATGAATTTCAAAATATTTTACCGAATAAAACGTTACCCAGCCCGCTTCCCATTTTTATATATAAAGACGAGCTTCAACAAAAAATGATAGCCTTATATAAGGAAAGTGGTTATAAGTTTGGGTACAAAGAAATTATTGAAAACCTCTTAAAAAATTATCCAAAGGATTTAGAGAATTACTACCTGCTTTATTGGGTAAATACCAAAGATGGTATTGTTTTTAAAGACTTTGACTTCGTAAGTAAGTTTGAATATAAGCTGGATGCACAAATAATAAATCTTTTCGAAATTAAAGAAAAAGATAAAAAAGAACTGAAACATTATCCCCCTATTTATAATGTATTTCAATTTGAACAAACCGTATTTAAGCAACTATTGCAAAATAAGTATTTGAAATTGGATTATTTCAGCGATTTGAGTAAGGATGAATATGAAAAAAAGGATTTAACGTTTGTATCGTATTCTAAGTTCCGAAAAGCTGTTTATGACTTTGTTTATAAATCGCAGCGACAAACAATAGATGGTAATATGTTTGATGAAATGGTTTTCAATACCATAAAAGACGATATAAAACAGGGAAATGGTCACGGAGTAAAAGAGAAATTAAATATTTGGTATAGTATATATGATTACTTCAATTCTAAAAATAATAAAAATATGGCAGGCAAACTTCAATCTTATCAAAAGTTCATAGACGAACTTACGAGCGAAACAGCCGATGTTTCAAAGGCTTCCGATGCTGAATTCGCTTTCGCGGCAGGGCAGGTTATTTATTACATTCTCGATAAAAGCAAATCGGACGATAATAGTTATCAATTACTCGAGCCCTATCTTCAAAAGGCCAAATGCACGGAACTCAAACAAGCAATTGCTAATGATTTTGCTCGCTACAAACATGAAAAATTCTCCAAAAACTTTGAACGAGTGGCTGCTTTTGTATTAAGTTATGATACACAAAGTAACATTAAACACCTTCTACCCGAATTACTATCGGGAGTTTTTGCAAAAAATCAATTATTCAGTAATAACTCTAAATAACAATAAAATTATGGCTAATCAATTTTCAAACCGCGTTTATGGCTGTGCCATTATCAAATCCGTAAATTCAAACTACAATGCTGACTTTTCGGGGCAACCCCGAAAACTGCCTAATGGAACGGTATACGCTACGGATAAAGCATTAAAATATTCCATACGAAATTATTGGAAGGAAGTCTATAAAAATGAAAAGGTTTTCTTTTTCAAATCTTTCGATGAAACACTAAAGCCAAGGACTTTGGATGAGAGGTATGTCTCTTTTTTTGGGGATTTTAAAAGGAATGTTACTTCAGATAAATACTCTCTTTTCTATTTTGATGGAGATAAATTATTAGGATTAATACCAAATCAACCTAAAAAAAAGAATGTGCTTGATATTTTCAAAGATGTTGATGAAAAAGATGAATTACAAGCTATTAAAGATGTATTAATCAATTTATCTACAAAAAATATAAAGGTGTTATCTCTTACTGAAATTAAAAAAGAATCTTTGGAGGAAGATGTTATTTTTTATATAGATAAAAGTGATAATATTCAAATAATTAACAGCGAAAAAAAGATTATTGAAAAAGCTATTTCAGAGATCTTGGAAAATATGGGGGGAGGAATTAATAGAATACTTACATTAAAAGACTTATTATCTTGTTTAGACATTAAACTTTTTGGGGCGACATACGCAGGACAAGTAAATTTATCCATTCATGGAACTTGTCAAATTACTCATGGAGTGAATCGTTTTGGAGAGAATTTTATTTATTCGGAACAAATCATGTCTCCTTTTAGAAATCCCACAGAGAAAAATAAAGATAGTACCATGACGACTTTAGGTACTCAATCAAAATTGGAAGAAGGACATTATGTACATCATTTTTCAATAAATCCTAAAAATATTGCAGAAGATGTAGAAAGAGTTAAAGCCGACGGTTTAACCGATAGTGACATTGAAAAACTAAAAGAAGGTTTGCGAAAAGGAGCTACTTATTATGATTCTGCTGCCAAATCAGGAACAGAGAATGAGTTATTGCTGTGGATACAATTAAAACCTGAATCAAAATTAGTGATTCCCACTTTGATTGAATTAGTGAAAGTAAACGAAAAGAAAGAAATTGACCTCCAAAAAATACAGAATTTATTAGTTGAAGAGCATATTTCTTCTGAAGTCGAAAAAATTGAATTGTATTATAATAAAGAAACTACAAAAGTAATTAACGAGCCACAAGGCGTTAAAGTTATTGAGTTGTAGTTCCAAAATAGTGTTTAATTGTCATTTAAAAACTATTTATATGGAAAAACTAATTTCAATAGATTTAAAAGCCGATTTTGGGTTTTTCCGTAAACCGGATACCAATAATACAATAAATTTATCCTACAACATTATCCATAAACCGGCTATTTTAGGTGTTTTGGGTGCTATTATAGGATTAGAAGGTTACACGGAAAAAGGCAAATTACCCAGCTACTATGAGGTTTTTAATGATCTGAAAATCGGGGTTCAACCTTTAGAAGATGAGAAAGGGAACTTTCAGAAAACCAACATAAAATATTCTAATACGGTCGGATATGCAAATAAAGGTTCAAATTTTCTTACGGAAGAGACTACTCTTATTCATCCTCAATATAGAATTTTTATGTTGTTGGATTTGAAGAATGAAAATCATCAAAAGTTGTCGGATTATTTATCAAATGTCAAAAGCGAATTTATTCCGTATTTGGGAAAAAATGAATTTACGGCATGGTGGGAAAAAGCCAGCTATAAAGAATATGATTTTGAAGAAAAACCGCAAATTCCCGAAAGCATAAAAATTAATACCGTATTTTTAAAAAATCTTGTTCTAAGAGAAAACGCTGCAGTTCCTGAACCTGATATATTTTTGGGGGAAGAAGTGGAAGTTCCTTTCATGTACTTTGAGCGTTTGCCCAAGGATTTTGATTTGGAGTTAATGCAATATGATTTAGGCGAGTTTGTCTATTCTTCCTATCTGATAAAAAATGGAGATAATCTAAAAAACCTTTATTATTTGAAAGACGAGGATTATTATGTACAGCTCCTATAAAACAACAGAAGAGATAGTTGCCGAAATTAGAAGTATTAATGAAATTCTTGTTGACGCACAGAAATACTATGCTCATACTCCGGCTTTTGATTCCGTGAATCAAAAGCCGGAACTTTTAGAAGAACATGTTGTGTTGGTACTTTCTTATTTTCAGAAACTTGTTAAAATTCACAATCTTGACAAGGTTATTGATAATTTAATCAACCAATATCTTTCAGAAAATAAGATTAAAGATGAAATCTCGGGTAATTTTTTAAAATCTCTTTTTGTCAATACTATTATTTTTCACGATTTTGGAAAAATAAATGAGAACTTTCAAGCCCATCCTCACAAAATGAATAATCCATTTTTTAAAGGCAAAGAAATTATAGAGAGTCCTATTGGCTTGAAGCATTCTTCTTTGGGGGCATTTATATTTATTTCTAAACAACTAAACGATATTGAACTACTCTATCCTAAATCACAAAGAAGCTTTGCAGTAATTTCTGCAATGATGTTTTCATACGTTATTTTCAGACATCATTCCGGACAATTTAATGATAATTTTAGAAATGAAATAAATTTTCAAAATGAAGCATATTTTTTGGAGCAATATCTCTCTAAATACCAATTTATCGTAAATCCTCATATTACGAAGTTTTTATCGAATACACAGAATTCATTTGATCCGGCATCGTCATTTGGCAGGTATATTCATTCTTTCAGCTTATATTCATTATTAAGACTAAATTATTCTTTACTTACGGCTTCTGATTATCTGGCCACCAACGAATACAGAAATGGTTTCCCGGTAGAAGATTTTGGAATTCTTACACCCCAAAGAATTGATGATATTTTTCGATTCGTTTCTGAATATGAATGGATTAATAAAGAAGAGGGTAAGAAAAATTATAATAGATATACCTATCAGAACCTTGCTGCCCTTCTACATCCGCTTCCAGAGGAAGAAAGCGGTGCCAATTTGAATGTACTTCGGCAAAAAATGGCTCAAGAAGTAATAACTAACATCCGGTTAAATTATAAAAATAATCTTTTTTATATAGAAGCTCCTACCGGAGGAGGTAAAACTAATCTTTCGCTCCTGGCTGCATTAGAATTGTTAAAGAAATCCGGAGAGGAATTGAATAAAGTATATTATGTTTTCCCTTTTACCACTTTAATAACACAAACCTATAAATCAATTATAGAAACATTTGGTTTAACCGAAGACGAAATAGTGGAAATACATTCCAAAGCCGGTCTGAAAACCAAGCGAGATGAAGATGATGAATATGGTAAAGAAAAGAGAAATTATATAAATAATCTTTTCGTAAATTATCCTTTTTGTTTACTTACTCATATTAGATTTTTCGAATTGCTGAAAACAAATGAGAAAGAACCTAATTATATTCTACATCGCCTGGCTAATTCAATTGTAGTAATAGATGAACTTCAATCATACAACCCAAAACATTGGGATAAAATTATCTATTTTATAAAAAAATATGCAGAAACATACAATATAAAATTTATATTAATGTCGGCAACCCTTCCCAAACTGGATAAATTGGATGTAATTAAAAATCAGGCTAATGATTTTACCTATTTGTTGCCCCATGCGAAGAAAGATTATTTTCGCAACCCCAATTTTTGTAAAAGGGTAACTTTTGATTTCAGTTTACTTGAAACCAAAAATATTACTTTAGAAGAAATAGCAGAATTATTATTGGTGGAGTCTACCACCTATAGTATAAAAGATTTTGGGGAAGCTAAACCAGCTGGGAGCGTCTATACTATTATTGAATTTATTTTTAAAAAGACAGTCTCCGAATTTTACCGGATTATAAAAGGGAAAAAGAATTTTTTTGATGAAATATTTTTGCTTTCCGGGACTATTTTAGAACATCGACGAAAAGAGATTATCAATGCGCTTAAAAATAAGGCGAATAGAAAAAAGAAAATCCTTCTTATTACCACGCAAGTAGTGGAGGCAGGCGTTGATATTGATATGGACTTGGGTTTTAAGGACACTTCGTTGGTTGATAGTGATGAACAACTGGCAGGTAGGATAAATAGGAATGTAAACAAAAAGAATTGTAAATTATTCCTGTTTAATTACAATAAAGAAGAATTTATTTATGGGCAAGACAAGCGATTAGAAATAACGAGAAAGAGACTTTCGAAAGAAGATTATCAGAAAATTTTGCAAACAAAAGATTTTGATAAGTTATACGATCTTGTAATAAATGACAGAAATGAGTGGAATCTAACAGATATGGCTGTTGGTTTTGAAGAATATAAACAGAAAATAGAGAACTTACAGTTTCAATCTGTTAATAAGGATTTTCAGCTGATTGAGCATGAAAATATTTCTTGTTTTATTCCTTTACATATGCCTGTGTCCGTAAGCGGTATTGTAGACAGTTCGCGGGAGAGGGTGTTTTCTGAAAATGATTTAAAATTTTTAAATCAAAATGATATTATTCCTAATTCTGAAGATGAAATAAGCGGAGGAGAAGTATTTACCCTTTATATCAATATTATAGAGAATAAAGTGGATTTTTCTGAACAGAAAATGAAAGAAAAAGTATTACAGGGAATCATGTCAAAATTTGTATTTTCTCTTTTTGCTTCTCCAACTGTTGAAAAGCAAATAATTTTATTTTCTGACGAAGAAAAAAGTGGATATGGTTACAAATACATTCAACGATGGCAGGATTTCTATACTGTTGATTTTGGAATGGACGATAAAATGTTTAAAAGTAACGAAACCCAATTTTTGTAATGAATATTACTGCTACCCAAATTAATCTTTATAACGTTTGTCCTCGCGAATGCTGGCTGCACGCCAACGGCATCACTATGGAGCATACCTCCGACGTTGTGTATGACGGCAAACTGCTCCACGAAACCAGCTATCCGCAACGGGCAGAGCGAAACGAGGAAATGCTTATTTCTGCCGAATACGAGGGTGTTCCGCTCTTCGGACAAATCGATTATTTCGACGCGCGCACCCATACCGTTCACGAAACCAAGCGCAGCGATAAGGTGGACGAAGCACACACGCGCCAGCTCAAATTTTATCTCTGGCTGTTGGAACTTAACGGAGTGGAAGGCGTTTCGGGATTGTTGGAGTATCCTAAACTGCGCAAAACCGACGAAGTTTATTTGACGGACGAAGACCGCGAACTTTTAAAAAAATCGGTACGCGAGATAAACACACTCATCCAAAACGAAACCTGTCCGCCCACCATCAATGCCAAAATCTGCAAAAGTTGCAGCTATTTTGATTTTTGTTATGCGTCAGAAAATTAATAAGCGATGAAACGCACCTACTACCTTTTCAATCCCGGTCGCCTTTCCCGCAAAGACAACACCTTGAAGTTTGTTCCCGTGGAAGAAGACGAGAACGGCATTCAGCACGAAGGACAACCCCGCTATATTCCGGTGGAGACCATCGACCAGTTCTATGTGTTCGGCTCTCTTGATGCCAATAGCGCGCTGTATAATTTTCTGGGTCAGAACGATATCGCGCTTCATTTTTTTGATTATTACGAAAACTACACGGGCTCGTTTATGCCGCGCGAATCCCTGTTGGCGGGAAGGATGATTTTGGCGCAAGCCAAAGCTTTTCAAGACAAAAAACGGCGTTTGGAAATCGCCCGCCTGTTTATTTACGGCGCTTCGGACAATATGCAGAAAAATCTGCAATACTACAATCGCCGCGGAAAGGATATGGAAGACTTGCTGGCGCAGATAAAAGGGTATGCCGCCCTTATCGGACAGGCTTCGGCTCCGGACGAGCTAATGGGAATAGAAGGCAATATCCGCCAAACGTATTACGATGCATTTAATCTGATTTTGAATGATTTTGAGATGGGCAACCGCACCAAACGTCCGCCCCGTAACGAAGTAAACGCCCTTATTTCGTTCGGCAACATGATGTGCTATTCCGAATGCCTCCGCGCCATTCATCAAACACAACTCAATCCCACCATCAGTTATCTGCACACACCAAGCGAACGGCGTTATTCGCTGGCGTTGGACATTGCCGAAATTTTCAAACCGATTATTGTAGATAGGGTTATTTTCAAGCTAGTGAACAAGAAAGAAATACAGGAACGCCACTTCGACAAGCGGTTAAATAGTTGTCTTTTAAATCCATCAGGGAAAAATATTTTTGTAAAAGCGATGGACGAGCGTTTTGCCGAAACCATCAAACACCGTTCGTTAAACCGAAGTGTAAGCTACAAACATCTTATAAAATTGGAATGCTATAAACTTGCAAAACATCTGCTAGGCATGGAATCCTACAAACCCTTTAAAATGTATTGGTAATGTACGTCATTCTGGTATATGATTGCAGCGAAAAGCGGGTGGGCAAAATGTTGAAACTTTGTCGAAAATACCTGACGTGGATACAGAATTCGGTTTTTGAAGGCGAAATTACCGAAGTAAAATTAAAAGAGCTAACTTTGAAAGCAGAAAAAATAATGAATACTGAAGAAGACAGTTTGATAATTTTCTCAAGTCGACAAGAAAGATGGCTCGAGAAGCAAATCGTTGGAAAAGAGCGCGGTAGTACCGACAATTTCATTTGAGAGATTGTCGAAGCTGTTCTTTCTCCCCATAATGACAGAACTCTTCATATCCATAAGTTCTTTGACATATTGAAAATCAACACATAAACCAAGTTGTCGAAGTACAGGGTTTTTTATATCTTTGCACTTCGACAACTTTATTACTCTCTTTACAACGTATTTCTGAAGCTTATTGCTTGAAAATCAGTTATACTTTTTGCCGTTCGCAACGCTTTTAATCGCACAATAGTTGAATTGAAATCACCGTAACTGTACGAATGAAGTTTGAACGCAATGGGCTTTTAATCGCACAATAGTTGAATTGAAATTCGAACAACCCACCGTTGCTTATAAAAAGGGCGATACTTTTAATCGCACAATAGTTGAATTGAAATGTTGAAAAAATAAAAGAGCAAACAATCCTAATTATCTTTTAATCGCACAATAGTTGAATTGAAATTAGCATCATTTGCCGATGAAATAACGGGCAATAAACTTTTAATCGCACAATAGTTGAATTGAAATGTCTGAAATAACAAAAGAACGCCTGATCAAATTAGGTTTTAATCGCACAATAGTTGAATTGAAATTTATATGGGTTGCTTTTTTTGTGCTCCGAAAATCAGTTTTAATCGCACAATAGTTGAATTGAAATTCCCACATCGCACCAACGGAAGCATAGCCTAATCGCTTTTAATCGCACAATAGTTGAATTGAAATATAGATTTAAATTTGATGCAGTGTGAAAAGTCTCCACTTTTAATCGCACAATAGTTGAATTGAAATCGCAAATACGTTAAACTCACATCGGGTTTACCGTCCCTTTTAATCGCACAATAGTTGAATTGAAATTTAATCAATGGCTCTTCATAACTTGGAAACCCAACTTTTAATCGCACAATAGTTGAATTGAAATACAAGTGGTAAAAGTGCCCAAAGAGAACTGGGACAAACTTTTAATCGCACAATAGTTGAATTGAAATGCGGCACCATCTCAACTGCAAGGGTGGAGCTCTTCTCATAATCGCACAATAGTTGAATTGAAATATTACATAATTCAAACTGCTGTTGCCGGCCACAACTCATAATCGCACAATAGTTGAATATTCATAAAAAAACCGATCCCCTTATCGGGGACCGGCTTTAAAACTGTGATTTTATTATTGTCTTATGCTTCGAGCAATACTTTCATATCTTCGTCAACGGTAGTAATTCCGGTAATTCCGAAGTTATTAACCAATACATTTACTACGTTTGGCGAAAGGAACGCGGGAAGCGTTGGCCCAAGATGAATATTTTTCACACCAAGCGAAAGTAACGCCAACAAAACAATAACGGCTTTTTGTTCGTACCACGCAATGTTGTATGCAATAGGCAAATCGTTCAAATCTTCCAAGCCGAAGGCTTCTTTTAGCGCGAGCGCAATTTTCACGAGTGAGTAGCTGTCGTTGCACTGTCCGGCATCCAATACGCGGGGAATCCCGTTAATTTCACCCAACGGCAATTTGTTGTAACGATATTTTGCGCATCCTGCGGTTAAAATTACGGTATCCTTCGGCAGTTTTTCCGCAAATTCGGTGTAATAATTTCTGTCGTTCATACGGCCGTCACAACCGCCCATTACGAAGAATTTGCGGATAGCGCCCGATTTCACGGCGTCTATTACTTTATCTGCAAGCGCAATAACCTGATTATGCGCGAAGCCGCCTACAATTTCGCCCGTTTCAATTTCGGTGGGAGGAGCGCATTTTTTAGCGTGCTCAATCAGTGCCGAAAAATCTTTCGGTTGCCCGTCTTTGCGATCGTCAATATGCTTGAACCCTTCAAAACCCGACGCTCCTGTTGTATATACTTTATCGGCATAGGTGGACGATCTTTTTGGGGGAACAATACAGTTGGTCGTAAACAGAATAACGCCGTTAAAGGTCTCGAAATCCTGAACCTGACGCCACCAAGAGCTTCCGTAATTTCCAACGAAATGGCTGTATTTCTTAAACGCGGGGTAATAATTAGCCGGAAGCATTTCGCTATGCGTATATACATCCACGCCAGTACCTTCTGTTTGCTTCAGCAACTCCTCCATATCTTTCATATCGTGGCCGCTGATGAGGATTCCCGGGTTGTTGCGCACGCCCAGGTTTACTTTCGTGATTTCGGGGTTTCCGTAGTTTGAAGTGTTTGCCTTGTCCAAAAGAGCCATTACTTGTACACCGTGTTGTCCGGTTTCGAGCACCAAATTCGTTAATTCGTCGGCCGAAACCGAATCATCGGTTGTGGCAACCAATGCACGTTGCATAAAGGCGTAAATTTCATTTTCTTCGTAACCTAGGTTGAAAGCGTGCTCGGCGTAAGCAGCCATCCCTTTTAAACCGTAGATCGAAAGTTCGCGTAGCGACCGTACGTCTTCGTTTTCCGAAGCCAACACGCCAACTTCCAATGCTTTGTCTGCCATTTCGGCTTCAGTCTCGCCCGTCCAGAAAGCGCCGTCGAATGTGATTCCATCCACGTTTCCTCCGGCCGAAATTAATCTTTCTTTGGCTGCGTTGCGCATTTCGTAAGCCAAAAGAACACGGGTGATGAAGCGGCTTTTATCGAAGTTGGCGTTTGTAATCGTCATAAACAAACTGTCGGTGACGAATTTATTGATCTGCGGTATTTCAATGCCCAACGCTCTTAAACGAACTGTGTAATGTGAAATTCCTTTACACAAGTACATCAGTAAGTCTTGAAGATTGGCCACATCGGCCGTTTTTCCGCAGACGCCTTTAATGGTACATCCTTGATTTTTAGATGTCTCCTGACACTGATAACAAAACATTTTTTCCATAAAATTCTTTTTTATTTTTTAGTTGTTTTAATTGGATGCTGCAAAGGTAGTATCACGAAATAACAACTTTTGTAACCGAAGTTACATAATCGGATTTTAAATAAAATTAAGATTTCGATGTTAAGTAATCACTCAATTTGCACTAATTTTGGCGTCCAAAAATATGTATCAGCCCTCCATATTGTTTTGTCCGCTCTTCGCCGGTATTGACGAAGAAGCCATCCGGCATTTTCTTTTGCGGACTGTTTCTGAAATACGAACCTTTCAGAAAGGAGAACGCCTTGTCAAACAAGGTGATACGATTAATTTTCTGCATTTATTGGTGGAAGGGATTGTGCGTACCGAAATGATCACGAAAGAGGGAAATGTGGTGGAAATCGAATTTATCGAACCTGTACGCCCGTTGGCGCCGGCTTTTATTTTCGCCAACCTTAATCGCTTTCCGGTGGACGTGATCAGTATGGAGAAAAGCACCGTTTACAGCATTCCTAAAAATGTGTGGTTATCCGAAATGATGTCGAACGAAGTTTTGTTCACCAATTTTCTGAAACTTAATTCCAATATGACGGTTTTTCTGTCTAATAAAGTGCAGATGATGTCCATCAAAAGCCTCAAGGGCAAACTATCGTTGTATATTTTGGAAAATACCACGCACGAAAATAATTCGTTTATGCTTCGGCGAACGCAGACACAATTAGCAGAATATTTCGGCGTACAGCGCCCATCGCTTGCGCGCACGTTGGGCGAATTGATCGGCGACGGAGTAATTTCTCTTTACAAGCGCGAACTTACCGTCCTCGATCGGAGAAAACTGGAACAATTGATTTGATTTGGAATTTGCGGGAGATTGAAGGAAATTGAAGGAGATTGGACCACTGGCACGCGTTCATGGCTATTGATGCCTGCAAGGCTAAGAAAAACATTTATCTGGAAAAACCTTTGACATTCACCATTAAAGAAGGTCAAATGCTGGTAAAAGCCGTTCGCGATAACGGAGTTATTATGGGTGTGGGTAGTCAGCAACGTTCTGATGCAAATTTCCAACACGCCGTAAAAATGGTTCAGGAAGGAAAGATCGGAAAAATCGAACGCATCAATGCTTATGTTGGCGCTCCCCCGAAACCTTACGACCTTCCGGAAGAAACTGTTCCTGCCGATTTGAATTGGCCGTTGTGGTTAGGCCCGTCGAAATTTGTACATTATAATTCGCAACTGAATCCGCCCATTTCGCTCGATCCGGAACAAAACGAACAGTTCTGGGGCGCATGGCGCTGGTACAGCGAATTGGGCGGTGGTTTCACTACCGACTGGGGCGCTCACATGTTCGATATTGCCCAATGGGGCTTAGGTATGGACGGAAGTGGCCCGGTTGAAATTATTCCTGTCGGCTACGAAGGCACCAAATTCCTCACCTACAAATACGCCGATGGCGCTGTTATGACGGAAGAATCGTTTAACGAACAACAAACCAAAGGCGTGAAATTTTGGGGAGATAAAGGATGGATCGAAATTTCGAGAGAACATTTCCTGGCTTCCGATGAAAGTTTGATGCCCGCGAAAGTGGAAGAAACCGAAGGCGCTTACGAAACCAAGATTCCGCATCTGGAAAATTTCATCAATGCGTTGAAAACGAAAACAGATCCGGTTGTTCCCGTTACGAAATGAAACGCCCGATCAAATGGGATCCTGTTGCCGAAAAATTCGTGGATGATGAAGAAGCCAACAATCACTGGCTGATAAATAAAACGTATGCCGACGGTTATGTGCTTTAACCTGACGATATTTTGCATAAAAAAAGCTGCCGTTTGGCAGCTTTTTTTGTGGTGTTTTGCCTCCGTCGCACATCAAACGCACTAGCGGAAATTTTGACTTGAGACGTCATTACTAATTAGCCGGTAGAGGAATTACAAGCGTGAATTGAAAGTTCTCAATGGTAGAAAACTTGCATATATTTTTCGTGTGATAGTTAAATTATCTCCCCAAAATCCTCCAGATTCTCATCCACATATTGGGCGATATTTGCTGTTTCCTCTTCCTCGATGAAAAAGAATTTTTCTTCCAACTCGTCGAATTGCTCAAAATCTACATACATGGCATTGAACTCTTCTTCGGTGGTTTCACGCTCCAGCGCTTCACGATTTGCGTCGTAAATTTCTTTGGCCTTATATAGAATTTTCGACAACCCTTTGGCTCCCATTTGTTTCAGCGCTTTGGCGGTGGGATTATCAAAAATATATCCGCCATATCCATTTTGAATTAATTGGACAAATCCGCCTTGATTCACCTCTTCCGAAAAGAACCGATGTGCCACCAACGTATGCTGATAACCGTTCAGTTTATCCATATTGTCGGCAGTAATATTTCCGCCTACGGCGTTTAGATAGGCGTCGGTAAAAACTTTCAGGAATTCGGCCGTACCTTTTTCGGCAGCTTCTATGATTTGTTTTTCAGAAATTTGTATCATGTCACTTGTTTTTATCTACCATATAAAAAACTCATTGGAGTGGTTAAATAATAAAAAATAATAATAGAAAGAACTACAACAATAAAAATAAATGTAGCTATGGCCAAAACTTGGTACATTTTCTTTTGTTTAGCTGTGAGCTTTTTCTCTTTGGGCGGATAGTCAATTTCTTCAATATTTTTCAAAGTCTCTGTTGAAATTGAAGGTTTCCGGTGTTTGCTGAATCTTTTGCCGCTGTCTTTTCTCTGTTGTCGATTAAGCTCCATTCGCTTAATCATATCCAACATGTGTCCTTCGCCGCCCATAAATATCCTCTTTATTTTTTAGACAAATATAACTTCTTTTCTTTGAATTACTGTTTTTCATGGTCGATATTCCGTCAAAATGCCTTATTTTTGCAATCAATAATCTAATCAACAAAGTAATCTTAAATTATGGCAATTATTAAACCATTCAGGGGCGTACGTCCGCCCAAGCAATTTGTAAAAGAGGTGGCATCGCGCCCTTATGATGTGTTGAATTCCGATGAAGCCCGTAAAGAAGCGGAAGGAAACGAGAAATCACTGTACAGGATCATTAAACCCGAAATCGATTTTCCGGTTGGAAAAGACGAGCACGATGAAGATGTGTACCAAAAAGCTGTCGAAAATTTTCGGTTGTTTCAGGACAAAGGTTGGCTCGTGCAGGACGATAAAGAAATGTATTACGTATATGCGCAGACAATGAACGGCAAAACGCAATACGGATTGGTCGTAGGCGCGTATGTGGATGATTACATGACCGGAAAAATAAAAAAACACGAACTCACCCGCCGAGATAAGGAAGAAGACCGGATGAAGCATGTACGTGTGAACGATGCCAACATCGAACCCGTATTTTTTGCCTATCCCGATAACGATGAAATAGACGCCATTGTTGCCCGCACCATTCAACAAGCGCCCGAATACGATTTTGTTTCGGTAGATGGCGTGGGACATCACTTTTGGCTGATTTCTGAAGATTCCGATATTCAACGCATTACAGAAATATTTGCGACGATTCCCGCTCTGTACATTGCCGACGGGCATCATCGTTCAGCCGCAGCCGCATTGGTGGGTGCCGAAAAAGCGAAGAACAATCCCAATCACCGTGGTGACGAAGAATACAATTACTTTATGGCAGTTTGTTTCCCCGAAAAGCAACTGACCATTATCGATTACAACCGTGTGGTGAAAGACTTAAACGGATTGACTCCCGACGAATTTCTTCAAAAATTGGAGAACAACTTTACGGTTGAACCTACCGGAACGGAAATTCAGAAACCCAAAAACCTGCATAATTTTTCTGTTTATGTAGACGGACGTTCGTTCAGCGTTACGGCAAAACCCGAAATTTTAAACGACGACGATCCTATCGATCAATTGGATGTTACCATGACTTCGAATCTGATTTTGGACGAAATACTCGGTATTAAAGATTTGCGTAGCGACAAGCGTGTGGATTTTGTAGGTGGAATTCGCGGTTTGGACGAATTGAAAAAACGGGTGGATAGCGGAGAAATGGCAGCTGCCATTGCACTCTATCCCGTTTCTATGAAGCAGTTGATGGATATTGCCGATACGGGCAATATTATGCCGCCCAAAACCACGTGGTTTGAACCGAAACTGCGGTCGGGATTGGTGATACATAAATTATCTTAGACAAAAGACAAAAGACAAAAGACAAAAGACTTTCAGACCATACCTTTGTCAAAATAAACTTCGACAAAGGTATGTTTGATTTTTCAACAAAATAACTCAGGATGCGAAAATGAAAGGACAATACATAATTTTAGGCGTAGTTTTAATTCTAATTTTATTGTTTTTTCTACGAACTAGATTAAAACACCAAGAGGTGAAACCAAGTTTGAATACAAAGAGACCTTCGGAGAGCCTTTTTCCTACAAAAGAGGTAAGCAATGATAAATTAGTTATAATTGAAGATGCTAATGATGATGAAATAGAAAGAATTCTTAGAGAGTTATGCAACCTTTATAATGAAGAAAAATATGTGGTAACTCCAAGATTAACCAAGTTAACAAATAAGAAATTTGCCGTAACTTTTCCTTTTGATATCAACTTTGAAAATTATTGCTACTTTATCAATTATGTAAATTATCCAATGGGGTTTAATAAGCGTTTCAAAACCGTTGGTTGGACAACAACTAAATCAAGCGACACGTGGATTACGGATAAGAGCGCAAATAAAAATGTAATGTTATTTGTTAGCGATTATGATACCGATTACGATAATGTTTTCTTAACAACATCTGACAATATTGGATATAAACTTGGTTTTGCTTTGGGTGAGGAAAAACAATTGCTGGAAAAACCTGAAAAAAACTATATAAAACCATCAGTAGACATTAGTGAGTTAAAAACAAAAGAACATATTGATTTTAAATGAACTTATCATAACTTCTCGTGAATATCTCACAAAAAATACACCATCACGCCGCTGATTTCCACCCCGAAATCATTCGTCACTACCGTTATTTGCACGCGCATCCCGAACTTTCGTATCAGGAAGAAAATACGGCCAAATATATCACGGAATTCTTAGACTCAGACAAAATTTCGTATCGGACAAATATCGGCGGTTACGGAATATTAGCTTGGGTAAAAGGAGAGAAGCCTGATAACGGAAAAACTATCGCATTCGTTGCCGATATGGATGCGCTGCCTGTTCACGAAAAGAACGATATTCCTTACAAATCACAAACCGAAGGCGTTATGCACGCCTGCGGACACGATTCGCACACGGCATCGTTAATGGGCGCGGTAAAAATCGTCAATTCGCTGCGTAGTGAATTTGCCGGAACAGCATTGTTCGTGTTTCAACCCGGCGAGGAGCAATCGCCCGGCGGCGCCGATTTGATGTTGAAAGACGGCGTTTTCAGGGATTTTACACCCGATTTTATCGTAAAACAACACGCTTACGTGGATTTGCCCGCCGGAAAAGTCGCTTTCCAAACCGGTACGGTGATGGCATCGGCAGACGAAGTGCACTTAAAAGTGAAAGGGCAGGGTGGACATGGAGCGTTGCCACATGAATTGAACGATACAGTTTTGGCAGCATCCAACATCATCGTTGCGTTGCAGCAAGTGGTCAGCCGGCGGCGAAATCCATTTCAACCAATGACGTTATCATTTGGTAAATTCATTGCCGACGGCGCTACCAATGTCATCCCTTCGGAAGTGGTGCTTGCCGGTTCGCTGCGTTGCATGGATGAGGAGGAGCGAAGGAAAATGCTTCGCATAATTCCCGAAATCATTCAATCTACTGCTGTGGCTTACGGTTGCACCTGCGAAATAGACATGCTCGACGGCTATCCTTGCACAATAAGTCACGAAAACATAACCGAGCAGATTCGCTCACAGGCCATCGAATTTCTTGGCGAAGCTAATGTTTCCGAATATCCGAAACGTATGACTGCTGAGGATTTTGGCTTTTTCTCGCAACACTATCCTTGCTGTTTTTATCGGTTTGGTGTAGCCAATGATGACAATGTGTGTGGCAAACTACACTCATCCACTTTTCTGATAGATGAAAAATCGTTGAAAACCGCATCGGGAATGCTTGCATATATTGCTCTTTTGTGAAAGACTGATAATTTCTCACTTTTTCCATGTTTCATTCGAAAAATATCTTATTTTTGTAAAAAAGAATTCAATTAACTAACAAATTAAAAGTAATATTTATGGCTTATCATGAATTGGACGAATTAGACGAAAAGATTTTGAAACTCATCGTGGAGAATGCTCGCATTCCTTTTTTGGAAGTTGCCCGTGAATGCGGGGTTTCAGGTGCAGCTATTCACCAACGCGTACAAAAACTTATCAATGCAGGCGTGATAAAAGGATCAGAGTTCGTTCTCGACCCCGAAAGAATAGGGTATGAAACTTGTGCTTATGTAGGAATTTTTCTGAATTCCCCTTCAACTTTCGATAAAGTGGTAAAAGAGTTAGAAAAAATTCCGGAAGTTGTAGAATGCTACTACACCACAGGCGAGTATGATCTTTTGATAAAAGTTTATGCAAAAAATAACAAGGATTTGCTCCGTATTATTCACAATGAATTGCAGCCCTTGGGTATGTCGCGTACCGAAACTCTGATGTGTTTTAAAGATGCGTTTAAAAAGAAATTACCGATTGATTTTAGTTAGAATGAGAAATATAACCCTATTTATTTTTGTTTTTATTGCGCTTAATTTTAAAAGTTATTCCCAGGATTCTCATAAAGAAGTCATTAACAGAGATATAGTATTAGCCGACTCTATTTTAAATAATATTTTAAATTTGTACCACGTCGCTAAGTACGATTTGCTATCGGAAACTTACCCTATAAATAGAGAGCATAGAGTAGATTATTTAGCTGAAGGTTCGAATCAAAGGCAGAAGCAGGAAGTTTCATTCCTTTGGCCGTATTCAGGAGTTTTGTCGGGTGTTGTCGCTTTGTATAAAGCGACGAAAAATGAGAAATATTTTGATTTATTGGAAAGCCGAATTCTTCCCGGATTGGAAAAATATTTCGATTCATCGCGTGAGCCGGCTTCTTATCAGTCTTATCCTGTTTACGCAGGACGTAACGACCGCTTTTATGATGACAACGTATGGCTCGCCTTGGATTTTTGCGCATTGTATGAAGTTACAAAAAACGAAAAGTATCTTAATAAAGCGTTGCAACTATACGATTTCATTTACAGTGGTTGGGATGAAATATCAGGTGGAGGTATTTATTGGTGCGAACAAAAAAAGACGAGTAAAAACACATGCTCCAACGCACCATCGGCAGTGCTTTGTGCTAAATTATATCAAATAACCGGGGATGAAAAATATTTAAATCAATCTATAAAAACATACGAGTGGACGAAAAACAATTTGATGGATCCTACGGACGGCGTTTATTGGGACAATGTCAACGTCAAGGGAAAAATTGATCAACGGAAATATACCTATAATAGCGGCCAAATGATAGAAGCCGGGGTTCTTCTTTATCAAATCACCAAAAAAGAAGTGTATTTGCAAGATGCGCAAAAAACAGCTGCCGGCACTCATCGTTTTTTTGTAAAAGAAGTCGAAACAGAATATGGCCTGAAGCCGTTTTATCCATCATCTCCATGGTTCAATACCATCCTTTTCAGAGGACTGAAAGCGCTCTATAAAGTTGATGATAATCCTGCTTATGTTAAAACGATCAAACAAAATGCTTCATATGCGTGTGAAAATACATTAAATAAGAATAAACTTTTCAGTAACAGTTGGCATAAAGAATCCAATAATCCATATAAATGGCTATTGGACAATGCTTGCATGATTGAACTTTTTACTGAATTTTCGAATATTAAATAGATAAACAAAAAATGACAACACGTAGAAATTTTATCAAAAAAAGCGCCTTGGGATTTACCGCTTTAGCGGTTAGTCCGGTTTGGGCGAAAACAAACACGCTAAATGCATCTAAGATCACACAATATACCACAAACCGACCGGCGGTGAACAAACGTAAATTCACTTCCAAGGCAGTAGAATCAACTATCGCAAGGGTGAAACCGAAAATCAAAGATACAAAACTTGCTTGGATGTTCGAAAATTGTTTCCCAAACACCCTAGATACCACCGTTAATTTTTCGATGAAAAATGGCAGGCCGGACACTTTCGTTATCACTGGCGATATTGATGCCATGTGGCTTCGCGATTCTTCGGCTCAGGTTTGGCCCTATCTTCCCTTATTGAATGAAGATGCTCAGCTCAAACAAATGGTGGCCGGACTTGTCAATCGACAGACAAAGAGTATTCTTATCGATCCTTACGCAAATGCTTTTTATGCTGAACCCAATCCCAACGCAGAATGGAAAACGGATAAAACCGACATGAAACCTCAGCTTCATGAAAGAAAATGGGAAATAGATTCGCTTTGTTACCCCATTCGTTTGGCATATCATTATTGGAAAACCACCAACGATACTTCCGTTTTCGATAACGACTGGAAACGTGCCATGGCTTTGGTTGTCAAAACCTTTAAAGAACAACAACGCAAAGAGAATCTTGGGCCTTACACTTTTTTGCGTGTTACCGAGCGTCAATTGGATACATTGAATAACAAAGGTCTTGGTAATCCCGTGAATCCGGTAGGATTGATTGTTTCCTCATTTCGCCCGTCTGATGATGCAACTACTTTTGGTTTTTTGGTTCCCTCCAACATGTTCGCAGTTACTTCGTTGCGTCAATTGGTTGAAATCTCGGAATCGGTTACTAAGGATTTCTCTTTTGCTGCAGAATGTAAATCTCTTGCCGATGAGGTGGACGCCGCCATCAAAAAATATACCATCACTACTCATCCTAACCATGGACAAATTTATGCTTTTGAAGTAGATGGCTTTGGAAATTATTACCTTATGGACGATGCTAACGTTCCGAGTTTGTTGGCTATTCCATATTTAGGCAGTGAGTGCGATGATAACTCCATCTACCGCAACACGCGTAATTTTGTGTTAAGCAAAGATAATCCTTATTTTTTCAAGGGTACTGCAGGAGAAGGAATTGGCGGTCCGCACGTGGGTTACGATATGATTTGGCCTATGAGCATTATCCTTCGCGCCATGACAAGTGAGAGCGACGAGGAGATAAAACATTGCTTGCGTATGCTTAGAGACACAGACGCAGATACAGGATTCATGCACGAATCGTTTCATAAGGATGATCCGAAAGAATTTTCGAGAAGCTGGTTCGCGTGGGTAAATACCCTTTTTGGAGAATTAATACTTAAACTCGAAAAAGAAAACAAACTGAATTTATTAGATATTTAAGAATCATGAGATTAAAATCAGTATTATTTGTCTTTTTAACGTATAGTTTCTTAGCAAGCGCTCAAGTTAAGTATGATCCTGTGGACTACGTAAGTATTTTGGTGGGAACGCAGTCCGAATTTGCGTTGTCAAACGGCAATACGTATCCTGCCATTGCCCGCCCTTGGGGGATGAATTTTTGGACACCGCAAACCCGCAAAATCGGTGATGGATGGCAATACGTATATACCGACAATAAGATCAACGGATTTAAACAAACGCATCAACCCAGTCCGTGGATGAATGATTATGGACAATTTGCCATTATGCCGATAGTGAATAAAGCGGAATTTGATCAGGAAAGTCGAGCGAGTTGGTTTTCGCATAAAGCAGAAATTGCTAAACCGTATTATTACAGTGTATATCTGGCCGATTACGATGTTACTACTGAAATTACGCCTACTGAACGTGCTGCTATTTTTCGATTTACATTTCCTCAAACCAACAGTGCCAATATTCTAGTAGACGCTTTTGATAAGGATTCTTATGTGGAGATCTTACCGGAAAAAAACGCCATCATTGGATACACAACCCGCAATAGCGGCGGTGTACCCGATAATTTCAAAAATTATTTTGTTGTGGTTTTCGACAGATCACTTGCGGGTTTTGTTACAAAAAAGATTGAGTCCAAGAGTAATCAAAGCCCAAATACCAATGTTTCTTCTATAGCGCTTGCCGGTTTTGTAACTACAAAACCGGGAGAGCAAATTGAAGCGCGAGTGGCATCATCATTCATCAGTTACGAGCAGGCATGGCAAAACTTGAAAGAGGTTGAAAGCAAAGATTTTGAAACCGTAAAAGTCGAAGGTCGCAATGCCTGGAACGAAGTTTTAGGAAAAATTGAAGTCGAAGGCGGAAATCTTGACCAGCAGCGCACACTTTATTCTATGTTATATCGTTCAACGTTATTTCCTCGCAAGTTCTATGAAATCGATACAAAAGGAAATATCGTGCATTACAGTCCGTATAACGGACAAGTTCTGCCCGGATACATGTACACCGATACCGGTTTTTGGGATACTTTCCGCGCATTATTCCCTTTGTTGAATTTAATGTACCCGTCAGTAAACAAAGAAATTCAGGAAGGATTGGTAAACACGTACAAAGAAAGCGGTTTCTTACCTGAGTGGGCAAGTCCGGGACATCGCGGAATCATGATCGGTAATAATTCGGCTTCGGTGGTAGCAGATGCTTATTTGAAAGGACTGCGCGGTTACGATATCAAAACACTTTACGAAGCAATGCTTCATGGAACGGAAAATGTGCATCCAAAAGTTTCATCCACAGGCCGCTTAGGGCACGAATATTACAACACACTCGGCTATGTTCCTTACGATGTGAAAATAAATGAAAATGCCGCAAGGACGCTCGAATATGCCTATGCCGATTGGACAATCTATAAACTGGCAAAAGCGTTGAAACGTCCGCAAGCGGAAATCGATTTATATGCCAAACGCAGCCAAAATTATCGAAATCTTTATTCGCCGGAACATAAATTGATGCGCGGAAAAAATAAAAACGGAGATTTCCAATCGCCTTTCAGCCCTACGAAATGGGGCGATGCTTTTACCGAAGGTAACAGTTGGCATTATACATGGTCGGTTTTTCATGATCCTCAGGGATTGATCGATTTAATGGGTGGAAATAAGGAATTCGTGAAAATGCTGGATTCTGTATTCATTATGCCGCCCGTTTTCGACGACAGTTACTACGGTTTCCCCATTCACGAAATCCGCGAAATGCAAATTATGAACATGGGGCAGTACGCGCATGGAAATCAGCCCATTCAGCACATGATCTATTTGTATAACTATGCAGGTGAACCATGGAAGTCGCAATATTGGGCGCGAGAAGTCATGGATAAACTCTACACGCCAAATCCTGATGGATATTGCGGCGATGAGGACAACGGTCAAACATCGGCATGGTACGTGTTTTCTGCAATGGGATTCTACCCCGTATGTCCCGGTAGTGATGAATATATAATCGGTTCGCCACTTTTTAATAAAATGAAAGTAAAACTCGAAAACGGAAAAACCATCGAAATTAATTCATCGAACAATGATTTCACAAAACGTTACATAGCGGATGTTAAAGTGAATGGAAAAACTTATACCAAAAATTATTTCACTCACGGCGATTTAATGAACGGAGCAAAAATAGATATTACAATGTCAGAAACTCCGAATAAAACGCGAGGAATTAATAAGGCCGATTATCCTTATTCGTTTTCCAACGAAAAAAAATAATCTTTCAGAAACCGACAAACAAAAGTGCTGAAAATTTATTTCAGCACTTTTGTTTTATCGATTTTTAAATTACTATAGATTTCATCCGAATTTTTAGTTGGAATTATCAAGCCTTCCTTATCAAAAGGAATAATGAGCGGAATAAAAGGCTTGACTTCCCATTTTCGCATCTCAATCAAGGCCACCCCTTGTCTTATAATATCCAATTCTTTAGCGGCAGCGTAAGATAAATCTATCAGCCTGTTTTTAATGAACGGCCCGCGATCGGTTACTTTAACAATAACAGATTTATTGTTTTTGGGATTAATCACTTCCAGAAGAGTTCCGAAAGGCAACGTACGATGCGCGCAAGTAAGGCTGTCCCTGTGATAGGGTAATCCACTCGAAGTTTTTCTTCCGTGAAATTTGTGCGCGTAAAAGGATGCTTTTCCCGATTTCTGTGAATAAGAAAAAGAAAATAAAACGCTTATTACTAAAGTTATAAATAAAGAGATTGTTCTTTTCATTTTCCCTTATCTAAGATCTTCCATTTGCAAAATAAAATATTTCTGTTTAAAAAAACAAAGAAAAGTACAAAATTAACTGAAAATAAGATTATTAATAATTACTCATTTTTTTAATTTTCTTGGGTTTGCAAACATGCTTTTCTTTTCTCACAGTAGCATCACACTTTTTACAGACATATTTTGGATTTTCCTTCTCAATTAAATCTTTATTTTTGCAAGCCGTCTTTCCCATATATATTTTTGTTATAAAATAACGTACAAAAGAACAGAATTGTTTAGCGATTCCCATATATGAATTTACTTTTGAGTAAGAATTACTCAATTTCTTTTTCATATTTTTTCCAAATCTTGTCTTTTTTATTTATCAAAAATCGATATAGATTTTATATCTTTGTGTTCCTTAAAAATTAGAGGCCAAATGACTCAAAAAATAAAAACAGCACTCATTTCCGTTTATCACAAAGATGGTTTGGATGATATTTTGAAGGTATTGCATGGTTTGGGTGTGAAATTAATTTCCACGGGGGGAACGCATGATTTTATTGAATCGCTCGGATACGAATGCGAATCAGTAGAGGACATTACTGATTATCCGTCTATTTTAGGGGGAAGGGTAAAAACCCTGCATCCCAAAATTTTTGGCGGAATTTTGTATCGTCGCGATGAGGAAGCGGATAAAAAAATAATCAAATCTTACAACATCCCTTCCATCGATTTGGTTATCGTAGATTTATATCCTTTTGAGGAAACCGTCGCCTCCGGCGCTTCTAACGAAGATATTATCGAAAAAATCGACATTGGTGGAATTTCTCTTATTCGTGCCGCAGCAAAAAATTACAAAGATGTGCTAATAACAGCATCTAAAAAACAATATAAACAACTTCTTCAATTGTTGACTGAAAAAGGAGGCATTTCGGATATAGAAGATCGACATCGTTTTGCTAAAGAAGCCTTCGCCGTTTCGTCGAAATACGATTCGGTAATTTTTAATTATTTCAATAAAGAATCCGATTATTCTTTACAAATTTCATTTAATGACACCAAAACCCTTCGATATGGTGAAAATCCGCATCAAAAAGGAGTCTTTTTCGGAAATTTCGATGAAATTTTTGAGCAACTTCACGGTAAAGAAATTTCTTATAATAATTTATTGGATATCGATGCAGCCGTATCTTTAATGGAAGATTTTGATGAAATTGCATTGGCTATTCTCAAACACAATAATGCCTGTGGCATGGCATGCAGGCCAACTGTAAAAGAAGCATGGGAAGCGGCGCTCGCCGCCGATCCTGTATCGGCATTCGGGGGCATCGTGATCACAAATAAATTAGTAGATAAAGATGCCGCCGAAGCTATTAACGAAATTTTCTTTGAAGTTATCATCGCTCCCGATTATTCACAGGAAGCCCTCGATATTTTGTTTCAAAAGAAAAACAGAATAATTTTGAAACAAAAAAATAGAGAAGGAAAAAAAATGCAATTGCAATACCGTTCGGTATTAGACGGAATTTTAGCACAAGATAAAGACTTGAGCGTGCAAACAGCGGAAGATTTTACGGTGGTTACACATGTATCGCCAACCGAAAAAGAAACGGAAGATCTTGTTTTTGCCAATAAATTGGTAAAACATACAAAATCCAACGCTATTGTGTTGGCAAAAAACAAGCAATTAATTGCAAGCGGCACAGGACAAACTTCCCGTGTAGATGCCTTGAATCAGGCAATTGAGAAAGCAAAAGTATTCAATTTCGATTTAAATGGCGCTGTTATGGCATCAGATGCTTTTTTCCCTTTTCCCGATTGCGTGGAAATAGCTCACAAAGCAGGGATTACATCTGTTATACAGCCGGGCGGATCTATTAGAGACGCAGAATCGGTTGATTTTTGTAACGAAAATGGAATATCGATGGTTACTACCGGAATTCGGCACTTTAAGCATTAAAAAAGGAAAATCAAAAAATTAGAAAAAAATTCAATATGCCGATAAATAAAATTAGCGGCTAAAACACAAATAATTATGGGATTATTTTCATTTACACAAGAATTGGCAATGGACTTAGGAACTGCCAATTCTATCATTGTGAACAATACGGGTAAGATTTTATTAGACGAACCTTCTATTGTTGCATTGGACAGGAAAACCGATAAAATGATTGCCTTGGGAGAGAAAGCGAGGCAAATGCATGGTAAAACACACGAAAATATACAGACTGTCAGGCCTTTGAGGGACGGTGTGATTGCAGATTTTAATGCTGCTGAGCAAATGATTCGAGGGATGATAAAAATGGCTACAAAAAATAAAGGAGGTTTATTTGCACCTTCATTACGTGTGGTTATTTGTATTCCCTCGGGGAGCACAGAGGTAGAAATCCGCGCAGTGCGCGACTCTGCCGAACATGCCGGCGGCCGCGATGTATATATGGTTTTTGAACCAATGGCGGCAGCCTTGGGGATTGGTTTGGATGTGGAAGCTCCCGAAGGGAACATGATCGTGGATATAGGCGGCGGAACAACCGAAATTGCCGTGATTTCATTGGGTGGTATTGTTTCTAACAAATCTATTAAAATTGCCGGTGATGATCTTACCGAAGATATTATGGATTATATGGGGCGTCAGCATAACATGAAAGTTGGAGAGCGAACCGCCGAACAAATAAAAATAAATGTTGGATCTGTTTTGACAGAGTTGCAAGATCCTCCCGAAGATTTTGTCGTGCACGGCCCGAACAGAATGACTTCTTTACCGATGGATGTACCTGTTTCGTATCAGGAGGTAGCACATTGTTTGGAAAAATCGGTATCTAAAATGGATTCTGCGGTATTGAGCGCACTCGAACAAACTCCTCCCGAACTGTATGCCGATATTGTTAGAAACGGTATTTACCTTACCGGTGGGGGCGCTTTATTAAGGGGCTTGGATAAAAGACTTACCGATAAAATAGGCATTCCGTTTAAAGTGGTTGACGATCCGTTGCACGTGGTTGCGAAAGGAACGGGTATTGCTTTAAGGAATATCGATAAATTCAGCTTTTTGATGAGATAAATTTAGTTTCCGGTTGGTTGGCTTACAGTTTACAGTAAAAGCGCGTATTGAGCCGGTAAGCTATAAACGACAAACTGTCGACTGCGAACTTTTGCATGCGAAACCTTCTCAATTTTATTATTCGAAATAGTTCGTGGCTGTTGGCGATACTGCTTATCGTTTTCAGTTTCTATCTCGTATTTTCTCATAATTCTTATCAAAGGAGCATATATCTTACTTCTGCCAACAAAATTACCGGATGGTTTTACGAAACATCCAACAAAGTAAATGCGTTCTTGTATCTCCAAAAAAACAACAAAGAACTCTTGGATCGGAACGCTAAACTCGAAAACGAGTTGTATGCTTTAAAAAGCATAATTACTGAAAACAGCGAAGATTCGCTTGCTTTGCAAGCATTCGGATCGGATTCTTTGTATGTTTCTCAATTCACTTTTATCCCTGCGGAGGTTGTAAATGTGAGTTTTTCAGGAGTGAATAATTTTCTTACTTTGAATAGGGGGATTGTGCATGGCGTAAAACCCGATATGGGTGTAATTTCCCAAAAAGGTGTTGTAGGTGTTGTATTGAATGCATCGAAAAATTATAGTGTTGTTATTCCGGTTATTAATCCCAAATTCCGGTTAAGCGCCAAGTTAAAAGGTTCCGATAATACCGGATCTGTTTCGTGGGATGGAAATCATATCCGTGAGGCCCAATTGAATGAATTGCCCAAACATCAGCTTTTTGAAGAAGGAGACACGGTGCTGACAAGTTTTTCCCGTATTTTCCCGAAAGAAATTGTCATAGGATATGTGTCGGGATTGGGAAAATCGAAAGACGACAAGTTCAATACGTTGGATATGCAGCTGGCTACGGATTTTTATTCCATACAGGATGTATTTATTATTGACGATAAATTTTACGAAGAACAAAGACTTCTCGAAGAGTCTGTGGATACCGAATGAAAGCCGTTCATTTTTTCATAGAATTACTGATTTTTGCGATACTCATATTATTGCAAGTGTTGTTGTTTAATCGCATCAGTATATTTGGCGTAGCAACTCCCATCCTCTATATTTATTTTTTGTTGAAATTGCCGTTGGGCAGAAATAGATTTTATGTCATCATCTCCGGATTTTTACTCGGATTTATCATAGATGTTTTTTTAAACACACCCGGCATGAACGCTGCCGCAACAACCATAGTGGCAACATTTAGAAAACCTTTGCTGAATCTGTTTTACTCAAAAGACGAATTTGAAGAATTGGTTCCCGGTGTTTATACAGGGGCAGCCTGGTTCATTAAATTTACGATTTTTACGGTGCTGTTGCATCAGGCTTTACTGTTTTTTATTGAATCCTTTACATTGTTCAACGTTATAAACACGTTGATAAGAATAGGAGCCTCGTCACTGATTACGTTGGTTCTGATATTTGCCACGGATAGTTTAATGTATAAACGCGAAAAGAGTGTCAAATAATAGCAAGTCATATTCAAAAAGGAAGTATGTTATCGCGGCTATTGTTGCGATAATAGTTGTTGTATATTCGATACAATTATTTAATCTGCAGATACTCAGTCCTCAATATCGCGATTTTGCAGATAGCAATGCTTTTTTCAGGAAAACCTTATATCCTTCTCGGGGTTCTATTTATGACCGCAACGGAAATTTGTTGGTTTTTAATCAGCCCACTTACGATGTAATGATGGTTGTGCGTGAAATGAAACAATTCGACACGCTGGATTTTTGCAACACATTGAATATCGATAAAGCTACTTTTCTGCAACTGAATGAAGAGATGAAAGACAGGCGGAAAAACCCCGGTTACTCGTCTTATACGCCTCAATTATTTATGTCGCAACTCGATGTGGAGGAATATGGTTTGTTGCAGGAAAAACTATACAAGTTTCCCGGAATTTATATTCAAAACAGAACCGAACGACAATACACTTATCCCAATATGGGATTGATTTTGGGTTATGTGGCCGAAGTGGATAAAAATAAAATGGCTGCCGATCCGTATTACGTGCGCGGCGATTATGTAGGTAAATCGGGAATCGAATTGTCGCACGAAGAAGACCTGCGCGGCGAAAAAGGCGTGGAAGTGCTTTTGCGCGATGCGCACGGGCGCGTACAAGGAAAATACAAAGACGGCGGGTACGATAAAGCGCCCGTATCGGGACGCGACTTGAATTTGTCGATTGATATTGATTTACAAGCTTACGGCGAATACCTGATGCAAAACAAAATCGGTTCAATCATTATGATCGAACCGAAAACGGGAGAAATTTTGTGTATGGTGGCTGCTCCAAGTTACGATCCCGCGATATTGACAGGAAAAAACTTCAGTAAAAATTACCTGGAGTTAGAGCAGAATCCCTACAAACCACTTATAAACAGAGCCATTGCCGGCTTGTATCCGCCCGGATCTACGTTTAAACCAACTCAAGGACTGATTTTTTTGGAGGAAGGTATCATCACGCCCGAAACAAAATACAGTTGCTACGGCGGATATCCTCCTTTGGGCGGACGCCCAAAGTGTCACGGACATGCATCCCCAACGGCATTGCAATATGCATTGACAACATCGTGTAATTCTTTTTTCTGCTACGGCTTAAATGCAATGCTCAATAACCGAACGAGATATTTGAATACCAACGAAGCATTTGAAGTTTGGAAAAACCACATGGTAGATTTAGGATTCGGATACAAAGTCGGAGTCGATCTCCCTTCGGAAAAAAGAGGTTTTATTCCTAACAGTAAATTTTATTCAAACGTTCTCAATAACGACCGATGGACTGCCCACAATATTATCTCCATAGCCATCGGACAAGGCGAAATCTTATCCACGCCTTTGCAACTGGCTAATTTTGCTGCACTTGTAGCTAATCGGGGTTATTATTACGCGCCTCACGTAGTAAAAGAAAGAAAAGGCGCGCCACTCGATACCGCTTTTACCAACAGACGAGATTCTAAAATAAAAAGAGAACATTTTGAATTAACCGTTGCCGGAATGGCAGACGCCGTAACGAGAGGCACCTGCCGCGGAACCAATTTGGAACCCGATATAACAGTATGCGGCAAGACCGGGACGGCAGAGAACCCTCATGGCGACGATCATTCTCTTTTTATCGGATTTGCACCGAAAGATAATCCTCAGGTAGCCATTGCCGTTATTGTTGAAAACGGACGTTTCGGGGCGAGCAACGCGGTGCCTATCGGCAGGTTGATGATTCAGAAATACTTAAAAGGTGAAGTTCCTGAACGTGATGCTTATATAGAGAAGAGAATCGTAAATACCACAATTTTACCCCACGTTTACAAAAAAAATCTCATCACGGCTCAAAACGATACCACAACAATATCCAATACTTATGTACAGCGGAACTAACGAAATAAACGAAAAAGGCAGGGTCGATTGGTTTACGGTCGGCTTGTATCTTTTGTTCGTTGTTCTTGGTTGGTTCAACATTTATGCCGCGAGCTTCGATTTGGAAAATGCTGTCAGCATGTTCGATTTGTCGGGACGTGCGGGCATGCAGCTTGTTTGGATCGGTACTTCGTTAGTGCTTGCTTTCGCACTCATTAAAATAGAAGTAGCGTTTTACGAAGCTTACGCATTTATTTTTTATGCCGTAGGCATTGGGTTGCTTCTCATCACGCTTATTGTGGCGCCTGAAATAAACGGTTCTCGCTCTTGGTTGGTTTTAGGACCTGTGCGGCTTCAACCGGCCGAGTTTATGAAATTCATTATCGCTTTGATGCTTGCCAAATTGTTTAATGCATACGGATTCAGGCTTATGGACGGTAAAAATTTACTGTTCGTAGCCGGAATTATTCTGCTTCCATTTGTTCTGGTTATTTTACAAAGTGAAACCGGAACGGCACTGGTTTATTTAAGCCTTATTCTTGTACTTTATCGGGAAGGTTTGCCGGGTGGTTTTTTATTCATCGGTTTGGCTGCCATTGTGTATTTCATTGTCGGAATAAAGTTTTCGGATATCAGTATGGGGGCTATTTCTTTGGGTGAGTTTATAGCGATTCTTCTCATTATAGTTTTCACCGTCGGCATGTTACGAAGCTACATTAAAAGAAAAGACGTTGTTTTTATTGTTACAGTATTGGCTTTGATTCCTTTTTTGGTTGCTTTTATCCTTACTTTATTCGGATTCGAGATAATATTCGGATGGGTGGCGATCATTTCTCTGGCAGCAGTTTTGCTTTATGTTCTTTATTTACTGTTGAGATACAGGAAAAAAAGCTATGTCTATATTTTGTTATTTTTATTGGGTTCGGTGGCTTTTGTGGAATCTACCGAATATGTTTTTACGGATGTACTGCAACCGCACCAACAAATGCGTATAAAAGTAACGTTGGGTATGGAACAGGATTTGCGTGGATCGGGTTATCACGTGGGTCAATCCAAAATAGCCATCGGATCGGGTGGATTAATGGGAAAAGGTTTTCTGAATGGTACACAAACAAAACTGAAATACGTTCCCGAACAAGATACCGATTTTATTTTCTGTACAATAGGCGAGGAGTGGGGGTTCTTGGGCTCAACGCTTATTATTGTGCTTTTTGCCGTATTCGTTTTGCGATTACTCAATTTGGCGGAACGCCAAACCACTATTTTCGGGCGGGTTTACGGTTACGGCGTAGTGAGTATTTTTTTGTTCCACCTAATGATTAATATCGGCATGGTGATAGGTATCATGCCTGTCATCGGAATACCGCTGCCGTTTTTTAGCTACGGCGGTTCATCGTTGTGGGGATTCACTATTCTATTATTTATTTTTTTAAGGGTAGATAAAACAAGAAAACGCAGATAAAAGGCGAGTGCACACTAATTATCACAATCGGTGTACACTCAATCAATTAGAACCCAATTAAAAATGTTTTTTATCTGCGTTTATTTTGTCGTTGGCTTTTTTGTATTTCTTGTAAATCGTTGTATTTTTCTTCACCCAATATTTTCTTCAATTCCTCCAGTTTTTGTTCTCTGATCTTTTCCATCTCCAAACGTCTTTCGTTTCTGTTTTTTTGCGCTTCTGCACTTCTTGCATCTCTTTCTTTTTTCACGTTGTCGAAATAGTTTATCAGATCTTTTTCTTGCGAATCGGAAAGGTTTAGCTTTTCTTTCAGTTTCTTGGCCTGTTCTTGCGAAGCAAGGGGCGTTCTGTTTTTTATAGCTCTTCCCGAGGTGTTTCCTTTTCTTGTAAATTGTCTTGTATTTCGTACTTCAGAATTTCGGAGGAGATTATTTTGAGGACTTTTCATCCATAGGTCGTATTTTTCGTTGCCGAGAATCTCCTTTAACTTGGCGTTATGAGTTAATCGTCTGTTTTCGGCAGCGGCTCTGCGGGTTGACCGGTTGGCATCGACGCCTTCTAAAGATTTTGTTCTTTGCTCATTCACTTCAGCAAAATATTCCACTAAATCGGATTTTTGTTTATCGGTCAGTTTTAGCACTTCATCCATTCTTTTTACTCTTTCGTCAACCGACATAACTTGGCTTGTGCGCCTTTGTTGTTCAATGCGCCTGTCCCTGATTATGTCCTGTGCATTTATTTGAGTTGCAAATAATATAGCAGCGCTTAGTATCATAAAGTATTTTTTCATTGTCTTTTCCTCCTAAATAGCAAAATTCGATTTCGTAATTTGTTCTTTTTCTTCTTTCACAATATCTTCTATTTTTTCCTCTTCATCTTTTAAGATTTTCTCAATGTCGCCTTTTCTGCTTTCCAATCTTTTGATTATTTTTCGAAGATCGTCTTCTCGTTCGTAATAATATTCCCGAAGCCGGCCTTTTTGTCTTTCATTCATTTCCATCGAATTTCCTATAAAATCGATGAAATTATCTACCATTTTATCTTTTCGTTTATCGTCTATTCCTGTTTCGCGTCTTTTCTTTTCGAGCTCTTCAAATTTTTCGTTTCCAAGTATTTTTTCGAGCTCTTTATTTTGCTTATCGATTTCTTGTTCTCTTTCTTTTTGTTTTCTTTCGTACTCTTTCTGGGCCAATTCTCTCTCTTTGGTTTTTTCGGCTTCAATTTTGCGATAATGTTCCAATAATTGTTTTTTTTCTTTTCTGGAAAGTTCTACTTGTTCTGAAACCCTGTCGACTCTTCTTTGAGCCATCTCTTCGATGCTTTTTTTGTCCTGAGCAAAACCTGATAACGTAAACAAAAGTATGAGCAAGCTAAGAATAAGTGATTTCTTCATATCAATTATTTCAAATTTTTTTGTTTCGTTGTATATGACGTTATCTGCGAGAAAAAGTTTAATTTTACAATAAATAGAAATTTAACGTATGAATTCAACAGCATTAATAACCGGAGCATCCAAAGGAATAGGAAAGGAATTAGCCAATATTTTCGCCTCGAAAGGAGTAGATTTAGTACTGGTTGCGAGAAGCGAAAATGAACTTAAGCTGCTGCAAACGAATTTAGAGCAAGCGTATGGAATTATCGTTCACGTCATAGTAAAAGATCTATCGGCACCCGGATCAGCCCAAGAAGTTTTTGATGAAGTTAAGGGCAAGGGTATCGATATTGATTTTTTAGTGAATAATGCGGGTTTTGGCGTTTACGGATTGTTTGCTGAAACTGATTGGGAAGTATACCGAAGAATGATTAATTTGAACGCAATGGCTTTGGCTGAGTTTTGTCATCTATATCTGAAAGATTGGTCGGAACGAAAGAGCGGTAAGATTTTGAACATTTCATCAACGGCTGCGTTTCAGCCCGGCCCCATGATGGCTGTTTATTTTGCTACAAAAGTTTTTGTGTTGTATTTATCGGAAGCAATTGGCCGCGAGGCGAAAACTAAAGGTATTACGATTACAACACTTTGCCCGGGACCGACAGAAACAAATTTCGGGCAAGTATCGGGGATGAATGCTTCGCAATTGGTGAAAAACGTAAAAATTGCAGATGCAAGCCAAGTAGCTATGTTGGGGTACAACGCTATTATGAAAGGGCAACCCGTTGCAATTCACGGCGCCATGAACAAACTTGTCGCCTTCGGCGTACGATTTTTACCCAGAAAGTGGGTTACGAATATTTCTGCACGGGTGATGTCTTGATTTGCTTAGGGTTCACCCGGAAAGTTATCTACGTATTTGATGGTGAAGTCCGGAAAATTTTCGACTATTTTTATTTTAAAATCGGGAAAATTCTCGGGGAAATTATAACCGAGAAACAAAGGTACGTAATTTTCACCTTACACAAAAGAGGTATTGCTCAAAAAGAGATTGCCCACGAGGTTGGGGTACATAAAAGTACAATAAGCCGGGAATTAAGGCGCAATGCGGGCAA
>JAFADY010000053.1 GCA_023424395.1 Bacteroidota bacterium | reverse complement strand
TTTTTCTTTCTTTTACGATTTCGTAAACGGCAAGCCCTTTTTCGGTGGGGATAAGGTTTTTCTTTTCTCTTTGAATATAGTCCCTGAGAATTAATGTTTCGATGATATTGGCGCGGGTAGCCGGTGTCCCTAATCCGCAGTCTTTCATCGCGGCTTTGGCTTCTTCGTCGGCGATGTCTTTGCCTGCCGTTTCCATCGCGGAAAGCAGGCTTGCTTCATTGTAAAGGGGCTTGGGTTTGGTTTGGTGTTCGGTGATTTCGTGGGATTGGACGGAAACGGTTTCGCCTTGCGTAAAATCGGGAAATTCGTTTTGCTCGGTTTCGTTTTCATCCGTTTCCGTTTTTTCGCTCAACACGCTGCGCCAACCGCTTGTCAGCACCCGGATATTTTTCATCTTGAAAAGATGCTCTCCGGCTGTAAATTCCACGTGTTGTACTTCCTGTACCGATTTTTCGGAAAAGGCTTCCAGCATCCGTGCGGCTATGCGGCCGTAAATCGTTCGTTCGTCTGCCGTCAGGCTGTTTGGTTTATTTTCGGTTATCAGCAGGGCGTGGTGGTCGGTAACTTTAGCGGTGTTTACGCTTCGTTTATTCAGTGAATTTAAGCTAAGCATCCGGGCATAATTCCCAAAAAAAGGATGCAAATGCAGGTTTTCGATCAGCGATGGGATTTCTTCAAAAACATCTTCGCCGATATATCGGCTGCCGGTACGGGGATAAGTGATGTACTTTTTCTCGTACAGGCTTTGAGCCAGGGAAAGGGTTTTATCGGCGGAAAAGCCGTATTTTCTGTTGGCTTCTTTTTGCAGGCTTGTCAGGTCGAATAAGAGGGGCGGTTCGGTATCGGCCGTCTTTCGTTCGACCCTTGACACCGCCAAAGAGCCGGTACTGTCTGCAAAGTGAGCGGCGCAGACGGAACGGGCAGTGGCGTTATCCCCGAACTTGGTATCGCTTACGGCTTGGAGGCGGATACCTGCTTTTTCGAGCGTGAGTTTTATCTGCCAATACGGAACACTTTGGAAGTTTTTGTTTTCGAGATAGCGTTTGCATATCATTGAAATTGTGGGTGTCTGCACACGCCCTAAAGAATACCCGCCTTTCCCGGCGGCAATGGAAAGCGCCCTGCTGGCATTGATGCCCACAAGCCAGTCGGCTTCGCTGCGGGCTTTACCCGACAGATAGAGGTTGTTGTATTCTTTTCCGTTTTTCAGCTTTTGCAGTCCTTCTTGGATGGATTTATCGGTTAAGGAACTTATCCAAAGTCGGTCAAACGGTTTAGTGCACTTCAGGAAATCATAGATGTAGCGGAAAATCAATTCTCCTTCACGACCCGCATCGGTGGCTGCAATAATTCGGCTGCATTGGTTAAAGCAGGTGTTGATAACTTTTAGTTGTTTGAGCGCTGATGGGTCGGCTACATACTCTTTGCCTTTTCGGATTTGCCGTACCGTCAGCCGGAACGGGTCAGGTAGAATGGGCAAATCGTCGGCATTGTATTTTTCAAAGCCGTAATCGGCTGGCATCGCAAGGGTGATGAGATGGCCGAATGCCCAGGTTACACAAAAGTCATTTCCTGATAGGAAGCCGTCTCGTTTTTGGTTAGCTCCTACTATGCGGGCGATGTCGCGTGCCACGGAAGGTTTCTCCGCGATGATACAGGTTTTCATAATGTATAAGATTTTGGTTGGTTCAATGAAATAGAAAAAAGGGCAAGCAAATTATACAATCGGCTTGCCCAAGCATCGGATAAACTACATACGCCTGCCTCTTTTCTTCGGAACTTGCTCTTGTTGTTTCTCTTTGTTCTCCTGTTGGGCCTGTTGTTTTTCGTCCGGTTGTGTTTGTCCGCTTTTGAGCGGTTCTTTCACGTTTTTGGTGGCTTCGTTGGTTTTGCCTTCGTTGTTTACCGCTACCTGTGTTTTGTTCTCTTCGGCAACGGATTCTACTTTATCTTCTTTCTTATCAGGATTCCAGCGATAAAAGCGGGGACGGTTTTGTTCGGGGTCTATACGTACATAGGCATTGAACGATTGTCCTTCTTTGTCGGTCATGTTTTTAAGGTAAAGCGTTTTTCCGTCAGAAAGGGCTTTCTGCTGCTTTTCGGAAAGTTCAAGGTTGCAAATCGTTCCGGGTATACCGTATTTGGCTTCGGGTTTTTGTTCGGGGGCCATTCGTTGTTTATAGGACTTATTTTCATCGAAAATAAACTCGATGCCTTTGCGTTCTGCATTGACCTGAAGGGTGGCGTCAAACGGCTTTCCCTTTCTTGAAAGCATTCCTTCTACCTTAATGCCTTTACCTTCGCTTAAATCCCGGTACTGTTCGTCCGTGAGCAGTACACCTTTGATTTCTTTGGGTATGGATACGCGGTCGGATTTCAGGGCTATCAGTTCGTTGGTCTGGGGGTCAATGGAAACGTAGGCTTTGAAGGGTTCGCCGTTTTTAGGTGTTAGTTCGACCATTTTACCTAAATTACCGGAATGTCGCAACGTGTCTTTGTCTTCATCCGTAAAGCGATAACCCATATAAGGATAGTCCAACTGTGGTTCTTTACGCAACGTGTGGATGGCTAAACCGAGTTTGCCGTCTTCATCGTGCCTGAGCGCGATGCGGGCTTCGGTATAAATGGTGCTGTCGCCAAAAGGGATGGCGATGGGCATCAGGTTGGATTTTTGCCAGTTTAATACTTTTTCCAAATCGCCGGATTGTTGCAGTTTTTCCTGGGATAAACCCAGGCGTTCCATTTCTTTCCAATCGACTTGCTCTGGATTGATGGCGGTGGCTTTTTGTGCAGGTTCAAAATCGTCGGCGGTGATTTTTACGGCATCAATCGCGGCTTTATTGCCGGGGGAGTCTTTGTTTTCGAGCATCTTTTTAAGGACGCTTACCGAGTCTTCCACTTTTTCTGCGGCCAGCCGGTACACACCCAAATGAGAGGGTTCCTTGAACTGTTTGGCGAGATTGGAAAAGAAGTTTTGCAGCACGCTGTCGTTCTTTCTGAACTTCATAAAAGCGGTACTGTTGCTGTCTAACGGTTCGACGGTGTTGATTTTTCCGTTTTTATCGATACTTGATACGACGGATAGTTTGCCGGCTTCGGCGTTGTTTTTGGTTTGGCTTCGGTCTTCAAGGACGAGGACGAAGTTGTCGGGGTTGGTTGTTTCCATATTATTTGCTTTTAAAGGTTTAGGTTAGCAAATATAGAGGGATAATCTATTTAAGGAAACAATGGATGGAAAGGAAGGGATTAGAATGGATTTGAAAGGAAACAAGCCTTATCATATCTTGAAATATTTAGTGGATCTTTAAATAACATTTAACTTGAAAAAAAACTTTTTATTTAATAAAAATGTTTTGGCTCTTTATAGCTTTTTATTTATTAAATAAATAGTAGCTTTGTAAGAAAAAAGAACTATGGCTAAAAGAGTTAGACGCAGAAAGAAAGATTCATAGAAAAGTTTATAGACGCAGCTTTATTATTATACGCAACAATGCCCTATGACCGGGCTATTTTTGAGGAATTAGCTAAATTTACTGACATCACAATTGGAGGAATTTTCTATCATTTTAAGAGCAAACAGGCTCTTTTTAAAAAATGTGTGATAAGTATTTATTAGAGGATTCTTCCTTTTTTAATAAATAGAGATATATGAAAACTCCACTTTTCTTAAATATATTGATAAATATATAAATACTCTTGAAGAGCAAAAAAGAAAGCAAAAGACTTATTAGTGCGTTGCGAAGAAAAACAATTAGTATTTTTAAATAAGGCACAAGTCTGGAGACTTGCGTCAGCAAGGGGAGAATCCAGTAATTAATCCCGAAGAATTAAAATGGTAATAAGATAATTAATATGGTAACAATTGAAAATAAGGTGTTTCGCAACTTAAATTACGATAATATCAAGTTTTATGAATCTGTAATTATAAAAAATTGTATTATAGACATGATAAATTTAGAATTTAGTAATGTCTTTGTTTCAATATTTTTAGAAAGTTGTATTATCAAAGACTTAATGATTAATTCGTGTTGGTTTAAAAAGAAAATAGTAATAGATAAATGTATTTTTAAAAATGACATAATTTATGAGATGGGCGGACATAATGATAATGAAATTCATATAAAAAATAATATCTTTTGTGGTTTTTTTGATTTTTTTGATTGTCATTTTAATGAGAAAATATTTATAGAAAATAATATTTTTATCAAAGGAACTAATCTTATAGGTAATAAAGAAAAAGGCTATAAGAATATCTTCAAAAATGGAATAGTTTTGTGTAATAATAATGGAAATCTTGAAGAAAATAATTAGGATATAAATGTTATTGAAGCTGTATAAGATTTTGGGGTGCAAGATGCTTTTTTTAGAAACGCAAATTATAAAAACCAGAGCCTTTTAATAATGCTTAGCGACAAATAAGTCCCCCGCTCGCACCGATTACCGCTAATTTATAATCAGTGCGTTGCGAAGCAAAATAGAAATTGTTTTAAATAAGGCACAAGTCTGGAGACTTGCGCCAGCGAGAGACCTAGCAATGGGTATAAAATAATTATGTTAAAAACCGATTTTCGTGCAGCGTTTTCACCCCTTTCTTCATCTATATAGTAACCGGTTGTTTTTTAACGATATTCTTTTGATTGTGCACTTTCTTTGTGTAGTTTTATAGCAAATTTAACTTTGTATGAAAACGAAAACATTTTTACTGACTATGATTGTGCTGCTGATGATGGTGGGCGGTGCAGGGTGTGAAAAAGAAAATGAACGTAATAATGTGCCTTATGCAGAATGTGATTGTGTGGAGAAAGAAATTTTACGCCCAAATCATTCAATCAAAGGTGCTCTATTTTTCAAAGCAACAACACAAATCGAATCAAAACTATTAGAGCAACTTCGCATGGGGAGTTCTGAAAAATGGGTTATTTATAATATTCAAACCAAACAAGCTACTCTATATATTGTTGATGGCACGTTCTTTTCAACAGGGCGAATTTGCAATTTTCCTGATTTTGCAAAAGAATGGAATATATCAAATAATGGTCAAAAAATATATATTGAAGGTATCGAATTCAAAACATGCAAGGATTATGGAGGAATTGGAATGTATAGCTATTTTGACTACGTATTAACAACTTTAGTAAAAGAATGATTATGAAAAAGCTTATTATATATTTTGATATTTAATTGTTGTATGCTGCTATCGGTATATGGCAAGATTTCTTTATTTACGTTAACGGGCAGGAACAACGTTATGAAATATCATCAACACCTCACATTGGCGCAAGTTTAACACCCCCCGCTCCCACTAATTTTTATTAGTGCGTTTGCGAAGAAAAATAGAAATTGTCAAGTTGCAAACTTGCGCGAGCGGGAGAGCAGGTAAATCTTTAAAATAAAGGAATAAGATGAACACCGTGATAGCGAAAATTCTTGGAGGAGTAGACGAAATGGGATATATGTATTCTCATATGACTGATAGACAGGATATTTGCCCGATATGCAAAAATAGAATAACCGATATACCAAATTTAGAATATAAAGTAAAAAAGAAATCAAGTGATTTTCTCGCAACTTATGATCATTATTTTATAGTATCCCAAAAATTCAAAGATTTTTGCGAGTTAAATAAATATGAAAATTTAGAATTTACTCAATTAGCTTACTCAAAAGATTTTTTCTCTATAAGAATAAATAATATTTTTCCGTTAGATTACGTCAGGCGAAAGACAAAATTTATAAATTACCGAGAGTGCTGTGGAAGCTACGATGAGATTATAGGTGCGACCCCAGCATTTAATAAAGAAGATTGTTCTCTAATCTCCAATGATTTTATTTTTAGAACGGAATATAGATTTGGTTCTTATGCATTTAAACATTATAATATCATCATTGGATTAGAAACAATAAAAAAATTAAAAGAATCAAACCTAAAAGGATTATTATATGATAATGTCTATTTTTAAGAAAAAAGAAAATTTGATATTTGGAAAAGCTAAACCAATGGAAGATGTGAGTTTAGAGGATTTTCAAAAAAATCCGATATGGATTTTTGATCTTGAAGGAGAAAATATTGAAGGTCAAGATGAAACTTGGTTAAAACCAATACTCAATTCCACAAATGTTGCTTCAAATATGGTAGAGGTTTATATTCTTTTATATGAACAAAACAAAAAAATATATGTGTCAGCTTGTTTAGATATAAAACGAAAGAAATTGAACGATATCGCTTTGTGGATAGATAATAGTTGGAAACCTTTTGAAAGTTTTACTAATGATAAAAATCCAATGATTTTATACTCTGTTCCATCTATAGAAAATCAAAATAATCTAAAGTTTGAAATATTGAAATAAACATGGGCAAAGTTTCACCCCGCTCCCACTAATTTATAATGAGTGCACTGCAAAGCAAAATAGAAATTATTTTAAACAAGGCACAAGTCTGGAGACTTGCGCCAGCGAGGGGGTTATTTTTTTTAAATTAAGATAAATAAATTTATCCAGGCTATGAAATTAAAGATTCATCTATTAATTATTATTTTTTGTTGCATATCGAGTTGTGAATTATTACCTGATCATGTATATGGTATCAAAATTCAAAATTATTCTAATGATACAATTGTATTTTATGCTAACTATTCTTATCCTGATACAGCTATTATAGCAGACAGACCAGGTTTAGTTATGGCTTACCCCCAAGATTATAGTTATTGGGATAGTAAGAAAAAATGGGAAGATGTTTTACCTAATGACACAATTTCCATATTTATTTTTAGTAAAGCATCTATTAATAAGTTTTCTTGGAACGATATAAAAAAAAATTATATTGTACTTCAGCGCTATGACATAAGTATTAAAGAATTAAAAGCTCTAGGATCTACATTTACATATCCTCCTACTGGAAATATGAAAAATATAAAAATGTATCCTTCTTATAAAGAAAAATAAAAATTTATCTTCTATCCCGCATTGGCGGGGTAGCTTTTCCTCCGCCCACGCTAATTTATAATTAGTGCGTTTGCAAAGCAAAATAGAAATTGTTTTAAACAAGGCACAAGTCCGGAGACTTGCGCCAGCGAGGGGAATCTTATTTGCAAGGCAGAAAGATTTTATACACTGTTATTATGAACTAAAACGTATATTATGAAAACAAAAACAATTTTATTCGCAATGATTGCCTTCTTTTTGATAGGAAGCGGGGCATGCGAGAAAGAAAACAATAATGTTAAAGACTTGCTTGGCACATGGAAGTGTATCGGATTTGGAGATTCAGAAACCAACGAAATCACAGAAATAGAACCACACGGTTGGGAAAAGAGTTATACAATAACATTTAATGCGGACGGAACTTTAACGGGGCAAACCTCAACAAACGAAGCTTCAGGCAACTTTAAGGCTGATATGGATTCAAAAAAAGTTGTAATAGAGTTTAGCGCTCTTACAGAGATCAATGAACTTTTTGATGGAACCAAATTTATTGAAGCCATAAATCACATACATTCTTACAACCTTACCCGGCAGGACGATTTACAATTATTTTACGGAGAAGAAGACAAATACTTATTTTTTAAAGCGATAAAGAAATTTTGACTTTTTGAGTTCAAAGCAAAAATAAAGATGAATGATGAAAAAAATTATTATTATATTTTTAAGTATTAATATGTACTATGTAAGTTATTCCCAAAAAAATATTTTGATGGATAGTATTAAAATATGCTATAGTACAGGAAAATTGGGTGGAGCTATTAGTGGGAAAGATCATTGTGTAACTATATGGAATGAAGGAGGAGAAATTTATTGTGAAAGAAGGTGTTATGGAATGGATATTGAAAGACAAGAATATGAAAACTCACTATTAAATAATATTGATACAACATTAACTCAAAAACTTTATCAAATAAGTCAAGAAAAAGCGATTTTGCAATTTTTTCAGAAAAATAAAAATTTTATGATTCTTGATACATGTATAAAAATAAATCAATCTCAATTTAATGATTTTAATAGAATTATGGATGAAATTATATCTTTCGGTGAAAAAAATGATATAAGTGAGTCTAAGAATTTGATTGTTACGACTAGAAGAAATAGCTATGTCATTAAGAAAAATAATAAAACTTCGATTGTCATTGATTGGTTTGGCGTCTATGATAAAAGTATTGATATTGAAAAATCTTTAGGATTAAGAAGTTATAATCGATGCCCATGTATGATATTGGATTAAAATCAAAAATGAATCGCATATAAAAAGGTGATAAATATGTAACGAAAGAGAAAAAGCCCCCCGCTCCCAGTAATTATAATCAGTGCGTTTGCGCAGCAAACAAGGTACAAGTCTGGAGACTTGCGCCAGCGAGGGGTTTGCAATGGGTATAAAATAATCATGTTAAAAATGGGTTTTCGTGCAGCGTTTTTACCGCCTTTTTCATCTATAAAGTGAATGCGAATCTTATTTGTAAGGCAGTAAGATTTTATACATTATTATTATGAACTAAAACGTATATTATGAAAACAAAATTGATTTTATTTGCAGTAATTGCCCTGCTGCTGGGAGGAATGGGATGTGAGAAAAAGACTTTAACTGAATATTATATTGGTAAAGTTATAACGTTAGAAATAAATGATGTAAATCTGCAAAAACAATTAGGAATTATTGAAATTCAGAAAAGCATACCTAATGGATTGCCCATCGGGAGTGCAATTGTATTTGATGAGCTTTCTATAGAAAAAGATCTAAAAGTAGGTGATATTTTAAATTTTACAATTATTAAAGCAACTGGCTGGCTACCTACTACCGGATTTACACCATATATTCCATATACTGAAATTAAGTTATATAACCCATAACCTCCCCGCTCCCGCTAATTTCTAATGAATGCGTTGCGAAGCAAAATAGAAATTGTTTTAAACAAGGCACAAGTCCGGAGACTTGCGCAAGCGAGGGGCAGCAACTTACGTGAAAAATGGCGGACAGGTCGTAGAAGTTACTATACCAAGATTCACATTTTTACAAATGCAGCTAAATCACCATATACAGCCTTTTCTTGGTGTTCATGGAATGTCCTCCGGAATGGAATATAAAATATCGCCAAGCATTACGCCTCAAATTATTAAACTTTTTAAATATTGAAAGAATGAAATTTTGTTGTTCTATTTTCGAAACCTATTATAAAATTGATAATTATCTCGGTTTTAATATTAGAATTGTAAAATGTACTAATCCTTTAGTAATTGAAGGTTTACATTTACTTTTCTATGAAAACAAGGCTCTAAAAAAAACAAAACACAAAAGGAAGGATATTAGATTCTTTATGACCATGGGATATGAGAAGTTTTCTTTTAGATTACCAATGGTGAATATTGCATTTTGCCCCTTTTGTGGCAAAAATTTATTTGATTTTTACATAGATGAGGAGTATATTAATGAAATAGAGGGGGAAACGTTTTAGAGTAAAGTTTTCTCTTCTCTCGTAAATTCACACCTACAATGCTCTCGCAGTACATGTAAAAGAAGCCAATGTGTGGATAATGTATTATATTTGCCCCTGCTCCCACTAATTTGTAATTAGTGCGTTTGCGGAGCAAAATAGAAATTGTTTTAAACAAGGCACAAGTCCGGAGACTTGCGCCAGCAAGGGGCGCTATCGATTATGTAGGCGAAAAAGCTTTGTTGGATATGACTTTAATTGAATAATTCCTTTTCAAGCTTTCCTCATCAATACAGAATTTCAAGCTATATTTTTAAATTATGGTAAAAATGAAAAAATATATATCGATTCTTTTTTTGGGAATATGCTATTCAAGCATTTCTCTTTCCCAGACTTACGAGTTAGCGATCAATCCAAATTTGAGCAGTTATATCCATTTAGACGAGAAAGAAAAGAAATTTGTCATCACGATGGTTTTTCAAGCATCAAAAGATATTATACTGACAGATTTAATTTCTTTTGGCAGTTTTACCTCTCAACATGATAATTTATTACTATTAGATAAGACTAGTGGGGCTAAAATAAAAATTCAAAAAACACAGAGTTTGTTAATTAATCCGAAAGAAGTAAGAGGATTAAATGTGAAAAAAGGATTTACTTGGATGAACAATAAGTTTTTTAATCAAATAAATTCATCCGCAAGCCAAACAGAGTTATCTTATGCACACTCATATATGAATAGGGTTAAAAATACAACATTGATTAAAAATCAAAAAAACATGCGTGCAAGAAAAAATGATTTATTCACTGGCACTTATTGTTCAGAAAATGTACCTAATTTTATATTAAACTTGGAAGAAAATGGGACTTATGCAATTAAGTTTAGAGGGATCAATCTATCACTTGGAAAATGGAATAGAAGAAGTAATTTGTTGATATTAAAAGATAAAGATGTAGGCGCGATGTTTTTTATTGAAATACAGGGTGATAAACTGAATCCTATTAACATCATGCCATTGGGTATAATCAACGAAAAACTAGTCAAATATTGTTCTATTTGTGTTTAAATTTTCCTTGCTACATCGAGCTTCCGCAAGATTGCATCGCATGGTAATAAGATAACCCTCTCTCAAGTTTGCAACTCCCTGTAAGCGTTCGAAAAAGGTCGCGTTGCGAAGCAAATAAATATTGTTTTAATAAGGTATAAGTCTGGAGACTTGCGCCGGCGAAGAGTTAATTATTCAAGTTATCCCAAAAGGTTTCAATTCATTTATAAAATTCCGAGAAAATGGTAAAAGTATATATCCTACTACTTGTGCTCTTATGGGTGCCTTTTTTGCATAGTCAAAACAATGATTCGACCTCTAATAACGAGTTAATCACGTATATTGAATCAGAACCATTATTTAAAGGGTGTTTAACCAAGTTTATTGCAGACAAAATAAAATATCCTGAAACAGCCCAAATGGATTCTTTGGAAGGTATGGTCTTTGTATCTTATTGGATTAATGTTGATGGATCTACCATAAATCACAAAATAGAAAAAGGTATAAGAAAAGATTTGAATAACGAAGCTCTGAGGGTAACAAAGTTGATTCATTACGAAAAGCCAGCGATGCAAAAAGGAAGAGCAATCAAGGTAAGATATGTTGTACCTGTTAAATTCAATCTATCTGCTTCCTCGTGCACATGCTCCCACTAATTTATAATTAGAGCGTTGCAAAGCAAAATAAGACACAAGTCTGGAGACTTGCGCCAGCGAGAGGGGCATAATCTGGAAACAAATGTAAATACAGGATTTAAATTTATATAACAGATGAAAGTAAAATGTTTATACAATACGGGTAAATACATTCCCAAAGATTTCTTTGTTCAACATAATTGGACAGAAAAAATGAATTTTATTGAACTGACTATTGGAAAAGAGTACACTGTGTATGCTATTTTTATACTGTTTAATCATCCGTGTTACTTAATCTGTAATGATTTCTACGATGGTGTATCTTATGCACATCCCATGTTCTATCCAGCTAGTTTGTTTGAGGTAATAGATAATACGCCATCAAAATATTGGATACAAAGGAGAATTAAACGTGTCATTGAGCATAATATGAATGATGTCGGATTTCCCGATATTCTGAATGATGAGTATTTTTATGGTGGAGTTGTTGAAGGCTATCAAAAGGAAGTCCAATCTTTTCAAAGATGGAAATATTTGATTGATAAAGAATTCGAAAATAAATATTAAGTAGGTATTACAAGAAATATTTACACCCCAACTCCAGGAATTAATCATGCAGATCTCCAACGTATAGTTATAGGTGGAGGAGGCGAATAGTATTATTCTCCAGATCATTATAAAACTTTTATTCAATTTAAACCCTAAAATATTATGGAGAAGAATGAATGTTTTTTGTATTATAACTGTTTTTCGGAAATTGACACAAATAATTCTTATTCTATGTATGTTGATGATATAAAACATAGAACAGAGATTTTTAGTTTGTATTATCAATCTTTTAAATTTCCCGATTATTTTGGGTTTAATTGGGATGCGTTAGCAGATTCTTTATGTTACTTAGATGAGTGGATGGAAGAAAAAAGAATTGTTATTATTCATAAAAAGCTCCCTC
>JAFADY010000049.1 GCA_023424395.1 Bacteroidota bacterium | reverse complement strand
GCTTATCACAGCCTTTTGCAGAGATCCTGTCTCGTTTTCATATTCCAAGTGCATTTACCGTAGCAACGGTATTGATTACGATCGCAATCTCTTTTCTGACCATTATTTTCGGAGAGCTTGTTCCGAAGCGTCTGGCGCTTCAGGACGCGGAGAGCTTCTCGGATTCCGCGATCGGGCCGCTTTGGTGGGCTGCTAAAATTCTTCGTCCCTTTGTCTTGGTTCTTTCGGGAATGACCAACGGAATCTTAAAAATCCTCGGTGTGGAAATTTCACAAATGGAGGAACAGGTCACGCTTTCGGATATCAAGTCCATCGTACAGGTAGGTCAGAGTCAGGGATTGATTAATAAGGATGAGGGAGAAATGATCAATTCCATCATCAGCTTTGACGATAAATCTGCGGAAGAAATCATGACACCGCGTACGGAGGTGTTTGCCATCGATGTCAATGATGACTACACCGAATACATCGATGAGCTTTTGTCTGTGCGTTATTCGCGAATTCCTGTTTATGATGACGATGTCGATAATATTATCGGTATTCTTTATATTAAGGATTATCTTCAGGAGGCCTATCACAGAGGCTTTGAAAACATTCCGATTCGGGAAATTCTGCGTCCTGCATACTTTGTCCCGGAACGGAAAAATGTCAATGAGCTCTTCAATGAGATGCGCGATGACAATCTGCATCTTGCCGTTTTGATTGATGAATACGGGGGATTTTCCGGCATTGTGACCATGGAGGACTTGCTTGAGGAGATCGTCGGAGATATTGATGATGAATATGATCAGGATGAGCCGGAAATTGAGAAGGTGAGCCGCAATACGTATTATGCTAAGGGAACGCTTTCGATCAAGGAGTTGAATTTCAACACAGATGCCGAATTTGATGAGGAATCTGAGGACTACGATACGCTGGGCGGACTTTTGTTTTTCCTGATGGGACGCATTCCGGAGGACAGTGAGCATCCTTTCATTGAGTTTCAAGGAATGAAATTTTTAATCGAAAAAATTGAAAGTAAGCGTATTGTCCGGGTGCGTATCGAATATGATGCAGAAAAAATCAAGGCGGAAGAGGAAGCGCGCCGAGCGGAACGCCAGGATGCTAAGACAAAATAAAAATTAGAATATTTCTAAAATTAGTATTCGCTAACAGATTTTTTGAGCTATAATATCATCTGTAGTCGAAAAGACTTATGGGTCAAAGATCGGAGGTATATTATGGCATCTTTAAAAGGCACAAAAACAGAGTTGAATTTAATGAAGTCCTTTGCGGGCGAATCCCAAGCGTTCCAGCGCTATTCCTATGCAGCTTCTCAGGCAAAAAAAGAGGGCTATGTTCAGATTCAAAATATTTTTGAGGAAACGGCACGCAATGAGAAGGAGCATGCAAAGCGTTTCTTCAAGTTCCTGCGTGATGATTTAGAAGCGGAAACTCCTGTTCAGGTGGAAGCAAGCTATCCCGTTGTTTATGGCGACACCAAGACCAATCTTCTGGGTGCTGCACACGGCGAGCATGAGGAAGCTACCGATATGTATCCGGAATTTGCCGATGTAGCCGAGCAAGAGGGCTTTCAGGAAATCGCACGTGTTTGGCGTGAGGTTGCCAAGGTAGAGGGACATCATGAGATTCGTTTCCAGAAGCTTCTAAAGAATATTGAAGAAGGAAAAGTCTTTGAGCGTGAGGAAGAAGTGCTTTGGAAGTGCACGAACTGCGGATATATTTATCGCGGAAAGGTTGCTCCGAAGCTTTGCCCCGCATGCGCGCATCCACAAGAGTATTTCGAGCTCTTTGTTGAAGCTTATTAATCCGTTCCGATAAGGCGTCCCGAGGGGGACGCCTTTTTTGATTACAAGGATTCTGATATACTGAGAAAAACGAAAAGGGGGATGCGCTTTGAGTGACAGTAAAAACCGACAAGACGAAGAGCAAGCTTCCGAAAATCTTGAAAAGAATATCGTGAATGAAAACGAGCCGGAGAGTCTTTCCATAGCGGAGAGTGATTTCGAAGAAGAAACAAAGGCTATGGACGAAGAAGAAACGGCGGATTTTCCTGCGGACGGAACAGCCGAGCATATGGAGGGGGAGGAAATTTCCGAATCCGATCAGGCCTCGGCACAGGAGGAATCCGGATCTGCAGAGGAAGGTGCTGCGGAGCGGAAGGTCGAGTCTGTCGCGACAGAGCAGGAAGAGTTGAGCGGCGAAACGGATGCCGATTTATCAGAAGAGATGTCTCAAGAAGAGATGTCCGGAGAAGGCACCGGAAAGGCAGTCGGAGGAAAGGCGGAAACGCCGGCGGGCGATTCAGAGGAGAACTCATTTCTTCGGACAATGCGTCGATATCGAATGACACCGGCCCGTCTGGGGATTCTGGCAGGAATATGCATTCTTTTCTTCGCGCTGTTGCTGTTTCTCCGTCCGGGAAAAAAGGCGACTCCGCTTACGATTTCCTCCGACTGGACAGATCTCGGCATGATCGGTGAGCGCTTTTATTTTCGTTCTGAATCGCATTTAACCGGATATTTGCCCGGGAAAAATCGAGTTGAGATTGATTTGGAGCCGGATGTTCAAAAAATTCAATATGGACATTTTATTTATGCTTTTGTTCCGGAAAACTATATTGCCGTTTATAACGCGGAGAAGGGAAATCTTACTCGGCGCATTGATGCGAGCAATGTTGAGGATATTCAGGTTATCTATGACAGGAAGAAAAAAGAGGATCGATTGATTCTCAAAAAAGCGGACCGCTTTGTCATTGCCGATCAGGAGGGCAATGTCCGGAGAGTCCTGACAACAGAGGGCAAGCCGGGGGCCTTTCTTTTTGGAACGGATCAGGAGGCATGGTCTGTAGGGGGTACGCCGCAAACGAAAACGGACGGAGAGGTCAATTTTGATCCGGAGGCGATGGCAGGATTTGCTGAAACCAAAGAAAAAGAAATTCGCTCGGGAGATATGCAGAAGACCGCCTTGGAAAACATCACAAAGCGTAATGTGATTGCATTCAAAACGGAAGAGGCGATTGTCCGGGTGCCTACGACATTAGCTCCTGTGAAAAAGCTGCTTTGGATGGATGATGGATCTCTTGTCGCAGCCTCGAGCAACGGCATTGTTCATATCCAAAAAGATGGAACCGTGCATTTTTTGCCGGTGCTGCAGCTTCTGGATGTGATGGTGCAGGGACAATCGATCTATGCGTTGGACGATCAGACACTTCGTATCTGGAATGCGGATGGCATTGAAACCGAGCGCTTTGCCTTGGAATTTCCGCCTCAAAATCTTATTTGGGACAAAGATCATCCGGTGATTTATGGAGTGCAGGAAAAAGCGGAGATTCTGGGAGATCAGGTAGAAACGACGAAAACTGCGACTTGCTACGGCGTGCGATACAATGAAAAAGGAGAACCTTTTTTAATCACAGCGGATGGGATTGTGCCGCTTTCCTGAACAGGGAGGAAAAAGTGAAGGATTTTTTTCAGAAATATTTGCAGGTCATACCTCCGGAAAGCGCATGGGATCGCATGATCCTGTCTCTTCTTATTTTCGTCATCGCGTGGATTCTTTTGCGCTTCGGAAAGCGATGGATTGCACGTTTTTTTAAGAAAACCGAGACGATACAAAATTCTGCTCGCGGAAGGACGCTTCGATCCCTGATTTTAAGCACCTTTCGAATCGCGGTATTTTTCCTGGCATTGACTTTGATTCTGGGACTCTATGGCATCAATACGGCTTCCCTTCTCACTGCGGCGGGAATCGGCGGAATTGCTCTGGCACTCGGTGCGCAAAATGTGATCGCCGACATCATTGCAGGGCTTTTGATCTTAGTCAGCAATTCCCTAAACGTCGGCGATTATGTGGATCTCCAAAATGGAGTGCAGGGCACGGTTGTCAAAATGGAACTGCGTCAAACCGTGATTCGCGGATATACAGGCATGGATTATATTGTGCCGAATGCGCAAATTAAGGTTGTTGCCAATTATCAACGCAATCCGATGAACAGCGATGTGCGCATTGACATTCCGAATGCGGTGGAGCTGTCGGAGGCGAAAAAAATGATTGAGAGGGTGGCGGAACGTGCGCGGAGGGAAGCCCCCGATCGGTTTTTAGTCTTTCCGGCTTTTATCGGAGTGGAGCAGATCAATGCATTTACTTATACCGTGAGTATTACCTCCCGTTCCGAGCTCGCGTATTTTTGGGAAAATCAGCGCAGAATTCGCGAGTATTGTATAGACGAGCTGCAACAGATGAATGCCTATAAAAAATAAGCATGCAATAAAAAAGCGCTCATCGGTTTCCAATCCGATGAGCGCTTTCTTTTACCCGATTCGCTGTGATGTGATGTGCTTGGTTTCTTTTTCAATCGTGCCAAGATCCGGCAGCCCTTTGAAATAGTAGGTCGCATTGGAGCAGCCCTGTGACCAGCGAAAGGCTTCCAGGGGATCATTGGAGCGCATATAATTTCCTACAAAGCCAGCGGTGTGAGCCATATGTGTGTAGGTAGCGGAAATAATGGGACGGTCCGGGCCGTTGATTTCATAGATTTCTCCCTTGGAAGTAACGAGCAGGGAACCGTTTCGTTCCAAATTGATAATGACATTTTGAGCGCCGCGCTGAATGCATTGCATGCCGTAGCGTGCAGCGTCCTCCTTATTTAAAACAGGAGTTTGGAAGATGGAGGACAGATCCTTTAATGTAGGAGTAATCAGTAAAGGACGAAATTTCAGAAAAGGCTCCATGTAGTTTTCGTTTAGAATGGGGAGAAATTGTGCTCCGTTGACGACTGCCGTTTCGATCATGCGCGCGTACAGATCCGTGGTGCAATTCGGAGGCAGAGAGCCGGCCAAAATCAGAAAATCTCCTTCCCGAATTCGAGCCAGATAGTAAAGCAGCTGGTCAACCTCTTCCATAGCCACATCCTCTCCTTTGCCGACGATACGTGTTTCAATCGGGCCGTTGAAGATGGACAGATTAATTCGTGTTGTGTTTTTTGTGCGGATGAAATCATTGGTAATGCCGAGATCATTGAGCTCTTCTTCAATAAAGTCACCTGTTTTGCCTCCCAGAAAGCCCGTAGCGATAGTGGGGACATTCATTGTTTTGAGAAGCTTGGAAATTACGATGGCATGACCGCCTGCGCTCATTTTTTCCTCACCGGCATAATTGATTTGTCCCGTCTTTAATGATTCGGTTTGCGAGATAAAGTCAAAGGATGGATTGAGTGTAACTGTATAGATCATTTTCGGCTCCTTATCAAGATTATTTTTTGAATCGCACATAGAGCTGTTTGCTCCCATAGGCGTTGACGGCGCGTTGTTCTACGTCAAAGTCCTGAAAAGACTCTACAAAGGTTGCAAGCTTTTGATGTCCGTAATTTCGCACGTCGAAATCCGGAAATCTTTTGGCAAGCTGATTGCCGAGATTGGCCAGTGAAATCCAATCATCGTCATCCGAATTTTCCAGGACAATCTGACGCAGTGCTCTGCGAATTGTGGAAATCTTCGTGGCGGAATGGGCAGCCTCGATCCGTTTCGGGCGCGGATGTGCATTTTTTGAGGTTTTCGGATTGGATACGAGAAGAGCGGCTGAGCCTGCGGGCTCCTTCTCTTCCTTTTCCTCTTCCGCAGAAGAGGCGGCATAGAGAACATCCAGGTATTTGAAAACATTGCATGCAGAGATAAAGGCATTGGGAGTCTTTGTCTCACCCATGCCGATCACATTCATACCCGATTCGCGGAGTCGCGATGCGAGCCTTGTAAAATCGCTATCCGAGGATACGAGCACAAAGCCATCCACGGAGCCTGTGTAGAGGATATCCATGGCATCGATAATGAGTGCGCTGTCGGAAGAATTCTTGCCATTGGTGTAGCTGTATTGCTGGATCGGCGATATCGAATTATTCAGGAGCAAATCCTTCCATTGATTGTTTCTCGTGCTTGTCCAATCGCCGTAAATCCTGCGATAGGTAGAGATGCCATAATTTGACGCCTCATCAAAAATTACATGAATGTATTTGGAGGAGACATTCTCCGCATCAATCAGAACCGCATAACGTGCTTCATCGCTCATATTCAACCCTCTCTTCCAGGCGACAGAACAGGAAACTGATCACAATTCCCGCGATCAGCATCACAATGCCGAAAATGACGGCGGGAAACAGCGACATTCCGGAAGCCCTCAGCGCAGACGTCTGGTAAGCCGGAAAAATAATCGAGGGGAAAATACCCAGGGTGGATCCGATCACCATTCCTAAAATCGCATGATAGATTCCCGAGTAATAGCGCTTGAAAAGCCAAGCAACGAGCTTGGAAAAGAGAATCACACAGAGAATTCCGCCCAAACCGAAAGGAATGAGCATGCTGAGCTGCAGGGATTCGATGCCGGCGGCCATTTTGTCATATAGGCCGAAATAGATCAAAAAATTGCTGGGACTCATGCCGGGGACAATAAAGCCCAGAGCGACAAGCATTCCGGAGAAAAACCATACCGGTATGCTCGGCTGAACGTGCGGAAGAGCCCGTCCGATATACATAAGTCCGAAAATGAGCAGAGTAAAAAGCGCCAGAATCCCCCAGTCACGCTTCCCGCGCCCTTTTTGCCCGGCTGCTCGAAACAGGGAGGGAAAAGTGCCAATGACGAAGCCGATAAAGAGACAGACGAATTGCGCTTCGTAGCGTCCGAATGCATTTTTTACAAAAACGGAAAAAAGGAACACACCGCCCAATACGCCGATTCCGATCGGAATGAAATATCGGACATTTTTCCAAAACTCACGCCTGATGTCAGAAAGAAAGTGAATCAGAGGAGGATAGAAACCGAAGATCACGGCAAGAACTCCTCCCGATAATCCGGGGAGGATTGCGCCGATACCGATGAGAATGCCTTTGAGAAGGCGGAGCATCCAAGGAAACACACCCGGCTGCGCATCGGGCGCATGTGCGATGTCGTTTTCCTGATTTGTAGAATCCGTGATATTGGGTGGTTGCATAATATATCCTTACTGTTTTGAGATTTTTTCAGAATTTTCATTCTGAGGAGACTTAGGAAGTATGATTCGAGCGGGAACTCCAACAGCGGTAGCGCCGGCCGGAACATCCTGCAGCACGACAGCGCCTGCTCCGATTTTGGCGCCATTGCCAATATGAATCGGTCCAAGCAGAGTGGCTCCGGCACCGATTACCACGTGATCCCCTATGGTAGGATGACGATGTACATGATCCTTTCCCGTACCTCCTAAAGTCACACCATGATACATCATAACATAATTTCCGATTTTTGCGGTCTCTCCGATCACAACGCCCATACCGTGATCAATCATCAGACATTCACCGATTTCCGCCCCGGGATGAATTTCAATCCCGGTGCGGCGGCGTGCTTCTTGAGAAATGCGGCGTGCTGCGTAGGTATCGCCTTTCAGATAGTATTCGTGCGCAATGTCATAGCTTTCGAGTGCGTCATTCATGGGATAAAGATTGCGTGCCTCCTCCAGGGATTTGCAGGCAGGATCCATCTCCATGATAAAATGCGCTTGTTTGTCCCAATTTCGATTTTTCATACAGATTCCTTACTTCTGTTTGTGGATTCGGCAAACAGCTTGGTGGATAGATAACGTTCGCCAAGGTCCGGAGCAACGGTAGCGATCTTTCCGGTGACATCCTTCAGCATTTTCAAAGCGCCGGCAACGTTGGCGCCGGAAGAAATTCCTACGGAAAGACCTTCCTCGCGGCTCAGGAGGCGAGCCATCTCGAGAGCCTCCTCACTCGTTACGGAGATGATCTTATCCAGAATGTCACGATCTAAAATTTTCGGAACTACATTTCCCGCAATTCCCTGAATCAAATGCGCTCCGGCCTGTCCTCGGCTTAAAATCGGAGACTCCTCCGGCTCGAGAGCATAAATTTTGACATCAGGATTGTGAGCCTTTAATGCG
>JAFADY010000048.1 GCA_023424395.1 Bacteroidota bacterium | reverse complement strand
GGACTGAGGAGTGATGGGATAACCGAAATAGCCATCAACGCCGTAGCGGATTGACGCATAAGCGATGGCTTCGTTTCCTTTCATCAAAGATATTTCTTCTGACATACTGTTGATTTTTACTTGTTTAACAGATAAAATAGATTATTTATCCACTTTTTTTCTGTACACGGTTAAAACGCCGTCGGGACAAACAAATCCGCAATTGGCGCACCCGATACAATCGTCGGGATTTTTCATATATACATAATGGTATCCGCGGTCGTTTACTTCGCGCGGTTGTAATTCCAAGACGTTTGTAGGGCACGAAACAACACATAAATTGCAGCCTTTGCAACGTTGGGTATTTACTACCACATAACCTTTTACTTTTGCCATTCTATGAGTAATCTTATTATTTGGTTTTCACAAATATACTTTGTGTTTTACGAGAAATCAATTTTTTAATGTTAATTTTTGTGTGTCGGGATTGCAAATTGCTATGAATCAGTTTCCGAATTATCAGTTTTTGATGATTATTTATTACGACCGAAAAAAGAAAGTATTTAGAATTATTATAAATTATAACGTTTCTTTTGGGAAAACAGGTAAATCATTATTTTTTCTTTTTTCGCGAAAATTAACTCTACCACCCGAAAGCTTCTTCGTTCATCCAATTTTCCTGAGCTTTTAATACCTGTTCAATTACATCTCGCGCAACTCCATGCCCGCCGATTTTGGGCGATACGTATTTCGAGATCTCTTTGATTTCGGGAGCGGCATCGGCAGGAGCTACGGACAACCCCACCTGGCACATGACGTGAAAATCGGGGATATCGTCGCCCACATACATGATCTCTTCAGATTTGTATCCGGTTTTTTCGATGTAATGCATAAAATCATTCATTTTAATAGACGATTTCATGTAGATGTCTTTTACACCCAACGCCTCATATCGAACCCGCACCGAATGGGTATTTCCGCCGGTAATAATGGCTACACCGTAACCATTTCTCACCGCCAAATTAATAGCGTATCCATCTCTGATGTTGGCCGTACGCAACGGTTCGCCTTCGGGCGATAACCCGATGGTTTGCGTAGACAGCACACCGTCTATATCGAAAATAAATGCTTTGATTTTTGTGAGATCGTAATTTATTATGCCCATATATTTTTTATTGTTATTCAGTAGTAATTCAGTAGATATTCAATTGTGGTTGGTCGTGGAAGTGAATGGGTTCAACGAAACAAACGAGTACCAATAGAATATCGCGTAGCAAATTACGATTGAATCACTTACGTTTGTGAATGCTTTTACTCAACAACTTATATATCTCTTTCACTTCCCCGTCAACCATTAATTGTCGATGTTTTTCCATCACCTCTTCGTCAAAGCGGACAGCAGGGCCTGTTTGCGCTTGTTTAGGCGATATCACCTTTACTTTTGCCGCCGTCTCATCAATTAACGGATTCAATACATCGAACGGAATATTTTCTTTTCCGATAATTTCTTCGGCCAATACATACATGTGATTGGTGAAATTGCAGGCAAAAACGGCTGCCAAATGCAGGTGTCGGCGTTTTTCGCCCGAAAGAAAACGTACGTTTTGTGAGATACTTTTTGCTAAATTTTCCAATATTGAGCATACAGAGTCACTACTTCCCTCTATAAACACAGGAACTTCGGAAAAGTTTATTTCGCGTTTCTTGCTGAATGTTTGCAACGGATAAATTATTCCAAAGTTTTTGGTATAAGAAGCGAAAACATCCATCGGAACACTGCCTGCCGTATGTACCCAAACTCCTTTTGTGGAAGGCATGGCAGATAAAATCTCAGCAATAACGTCGTCTTTTACCGAGAAAATATAAATGTCGGCACTTGGATCAATATCTTGAATATTATCGGTAAACTTTGCCGAAAGACCTTCGCCCAATACTCGGGCATTTTCCAACGTGCGGCTGTACACCTGCACGATCTCGTTTCCGGCATCGCGCAACGCCTTAGCAAGATGTGTAGCCACATTTCCCGAACCGATAAGTACAATTCGTAAATTACTCCTGAGCATCGCTGAGCGAATTACTATTGTTGCGGTATTTACCTATATGTATCTTTTCCCAAAGCAGTTCATCGGGATTGTGGGGCGTGCGCTCTTTTTCTTTTTTGCCGAAGGCAATTACGCAAAGCGTTTCCAACGGCATGGGAACATCGAGCAATTCGTTGATGTATTCGCCCGCCGAAACAATTTCGGAATAAAACCTATTCCGCACCTGCACCCAACAACTGCCTATGTTCAGCTCTTCGGCCTGCAACTGCATATTGATGGCGGCAATGGAAGCATCCTCCACCCACGCTTCGCTATCCAACGGATTTCCCAAAACAACTACCGCCAACGCCGCCCTACGGATCATTTCGGCAGAGTGAGGCTTGCATTGCGAAAGTTTCTCCAACGCCTCTTTGTCTTCCACCACTACAAACTCCCACGAGTGTTTGTTTTTGGACGTAGGCGAAAGCAAAGCGGCTTCCAAAATGAGTTGCGTCTCCTCGGAAGATAATAATTCTTCGGTATATTTTCTAATGCTTCGGCGCTTTATCAGCAGGCTGTGGAAATGGGGCATATCGATGTTCATGTTTGAATTTAACCGTTGCAAATATAACAAATAAAATGGCAAATTATACCATGAATGCGGGAGCAAAGGCACTCTTTGTCGTTAATGCTTATCGTCTCCAATCTTACCCCCAAGCACCTCATCTACCCATCGGAATCTATTTCTCAACGTTTCCGGATACCTCCTCCCATCACATTAAAATAGATCAATTCTAAATAACCCGATTATTTTTGCTACTTTTGCACCTCGGACAAAGAAAGTGCATAACATGTATTATTTAAAGAAGAACAGCATATCGCCCCACATGAAAATGGCAGATATTATGGAAGAAAACCCGTATATCATGCTTATGATGCAGCATTTTGAGATGGATTATTGCGTACACGACCTCTCGGTGAGCGATATCTGCGCCCGATATCACGTTAGCGAGGCGTTGTTTATAACGGTGGCGAACCTCTATAACGGGATAAAACCCAAAAGCCGCATCGATTTTTCGGAGAACGATGTGCTGCAAATGGTTCGATTCCTGAAAAACAGCCACAATTATTACAGGGAAGATAAATATCCGCAGATCAGTTCCTACATCAGGCAGTTGCAGGAAAATCACTCCGAAAAGGAGCTGAAACTACTCGAAAAGTTCTTCAACGAATATTTTACCGAGGTGCTCGAACATTTGGATTATGAGGACAATGTGGCGTTCCCTTATTTTATTTCTCTGCTCAAACATGGCGAAAACGGCGACAGGAGCGACTACGTGTATTCATCGAAAGAATACAGCGAGCATCATACCGATATTGAGCTGAAGTTGAAGGACCTGAAAAACCTGCTGCTCAAATATGTGAAAATTAACGGCGATCTGAACCGGCGCCGTAAATTGTTCTATGCGCTATTCGAGTTGGAATACGACCTGTACATTCATTCACTCATAGAGGAAACCATTCTTATTCCGTTGGGTGCGAGCATTGAAAGCGGACATCATGCCTAAACCCATGCTGCATATTGCCGTGATGGAGTCTTCGCGCATCATCTGCGAAGGCATTCATGCTGTTTTGCAACAATGGGAAACGGATTGCAGGATATACAAAATGGAAACACTGGAGGAGTTTACCGAAATACTCGAATCAAAACCTATTGATATTCTAATAGTTAACCCGATGCAGTTTGTGAACCGCGAAAAGGAGGTGAAGAAGCTGCGAAGAAATTACCCGATGCTTGCGGTGGCGGGAATCGATTTGGGTATCGTTCAAAAAACTTCGATGCAGTTGCTCGATACTACTTTGACTTTATACGATTCGCAGGAGCACATCATCAACTCGCTTGCCAAAATACACGAGAAAAATCGGCCTTCGCCACAGAAAAAAGCTCAGAACGATATCCTAACCGAACGTGAAATTGATGTGCTAACGGGGTTGGTGAACGGACAATCGAACAAAGAAATTGCCGATTCGCTCAACATCAGCATCCACACCGTGGTGAGCCACCGGAAGAATATCACGCTCAAAACCGGTATCAGAAGCCAATCGGGGTTAACCATTTACGCCATTTCCAAGAAAATTGTATCGATCGAGGATATTGAGCTCTGACGGAAAAACGGCTACAAAAACATCACAAGCACAATGGTTGCCGCCACACTCACGGCTATCATTACCAAGCCTCTTTTGCTTTTCCTTGTCCCGAATTTGAACATAAAAAGCGACGATAAAGCAAGAAACGCGAGAAGTATTCCATAAATTAGCGCTACAACAGACATTTTGTTGGTACCGGTAACTTTGTGCAAATTCACCAATTTATCGAACGGGGGAATATATACTTTTCGGGTTACGACAGCTTTTCCCGTGGTGGCATCGTACGAGCCGTTACCGAAATAAATGACCGAGCCTTCTTCGCGCTCCACCCTAAAGTTGCGGATCTTGAGTTCAGCGCCTAGATCGTTAACCGCAAGGTTAGTGGCCAATTGTTTTTGCTCCACTCTTTCCACCTTCAAAAAATCGGTATTTCGGTATATAAGCAGCACCCCACTCAGTGCATATACAATGGTTAACCCGATGCTTAAGAACCCGATATCGCGGTGCAATGCCCGCATAATACGATAGATATTTCCTTTGTTTGTCTTTTTTTCCATTTGACTTAATTGAGATTGATGGGAGATTGAAAAAGATTAATTCTCCGACCTTAGTCTTAAAACTGATAATTAACCGCTACTGCAACATTCCTCGGATCGGTAGGATTGAGATAACCTCCCCTATAATAAGCCGTGTAACCGGTTGCATCGAGAATATTATTCACAAAAACACGTACTTGATACTTGTTATACCGATAACCGATTTGAACGTTTAACGTGGTGTAAGCATCGGCCAAAAACGGCATGGTGTTCGGCTGAACGTTGTGCCCGGGAACCACTTTATAGGTGTATTCGGCAAACGGCCGTTTTCCCACGTGGTACACGCCCAATCCGAGAGAAAGATTTCGCAGAAAGCCATTGAATATGGTATAATTAAACCATCCGTTCGCCGTGTGATTGGCGGTGTTCATGGGGGCGGAACCTTCGTGGTAATAAGGGCTGTCGTAGTACCCCGCATCCAAATACGAATATCCCAACACCACATCCACACTTTTCAGCAACTTGCCTGTGAGCTCCAACTCAACGCCTTCGCGCTTTAAATTTCCGGCCTTGATGTAATATCCGGTGGAGTTTCCTGCCTCATCCAATGCGGCATACGTGAGATTGTGGTTCAGGATATGGAAATATGTGGCGTTGAATCGCAAACGGTTATCGAACCATTCGCTTTTAAATCCTGTTTCAAACTGTTTTTCGCGCGTAGGACCAACCGCCGTTACCTGATCTTGGAGCAAGTTGCCCGCGCCACGCAGCGATGTGGTTGTGGTGTACGAAGCGAACATATTGAAATTCTTGTATGGCGTAACAATGATGCCAAAAAGCGGATCCCACACGCTTCCGCCGTTTGTGGAAACCGAATTGTTGCTCACACCGCTCATTTGACTATACCTCAACCCGAGCGATACTTTCAGGTATTTGTTAAACGTCATTACCTCTTGCAGCAGCAAACCGTAAGCATAATCGCGCGATGCAACGGCATCGCCGTTTACCAATTTCAGTTGCGGAGCAATATTGGGTATGGGTTGTAATACATCGATAGTGTCAACAATTACCTGATTCGTGTTAATGGTAGAAACGTTTGTCCATCGGTAATCGAAGCCGAGGTTAAACGTATGTTTCACCGAGCCTGTGTACATATCTTTACCGATAAGGTCTATTTGAAATACGCCGTTTTTATCACTGCGTTCGCTACCACTGTAAGCACGCGAGCGCAGGTTATACATTCCCGTACGCGAAGCGTTTTTCAACGGCGATGCGTGCGAACCTGTTTTTCTTAAAATCAAATCCGATCCGGCGTAAGCCGCCCTTAAACTCAGTTTTTTGCCGAGCTCGCGCTGAATGTGAGCCATGTAGGTAAGGGTGTTGTTAATTTGCTTGTCTGTGGAAAAACCGAGGAAGTGGTCGTTCGGCATATCGAAAACATTGAACACACTATCAGCGCTCAGGTTTACCGTTCCTTGGTCGGGCGTGCGCGAATCGTGCATATAATCCATTTCCAAAGTGATTTTCGTATTCTCATCGGGGCGCCATGCGAAAGACGGATTGATGTAGAAGCGGTCTTTTGAAACATGTTTTCGATAACTGTCGGCACGTTCATACGTACCGTTAATACGGAAAGCGGTGCGTTGCAGTTTATCGAGGACAAACTGAACGTCGTATGTCGGGCGCACGTGCCCCCAACTGCCGGTTCGTATTCCAATATTCCCCGAATCAATAAATTTGGGCATTTTAGTAGCGATATTCACCACTCCGCCTGCCGACCCCAAATCGTTCCCCAATCCTTGCGCGATAGCGGCAGAACCTCGTAAAATCTGAATGGTTTCAACGCCTTGCATATCGGTTAAAAAACCTTGTCCGCGAAAATCGGAATGAATGCGCACACCGTTTTTCACCACAGGAATTCCGCGATATCCGCGCGAAGTTAAACTCTCTGTTGTGTTTCCGAATGTGGCAAAAGTCCCTACGCCGGGAGCGTTTCTCACCGCATCGTTCAAAGTGAGAACGCCTTGATCGGTAAGCATTTTCTGCGATATAACCGAAACACTTTGCACCTGTTCAGCCAACCGAAGCGGTATGCGCGTGAGCGCTTCCATTTTTTCGGGGCGCTCGCGCCGTTTCCCGAAAACTTCTACTTCCAACAAAACCCTTTCGTCGGGTTTCAGTTGAAATTCCTGTTCGTGTGTTCCTGCACCCGAAAAATTCACTACGCTGTTTATCGGTTCAAACCCGATAAAACTTACTATCACATTATGCTGCCCCGAAGGGATATTATTCATTTCAAAAACACCGTTTATATCGGTATCGTCGCCAATTCCCAACTCTTCGAAATATACCGTAGCCCCTGTTAACGGCTGACGGGCATCATCGAGAACAACACCTTTAAACACCGTATTTCGTTGCGAAAAAAGAGAGAGCGAGAGTAAAATAAAAAGAGAAAGAAAAATGGTTTTATTCAAAAATTGGGTCATTTGTATTCTGCTTTAATTTTCGAATGCAAAGGAACGGCAAATGCGTTTTGAAGGCAATCCCACAATAATGGGATTTTTAGCTTAAAACCTACCATATTTATATGAAAACTTACTCGATTTTTTAGTGTTCCACTAAACAATTTAACATAATTGAGCGTTTCTTTTTAACACAACAGAATTTTTTAGTTACAGAAAAAAGTCATAGTTTTACAACAATTTTTAAATAATCACAATACAAATTATAAAAAGCCCATGAAAATTCATGAATATCAGGCAAAAGAGATATTTGCATCGTATGGACTTCCTGTGGATAAAAGTATCGTTTGCCGCTCTGTGGACGATGCGGTGAAAGCCTATCAGAAACTGGATTCGCAAAAAGTAATTGTGAAGGCGCAGGTTCACACGGGAGGAAGAGGTAAAGCAGGAGGCGTGAAGCTCGCCGGAGACGAGATTGAGTTGCGGAAACACGCGGCAGCTATTCTTGGAATGGATATTAAAGGTTTTACGGTGGACAGAATCCTTGTCGGACAGGCCGTAAATATCGAAAAAGAGTATTATGTGAGCTACGTTATCGACCGCAACACAAAATCAACCATTTTGATGCTAAGCAAGGAAGGTGGTATGGACATTGAAGAAGTGGCTCGCGTAACGCCTGAAAAAATACACAAATTCGTTATCGATCCTTCACTTGGCATTCCCGATTATCTTGCCCGCGAAGCGGCTTTTAAATTGTTTGATGACGTGAAACTTGTTCGTCAGGCAGCGGTGATTTTTCAGAAGTTGTACAAATTATTCGTGGAGAGCGATGCATCGTTGGCAGAGATCAATCCGTTGGTGCTCACTAAAGAAGGAAATATTATGGCGATTGACGCTAAAATGACTTTCGACGATAATGCATTGTTTCGTCATACGAAAATAGCCGCTCTCAACGAACCTACCGAAGAAGAGAAAAAAGAGCAAAACGCCAAAAGCAAAGGCTTCAGTTATGTAAATCTCGGCGGTGAGATCGGTTGTATGGTTAACGGCGCCGGATTGGCTATGGCCACAATGGATATGATCAAACTTTACGGCGGAAATCCTGCCAACTTTCTCGATATTGGCGGAAGTTCAAATCCTACGAAAGTAATTGAAGCCATGAAGTTGCTTTTGAGCGATAAAAACGTAAAGGTGGTTCTTATTAATATTTTCGGAGGGATTACACGTTGCGACGATGTAGCCAACGGCTTGCTCGAAGCTTTCAAACAAATAAAAACCGATATTCCCATTGTTATTCGTCTTACGGGAACCAACGAGAAAGAAGGCCGGGCTCTGTTGCAGGGTACTCACTTCCACGTGGCCGAAACTATGGGCGAAGCCGGACAAAAAGCGGTGGAATTAGCCAAATAAGTTGACAGTTTTGAGTTTGCAGTTTAAGTAGCAAACGTCCAACAGTCTAAAAATCTAACAGTCTATAAGTCTTATAAAAATGAGCATATTAATAAATAAAGATACACGATTAATCGTCCAAGGAATTACCGGCCGCGATGGCGGATTCCACACTTCAAAAATGAAAGCCTACGGCACTAACGTAGTTGGCGGAACATCACCGGGAAAAGCAGGAGAATACGTGGACGAAATACCTGTTTTTAACACGGTAAAAGATGCCGTTACCGAAACAGGCGCTAACACATCCGTCATTTTTGTACCCGCGTCTTTTGCGAAAGACGCTATGATGGAAGCTGCCGACGCTGGTGTAAAACTCATCGTTTGCATTACCGAAGGTGTTCCCACATTAGATGTGGTGGAAGCATACAATTTTATCAAGAAAAAAGGCGCCAACCTCATCGGGCCGAACTGTCCGGGATTAATTTCTCCGGAAAAAAGCCTCGTGGGGATTATGCCGTCAATGATTTTCAAACAAGGAGGTACGGGCGTTATCAGCCGAAGCGGAACACTTACTTACGAAGTGGTTTACAACCTTACAGAAAACGGAATGGGGCAGTCCACCGCCATTGGTGTGGGTGGAGACCCGGTTGTGGGTTTGTATTATCAGGAATTGTTGCAAATGTTTGAAAATGATCCTGAAACCGACAGTATTGCACTCATCGGCGAAATCGGAGGGGATGCCGAAGAGCGTGCGGCAGAATACATCCGCAAACACATATCAAAACCCGTTGCCGTATTCATTGCCGGACAACAAGCGCCTCCCGGAAAACAAATGGGACATGCCGGCGCCATTATTTCGAGTGGATCGGGTACGGCAGCCGAAAAAATTGCGGCGTTCGAAGCCGTTGGAGTTCCGGTGGCAAAAGAACCGAGCGAAATTCCGCATTTGTTGAAAGGGAAATTAGGTAAGTAAATGGATAATATCTCGGCAGTTATTGTGGCAAATGGAAATTTCCCTTGCCACAAGATTCCTCTGTCAATTATACAAAACGCGTCATATATCGTTTGCTGCGACGGAGCGGCAAACGATTTTATTTCGCGCGGCTACGTCCCGGATGCTATTGTGGGCGATTGCGATTCGATTTCCGAAGAAAATAAGATCCGCTTCGCGGATATATTGCATGTCATTTCAGAACAAGATACAAACGATTTGACGAAATCAGTAAAATTTTGTGTTGATAATAAGAAAACAGATATAACAATTGTTGCCGCCACAGGTAAAAGAGAAGACCATTCTATCGGAAACATCTCGCTTTTGGTTGATTACATGGATATTGCCCGCGTGAAAATGATTACCGATTACGGTATTTTCACGCCACTGAATTCAAAAACGGAGTTTCAAAGTTTTCAGGGAGAAAAAGTATCTCTTTTTTGCATGGAGCAAAAACCGGTATCGGTTTCGGGATTGGAATTCCCGATCGACAACCGAATTCTCACCAATTGGTGGCAAGGGACGCTTAACAAATCGCTCGGCAACAGTTTTACCATTGATACCGAAGGTAAGACTATTGTTTTTCAGGTATTTCCGCAGTAACATCAAAATATCTCTCTCAATACATCCAACGATTTTAAGCGATGAAAATCGTATAAATGCAGCCGATAATACTGTAAAAGTTTATCGACGATTGTATTCCTGTCGCTTCGCGACATTTTAAATAAATGCATGTTGCGAAAGTTCATTTTACTTAACAACGCCAAATATTGGCTTTCGCCTCTTCGTAAGTAATGGTTGTGAGATGGCTCTCTGTCCACATATTCGGCATTTAATATATCGAAATAATAACCTTCCCGGTAATTTTTTAAATTCGGATAGATTCCCAAGAATTTAGTTAATCCCAACAAAAAGGCTAAATGAAAATTAGCCAATCCCCTACCCGATTCCTCAAGCGTTTCGATGGAGTTTTTCAGGTAATCGAAAAGAAGCGCGTTATTATCGGTTTCCCGCAAAACTTTAGATAAAAACTCAGACAAGAAAAACACGAGAGAAACTTTAGTAACATCCGAACCAATCTCATACAACAGGACTTGTCGTTCCACCTCTTTTAACCTTTGAATTTCGCGAAGCGGCAAATGCTCTATTTCCAAATTTAAAATGGAGAGCGGCGAGAACAACAAGTTATTGGTTTTGGATTTCTTGCTGCGCGACTTCGGCAACAAATAGGAAATTCTTCCAAAGTCGCGTGTGAAAATATGCACGATGGAATATTTGTCGTTGTAATTGGCGTTATTCAGAACAATTCCTTGCGTTTTGTGGTACATACCTGTTTTTGGTTTTGAAACAAAATTACAAAAAAACGCTCCGAAAAAATCCGGAGCGTTTGATATTTTTTTCAATTCCTATCAATAAACTTTCTTTTTGATACGGGCGGCTTTTCCGCGAAGCGCGCGCAGATAATAAAGTTTTGTTCTGCGAACTTTACCTTCGCTATTGAGCGTAATGCTGTCTATGAAAGGAGAATTCATCGGGAAAATACGTTCTACACCAATATTGTCCGACATTTTACGTACGGTGAAACGTTTGCTGTCGCCATGTCCCGATATACTGATAACCACGCCGCGATACTGCTGAATGCGTTCTTTGTTTCCCTCCACAATGCGGTATGCAACCGTTATAGTGTCCCCACTTTTGAATTTGGGCAATTCTTTCTTTTCTGTTTTGAAAGAATCTTCTGCAATTTTAATTAAATCCATTGTATATAAATGCTTTATGTTAATTATTAACTGAATCGAACGCAATATAACGAGAGTTCCCCGACAGAGATTGCGCAAAGCGGTTGCAAAGGTAGCAATAAATATTGAAAATACAATAAGTGGATAAAATTTATTCAAATTTCGTAAAATAGGGTTGCGAGGATGGTTTAAAAAACGTATTTTTGAAAAATAAAAAATCACGAATACAAGGCCAAACAATGAAACATAAGTTTTTACTGATTGTACTTATTTCTATCGGCCTCATTTCCTGCAAATCGCGTTATCAGATCACTTCCGTAAGCGGAAAAATTGTGGAAATGAGTGCAAGTTTAGATGATAAGCCACATGCAAAAATGCAGTCGCTCGTAAGTAAATACAAAACCCTTCTCGATGAAGAAATGAGCGAAGTTATCGGAACATCCACTCAATTAATGGATTATCATCTTCCGGAAAGTTTACTTACAAATTTCACGTCGGATGTAATGAAAGCCTACGGCGATGAGCATATTCCCGGAGGTGCGGATGTTGCGGTAATGAACTTGAACGGACATCGGGCAAACATGCCGGAGGGCCCAATAACGGTCGGCAATATGTACGAAATTTATTCTTTCGATAATACCATCACTTTTCTGGATTTAAAAGGTTCGGAGTTGAACAAAATATTCAAAGCTTACGCACGCATGGGAGGATCCGGAATTTCTAAAAACGTGAAGCTCGTAATAGAAAACCGAAAAATAAAAAGCGCAACAATTGACGGTAACCCGATTGATGAAAACAAAATATATAAAATTGTTACTCTCGACTATTTAGCCGAAGGCAATAACGGCATGGATGCGTTTAAAAATGCGCAGGAAACCATTAATTCAGGCATCACGCTTCGCGATATTATGATAGATTACGTGAGAGAACAAACCCGTAGGGGCCAACAAATATCATCGGTACTCGATGGTCGGATTACGGTCACTAAATAATATAAAAGCATATGAATCAAAAATATACAACCTTTCTACTTATTCTTTTTCTTTCCTTCGGAACTTTTGTTTTCGGACAGAAAGAAATAGTCATTCTTCACACCAACGATAGCCACAGCCGCATAGAACCGGTTCCCGAAACGGATAAAACACATCCCGATAAAGGAGGCGTTATTCGGAGAATGAATTTTGTGGAACAAATGAGAAAAGAAAAGGAAAATGTGCTTTTGTTGGATGCCGGCGATTTTCTGCAAGGAACACCTTACTTCAATCTTTTTAAAGGAGAGGTGGAAATTGAAGCCATGAACTTATTGGGTTATAACGCGGCTACATTAGGTAATCACGAATTCGATTACGGCATGGAAGTATTGGAAAATGTAGTCCGCAAAGCCGATTTCCCCATATTAAGCAGCAATTACGATTTTTCCGACACACCTTTGCACGGATTAATTCATCCTTATACAATCGTTAATAAAGACGGCTTAAGAATCGGCATTTTGGCATTGGGAATTAACCCCAAAGGCCTTATAGCCACCGACAATTACAAAGGAATGAAATTTCTTGCACCCTTGGAAACCGCCAATAACATTGCTGCGCAATTAAAAAACCAAAAAAAGTGCGACTTTGTTATCTGTCTTTCCCATCTGGGTTACGAAGCCGATATGCGGTTAGCTCCCCAAACAAAAAATATAGATATAATCATTGGCGGACACAGTCATTGGCATATGGAAAAGCCTTCGGTTGTGAAAAATATCGATAACAAAGATGTTACTATTTTTCAAACTGCCGGAAGAGGCGTTGTTGTCGGACAAATTAACGTAGAACTCGAAAAAGTCAAAAAATGAATAAAATATTCTCCACTTTCCTTCTCTTATTTTCCTTAGGTTATCTGTCGGCGCAAACCGAAACGAATTTCTATAAACAAGCGGATAAAATAAAAATGAACCGATGGGTGGATTCGGTTTTTGCCCAAATGACGCTCGATGAAAAAGTGGGGCAACTTTTTATGCCGATTGCCGAACCCAACAACAATTGGAAAGAAAGGATCAGAAGTTACGTAAATAACCAAAAAGTGGGCGGTTTGCTTTTCTCGAAAGGAACCGTTGCCGGCCAGGCCGAAATAACCAATTATGCGCAAAGCATCGCAAAAGTTCCTTTGTTTATAGGCTTGGACGGCGAATGGGGCTTATCGATGCGATTGACGGACGCGCCTAAATTTCCACGAAACGTTATTATCGGCGCCATTCACAACGATGAGATCATCAAACAATACGGAAAAGAAGTTGCCCGGCAATGCCGTGCAATGGGAATTCACATAAACTTTGCGCCGTCTATCGATGTGCACAGCAATCCTCGAAATCCCGTAATCGGGACCCGCGCTTTTGGCGAAGACCCACAAAATGTTGCCCGAAGCGGTATCGCGTACGCGCGCGGACTGGAAGAAAATGGCGTGATGGCCGTTGCGAAACACTTTCCCGGGCACGGTGATACATCCGAAGATTCACACAAAACATTGCCAACAATCAACCACAACAAAATACGAATGGAAACGGTGGAATTGCATCCATTCAAATACTATATCAATGCCGGATTGTCGGGGATCATGATCGGACACTTAAATGTTCCGTCACTTGGAACAAACGGCTTGCCCGCGACACTTTCGCCAAGCATCGGACAAAAACTGCTGAAAGATGAAATGGGTTTCACCGGACTCACCTTTACCGATGCAATGGCTATGAGAGGAGTTTCCAATCAACCTGAGATGAGCGTAAAAGCGCTTTTGGCCGGCAACGATATTGTGCTCGGAGTAGTACACCAAGAGCGTGAATTTAACTCCGTTAAAAATGCGGTGGAAAAAGGCACCATCCCCACCCCGCTTTTCGAAGAAAAAGTAAAAAAAGTGCTTGCCTATAAATTCATGCTCAAAGTACACGAAACTAAACCTATAAACACAAGAACCCTAAAATCGGAAATAGAAAATTCGCAAACCGAATGGACGCTACGCAAAATTTACGATGGCGCGGTTACGTTGGTTAAAAACGATCAGAACCTTCTCCCGTTAACGCAATTAGATAAAACAAAAATTGCATCGGTATCAATCGGCAGCTCTTCTAAATCCGTTTTTCAAAATTGGTTGAACAAATACGGCAATGTAAATCATTTTCATGCTGCCTCTATGGAAAATCTATCGGGAATAGCTTCAAAATTATCGGATTTTGATTTGGTTATTTTTTCCGTTCATTCAGATAGGATGATAGAAAATGCAGCTCTTCAAAATCTGGTGAAAAATAAAAAATCGGTTTTGGTATTTTTTTCGTCGCCCTACCGATTGAGTAGCTTCAAAGCATCTGCCGAAAACACAAATAGTGTGATTGTTGCCTACGACAATACCGAATTCGCCCAAATGAGCGCCGCGCAAGCCATTTTCGGCGGAATAGAAATGACGGGGAAACTTCCCGTTAGCGGAGGAAATTACAAAGTTAACAGCGGAATCGAAACAAAAAAGACCCGCTTATCTTACTCTTTGCCTGAAGAAATCGGTATGCAATCCAAAAAATTAGAGAATATAGAAAGTATCGCCCTCGAAGGGATACGACAACGCGCTTATCCGGGTTGCTATGTTTTGGTAGCTAAAGACGGCGTTGTGATATACGACAAAGGTTTTGGAAATTTTGAATATGCGGGCGGCTCAAAAGTAACCGACGAAACCGTTTACGACCTTGCATCCATAACCAAAGCAGCAGCTACACTTCCCGCCGTCATGAAGTTGTACGATGAAAAAAAACTTCGTTTACAAGATAATTTCGGAAAATTTGTACCCGAAACAAAAGGCACCAACAAAGCCAATATCAATATAAGAGAAGCCTTGTTTCACGAAACGGGAGTAGTTTCATATATTCCGTATTACACCACTGCAATAGACAAAAACAGCTATACCGGAACACTTTTTGGGAAAAGATCGGGTTTGTATCATGCCCGCTACGCGGGCGCGTGGGGACGAACCGATTATAAATTTATTCCGGCTTACATTTCAAGCCGGGCATCCGAAACTTTCAATGAGCCGATCGCTCAAAATATGTATGCAAGCCAACAAATGCAAAACGCGCTGTTAAAAGAAGTGATAGCCACGGAGCTAAGGTCTAAAACTTACAGATACAGCTGCCTCAACTTCATGCTATTGAAAGAAGTGATCGAGAACATATCTAAAAAAGATTTGGACACTTATGTTAAGAGTAACTTCTATGAAAAACTCGGCGCAAACACCATGACTTTTCAGCCACTCAAATACATGTCTGTAAACAATATTCCTCCTACTGAAAATGATCCGTTTTTTCGCAAACAACAACTTCGCGGCTATGTTCACGATGAAGGAGCGGCTCTTTTTGGAGGAATATCAGGAAATGCGGGATTGTTTTCCAATGCCAACGATTTAGCCAAGCTGTCGCAAATGTGGCTTAATGGCGGAGAGTATGGCGGAGAGCGTTTTTTGAGCGAAGAAACGGTAAATTTATTCACCAAAACCAAAAGCAGCAGAAGCCGCCGCGGTTTGGGTTTTGATAAACCTGATCCGAGAAACAACAACGCAAGCCCGACAAGTCCGCTCACACCCATTTCCGTTTACGGACACACCGGTTTTACCGGCACCTGTTTTTGGGTAGATCCAACCAACAACATGATCTACATTTTTCTCTCAAACAGAGTTTATCCCGAACGTTCGCCGAACAGGTTATCCACACTAAATATCAGGGAGCGCATTCAAGAGGAGTTATACAAAGCATTAATATAATTGTGAAAACACGAACGTAAATCGGACAATGATTTTCTCTATCTTTGTTCTTAGATTAAAATTACAACCCTTTCATTATGCAACATATCATAAAAAGCAGCCATCTTAAAACCGATTTAGAAGCCGTTTTGTCGGAAATAAAACACGATAAACTCTTTATTCTCACCGATGAACACACCGGAAGATTATGCCTTCCGCTTGTTGAATCTATGGATGCAGTAAGCAAAGCGGTTCGTATAATTATTCCGGCCAACGATACCAATAAAACCATCGAAAACCTTTCGCATATTTGGAAAAATCTCACGGAAAGCGGCGCCACTCGTCATTCTTTGCTTATTAATTTAGGCGGAGGAATGGTTACCGATATTGGCGGTTTTGCTGCAGCCACTTTTAAACGCGGCATCAAATATGTAAATATACCAACAACTTTGCTCGGCGCTGTGGATGCGGCAGTAGGCGGAAAAACCGGAATTAATTTTGAAGGTTATAAAAACGAAGTAGGCGCGTTTTATCCGGCAGAATTTGTTATTATTTCATCCGATTTTTTTCATTCGTTATCCCCGAGCGATTTGCTGTCGGGTTATACCGAAATGCTTAAGCATGCACTGATCCATTCTGAGCAGGATTGGGAAGAGCTTTTAACATTCGATTTAAGCGCCCGCAATTTCGAGAAACTCAATGAATTAGTATTCCGCTCGGTTTCCATTAAAGAAAAAATTGTCGAAAAAGACCCTTTCGAAAAAAACGTGCGCAAAGCGTTGAATTTCGGACATACTATCGGGCATGCTTTCGAGAGCTTTGCTCTTGACAACGGCAAACCTGTTTTGCACGGATACGCAGTTGCATGGGGATTGATCGCGGAGCTTTATCTTTCGCATCGGGTTTGCGGTTTCCCAAAGGAAAAGTTGCAAAAAACCGTCAAATTCATTTATCAAAACTATGGCGCCTACGCCATTAACTGCGATAATTATACCGAACTTTACGAAACCATAAAACACGATAAAAAAAATGAAGGACAAAACATTAACTTTACTTTATTGGCCGATATTGGTAATATACGAATTAATCAAAATATTGATAGAGAAACCGTTTTTCAAGCCTTGGATTTTTACAGGGATGCGGTAGGGATTTAGGGAAGTCATCTATAAAATAATTTAAACTATTTTGTAAATTGAAATATTTGTAATTACTTTGTAATAACAAATAAAATTAATATGGATATATCAATCATAAATATTGGAAATTCCAAGGGAATACGGCTCTCTAAAACAATCTTAGAAAAATATAATATCAATGACAAGCTTGAGCTGATACTCGAAGAAAAACAAATTGTATTAAAACCTAAATCCGAACCCCGAAAAGGATGGGACAAAGCCTTCAAAAAAATGCGCTGGCAGGGAGACGACAATTTGTTGATCGATGATGTTTTTGCTGATGAAAATTTTGAAGAATGGAAATAAAGCAATACGAAATTGTACTCGTAAATCTTAATCCTACCATTGGCAGTGAAATGAAAAAAACGCGGCCGTGCGTTGTCATTTCACCCGACGAAATGAATGCACACCTTAGAACTATTACTATTGCACCCGTTACAAGCACATCAAAAGAATATCCCACACGCGTAAAATTATCCCAAAAAGAATTGAAAGGTTGGATTGTTTTAGACCAAATTCGCACCATCAATCGGATAAGAATCGTTAAATTATTGGGAAAACTAACCGAAAAAGAAATTACTGAAACGAAGAACGTTTTGAAGGAAATTTTTGTGGATTGAATCTACGAAGCATTATTTTTCTCAAAACCATTTGCAATTTAAAATATTGTTCGTACTTTTGCGAACAATAAAATAATATGGCTAAGAAAAAAGACGACATAAAAACTACGGATAAGCAGATTGCAACATTCGCCAAAGCACTGGGACACCCTACCCGCGTAGCGATCATGGAATTCCTGCTGGCGCAGGAATCGTGTTATTTCGGCGATATTCACGATGTATTTCCCAATGCCAAGGCAACGGTATCGCAGCACCTAAAAGAACTGAAAAATGCAGGATTAATTCAGGGTGAAATAGAAACGCCTAAAGTAAAGTATTGCATTAACAAGGAGAATTGGGAAATTGCCCGTAATTTATTTAGTCAGTTTTTCGTATCAGAAATCAAAAACAATTGTTAGGCAAAATTTTTTATCGATAATGTTCGTTGTTTGACGAACTATAAACAATAAAATCAATTAAATACAAAAATGTTGGAAATAAAAATCTTAGGAACCGGATGCCCAAGTTGCAACGCGCTTTATGAAACAACAAAAAAGGTTGTTAAAGAACTGGGAATCGATGCCAATGTTGCAAAAGAAGAAGACATGATAAAAATCATGCAATACAACGTTTTTTCTGTACCGGCGTTAGTCATCGATGAAAAAGTTGTATCGGTAGGCAAAAAACTTACTTAACGTGAGTTCGGCCTAAGCGGCTCTCCATCTTTCTATATCTATAATGTCTGTATTCGTATTAATCGAGGGCTTTTTCGGAAAGAATGAATATGCTGCCAAGGCTGCCAAAATGTTGATTACAAA
>JAFADY010000039.1 GCA_023424395.1 Bacteroidota bacterium | reverse complement strand
ATGATCCGAAATGAAATAAAAGTAAAATGGTCATCACTTCGCTTTCGGACATCGTAAATTTGCGGTTTCTTTTCTTTGTGTTTGGGCTTTCTAAAGAATGTTCTCGTATGATGGTGTCAAATTCTTTAAAAAACTCATCGATAATAAAATAAATCTCTGTAACTTTATCGTCAGGAATCATAGCGGAATTTTCATTAATTATTTGTAATTCAACACTATAAAATTACTGACTTTTCTGCTATATTCCTAATTTTCAAGCATATTTCTTACATCGAACTCACGTTAATTATGTTTTCCCCTATCTTTTTATAAAAAAACACTATCTTTGAAGCAACTAAAATCACGAATAATATGAAAATAAAAATTCCTTTCACCGTTATATTGTTGCTGCTTTGCAGCGTAGGCTTTGCGCAAGAGGTGGACTTCACGCCCCAAGACAAAGAAATTTTCGATAAATACATCGGCTATATAGAACCTTACAAAACCGGAAGCAAAGAACAAGTGCTGCAAAAAACGGCGGAATTCTTTCTCGGAACGCCTTATGTGGCATCTACGCTGGAGAAAAACCAAACGGAGAAATTGATCATTAACCTGCGGCAACTGGATTGCGTTACTTACGTGGAAAACGTGCTCGCCCTCACGCAAATTGTTACTACCAACCGACTTACCTTTGAGGATTTTTCGGTGCGATTGCGCAATATCCGCTACCGTAACGGTTTTGTGAACGGCTACGACTCGCGGTTGCATTATACCTCGGACTGGGCATACGATAACCGGCAGAAAAAAAATATCCAGATAGAAACGCATTGCTACGGCGGCCAATTGGAAAGAAAAACCATCGATTTTATGAGCTCGCACAGGGATTCGTACCGCCAACTAAAATCGGACAATGCCATGCTCGAAAAGATAAAACAAATGGAATCGGAGGTTAACAAACGTGGCGGATTTTATTTTCTTCCCACGAGCGAGATCAGCAAAAAAGCATCGCAAATCCCTCATATGGCCGTGATCGCTTTCACAACATCCATCGAAGGCCTGGATACCACCCATATGGGATTTACTTTCCGGCGGAACGGAAAACTGACGTTTATTCACGCGTCGAGCGCCTTAAACAAAGTGGTGGTGGACGAAAAATCGCTTTCGGACTATTGCGCCTCGCAAAAATCGTGTACGGGAATTATGTTGATGAAGGTTCTTTGAAGTTGGGTGATGGGTGATGGGTGGTGGAGTTGGGAATTGGGAATTGGAAAGTAAGTGCCATCTATTCGAAAGAGTGATCTTCTTCTTCGCCTTTTTTGTTATTCTTCTTATCCAACATGACCCATTTATCGGCTTTTTTAAAGGCGGTGTTTATCAGAATGATCAATACGGTAGCCACAAGCGTTTCTACATAAAAACCCAAGCCCGCGAGTACTCCCAAAGCCGCGCTGCACCAAATGGTAGCGGCGGTAGTGAGTCCTTGCACATTTATTCCCCGGTGCAAAATAACACCTGCACCCAAGAAACCTATCCCGGTAACAATTTGCCCGATAATGCGCGTGGGGTCGCCGCCGGTTTCGGTTAATCTCACATTCACCAACACATATATGGCGGCGCCTACGGCTACCAATGTATTGGTGCGCAAGCCGGCGCTTTTGTTATTGATCTGCCGTTCTAAGCCTACGGCGCCTCCGGCGGCAGTGGCGGCAAGCAATCGCAATATAAATTCGAGAATGGGCGTTGGTTCCATAACGGTTAAATTGTTATTTGATGGATATTCAGTTGGATGCGAGAATTCTGCGGGCGTTTCGTACAAAGATATTCATTTTTCGCGATTCGGGTTCCGTTAATTCGGGATTTCCGCTTTTTTCATTTTCTTCCACGGGAATGAGTTGGTATTTCAATTTTCCGGCATCGTAATATTTTCTTACCCAAACCAAAGAATGGCCGCATTTCTCGATCTTTACAGGCTCGTTATTGGTTTTCGAAATCTCTATCTCGGCCAACATTCCTCCGTCGGTATTTAGGCGCTGCTGGTTGCTGATGAAGTTTCCCAAAGAATAATATACCACCGATTCTATTTCGTTTTCCCGACGGTTCACCACTATCGGCTGCACAACGTGCGGGTGATTTCCGATGATGATACGCACACCGTTTCTGAACAGAAAGTCGGCCAAACGTTTTTGTTGGCTGTTGGCATAAGTAATGTACTCATCGCCCCAATGCATATTTACGATAACGATATCGGGCTGATATAATTCCGTTAGCCGCAAATCTTTCTTCATTTGAACTGTATCGATCGCATTCACGATGTTAGGCGATATAACGGGCATTCCGTTCGTATCGTAGGTGTAATTGAGCAGTGCGATGCGGATGCCGTTCTTGATCATCATAAGCGGATAAAAAAGCCCGCGCTCGTTTTCCGATACAAAAGCGCCGGTGCGCTTTATTCCGATGGAATCGAGGATGGCAGTCGTTCTTTCAAATCCTTTTCGTCCTCTGTCAACCACGTGGTTGTTGGCGAGGAAGAAAACATCGAATCCGGCGTCTTTTAATGCGAAAGCATATTCATCGGGCGCGCTGAAGCGGGGGTAACCCGAATAGGGTTTTCCGGCCAAGGTGGTTTCAAAATTCACAAACGCGATATCGGCGCCGGATATTTTGTTTTTTAAAAGCGCGAAGTTGTGAGAATAATTGTACCCGTTGGCCGTTCGCGCCGAATTTACCTGCGGCATGTGTTGCATGGCATCGCCCGCGAAAAGCAAGGTAACTCGTTTTTCTTGGGAGTACGAAATAGAGAAGATGAATAATAGAACAAAAGAGAATATTATTCGGAACATAGACTCAAAATAGGTTTCTTTGCGTAAGATCTCTTGCAGAATGGTGAATGGTTAAAATATCAATTCGTTTTTCGCTGATAATTCTATATATAATCCGATAATTTCTCTCTATCAATTCACGAATATTTTCTTCACCTTTTTCTTCGTTTATTTTACCTGCAAAAGCAAACTTTTTAAGGATTTCGATTCTTTGTCTGATGCGTTTAACCTCAAATTCGGCATAACGTTTAGAGTCTTTGGATATATAATCCGATATCTCTTTTAAATCGGCTTTCGCTTGGTGTGTCCAATTTATTTGAACCATTCTTCTATTTCTTTATCCAATTCTTCTGCTGTAATTACATCGTTATTGACAGACTGTTCTATACCCGTTTCTATTTTTTGAAGCAGAATAAGTTTTTCAACCAATAAATCCAAAGAAAATTCATTGGGAAACTGTTCAATTTGTTCTTTTACTTTATCTTTTGTTAATAGCATAGCTGTGATTATTTTTAAGAATATTGGTCTTCTATTTTTCTTTTGATCTCTTCGGCAGGCGGAATGTTGATCGGGTTGGGGCGGAGGGCGGAGTCGTATAGCTGTTTATTATTCAGCACTTCCAATGCTTTCTCCATCACCGGATCGTCTTGTAATTCATATTTTAACACACCGTCTTTGTAATAATAGCGTTGCACGATCTCCGTTTCAATAAGCTTTCTGATGTCTTTCTCAAAGAGTTCCAAATCTCTGTCGAGGTTCGGTTTTAACTTGTTTTCCAACGCTTTAAATTCTTCCGATGCGTTATCATAATAACTTTCAAATTCCATTATGTTCTTGAGTTGCTGCAAAGAGCGCATGCTCATCTGATCATAATCAAAATCTTTGCTTTTCACGAATTCCTTGAATTTCTCGTAATCCGCATCCGATAACCGGAATTGTTCCGGTGGAACTATTTTCGGATTCTTCTGCACCCATTCCGTAACGTAGTTAAAGATAATATTGTCTGCAAAAAGATAATACGCAAGCGTTCCGCCTCTCTCGCCGGGAATAAGAAAATCGGGTGTAATGCCGCCGCCATCGCGTACCTGACGGCCTATTTTCGTGCTGAAAACATTGGTAAGGCTGTCGGGAACGCGGCCAACCGTGCCGTCAGGATTGCGGTGCGAATAATCCAACACCTGAATGCTTCTTCCACTCGGAATGTAATATTTGGCGGTAGTTATTTTAATGTTTCCGCCGTAAGGCAGGTCGCGCGGCGTTTGTACAAGCCCTTTTCCGAAAGTTCGGTTGCCGATGATAACGGCGCGGTCGAGGTCTTGCAATGCCCCCGCCACAATTTCCGATGCGGAAGCTGAGCCGGTGTCGGTTAGCACAACAATAGGGATTTGTGTATCGATGGGCTGATTTTGCGTACGGTAAATTCTGTCCCACTGTTTTACTTTTCCTCTGGTAGAAACCACCTCTTGCCCTTTGGGCACAAACATGTTTACAATATTTACCGCTTCATCCAAAATGCCTCCGCCGTTACCCCGGAGGTCGAGAATAAGCGATTGGGCTCCTTTGTTTTTCAGTTCCTGAAAAGTTTCTTTCACCCTGTTTGAACTTCCATTGGTGAACGATCCGTAATGCATGTACCCAATATTATTATCGTATATACCTGAATAGGTTATCGGGTCCATTTCTATTTTTTCCCGGACAATATTCAAATCGCGCGGGCGATTTTCGCCGGGACGCTGTATTTTTAACTTCAACGTTGTTCCGGGAGTTCCTTTTAGGTTATCGCTCACTTCTTTCACAGTAGCTTTACGCATGTCTTTCCCGTCAATCTCCAAAACAATATCTCCGGCTTTCAGCCCGGCTTTATCTGCCGGAAGCCCTTTGTAGGGCTCGTTTATAATTACTTTACCCTCGTTGTAAGAAATAATGGCGCCTATTCCGGCATATTCCCCGGTGGTTAAGAAACGCAAATCGTCTAAATTGTCTTCGGTATAGTATTCCGTATAAGGATCGAGGCCGATAAGCATATTTCGGATAGTGCCGTTTACCAAGCTGTCAACCTTTACACTGTCCACGTAAAACATATCCAATTCCTTGATAACAGAGTTGAAAACGTCGATGCTTTTGTTGATATCGAAATATCTCTGGTTTTTATCCTCTTGGGGCGTTTGTGCTAACGCGTTGAATGCTAAAAAAGAAATGATAGCGAAGAAAAGTATTTTTTTCATTTGTTGAGTTTGCTGGATGTTAAATTTCGGACAAAGAAACGAATTTTTTGCGAAAAAGCGCGATAGTTTTAGTTATATGTTTTTAAATAGGGGTGGATCGGTAGTTTCTGATTATCTTTGCATCGGTTTTTTGGGAAAGTTAAAAAGATGAACAATTATTATAAAGCCGTATTATTACCTATTTTGGTGGGTTTAATTATTTTTACAGGAACTTGTATTCTCAACTCGAATGATGTTCCCGATTTGCCGCAAGGCATCCCGTGGGATAAAATAGGCCATTTTGGTATGTTTTTTTCATTGTCGGCAATCTCATTCTTTAATTATTATCGTTTGCATAATGGAAATCCGTCAACTTATAAATGGATAGTTTGGGGATTTATACTGCCTGTAATTTATGGGGGAGTGATTGAACTTTTGCAAAAGCACTTTTTCTCGTCCCGAAGCGCCGAATGGGGAGATTTTATAGCCGATATTATAGGCTCACTTGCAGCAATGGTCTTGGCTTTCTATTTATTGAAAAGGCAACCCGGTCAAGATAATTTTTCTATCAGAAAAAACTAAAACTTCGTTTTTCTTCTCTTTCCTATTGTAAAAAAACAAAAAAAACTATCTTTGTGTAATAAAAAAGGCGATATGTTGAAGCATTTGATTTTTGGATTAATCTCTGTAATTTTACTAACTTCTTGCAGCCAATCGGCAAAAAACAGTACGGCAAGCAACAATTCCGATGAAGATACGCTGCAGATACATGGGTTGGGCGATTCAGATTCACAACGACAATTTTTGGTAAAAGTGGGAGATATGGCTCCCGATTTTGAAATTGAATTTCCTAACGGCGGAAAAACTATTTTATCTTCGCTGCGCGGAAAAGTGATCATGTTGCAATTCACCGCAAGTTGGTGCGGCGTTTGCCGGAAAGAAATGCCCCATATAGAAAAAGAAATCTGGCAAAAGCACAAGAACGATCCTAACTTTGTTCTAGTAGGCATCGACAGGGAAGAGCCTGCTGAAAAAATCGAGGAACTGATAAAAGCTACCGGGGTAACTTATTCCATCGGCTTAGACCCCGATGCAAGTATTTTCGGATTGTATGCCGAAAAAAATGCCGGAATTACCCGAAATGTAATTATTGATAAAGATGGTAGAATAGTCATGCTCACACGGTTGTTTGAGGAAGAAGAATTTAAACGCACGGTTGAACTCATTGATGAATTATTGGCTTAAAAAATTAAAACTATGAAGTACGAAGACTTGAAAATTTTAGACGAATTAAAAGAGAAAGGAAGCATCACCCAAGAAGAGTATGAACGCGAAAAAGCAAAAATACTCAACAGCGACGCTTCATCGCAATCGGGGACTTCATCTTTCAAACCGCTTTTCGGTTTAGATGAAAAAACTTATATAATGCTTATGCATCTTTCGCAGTTGCTCGGTTTGATGATGCCGTTGTTCGGGTTCATTGCGCCGGTGCTTATGTGGATAACGAATAAAGAAAATAATGCCAATGTAGATTTGCACGGTAAGAACATTCTCAATTTTATTCTCAGTTACCTCATTTACGCTACTGTTTTGGCAATCACTATTATCGGCATTCCACTGGCTGTTGTGGTTGGCATTCTGTACGTCATTTTCGTTATTATGGCTTCGGTAAAAGCAAACAAAGGAGAATACTGGAAATACCCGCTTACCATTGAGTTAATTAAATAATGATCAAAGAAGTTTTAGTAAATTACCAAAGGGTTCAACTAAACAGGAACGAAAATGTTATCCTGAAAGATGTTGACTTGACGGTAAATAAAGGCGATTTTTTGTATGTCATCGGAAAAGTAGGCTCAGGAAAGAGTACTTTGTTAAAAAGTATGTACGCCGAAATTCCCGTAGAAGCCGGAGATGCGCGCATCTTCGATTATCAGTTGCATCATTTAAAAAGAAGACAAATACCTCATTTACGTAGAAAGATAGGTATAGTTTTTCAGGATTTTCAGTTGCTGATAGATAGAACGGTTGAGAAGAATCTTGAATTTGTGCTCAGAGCAACCGGATGGAAAAATAAAACCCTGATAAAAGATCGCATAAATAAAGTGCTTACCCAAGTGGGGATGCAAAATAAAGCTTACAAGATGCCTCACGAGTTATCGGGCGGCGAGCAGCAACGCGTCGTAATTGCCCGGGCTATGCTAAATTCTCCCGCGCTGATCCTTGCCGATGAACCCACCGGTAATCTCGATCCTGAAACGGGAAGCCAAATTGTAGATTTGCTGCAGCAAATATCCGATTCAGGAACAGCGGTTATTATGTCAACGCATAATTACTCTATTGTTCAGACTTTTCCGGGTAAAATTATCAGGTGCGAGAATATGGGCTTGGTGAGTTTACAGCCCACTTCTGCAACCTACGAGTAACAAAATTGCGAAGCAATAAAGCAGAATTATCTTTACCGATTTGTGAGGGTTCTACTTTATTGTTTCCCTTTTTTTTATACCTTTGCAACTTCTAAAAAAATCAAATTTCATAAAACTTCACTATCGTGGCTGATACAAAGTACATTTTCGTTACAGGCGGAGTTGTTTCCTCTTTGGGAAAGGGAATTATAGCATCGTCACTCGGTAAACTATTGCAAGCAAGAGGATACAAAGTAACTATTCAGAAATTTGATCCTTACATCAATGTCGATCCCGGAACGTTGAATCCTTACGAACACGGCGAGTGTTATGTAACGGTTGATGGCCACGAGGCCGATTTAGACCTCGGGCATTACGAGCGATTTTTGAACATTCAAACCACACGCGATAACAATGTAACCACAGGACGTATTTACCAAACAGTCATCCAAAAAGAGCGTCGCGGCGATTATTTGGGCAAAACCGTTCAGGTAATTCCTCACATCACCGACGAAATTAAGCGAAACGTAAAACAACTCGGCCTCAAAAATAAATTCGATTTCGTAATCACAGAAATCGGTGGAACGGTAGGAGATATAGAATCCACGCCATTTTTGGAAAGCGTTCGTCAACTACGTTGGGAGCTGGGTAAAAACTGTTTCTGCGTGCATTTAACCTACGTTCCTTATATTGCCGCGGCAGGCGAGTTAAAAACCAAGCCCACACAGCATTCCGTAAAAGAATTGCAATCGCTCGGTATTCAACCCGATATGCTTGTACTTCGCACAGAGAAGAAACTCAATTCCGAAGTCCTGCATAAAGTAGCTTTGTTTTGTAACGTGGAAATTTCAAGCGTGATGCAATCCATTGACGTTTCCACCATTTACGAAGTGCCGGTTATGATGCAAAAACAAGGCATGGACGAAGAAGTTCTACGTAAATTGAATATGCCGCTACGTGAAAAACCGGCGCTTAACGAATGGAACGCGTTTTTACAAAAAAGAAAAGATGCCAAAAAAACAGTCAATATAAAACTGGTGGGTAAATATGCCGAACTCCCCGACGCCTATAAATCCATCAATGAATCGCTGTCGCAATCTGCGATATACAACGATAGAAAATTGGTTTTAGAGGTATGTCATTCAGAGAAAATTAACGACGAAAACGTTAAAGATTGCCTGAAAGATGCCGATGGCATAGTTATTGCTCCGGGATTTGGGCAAAGAGGCATTGAAGGAAAATTCGCTGCGCTGAAATATGCGCGTAAAAACGATATTCCTACTTTCGGCATTTGTTTGGGTATGCAATGCATGGTAATTGAATATGCCCGCAACGTGATGGGGTTGGCCGATGCCCATTCAACCGAAATGGACGATAAATCCAAAAACAAGGTTATCGATCTGATGGAAGAGCAAAAACACATTACCAATAAAGGCGCAACCATGCGTTTGGGCGCTTATGATTGTGTGTTGAAGAAAGGATCGCTGGCGCAAAGCGCCTACGGAAAAACCAAAGTGCAGGAAAGGCATCGCCACCGTTACGAGTTTAACAATGCTTATCAAGGCCAGTTTGAAGATGCGGGCATGAAATGTGCCGGAATAAATCCCGATGCCGATTTGGTGGAAATTGTCGAAGTTCCTTCGTTAAGGTGGTATTTGGGAACACAATTCCATCCTGAATACAACAGCACCGTAATTTCTCCGAATCCGCTCTTTATGAGTTTTATGAAGGCGGCGGCAAAAACCCAAGAATTAAAAGAAAAGAAATAATTAAAATAAATTTGGAGTGAGAGTGATAAAATCGCTCTCGTTTCTTGTAAAATAATGGATAAAAATACAATAATCGGTTTACTCCTCATTGCGGGTATCATCATTGCTTTTACTATTTATACCCGTCCGAGTCAGGAGCAACTGTTGGAGCAACAAAGAGTTAGGGATTCCATACAGCAGGTCGAAAAACAAAGGGAAGTAATAGAGAGTCAACGTCAGGCATCGGTAGATACGGCAGCAGAGGCTCAATTAAGCCGGCAAAACACCGCTTCCGATTTTTTTGCCGCCGGAACTTCAACCGTAGCCACTAACGATTCATTGGCAAGCGTGCCCGATTCTGTTTCATCCGTAACGGCTTCTGCCGACTCTGTGTCCCTTGGAAGTTCGCAGGGACAATTTGTTACGTTGGAAAACGAAAAGATAAAACTTCTACTCAACCCCCAAGGCGCCAGAATTTACTCTGTTCAATTAAAAGGAGAAAAGAAATTTAACGGCGACAGCCTTTTCCTTTTCGAAGGCGATGAAGCCCGCTTTAACTTAGAATTGTTTAATAGGAACAGCATCAGGCTTTCTACCGAAGACCAGACTTTTAAACCTATTACTACAGCCGACGGGAAATCGGTAATTATGCGTCTCGAAAACTCGCCGCAACAATACATCGATTTTGTTTATACGCTTCCCGCCGATGAATATATGATGGATTTCGATATTCGGGTTGTGGGAATGAGCACCGGTTTGCATCCCGAAAGCATGTCGAATTTCAAAATAAACTGGGAGCAAAAATTGCGTCAGCAAGAAAAGGGGCGTGCATTCGAAAATCGTTACGCGCGTATACATTATAAATACGACGGCCAAGACGTAAAGAAAATGAGCGAATCGAAAAACGCGAGGGAAGAGGTTTCCGAACCGGTAAAATGGTTCGCTTTTAAAGATCAGTTTTACAGTTCCGTAATTATTGCCGAAAAACCTTTCAGTAATATTATTCTCAATTCAAATTTATCCAATCACTCCGATTATATAAAAGATTATAAGGCCGAAGCCTGGGTGCCGGTTACCACCAATCCGCAAACGGATGAAATGAATATCGGTTTCAAATATTACTTTGGGCCGAATCATTATTATACACTTCAATCGTATGACGATAAAATTAAAACCGACAACGGAAAACTCCACCTCGAAGAGCTGGTTTATTTGGGTTATCGTTGGTTGAGTTGGGTGAACAAATATTTTACGATACCTATTTTCAATTTCTTTTTATCGTTGAATTGGGGAATGGGGCTAATTATTTTTGTGATGACACTGCTCATCAAGCTCATTATTTTGCCGCTTACTTACAAATCGTTCAAATCATCGGCTAAAATGCGTGTTTTGCGCCCGCAGATAAAAGAATTGGAGGAAAAATATCCCGGCAAAGACCAGGAATCGATGATGAAACGTCAGCAGGCCACTATGGAATTATATAACAGGGCGGGAGCAAGCCCGATGAGCGGTTGTTTTCCGATGTTGCTGCAAATGCCTATTTTGTTGGCGTTTTTCTTTTTCTTTCCTTCGGCCATCGAATTGCGGCAGCAAAGTTTTCTTTGGGCGGATGATCTTTCAACCTTCGATTCAATTATATCGTGGAGTGGGAATATTCCTTTTGTTACTAAATATTTGGGGAACCACATCAGTTTATTTTGTTTGTTAATGACAATAGTCAATGTAATTTACACCAAATATAATATGCAGGCTACCGATACAGGGCAAACCCAAATGCCGGGTATGAAACACATGCCGGTGCTGATGTCAGTTTTCATGTTTTTCTTCTTGAATACTTATCCTGCAGGTTTAAATTACTATTACTTTTTATCTACCTTGTTTACCATCGTCTTTACTTTGATGTTTAAACGATTGATGGATGAAGACAAATTGTTGGCTCAGTTAGAGGCCAATAAAAAGAAACCCAAAAAAACATCGGGTTTTATGGCACGATTGGCCGAAGCGCAAAAAATGCAGGAAAAGCAAGCTCGCGAAAGAGCAAAACAAAACGCCAAGAAAAACTATAGAAAATAATTTCTTAGAATGTCCACAAAAAAACGCCCGAAACATTATTCTCGGGCGTTTTCGATATCAGTCTTCCAAGAGATTGCCTGAGTGCCGGTGAGCCACTTCTTTGCGATAATCGCGAAATATTTGATGGATATTTTGGTGCAATAGTTGCATTTCTTTGTTATCGGACGACTCTGCCAACACGTTTACATAATTAGCAAAAAGCGCCAAAGTTTCAATAAGTTCAATGCGCAGAGAGCGAGCGTCAAAGTTTGGTTTTATGGTAGCGTCGTCATCCATTTCGCTGTAAATTATCTTGAACTTATCGTTGGCTATCTTAATTTTATCGACTGCTTCAGTCAAATTCAAAGTTTCAACATGCCCTGAGTATTTGTTGGTGCTCAAATCGAAGATCAGATCGTCGATTCCTTGCGTTTCTACAACCAAATTCAAATAAGCCAGAGAATCGTATTTTTTTAACCATAAATCGTTCAATTGCTCATAAGCATTTGCTTCGGGACTGTTATCGTCGCTTAATTCATAAACTTGCATCAATCTTCTAAAAACCGAAAGATATTTGTCGCGTTGCTTATCCAATTCTTGTAATTGGTTTTTTTTCTCGTCGGTTTTCAGGGTAACATTGGTTTGTTCCAAGTCGGTTGCATCCTTTTCTAAAGTTTCCAGATATTTTTTCACGATAGGGTCGTTGATTGCGAATTTTTCCGCATCCGAATCCACCAATAACCTAACCAATCTTACCAATTCATCTTGTGTTAGCGAAGCCGTGTTCAGTTCTTTTATACTCATAAAAATTTTCAATTATTAAGACACTGCAAATATACTTTTTTAGATATTATAATCGGCTATTTTTTTACTTTCTCTTGAAATTTCCACACAAATCTACTTGAAAAACCCGTATTCCTTGAACTTATTTTTCTGTAAATTGTTTAAATTTTTAGAGTTGAAAGCAGTAATAATTTCTAAAAAATTATTTGTATGAGCGAAGAAAAAAATATTATGGAATACGATGAAGATGAATCTGTAAAATTTATCCAGAAACACCTCCCGGAAGAAATGCAGAACAAATTTTCTGACGATGAGATTAATTACATTGTTGACTTGGTTTATGAATTCTACGAAGAAAAAGGTTATTTGGATGAAGATGACGATACAGATGTTGAAATCGATGAAGAGGAACTTCTGAATTATGTGATTAAAAATGCTGAAGAAGACAAAATTACGGATTATTCCGATGAAGAAATTGAAGCAATAGTTGCGGGCGAATTAGCTTATTGCGATTCGCTTAATCTTTTCGAATAAATTTTATATAAACAAACTAATTTTAAATTAATAAAAACAAACTAACTATGAAACAGTTATCTAAATTATTTGGCATCATTATTTTAGGTGGTGCAATGGTATTATCAAGTTGCGGAGCAAGCAACACGGTAAAAGGCGGCGGAATTGGCGCCGGTGCAGGTGCGGCAGTAGGCGCGGGTGTTGGCGCGATAGCAGGCGGCGGCAAAGGCGCTGCTTGGGGTGCAGGAATTGGCGCAGTTATTGGTGGCGCAGCCGGAGCAATTATTGGTAACAAAATGGACAAACAAGCTGCCGAATTGGAACAAATTGAAGGAGCACAGGTAGAAAAAGTAAATGAAGGCGAAGCCATTAAAGTTACTTTTGAATCGGGAATTTTATTCGCTACTAACTCAAGTACTCTGAATACAGCATCCCGTTCGTCATTGGATAAGTTCGCTACTTCTTTATTGAACAATCCTGACACAGACGTAAAGATCTACGGCCATACCGACAGTACCGGTAGCGATGCTATCAACGATCCTTTATCGGAACGCCGTGCGGAATCTGTTTACAATTATCTCGTTTCAAAAGGCGTTACCGGAAACAGGATGCAATCACAAGGTTTCGGTTCAAACCAACCCGTTGCTGATAACAGCACAGTTTCGGGAAGAGCACAGAATCGTCGTGTAGAAGTTTATATTCTTCCGAATGCTAAAATGATTCAAGACGCTCAAGAACAAGCCAGATAATTATTAAAATTTAATGTTAATCGCATTACTTCATGTTTGAGGTAATGCGATTTTTTTATTATGTCAGAGTCAATTATTTTGCCCGATTGTAATCTTTCGAAAGAAGAAAAATACGGAATGCTTTTTCCGCAGATTGAGGCTTTGGTTTCTTCCGAAACCGATCTTGTGGCAAACATGTCAAACATGGCTGCAGCAATAAAAGAATTTTTTGGTTTTTTTTGGATTGGTTTTTACAGAGTGCAAAATGAGCAATTAGTTTTAGGTCCTTTTCAAGGGCCGGTAGCCTGCACCCGCATAGCTTTTGGAAAAGGAGTTTGCGGCGCTGCTTGGAAAGAGAAAAAATATATTGTGGTTGAAGATGTAAACGCATTTCCCGGACATATCGCTTGCAGTTCGCTTTCCAAATCCGAAATTGTGATTCCTATATTCAAAAACAACGAAGTTGTAGCTGTTCTCGATGTTGACAGCAGTAAGTTAAACGAGTTTGACGAAGTGGATGCTTATTGGCTGAATAAAATTGTAGAGTTATTGAAATTTTAATTTAATTCAATTCCACTTCAAACAAAAATCCCCGACCAACCGGCCGGGGATTTTTTTAATCGTAAATCTGAAATCCGAAATCGAAAATCGTTTTACGCTTTTCCTGCGCTGCCCAATACTTTTTCGGTTTTGTGCATGTACAGTTTTTTCAACGCTTCGCGAGCCGGGCCCAAGTATTTGCGCGGGTCAAACTCAGCAGGTTGTTCGGCGAAGACTTTGCGAACGGCAGCCGTCATAGCCAGGCGGCCATCGGAGTCGATATTGATCTTGCAAACAGCCGATTTGGCAGCTTCGCGCAGCCATTCTTCGGGAATTCCGATAGAATCTTTCAGTTTGCCGCCATATTGGTTAATTTCATCCACATATTCCTGCGGAACAGAAGAAGAACCGTGAAGCACGATGGGGAAACCGGGAATACGTTCTTCAATTTCTTTCAAGATATCGAAACGCAGCATCGGAGGAACCAATTTTCCGTGCTCGTCGCGGGTACATTGTGCCGGAGTAAATTTGAATGCTCCGTGCGATGTACCGATGGAGATAGCCAACGAGTCAACACCGGTGCGTTGTACGAAATCAACTACCTGATCGGGTTCGGTATAGGTGTGATGCTCAGCAACCACATCGTCTTCAATACCGGCCAGAATGCCTAATTCGCCTTCAACCGTAACATCGTGTTGATGAGCATATTCTACTACTTTTTTAGTTAAAGCGACGTTTTCTTCGTACGGAAGGTGCGAGCCGTCGATCATCACCGAAGAGAAACCGCTCTCAATACAATCTTTACACAATTCAAAGCTATCGCCGTGGTCTAAGTGAAGAACAATGGGAATTTCGTAACCCAATTCCTTTGCGTATTGTACCGCGCCTTGCGCCATATAGCGCAACAGCGTTTGATTGGCATATTTGCGCGCACCGCTCGAAACCTGAAGGATAACCGGAGACTTGGTAGCAACACAAGCCGAAATAATGGCCTGCAATTGCTCCATGTTGTTGAAATTGAATGCAGGGATAGCATATCCGCCTTCAACGGCTTTTCTGAATAATTCTTTTGAGTTTACAAGACCCAATTCTTTGTAACTTACCATATTTTCTAATTGTTTATAATTTTTGGGAAATTCTGAATTCGTGTTACAAAAATACTATT
>JAFADY010000034.1 GCA_023424395.1 Bacteroidota bacterium | reverse complement strand
AGCTTCAAGACTATGTAGGTTCTATTCAGCGAACCGTCTCCGGAACCGTAAGCGGTTCTTCCGGAGATCTCGCCATCAATGTCTCTCTCGACAGCAATGGAAATCTTTTGAACAGAAATGGAAATTTGATCTACTATAAACGCACCAATCTCCTGGACAGCAACAATCAGGTTGTCATTCCTAAAAGTCAGTATACCTTTGATAATTCCAATAATCTTATCATTCGCCCGGGTCGCGTCCGCGGCTATAACGGCTATTTGGATATTACGGACATGTATGATTATGATGAAAATGATGTTCTTCGCGTCTACCGTGTGGGAACAATTCCCATCAATGCAGATTCCCTATCCGTGGATGGAGAAGGCATGATCACCATTGCCGCTAAATTTCTGCAGGAAAGCACCACGCCTCTCTACACGGTCCGAGATGACGGCGCTCTGATTTTGAATTCCGAATACTACGATGTGGATCAAAGAGGCACAATTCAGCCGCAGATCGCCATGACCGTTCTCGACACAAAAACGGGTGAGGTGCGCGCGGTAATTGGCGGACGTGAATCGGATGAAACCTTCTATTCCAATCGTGCCACCGACTTTCCGAGACAGCCGGGATCTTCCTTCAAGCCTCTTGCGGACTATACCGGCGCCATTGCTCTCGGATATAACCAAGGCGCAGTCATGGATGATGTTCCCTACCAGATGCTCGATGGCAATCCATGGCCCCGCAACGTTACCGGGAGATATCAGGGATTGATGAATATGTATGATGCATTAATCATCTCCTCCAACCCTGTTGCTGTAAGATGGCTCGAAAAAATCGGAATGGATGTATCCAAGGAATATCTCACTCGATATGGAATTATCGACCGAAATCATCCGGAGCGTGATCATTTTGTAGAAGCCTCGGAGGATGCCGCACATAATGACGAAAATCTTTCCATGGCTATCGGCTCCCTGACAACAGGTGTCACAACGCTGGAGATGGCAAACGCGTATCAAGCTCTCGGAAACAACGGCACAAGAAATCAGGCTCTTTGTATTTCAAAGATCACCGACAACAGTGGAAAAGTATATTTTGAAAACAAGCATACCGCAATCGAGGTAACAAAGCCCGAAGAAAACTATCAGCTGCTCGACATTCTTAAAGATTACGTTACCGTAGGATATACAAAAAACTATATCAGCAAGACGGATATCGATGTTGCCGGAAAAACCGGTACGACCAATGATCAGCGCGACTTCTGGTTCTGCGGCACCTCCCCCTATTACTCGGTTGCCATTTGGACCGGACCGGATAACGGACAGCTTTCCTTAAAGGGCGATTCCGGAATTGCCGCAAGGCTTTTCGCACAGGTCAATGCCATCTTAAATGAAGGAAAGGAAGCTGCCGAATTTGAAATTCCGGCAGGACTGCACGAAGAAGAAATCTGCATGCTCTCCGGTATGAAGCCGACTGCCGCATGCAAATCCGATCCCAAGCATGGCGTCAAGACCGTTCTGGTAAGCGACGCGACTGCACCGAAGGAAGAGTGTAATGTGCATGTCATCCGGGAAATTGATGTTCGAAACAATCTGCTGGCCAATGATAATTTGCCCGGCTTCCTGAAAGCATCCCGCGTCTTTATTCAACGTCCCGTTCCCTATGATCCGTCGAAATTCAACGGAATTACGCCGGAGGATTGGAGCTTACAGGTTCCGACCGCATATTCGAATTTGCCAAGCGTTCTGCAGCCATCCACGGTAACAAACCCTGACGGCTCTACCACGGTCAGAACCTATGATATGAATGATGGAAGCTTCGTCGATGTCACCACCTATCCGGATCAAAGCAAAAAAACCGTTTATTATGATGCGGCCGGCAATGTCCTGAGAGAGCAGGTGACGGAAGCGCCCTCCGCCCCCAGTACGGATGCTCCGAACAATAATACGAACCAGCCTGCACCCGCAAATTAGTCGAAAGGAGAGAACATGTCACGAAAAATTCTCCTCGTTGAAGATGAACAAGGAATCTTAAATATTGAAAAAGCCTATCTTCTCAAGGAAGGCTTTCAGGTGGAAACCGCTATGGACGGCACAACTGCTCTTGCTCTGTTTCAGGAGCAAAATCCGGATCTCATTGTCCTTGATCTCATGCTGCCCGGTCTCTCCGGCGAAGAGCTGCTCTCGAGAATACGCGAAGCCTCCAATGCGCCGGTCATCATTGTCAGTGCAAAGTCCGAGGAGGACGATCGCGTAAATAATTTGCGCAACGGTGCGGATGATTATCTGGTCAAGCCCTTTTCTGCACGAGAATTTGTGGAGCGTGTCAAAGCGGTTCTACGCCGTCTTCCTGAAGAAGAGGAGGCGCAGGTGCTGCGGACCAGGGACGGCTGCCTGCGAATTGATATCCAAAGCATGCGTGCTTTCCGAAATGATGAAGAGGTGCACCTCACAAAAAACGAATTTCTTATCGTCGAGACGCTTTTTACGCACCCCAATAAAATATTCACGCGTGATGAAATCATAGAAGTAGCCTTTGGGATCGATTATGAGGCTTTTGACAGAGCGATTGATACTCATATCAAGAATATCCGCCAAAAGCTGGAGGAGGATCCGAAAAATCCGAAGTATATCAAAACCGTATATGGCGTCGGCTATCGGGCTGGAGGCTTTGATGAAGCTTAGAACCCGTATGACCCTGCAGGTAGGCGCCGTTATTTTATCCGCGATCATCATTCTTTCCATAGGAATGATGATCGTCTTTTCATCTACCTTTGAAAACTATTTACGCAATTTTCAATCGGAGAAAATGCACAGCATCATCACCGATTTGAGTGAAATTATTCGAGAGGAAAATATTGATCTGGCTTCCTCGGAGTTTCATGATCGATTGGACTATTACGCGCGTGATACCAATATCAATATCAGCATTTTGGATCGCTCCTCCCGCATCGTAGCCACTTATTCCGGACTCAAAAAACAAACCTCCCCTGCCATTCGGATTGAGGAATATCAGCTGATCGACAGTCAAAGAAATCCTCTGGGCAGCATGCTGGTCACCTATGACTCCCAGGATCCGGAGGTTGAAGTAGCCGTAAACACGTTTCGTGCCAAATCTCTCGGTTCGATGGCGGCACTTCTTCTTGGCTATGCGATTCTTTCCGGTGTTCTCGGATATTCCATGTCCCGGACGGTTACCACGCCTATAGAATCCTTGACGAAAAAAACGAACGAGCTTCGAAAGAAAAATTATAAAACCACATTTGATTCCTCTAATATCACGGAGATCCAGGAGCTGAGTGCAAATTTGCAATTTCTTGCCAATACCCTGGATCAGCAAGAGGAAGCAAGACAGAATTATGCACAGGATATTTCCCACGAGCTTCGAACACCGCTGACCAATCTTCAGCTTCATTTGGATGCCATGGAGGACGGTGTTATTGCTACAGATCAGGACTCGATTCAGTCATTGCGATCCAATGTAAATCAGCTGACATCCATTGTAGAACGCTTGCGCAGCACGTTTGCGGATGCATCTATGATTTCCAATGCAAAATGGGAAAACGCAAATCTGTCCATGCTGTTAAATGAGTGGATCGACGGTTTTGAGCCCATGATTGCAAAAAAAAATGCATCCTTTCAACGTGTCATTGAAAAGGATGTCAATTTAAAAACGGACCCGAAGCTTGTACGGCTCGTAGTCAGCAATCTGATATCCAATGCCATTAAAGCGATTGATACGAAAGGCATTGTCCGCGTGATCTTAACTCACACGCGTAATGAGGTTCTTCTCACAGTTGCGGATAATGGTGTCGGACTCAGCTCCGATGAGATCAAGCATTTATTTGATCGATTCTATCGTGTAGACAGCTCCCGAAATCGGCAATTAGGCGGCCAGGGACTCGGCCTGGCCATTACAAGAAATATCGTTACACAGCTGGGAGGCCGCATTCACGTGACCAGCCGTGTCGGAAAGGGAGCCACC
>JAFADY010000037.1 GCA_023424395.1 Bacteroidota bacterium | reverse complement strand
CAGGTGGTTATGTGGTTATAATGTTTGGGATGGCACCTCTTCCCATTCCGATCCGCCAGCCGGCGGATAAGCCCAATGGCGCCGATGGTACTGCATACAACGTGGGAGAGTAGAGCCTGTCCGCCTAACCGGCGGATAACCGCCAATCTTTACAGAAGCCCTCGAGAGAAATCTCGGGGGCTTTTTTGGTTATATCTGTGTTTTACTCTAAAAAGACCAATGATTACTCTTTGAGAGTCAATTTAAACACTAAAAAACACAATGTTGTTTACAGCCTCACGAACAAACTGCTCGAAAAGTTGTTAATTCATAAACTAAAACTACACCATCTTAACAATGAAAAAAAGTTTGTTCTCGGCAGTGCTTACGTTGGCTTTATTGATTGCCGTTCCCTCCTGCAATTTTTTCAAAAAAGACTCCAAGGAACCCGCACGGGTAGAAAAACCCATTACCAAGGTAGATGTTACCATTGATACTACAAACTCTTACAACACCTTGTTTTTAGACAGTGCGTCGGTAAAGAATTACCTCGCTGCCGACAGTGTGTTGAGCGATGCCATCAAAAACCGCATCATCAGTTTTTATAATAGCCGAAATTATCAGTACGCGTGGTTTTCGGGCGACGGGTTGGCGGAGCAGACCAATTCGTTTTGGAATCTGTTGATGAATTATCATAATTACTCCAAAGACTCCACGGTGTATAACAAGGATTTCAGCCGGAAAATAAACGCGCTGTTCGATGAAGACTCGCTTCGGATAACCGCTTCAGATTCGCTGTACAGGCAAATGGAGCTCGATCTGACAAAATACCTCTATCTGTATGGCGACCACGAATACAAGAACAACCTCGATTTTGATATGAAATCACTCGAATGGTATGTGCCGCGCAAGCGAATGACGTTGGAAGCCACGCTCGACTCGGCCATCGCGCGCAAAGGGCGGTTCTCCAACGAAAACGCGCCCGCAAACGTACAATACGTACGGCTCAGGGAAATGTTGCAGAAATACAAAGACATCCGCGACGCGGGCGGTTGGGATTCCATCCGGTTGAAAACCCCCATTGCAACGATAGGCTACAAAGGCGACGAAATAGCACAACTGAAAATGCGGCTCAAACGCGAAGGCTTTCTCGCGGGTGCAGACAGCACGTTTACCAACGAATATGATTCCACGTTTTTCCGCAGCCTTCAAAAAGCAAAAGCGGAATACGGGTACAAGCCCGAGGAGAGCATTTCGGCCTCGTTTATCGATGACCTGAACATCTCCATCGACGAGCGTTTGCAGCAAATCCTCATCAATATGGAGCGTATGCGTTGGATTCCCGCCGAAACAAGCGATACGGCACGCTCCATTATGGTGAATATCCCTGAATTTAAACTCTTCGTATACGAAAAAGGAAAACCCGCTTGGGATATGGACGTGGTGGTGGGCAAAGAAGCGAGCAGCACTACCATTTTTACCGGAAACCTCAACACCATTGTGTTCAGTCCGTATTGGAACATACCGCGCAGTATTGTGAAGAACGAAATTCTGCCCGCGATGAAACGCAACAGTAATTATCTCGCACGCAACAATATGGAAATTGTGAGCGGCGGCGCCGTTCCCACCATCCGGCAACGCCCGGGGCCGTCGAATTCGTTGGGCGGTGTGAAGTTTTTATTTCCCAACAGCCACAATATTTATTTCCACGATTCGCCCGCCAAATCGCTTTTCAATACTGATAAACGGACTTACAGCCACGGCTGCGTGCGCCTGAAAGAACCCGCCAAGTTGGCCGAATACCTGCTGAACGACACCGTGAAATGGCACGGAGACACCATTTGCGAGGTTATGAATATGCGGAACGAAAAAACGGTAAGACTGAAAAAACCGGTTCCCGTAATGCTTACGTATTTCACGGCGTGGGTGCAGGGCGAAACAATGAATTTTCGCGAAGATATTTACGGACACGATGAACGGATGGCGAAGAAACTATTTCTAAATCCGGTGGCAACTACAAGGCATAAAGAAAAGAAATAAAGAAGTTAGAAGTTAGAAGTCAGGAATTAGAATTGAACAGCTTCGATTTCATCAATCCCCATTTGTTGAGTCTGTATTTCACGGAAACGGCCAGCACGCCCAATCCGTAAATGCTGCTTCGCTTGAGGTTAATGGATGATGCATCGTCGAAATACTTGGTAGGGCACGTCATTTCACCAATTTCGAAACCGGCGTAAAAGATTTGCGCGAGCATTTCATTGTCGAAAATAAAGTCGTCGGAATTGGTGTTGTAGTTGATGGCGCGCAGCACTTCGGCCGAAAAAGCGCGATAACCGGTGTGATATTCCGAAAGCTTTTGGTTGAGCAATATGTTTTGAAACAGTGTGAGAAAACGGTTTGCAATGTATTTGATCATCGGCATTCCGCCTTTAAGTGCGCCTTTTCCCAAAATACGCGATGCAAGCGCTACAGGATATACATCGTTGGCAATCATATATGCCATAGACTGAATGAGTTTGGGCGTGTATTGATAATCGGGATGCACCATAATCACAATATCGGCGCCGAGTTCCAACGCGCGGTTGTAGCACGATTTCTGATTGCCGCCGTAGCCTTTGTTTTTTTCGTGGCGAATAACTTCTTTAATACCCAACTCGCGGGCTTTTTCCACCGTGTGGTCTGTACTGAAGTCGTCGGTAAGGACTACTTCGTCCACTACATCGAAAGGAATTTCGTTATAGGTTTGCTCCAACGTTTTTTCGGCGTTGTAAGCAGGCATTACTACAATTATTTTTTTTCCGTTAATCATTTTTTAAGACTGTTAGAACCCAGAATCAAGAACCAAGATTAAAGTCTTTCCCTTGTGGGGAGAGATTTAGAGAGGGGCCGGTTTTCTTACATAAAATATAAACCCGTTTTTCTCGTATAATTTTTCGGGATTCAGGGTTTCCTTTATAAAATCCTCTTCTTCGGTATGCTGCGATTTCAATACAAAATAAGCAGGTTTATCAATGTTTCCGCGTTGCAAAAATTGCTTGTCGGCATTATTATTTTGTGGTTGGCGATTGCTGTAAAAATAGTGCGCGTAACTTTTGTGAATGGGATAGATGTAACAATCTTCGCCCTGCTTGCTTTTGTAAAATTCAATAGCCGCGTTTTGGCTGTATTTTTCCACTTGCGGCGTAACAAAAAATACGCCTAAATAAATAAACAAAAGGCTTCCGATAAGCAAAGCCGAAACGGATTTGGACGGGTTTTTCTTTTTCAGAATGATGAAAAGAACAACTGATGCAATGAGTATCAGCCCAATAATCCACTCAAAACCTATCCATTGCGATGTAGCTTGCAGGTTTTTTACGGCAAACTCGTCGCCAATATACGGAACAAGCGCGTGTTTAAAAGAATCGATAAACGGAATGGCTGAGACCACTACTCCGAGTAATACCGCAATGATGAGCATCGTAATGGTTAATCCTTTTCTCACGCGTGCATTGCCTTTTATCCATTTAGAAATGTACCACGCGCCTAAAAACGTGATAGGAAAATAGCACATCGACGAATAATGCACAATTTTGGTACGCACAACCGTAAATAAAATAAGCACCACCCACAACGTAATCATCATCCATCGGAAAAAGTGCGCCATTGACGGGTTATTTTCCTTTTGCAGAATTTTCCTGCGGAATGTGGGCAAAGCGAATATCGATGCAGGAAAAACGCCGAAAAACAGAATGACGAAATGATACCCGGGAAAACCTCCGTGTCCGGCGTCCTGCGTTTGAAACAAACGAATTTGATAGACGATAAAATCTTGAATAATAGACAAATTGCCACTCGCGATTTGCAAAATAAACCACAGTCCGCCCACCACGGCGAAAACGCCCGCGAAAGTGGCAACGTGTGCCCATTTAAACCCCTGCAGTTTGAAGCGGTTGAATGCGAGAAAAACGGCAAAGCAGAGCGCAAAAATAAGAAACCCTACGGGCCCTTTGGTTAGCGTAGCCAATCCGGCAAACAGCGCCGAGAGAACGGCTTGAAGGTATCGGTTGCCCGTGTGCCGCGGCGATGTATATTCCACCATAAAATAAATGGCAAGGAAAATAAACAGGTTAAACCACGGATCGATAATGCCGGATTTAAAATAAAAGAAGGGCAAAAAAGAGGAAGCGTACAATAACGCCCATATCAAACCGAAGGTTTCGTCTTTCAGCCTTTTCCCGATAAAAAATAAAATCAGCAGCGTAAGAATTCCGGTAACGGCGTTGGGAAAACGGGCTGCGAACTCATTCACGCCGAAAATTTTCATTGAGACGGCTTGCAGCCAAATAAAGAACGGCGGTTTTTCCCAAAACGTCTCGAAATTGACTTGAACGTTCAGGTAATCGCCTGTAACAAGCATTTCGCGTGCCGATTCGGCAAAGTTAATTTCGTCCCAATCAAATAGATGCACACGCCCAAGTCCGGTCATAAACAGGAGTGCGCCGAATAAAACGAACAGGAGCGGAATGATGTATGATTGTTTTTGTAGCATTTTTGTTTGATTGTGATTCAGTTGTAATTTAGTTATAATGGGTGCCCATCTCTCCTTTTTGGGGGAGACGGAGGGAACTACAAAGTTACCAATTTTTCTTCGCACAGCGTAATATTCTCCACCCCGTTATCGTTAATGATGTATGTGTTCTCAATTCCCACCGCACCAATGCCGGGCAACACAAACTTCGGCTCAACGGCAATAACCATCCCTGTTTGCAATACATCGCGGGAACGGGGTGTAAGCACAGGCGGCTCGTTAATTTCCAGCCCCACGCCGTGCCCGATGAATTTGGCTTGTTGTGTTGTTCCCATAAAATAAGCATCTAACTCATTTTCTTTTACAATTCTTTCCGCTAAAAGATATAAATCGGCACACGGTGTTCCGTTTTTGGCAACGGCTGTAACGGCGTTGTGAATCTCTTTGGAAACCCGATGTGCCTTGTGTGCAATTTCGGGTACGGAGCCGATGGCAAACGTGCGTGAAATATCGCTCATCCACGGACGAAAATTGCCCGCCATATCCACCATAAACGTAGTTCCCTTGGCAAACGGCGTGCCATTTGCTCCAATGGGCAGAAATGGCGACAAACCTTGTCCGCCTAATGCAAAATCGTAAGGCGAAGCTGTTTGCGCGTTGTCTCCGGCAAGAATGCTGCCCATAAAAATTTCCATATTTTCGCCAAAGGCACGGAAAATTCCGATAGAACCGGCCAGTCGCATTTCGCGTTCCAATTCAATCTGAAACTCAATATCAGTCATTCCTGCGCGATAAATTTGAGGAATTTTCTTGTAAACGTTCGCGTGAATTCGGGCACATTCGCGCGTTTGCGCCAATTCGTATTCCGATTTAATGCTGCGGATGCGGCGCATTTCACTTGAAACATTCATTAATTCGGGCATTTCGGTGGCAGCTTGCAGTCGCGAAACGGTGGAGAAGGGGAGCACATCGTTTTCTACGAGCAGCCTTTTGGGGAGTTTAATGTTTCGTTGTCGAAGAAAATCGGGCATTTGTTCCGGTTTGCGGATGTAGATAACATTTTCGCCTTCAATGCCGTTCGGACGTTTTAGGAAAAGTATGGGTTCGCCTTCCGGCTGAATGTAGATGTATCCGTCGAAAATAAAATCGCACAAATAAAACTGATTAACCGATGTGGCAATGATGCACGCATCGGCTTGAAAATTGATGATGGATTGTTGAACGCTTTGTAGTCTGACCCCTAAATCCCCTAAAGGGGACTTCGAGATTTGTGCTTCTTTTTCTTGTGTGCCCATATTATTTATTGATTATAAAGTCTCTCCTTTAGGGGAGATTTAGAGGGGTATTCCAAATCTCCCACGCCGCTAATGCCTGCAATTCCAGCATTTCGGCTCCGTTTTTAATGGTAGCGCCTTGCGCTTTTCCCTTTGTTAAAAAGAGCGTTTCGGCCGGATTATATACCAAATCGTACAACAGATGTTCGGATGTGAGGAGTTTGTACGGAATATCGGGACATTCGTCCGTATTCGGAAAAGTGCCTACGGGCGAGCAATTTACGATTATTTTGTATTCCGATAGAATTTCGGAAGAGAGTTCACTGTAAGTAAACTTGTTTTCGTCCGATGTGCGTGAAACGTATTTCCACGAAATGCCCAAATCGTTCAGCGCTTGCGCTACGGCTTTTGATGCGCCACCCGTTCCCAAAAGCAGCGCTTTTTTGTGAATTTTGGGGCGGATAAGCGGTAAGATGGAGTTTTTAAAGCCGATGTAATCAGTATTATAACCAACGAGGTTGTAAAAATACATATCGTTAGGTCGGCGCTCCACTTTGATCACGTTTACCGCACCGATCTTTTGCGCTTCGGGCGAAATTTCGTTTAAAAACGGAATAACTTTCTCTTTATAGGGAATAGTTACATTTAATCCACGCAAATGCTGATTAAAAACAATAACTTCTCTGAGCTGCAGAATATCTTCGATCTCGAAATTCAAATACTCCGCATTGATACCTTCCCGCTCAAACTTTTCGGTGAAAAACTTCGATGAAAAGGAGTATTTTAGCGGAAAACCGATAAGGCCGTAAACAGCCCCCCTTGCTCCCCCCGAAGGGGGGAAATGGGCAGGCAGCGTATTATTGATGTTAGTGTGCATTATTATGGATTCTGCTTCTCTCCCCCTTTGGGGGAGTTGGAGGGGGCTTCCGCCATATACAACGTTACAATTCCCAATGTAAACCGTCTCAACCGAATATTTGTAAACCCATTTTTTTTGAGAATCAACATCATCTCTTTTCCTTGCGGGAAGGCGGCGATAGATTCCGGCAGGTACTCGTAAGCGCGCTGTTCGGTTGCCATTGTGTCCGATAAAACAGGCATTATGTATTTTGTGTAAAGAGAATACAGATTTTTCATCGGAGCGGTTTCAGGCGTTGTCAGTTCTATAAAGAGAAATACGCCACCGGGTTTGAGTACGCGAAACACTTCGGTGAAACTTGCATCGATATTCTCGAAATTCCTCACACCGAAGGAGGCGGTTACCGCATCGAACGTTTCGTCGGGAAATGTGAGAGCCGATGAGTCTTGCTTGTCAAATGTGATAATGTGTTCCAAGCCTTTTCGTTTTACTTTTTCTCTGCCCACGTCCATCATTCCTTCGGAAATATCGACTCCGATAATGCGTTTGGGTTGTAGGATTTTTTGTGCGAGAATGGCGAAATCTCCCGTTCCGGTAGCAATATCAAGGATGTATTCGGGTTTGTAGGGTTTCAACGCTTTTATGGATTCTCTCCGCCAATATTCATCGACACCCAGTGAAAGCAGCCCATTGAGACGGTCGTAATTGGGTGCAATTTCGTTGAACATCGTTTCTACTTGTTCTTTTTTGGATTTATCAGTTTCGTAAGGACGAACTTGTTCTACTTTGTAAGACATATCTTATTATTTAGCTGTTTCCAAATATTCTTTCACATTTTTCTCTATGCGTGTTTCCAAATCTTTTGCATCGGCTTTTACAAAAGTTTCGCCTACAATTTTTTCGTACAATTCGATGTAGCGTTCCGATACGCTGTTGCAATATTCGGTAGTCATTGTGGGGATTTGTTGTCCTTTTTGTCCTTGGAATCCGTTCTCCATAAGCCATTTGCGGACAAATTCTTTCGAGAGCTGTTTTTGTTCTTCATCTTTCTCAAATCGTTCTTCATAACCTTCTTTGTAAAAATAGCGTGATGAATCGGGTGTGTGTATTTCGTCAATCAAATAAATTTTTCCATCTTTTTTGCCGAATTCGTATTTGGTATCCACCAAAATCAAGCCTTTTTCGGCAGCCATTTCGGTTCCGCGTTGGAAAAGAGCGTAGGTGTATTTTTCCAATTGTTCGTAGTCTTCTTTGCTTACCAAGCCTTGGGCAATGATTTCTTCGCGCGAAATATTTTCATCGTGTCCTTCGTCGGCTTTCGTGGTAGGCGTGATTAGGGGCGTGTCGAACTTTTGATTTTCACGCATTCCTTCGGGTAAAGGCAATCCGCACAGTGTGCGCGCACCTTTTTTGTATTCGCGCCACGCACTTCCTGTGATGTATCCGCGGATGACCATTTCTACTTTAAAGGGTTCGCATCGTACGCCCACGGTAACCATTGGGTCGGGTGATGCTTGTTTCCAGTTGGGGACGATGTCAGCGGTAGCGTCTAAAAACTTTGCTGCGATTTGATTGAGAACCTGTCCTTTATAAGGGATTCCTTCGGGCAGAATTACATCGAACGCGGAGATTCGGTCGGTAGCAATCATCACTAATGTGTCGTTGCCGATGCTGTACACATCGCGTACTTTTCCGTGATACACGTTGGTTTGATTGGGAAAGGTGTAGTTGGTGGTTGTTAGGGTGTTCATTATATTATAATTTTATGTTTTGAGTTTTGTTTCTTGTCTTGCCTTTCAGGCAGTGGCTGAGTGGTGATATTTCTTTCCGCAGGTCGATGACCTGCGGTTATTAAAATCTGACTTTTCAAGTCTCTTATAGTATATTATTTTTCGGCACACCTGAAAGGTGTTATCTTCATAACCTTGGGTCATCGACCCAAGGTTAGCAATGTAAAAAGACTTCTGCCTGAAAGGCAGGACTTTCTAATCTTTCAAAAAATATCGTTCATCGATATCAATACCATTTTCAATCAATAATTTTCTATATTCTTCCTCAAAACTGACCGTTTTGTGCTGTTCCTTTTGATTTTTGATATACTCTATAATCATTTGCTTATCATTCAAGTTGTATGTGAGTGCGGCAAAACTGACCGCCCATCCTTCAAAATCGGGAAAATTCGGATTCGTTGCCATCCACTTGCTTGAATATTCTTTCAACTCTTTCATAAAATCCGAAACGGCAAAAGTCGGATGTATATCCACTAACAAATGAATGTGGTTTTCTGTTCCGCCAATTCGATAGAGTTTTGACTTTTTGTTGCTGATTATTCTCATAATGTATGCGTACAATTCTTTTTCGTGTGGCTCGGAAATTGTATTTTTTCCATATTTGGTGCGGAACACTATGTGATATAATAAACTTGTATAACTCATTCTCCTTTTGTCCTGCCTTTCAGGCAGAATTTACTTCGTTGTTTTGTCCGCAGGACGTTGTCACTGCGGTTATGAAAATCTGTCCTTTCAGGACAATTGATAAATTTTTATATGCCTGAAAACCGGTACGAAAGAGCCATTTCTTATTAAGACAGAGGGTGTTTAACTTCACTCAGTACACCTGCAAGGTGCTATTTTATAATCTTAGGTCATTGACTTAAGGTTCGTAATTTCTAAAAGAACCTCTGCCTGAAAGGCAAGACTTCACTCTTCTTTCTTTTTCAACTGATGAGAAACATCCTCCTTCTCATACGCCTCCACAATTCTTTGCACGAGTTTGTGGCGAACGATGTCTTTTTTGTTGAATTCTACAGTGGCAATTCCTTTTATGCCTTTCAGTAAACGCATCGAGTGGATTAAACCCGATTGTTGCGATGGTGGCAAATCAATTTGTGTTACATCGCCCGTTACAATCATTTTGGCATTCATTCCTAATCGGGTGAGGAACATTTTGATTTGCGGCTTGGTGGTGTTCTGCGCTTCATCGAGAATGATAACGGCATCATTCAGCGTGCGACCGCGCATAAAAGCGAGCGGCGCAATTTGTATGATCTTGTTTTCGATATATTCTTTCAGTTTCAGCGGCGGAATCATATCTTCGAGCGCATCATAGAGTGGTTGCAGATATGGATCGATTTTCTCTTTCATATCACCGGGTAAGAAACCGAGTTTTTCGCCCGCCTCCACAGCCGGACGACTGAGAATGATCTTGCGAACCTGTTTTGTTTTTAACGCACGAACAGCCAGCGCAATTGCTGTGTATGTTTTTCCCGAACCGGCAGGGCCAATAGCGAAAACCATATCGTTCTCGTCGAACGCTTCCACCAGTTTTTTCTGATTGGCGGTGCGCGCCACAATGGGTTTCCCGTTCATGCCGTGAATGATCAAATTGTCTTGATTGACAATTGTAGGCGCTTTTCCTTTCACGATGTCAAGAATGTCTTCTTCCTTCAGCACGTTCATTTCGATGCTGAATTTCTCCAATTCGTGTATTTTTTCTTCAAAAATAGCGAGTTCTTCCTCTTCGCCAATCACTTTTATCACATTCCCGCGCGCCACAATGCGCAGTTTCGGGAACAACGTTTTCAGCAACTGAATATTGTTGTTGTTGATACCAAAAAACACCACAGGATCAATACTTTCTAAAATTATAATGCGTTCTATCATCCGCCGTTTCTTGAAAAATTAAATGAATATTGGTAGGCTTTGTTTTCTTGGCCTTCTATATAATTAATAAACGCATTATTAACCAATCTGTTCCCGCCGGGAGTGGGATAATTGCCCGAAAAATACCAGTCGCCGTTATTGGCGGGGCAGGCTTTGTGCAGATCTTCAATGCTTTGGAAGACAATTTTTACATTTGCTTTAATATCTTCGTCGGTAAGCATTTGAGCAATTTTGTCCGAAACTTCCTCTTCGGTAAATGGAGCATAAATCCCTTTTACGTGATTCACGATTTCTTCTTTCTGTTTCCGGCTCTGCTCCACACATTTTTCGTACACTTCGTCTATTACGTTCTGCATTCCACGTTCTTTGAGCAACGCAATTGCCGCTTTGAATGCGATAAATTCGCTCATTCGCGACATATCGATGCCGTAACAATCAGGATAGCGAATTTGCGGTGAAGATGATACAATTACTATTTTTTTCGGGTCTAAGCGGTCGAGGATTTTTATGATACTCTGTTTCAGCGTAGTTCCGCGAACGATGCTGTCGTCTATGATCACCAGCGAATCTTTTTCACGGCGCAACGAGCCGTACGTAACATCGTAAACGTGTGCAGCCAAATCGTTTCGGGTATTTCCCTGCGCAATAAATGTACGCAATTTGATGTCCTTTATGGCCACTTTCTCCGAGCGCACACGTTTGGACAGAATGGATTCTACTTCATCGGGAGTTAATTGGTCGCGTTTTTCCAGCAATTCCACCGCTTTGGTGTGATTGAAATGATTTTCGAGTCCCTCAAGCATCCCGAAATACGCCACTTCTGCCGTGTTGGGAATAAAAGAGAAAACGCTGTTATCAAAATCATTATCAATCGCGTCCATAATTTTTGGAACGAGCAATTCTCCCAGTTTTTTTCTTTCGCGATAAATATCGTAATCCGACCCACGTGAGAAATAAATGCGTTCAAAAGAGCAAGGCGTTATTTTTTCTTTGGGGTCCAAAATCTGTGTCAGGTTTATTTTTCCGTTTCGTTTTACAATAAAAGCCTCACCGGGTTTCAATTCGTGAACATCTTCTTTTTTCAGGTTGAAAGCGGTTTGTATTACGGGACGTTCTGAAGCCACAACTGCTACTTCATCATCGTGATAATAAAATGCGGAGCGAATTCCCCACGGATCGCGCAATGTAAATGTATCGCCGCAACCAATCAGCCCGCAAAGCGCGTAGCCGCCGTCCCAGATTTTGCTTGCACGTTTCAAAAGGAATGGAATATCGAGTTTTTCTTCAATAAGGTGGCTCACTTCCTGCCCGTTCAAATTGGCTTTTTCGGTACGATCGTATTGATATTGTACCTCGCGGTCGAGGTAATGCCCGAGCGATTCCAGCATTACAAACGTATCGGCATAATCGCGCGGATGTTGTCCTTCCAGAATCAGTTGCTCAAACATTTCATCTACGTTGGTCATATTGAAGTTTCCCGCGAGCGCGAGGCTTCTCGATGCCCAGTTATTACGCCGCAGCAACGGATGCACATACGTTAAGCCGCTTTTGCCTGTGGTACTGTAACGCAAATGTCCAATAAATAATTCGGCAGCAAACGGAACCGATTTTTTTACGAAATCGATGTCCTGAAGCTGCTTTTCTTTAAATTCTTTGAAAGTCTTGTGCACATTACCAAAAATCTCGGAAATGGCGCTTGAGCCAAGGGCTCTTTCACGGAAAATAAACTCGTTTCCCGGAGCCGATTCCAATTTCACCGCGCCCAACCCGGCGCCTTCCTGTCCGCGGTTGTGTTGTTTTTCCATCAGCAAATACAATTTGTCTAAACCATATTGCCAGGAACCGTATTTTTTGTAATAATAATCGAGAGGTTTGAGGAGGCGGATCATCGCGATACCGCATTCGTGCTTGATTTGATCAGTCATTGATAAGCCTTTCTGAAATTAAGGTACAAATTTAACGCTATTTGGATAATTTGCCTACATAAATTGGATTTAAAAAATGAAAATATCTTCTTTTTTAACGCCCAAAACTTTATTCTATCTTTGTGTTTCAAAATACTAATTTTTATGATGAATTGGCAGCAGCTGCTTTCCACCAAACGGCTTGGATTGGAAGGCTATCACGATAAAAACAAGCACGAACGCACAGAGTATCAGCGCGATTATGACCGGTTGATATTTTCGTCGCCTTTTCGCCGATTGCAAAATAAAACGCAGGTTTTTCCGCTTCCAGGAAGCGTTTTTGTGCATAACCGGTTGACACACAGCTTGGAGGTTTCGAGCGTGGGGCGTTCGTTGGGCGAAAACGTCGGGCGGGAATTGCGAAAGAAATATCCGGCGTTGGATGCGCATTTCGAAGAGATCGGGTCGATAGTTTCGGCCGCGTGTTTGGCGCACGATTTAGGAAATCCGCCGTTCGGCCATTCGGGTGAAAAAGCCATTTCCACTTTTTTCTCCGAAGGAAAAGGCAAGGTTCTACAACCTAAAGTGGAAAGTGAAGGTGGCCGTTGGACGGATTTTACCTGTTTTGAAGGAAACGCTAACGCCATTCGTTTATTGATGCACCGATTCCGAGGCCGTCGGGAAGGCGGTTTTGCATTAACGTACAGCACGTTGGCTTCTATCGTGAAATACCCGTACTCGTCGGAATTGAGCGGCGGAAAAAACAAGTTTGGTTTCTTCGCGTCGGAAGAGCAGGCGTACGCGCAAATTGTATCGAGTTTGGGAATTAAGCAATTGAACGAAAATTCGCTGAAATTTTCGCGCTATCCGCTCGTGTATTTGGTGGAAGCTGCCGACGATATTTGCTATCAGGTAATGGATATTGAAGACGCGCACAAGCTGCATTTACTTTCTACTGAAAAAGCCAAAGAACTGTTACTCGGTTTTTTTGAGGGAGATCAATTACAGCAAAGACTTAAAAATTTGGAATTGGTAAGCGATGTAAATGAGCAGATTGCTTATTTACGCGCAAGTGTGATCGGGTTGTTGGTAAACGAATGTTCGCGCGTTTTTTTGGAAAACAAAGAACAAATTCTTGCAGGTAAATTTGAGGGTACACTCATAAAAAATATTTCGCCGAAGGCGAAAGAGGCATATAAAACGTGTTCCAATTTTGCGGTGGAAAATATTTATCGGTCGAAAGACGTGTTGGATATCGAGTTGGCCGGATACCGGATTATCGGGTTTTTATTGGAAACTTTTACCGATGCCATTCAAAATCCCGAACACGAATATTCTAAATTGTTGTTGCAACGCATTCCTGAGCAGTACGAAACAAATTCTCCGACTTTATACGGAAAAATCCAATCAGTCATCGATTATGTCTCGGGAATGACCGACGTGTATGCCCTCGATTTGTATCGCAAAATAACAGGTATGGGTTTACCAATTATCTGAATTCACTTACATTTTGATAAAAATAATTATTTTTTAATTTTTTATTGAAATTATTTGTTTAATAAATATTTCTTTTTTATATTTGCCACGTGGTTTTTTCATAATAGTATTAGATTTAAGGTTAACAAATTTGGCAGGATGTCGTGAGACATTCTGCCAAAAATTTTTTACGGCTATCTGCAAAAATAATCAAAGAAAATTTTCCGTCGTAAGTAAACTTTCTTACATTTGCGCTAAATAACATTATGCTATGCGCAAAACACTACATCTTTTCTTCGTTATTGTAAGTTTGCTCATCTTTTTTAACTGTTCAAACGAAAAAAGACTTCATACCCAGCTAACGGAAATGGCAAAGAATCTAAATCAATCCGCACCTCAACAATTGGATACTTTTACAATTTTTATGGGCGCGAAAGTTACTGAAGATAACACTTTTCAATATCTGTACAGAATCGTCAATACAAATGACCCTTCTTTTTTATTAAAGGAGAGTGAAGCAAATGTCAAAAATAATATGAAAAACGAGTTCAATCTCAATCCCGATTTAAAAATCTTCACCCAAAATAAATTGAACATCGACTACATTTACGCAGATAGCGTAGGAACTATTATCAAAACAATTCATATAACGCCAAACGATTACAAATAAAAAATTACGATTATGAACCATTATTTTTACATTGACGCCGAAGGAAAACAAAAAGGAACCTTTTTGCCCGATGAACTTAAGAAAGAAAATGTTAGAAAAGACACCTTGGTTTGGACACAAGGAATGAATGAATGGAAACGTGCCGAGGAGGTTGCGGAATTGAATTACCTTTTTGAAGGGGTTGCTCCTGTCGCGGAGCCTTTATATCCTAGTCAGCAGCCGCCGGTGGTAGAACCTGCTACTCACGCTCCGGGGCAAACGCCGCAACCAATGCCAAAGACTTGGTTGTTGGAATCTATTTTGGCTACCATTTTGCCGTTTATTCTCTGTGGCAGTTTTTTGAGTTTGCTCGGAATTATCGGTATTGTAAATGCCTCGCAAGTGGAATCGCAATTTGCAAGAGGGCAATATCAATCGGCTTTGGAATCGTCGCGCCAAGCCGGACGTTGGACAAAAATCGCTTTGTGGATTTCCATTGCATGGGCCGCTTTGTGGATAATTGGAATTATTTTGATTATTGTGTTTGCCGGTTCGGTTGCGGGCGTTACTGATATTTTTAACGGATCGGTTTATGAAATGTAATTAGATATGGAAAATCAAGAATATCAAGATGTAAGGCCTACGCCGATATCTGAAAATGAGCCGCCGGTTTTGCCGCCGACAAATACAAGTAACGAAATTCCGCCAATGAAACCGACAAGCTGGTTGTGGCAATCTATTGTGGCAACATTACTGTGCTGCTTGCCATTTGGGATCGTGGGAATTATTTTTGCAGCGAAAGTAGATTCGCTGTACAACAACGGAAGATATGCAGAATCGGTTAAAGCGTCGAAAAATGCCAAAACATGGACGTTGGTCGCCGTAGTTGCAGCGCTAATTTATTACACTATTTTAATTGCCATGTTCGCAACCGGTAATTTGCCCGATTATATGGAATCCATTCTTGAAAATTCGAGTAGTTATAACTATTAAGTAATTTTTGTTTGAACAAAAGGAGAAAGATAATTATCGTATCTGCCATAAGCCTTGTGCTTGTGGCAGGTGCTTTTTTATTCTATTTTTTCGATCCTGAGGAGGAAGTGCTGGCTCCTAAATGCCCGTCGCTCTTGATTACCGGCTACGAATGTCCCGGGTGTGGGTCGCAGCGCGCCATTCACGATTTGCTGCATTTTAGAATAGGGAACGCTTTCGCTCATAATTTACTGGTTCCGATAGTAATTCCCTACATTATTCTCGGGATTTATTTTCAGTATTTCGGAGGAAAAGAGAGATATCCGAAAGCGGAGAGAATTCTTTTCGGTAGATGGGCGGCCCTGATTGTACTAACAATAATTATTTGTTATTGTATTATTAGAAATATTAGTTAACGCTTCTAATATAATTATTGTTAAAAATAAAAAAAGCAGTAATATAAATTGCAAATTTGTCAAAACAGATATTATATTTGCATAACAACAAATAAAATAGTTTGACGTAAAGCTTATGATGATTATTTTTAATTAAGTTAATCGTTTAACTGGATTTATTATGGTTAATTAATATCATTATTCAACTTTAAAATTTATCGCAATGAAAAAAGTTTACTTTTTTTTATCCCTGCTTATGATAGCAGGTTTTACTATGGCTCAGGTTGATCCCGGCACAGCGAATCTAAAACATCACTGGACCTTCGACACTGACCTTACCGATGTGGTGGGGGGAGTAACCGGATGGACGAATGGTGTAGCTGAAGTGAGGAGTGGCTCGCTTGTACTAGAGGGAGGTTATGCCGATCTCGATGCAGCCGCTTTGGCAATCAACACCAATACGGAGTTAACTTTCTCCGCTTGGTTTACTTCTACGGTAGGCGCAAATCCTGCTTTTCATTTCTTATTTTACTTTGGCGATACGGTTAATGGAATGGGTGAGGGTGGATTCGCTTTCACCGGTTATACTCCTTTAAGAGGGCAAAATCGTGATTACTCCAGAGCAATCATTGAAGCGGGAACCGGAGAACTTGGTGTAAACGGGCACGAATATCATGATGGCCAGTTACATCACGTTGCCTATACAATTAAAGGTACGGAATTAAAATTATACCTTGATGGCGCTCTTCAAGGAACCGTTAAAATTCCTGTAAATGCTATCCAAAACCTTTCCAATGCTTCCGCATGGTTTGGTAGAGGCGGTTGGTGGGCCTGGGATGCTAACTGGCAAGGAAGTTTGGACGATTTCCGTATCTACGACTTGGCACTAACTGGTGATAATATTCAATTCCTTTACAATGAGCAAATATCCATAACGCCGGTTGCTCCATCCTCGGGAAATTTGAAACATCAATGGACTTATGATGATGGCACCGCTACCGATTTAGTTGGCGGTCTTACTACAACTTTATTGGAAGGCGCTGAATTGCAGAATCAAGCACTCGATTTGACAGGTGGTGGTTATGCTGAAATTTCAACCGATAATTTAAATATAAACACTTATCCAGACGGGGTTTCTATTGAAATGTGGTTTACCTCTACTGCAGGTTGGGAATATTATATGCCTTTCTATTTCGGTGCAACCAGTAACCCCGTTTCCGGGGGCGGAGGTGATATGTGTTTGGCATACACGGCTGTGCGCGGAGGCGAAGATAGAGGGTCTGTTTTTATGAAAAACGGAGGTGTGGAAATTGCAGTACCAACTTATCCTATTGTGGATAGGAAACTCCGCCATGTTGTTGCCGTTGTAAATAATGCTGCAACCACATTAAGTTTTTATATGGATGGTATTTTGGTGGGTACTAAAACCGATGCCATTTTCACTACTTCTACTATATCCAATCAACTTGCATGGTTAGGAAGAGGCGGCTGGACTGACCAACCTCGATGGACAGGATTGATTCATAAACTCAGTATTTATGATACACCGCTCACCTTAGAAAATATAAAATATTTGAACAACGAAGGCGCAGAAGATTCTCCGCTTCTTGTAACATCTATAAGTGGCGTGGGTGTAAGCCCGAATTTCACAACTACTTCCTTCACTGTTACCGGAATTGCATTAACTGATCCTATCACGGTTACCGCACCCGCTGGAATCTCTGTAGATCCTGTTACTATTCCCGCCGATGCTCAAGGAACGGTAGTAACAGTTACTTATGATGGAACTACTGCCGTTGACGGAGTTATTACATTAACTAGTGGTACTGCAACAAAAGATGTTCTTGTAAGATCAACAAATACAACTTGCTTTAACCCATTGTACACAGTTGTTCCGAATTTAATTCCAGACCCCGAATGTAACAGCCTCTCTAACTTTATTGGATGGGGTGCAAGAAGAGTAGTGAATAACGTAGCAGAACCCGAAAATGTATTTTGCGGTCCTAATGCTATTGAAGTAGGTAACGGTGTAAGTATGACAGCAGGTTCTCTTGATGTCTCGTTGGATGGTAAACTTCAACCAAACAGAACTTATCGAGTGAGAGCAATGATCAAGACTGTAGGTGGAGAAAACAGAATAACCATCAGACATGCAGGAACCGCCGAAGGTTTAGATGTTGAACGTAAAATAGATACCAACGGCGAGTGGATACCTTTAGATTTTACTTTTACAGCCGGAGCATCTTTTCCTGAGCCTCCATTTACTTTCTTTAATCACCACGATTTGAATACGGGTTATGGATATATCGATAACTGGGAAATGTACGATATCACGGATAATCCTCCCCTTTCAATTGACAGCGAACGTGAAGTAAAAGTAAGTTTGGTTGTGAAGAACAAAGAAGTAGTGGTTTTAGGAAGTGGTGTAACAGAAGTTAGTATTTATAGTATTACCGGAAATCTTGTGAAAAAAGTTAATTCACAAATAGTTAATCTTTCAGAACTACCTGTGGGAGTCTATATTGCAGATGTAATTTCCAATGGAGTTTCTGTAAAAACTAAGTTCATCCTTAAATAAATTATTGAGAATTATTTTAAAAAAAGGCGCTTTCGGCGCCTTTTTTTATTTCAATTTCTCCTTCAAAAACCTACCCGTGTGCGACTCTTTGCACTTTACCACAGTTTCCGGAGTGCCTTCGCACACGACATAACCGTCAGCTTTGCCCTTAACAGACCAATGTTTAGCAGGCAAGGGCAAGTTTGCTTAAAAGAAGACGGGTGAATTGGATGTTTATTAATAATGAGAACATGATGGATTATTTGGCCAAAATACAGAAATAGGAAGTTGTAAAGAAATTCCGAACCCAAGGAATGAGCGAAATTACAGTCCATAATTTTCGGGGTTTTAAGCCGAACTTTGTTTCGTAATGCGGATTAATAAAGTAAAACACTTCATCGGATATGTTTAAACAAGTCGCGCTTACTGTTTTTTTGAACAATTCAATGCTTGTCCCGCACTTTTTTATATCTAACAATTCTTCTATAACAGCTTTATTTTCAACTTTTTTTAGTATTTTCTGGTACAAAAATGTAGGAAGCAGATGAATGAACGGAATGCGCGAAACGTATTTATCCTTTGCGATTTGCTGATGTCCGCCAAACGGCATCTGCCACGGTGGAAATCCTACGTGAATGCTTCCTTGCGCATGCAATAAAGAAGCGGCTATGGCAAGCAATTCTTTTTTTTGGCGGACATGCTCAATTACATCGTGAGTGATAATTATATCGTATCTCTCTCTCTCTCTCTCTCTCTCTCTCTCTGCCGCTAGGGAGTTATACGAAAAAATATCTTTGAGAAGAAAAATACCTTGTGCTTTTTCGGAAGCAAAAAAATCGTTAGCCTGTTTTATTCGGGTTTCGGATATATCAATTCCTGTAACCTTGCATCCGCGTTTAGCGAAGGGTAGTAAGTTGCCACCTTCTCCGCACCCAATTTCAAATATTGAAAGTCTGTCTGTTATCGGTTTCTGTTTTTTAATGAAAGGAATGAAATATTTTTCACTTGTTTGGGCAAGTTCTTTGAAATACGTTTCTCTGGCGGTATGTCTTTTGTGCATAGAGTCTATTTTTTTTCAAAAGTATGTTTTTTTACTCAATCAGTCAAGCTTTTCCTTCAAAAACTGACCCGTGTGCGACTCCTTGCACTTTACCACAGTTTCCGGAGTGCCTTCGCACACGATATAACCACCGGCTTTTCCGCCTTCGGGGCCGATATCGATGATGTGATCGGCACATTTGATCACTTCCATATTATGTTCGATAATTATAACCGTGTGTCCGCGTTCGATAAGTGCGTCAAACGCTTTAAGAAGCGTTTTTATATCGTGAAAGTGCAGTCCGGTGGTGGGTTCGTCGAAAATAAAAATGGTTGGGAGCGACTTTTCTTCGCCCAAATAATAGGCTAATTTCACGCGTTGATTTTCTCCACCCGATAATGTGGACGACGATTGTCCGAGTTTTATATAACCTAACCCAACGTCTTTGAGGGGCTGCATTTTTTTGGTAATTTTCTTTTCGGTGGCGCCTTTTTGCGCGCCGAAAAAATCTACGGCCTGGTCAACCGTCATTTCCAAAATATCGTAAATTGTGTTGCCTTTGTATTCCACTTCAAGTACTTCGGGTGAAAACCGTTTGCCGTGGCACGATTCGCATTCCAACTGAATATCGGCCATAAACTGCATTTCAACCGTTATTGTGCCATCACCCTTGCATTCTTCACAGCGCCCACCTTCCACGTTGAACGAAAAATAGGCCGGACTGTAATTCATTTGCTTCGCAAGCGGCTGCGCCGCAAACAGTTTTCGGATTTCGTCGTAGGCTTTCAAATAGGTAACAGCGTTGGAACGCGACGATTTCCCAATAGGATTTTGATCTACGTATTCCACCGATTTTATCAGTTTTAAATCGCCCGAAATGCCGTTAAACTCGCTTTGTTCCAAGGCTCCGCCTTTGTAGTGGTGTTGCAGAGCATTGTAAAACACATCGTTCACGAGCGACGATTTGCCCGATCCGCTCACGCCTGTAACCACCGTCATTACGTTTAGCGGGAATTTCACGTCGATATTCTTCAAATTGTTTTGCCGGGCGCCTTTCACTTCAATGTAGTTGTTCCATTTACGGCGGGTTTTCGGTACTTCGATCTGTTCTTCTCCCGTCAGGTATTTCACCGTGTAGCTGTCGGTATTTTTCTCCAATTCCTGAACATTTCCTTGGTACATCACCTCGCCGCCCAATCGTCCGGCTTTGGGGCCGATGTCGATAATATGGTGGGCAGCGCGTATAATTTCTTCATCGTGTTCAACCACGATAACCGTGTTGCCGAGTTTCTGCAAATCGTTCAACACCTGAATCAAAAGATACGTGTCGCGTGAGTGCAGTCCGATACTCGGTTCGTCCAAAATGTACAACGAGCCCACCAAGCTGCTGCCGAGCGATGACGCCAAATTAATGCGCTGACTTTCACCGCCCGAAAGCGTGTTCGATAACCTGTTGAGCGTTAAATATCCCAATCCCACATTGATCATAAATTGCAGGCGGTTATGGACTTCAGTGAGTAAGCGCAAGGCGATGGCGGAATCGGTTTCGTCAAGTTGCAGGTTGTCGAAAAAAACTTTCAATTCCGTGATCGGAAGTAAAACCAATTCGCTGATGGATTTTTCGCCCACTTTCACGTAAGCGGCTTCGGGCTTCAATCGTGCGCCTTTGCAAGCAGGACAATCCGTTTTGCCGCGATAGCGCGCCAACATAACCCGGTATTGTATTTTATACAGATTTTTTTCGAGCATCTGAAAAAAATCGTTAATGCCGTAAATACCCAAATTGTGCCGCCCGTTCCACAAAATATCCTTTTCGTGTTCGTTCAAATCGTAATAAGCCCGGTGGATCGGAAAATCAGCTTTGTAGGCGTTATACACGAATTCTTTGCGCCACTCGCTCATTTTTTCGCCTTTCCAACATTGTACACATTCTTCCTGAACCGAAAGGCTCTTATCGGGTATTACCAAATTTTCGTCAATCCCGATAACTTTACCGAAACCTTCGCATTTAGGGCAAGCTCCAACCGGACTGTTGAAGTTGAACATCATATCCGATGGTTCTTCGAACACGATGCCGTCAGCCTCAAAACGATTAGAAAAAGTGAACGATTCCATTCCTTTTTCTCCCCAAAAACGAACGATACACTCGCCATTTCCTTCCAAAAACGCCGTTTCCACCGAATCGGACAGGCGATTGATGTTCGCTTTATCGGATGAGCAGGAAAGGCGGTCGATAACGAGCAACACCTCTTCGTGCGCGGGTAGTTTTTTCTGTTGCAACAACTTATCAATCCGATAAAACTGCTCGCCCACATCCACACGAGTAAAACCTTCTTTCAGCAAAATTTCGAGTTGTTCCGAAAGACTGCGTCTGTTACGAAGTTGAATGGATGATAATACTGCCAATCGCGTTCCTTCGCGGTATTCCTGCATTTTGTGGATGATATCGTGCACATAGTGACGTTTCACTTCATTGCCAGAAACGGGTGAAATGGTTTTGCCAATGCGCGCGAAAAGCAGACGCAGATATTCATAGATTTCGGTGGAAGTACCAACAGTAGAGCGTGGGTTGCGCGTGGTAACTTTCTGCTCGATGGCAATGGCAGGCGGAATGCCTTTAATGTAATCGCATTCGGGCTTGTTCATTCGCCCAAGAAATTGCCGCGCATAAGACGAAAGGCTTTCCACATAACGCCGTTGCCCTTCGGCGTACAGCGTATCGAAAGCAAGCGATGACTTTCCCGAACCCGATAAGCCTGTAATAACCGTAAATGTATTTCGAGGGATTCGTACGTCGATGTTTTTCAGATTATTAACGCGCGCTCCCTTAATTTCTATCTCTTTGGAATTACTCATAATTTTTGTTCAACCCGCAAAGATAATCACTTTAGATAGGACAAAAAAATGAGCGAACGCCAATAAATAAAAATTTTTGACTATTTTTGCTAATTATAGAACACAGAAGTCATAGTAAGTAGAGTTTTCAAGACCACAAAATCAGGACAAATGAACGATTTCTTATCAGATTTAGCGCACGAGTTTGCCCTTCCGTTTACAAATCCCGTATTGATTTTCACAGTATTGCTGCTAATTGTTTTATTAGCGCCTATTATTTTGCGCCGCATCAATGTGCCGAGCATTATCGGGTTGATTTTGGCGGGAGTGATCATAGGGCCTTACGGCTTGGGGTTAATCGATGGCAACAACGCCGGCGTTTCAATGTTTTCATCCATCGGATTGCTGTACATCATGTTCATTGTGGGTTTGGAATTGGATTTGAACGAATTCACGCTGAACAAGAATAAAAGTCTCGTTTTCGGGTTTTATACTTTTGCCATTCCGCTCATTATTGGATTTCCCGTCTGTTATTATCTTTTGGGTTACGATGCGAACGCGAGTTTCCTTACGGCAAGTATGTTCTCCACTCATACGTTGGTTACTTATCCCATTGTCAGTCGTTTAGGAGTATCTAAAAATCAAGCGGTGGCAGTAACCGTTGGTGGAACTATCCTTACCGATACGGCTGTGCTGATCATTCTTGCGCTCGTGATGAGCAACAGCAGCGGCGGATTGAATATGGGATTTCTCGTGAAACTGCTTATTTCGTTGGCTGTGTTTTCCGTTATTCTGTTTTACGTTGTTCCCCGAATCGCTAAATGGTTTTTTCAGAAAGCCGAAACGGAAAAATATACCAATTACATTTTTGTACTTTTCATTGTTTTTGCCGCCGGATTTTTGGCTGAGTTAGGTGGCATTGAACCGATTATCGGCGCTTTTGCTGCCGGTTTGGCATTAAACCGATTGATACCGCATACATCGGCGTTGATGAACCGCATCGAATTTATCGGGAATGCACTCTTTATACCGATTTTCCTCATTTCCGTAGGAATGTTAGTGGATATTTCAGTTGTGTTGAACGGGCCGAGAACCATAATAGTAGCGATTGTGCTTACAGTGGCGGCTATTATCGGGAAATGGGTTGCTGCCTATCTTACCCAAAAAACGTTTCGTTACTCAATCGTGCAGCGCGACCTGATCTTCGGATTAAGCAGTTCGCACGCTGCGGCAACATTAGCGGTGATTATAGTGGGTTACCGTGCAGGAATTCTGGATGAATATATCCTTAACGGAACCATTATTCTGATCCTGCTAACGTGTATCGTGGCATCGTTTGTTACGCAACGTTCTGCAAAGAAAATAGCTTTGAGAGAAGAAAATGCGCCGTTGACCAAAGAATCTATGGGCGAGTTTGCACAGGAAAAAATTCTTGTTCCCATCGCCAATCCGTCTAACATTGGTTATCACGTGCAACTGGCATTGTTGCTGAAAGATAAAAAATCGGTAAATCCCATCTCTTTATTGGGCGTTTTTGCTAACGATAGAGAAGCCGAGAAAAATATCGTCAATTTTCGAAAAAAGTTGCAGGAGTTTGTGAGTACGGCTACAGCCGCAGAGGTTAAAGTGGATATAATTACCACCATAGACCATAATGTGGCGAGTGGAATTGTGAGAACAGCCCGCGAAACAATGACCGATATCGTTATCCTCGGTTGGCCGGGAAAGGCGGGTGTTTTGGAGAAGTTGTTAGGTGAAAAAGTGGATTTGATCATTAAGAATATGGATAAGAATTTATTTGTCTGCCATGTTGAACAAAAACTTATCACGCATAAACGTATAGTTGTCCTTTCCCCGCCGTCGGCTGAAAAAGAAGACGGGTTTGGTTTATGGGTAAAAAAAGTTGTGGCATTATCGTCGGAGCTGTCTATTCCGATTTTCCATTTGGGACATCCCGACACGCAAAAAGTAATTGATGACAGGCTTGCAAACGGTAAATTTACTTTCATGCCGTTTATTGATTGGGACAATCCGCTGTCGTGCGGCGATCAAATTAAAAAAGACGATTTGATTATCCTTATTTCAGCGCATTCCGGTTATGTTTCGCATATTCCGGTTTTGGATAATCTGCCCACGCGAATAGAGAAAAGATTCCCCGACCACAGCCGTATTGTGATTTACCCGCGTCAACCGCTTCCCGATTTGTTGCTTGAAAGCGACGATTCTTTGTTTGTTCCTTCTAATTTTTAACATATTATGAACGTAAAATTTCTCTTCAAACTTTTATTAGTGATTTTCATTGGCACTACATTGTTTTCATGCGGGACTACGCAACCTGCGTTAACCCAAAAAGCCGACTCAACGCCTAAATATGAATTTCGCGGAGCATGGATTCATACTGTAGGACAAAACCGATATCAGAAAATGAATAGCTCGGCTATGAAATTTTATCTGTCGGATATGGTGCGGAAACTGGATGAAGCAGGGATTAACGCCGTTATCTTTCAGGTTCGTCCGGAGGCGGATGCTTTTTATAAATCGAATTTGGAGCCGTGGAGCCGTTTTTTGGCCGGAACTCAAGGAAAAGCGCCTGACGATCCGTCGTTTGATCCACTGGCATTTCTCATAGACGAATGCCACAAACGCGGAATGGAGCTGCACGCGTGGTTGAATCCGTATCGGGTAAAATCGAATATTAACAGCACGCTCGCTCCCGACCATATTTATTGGAAATATCCCGAACGTTTTGTGCAATATGCCAATCAATTGTATTTCGAACCGGGATTGCCCGAAAATCGCAGTTTTATTTGCGATGTGGTGCGCGATATCGTTTCTCGCTACGATGTGGATGCCATTCATATGGATGATTATTTTTATCCCTATCCCGTTGCCGGAACGCCTTTCCCTGATGACAACAGTTTTAATATGTACGCTGCTTCGCAAGGGTTTTCACCCAACCAACGTGCCGATTGGCGGCGAAATAACGTGAATTTGCTGATTCAGCAGCTCAAATACACCATTGCCGGAACAAAGCCGTGGGTGCGTTTCGGAATCAGTCCGTTTGGCATTTACCGCAACAAACGTAACGACCCTAACGGCAGCGACACCAACGGATTAGAAAATTACGGCGACCTGTATGCCGATATTAAACTATGGGTGGAAAAAGGATGGATCGATTATAATTTGCCGCAGCTTTATTGGGAAATCGGCCACGAACGCGCCGATTATACCACGCTTTTGCATTGGTGGAACGCCAATAACTTTGAGCAGCCGCTTTATATAGGACAGGATTTAAAACGTGCAGTAGATAAAAACGAGCTGGATACCAAAATCCGCCAATCGCGTGAAATGTCGTTCGTTCACGGCAATTGTTATTGGTACGGTTATTTGATTTTAGATAATTATTCCGATGTGGTGAATACTTTTCAAACCAATACACATCGGGCAAAATCACTCATTCCCGCTTACACGCATATGCACAAAGGCCGTCCCGATGCCGTAAAAAAACTTGCCGAAGTTTTCACCGAAGATATGCACTTTCTCACGTGGGAGCACAATAAGCAACCGCGCCATCCCGAAACCGCGCAGCGGTTTGTAATTTACCGTTTTAAACAGGGAGAAAAAGTGGATGTGAATCGGGCGGAAAATATAGTGAAAATCACTTCCGATAACTTTTTTGTGCTGCCTTATGAAGGAGGTAATAGCCGTTACACATACGTGGTAACGTCGTTAGATGCGTTTTGGAATGAGGGGAAGCACAAATCGATAAAAGTAAGGTTGTGATTTTAGGAGAAGTAAATTAGCTAAAACAGAATATTCTATTTCCGATTTGCTTTAATATTTTTGATTTTCAATTAAAAAACGTATTTTTGCTCCATAAAAATTATTTTATGACAGTACTTGAACGAAAAGCCCGCTTTGTAAAAGCGATATTAAATGACGAGACTGATGAACAAATGCTGTCTCGTTTGGAGACTTTTTTTGTTCAGTTAGCCAACCGCGAACCTTGTCTTTTCACGCCCGAAGAATTGCGTGACCGTGCATTAAGGGCAGAAAAAGAATTTGCATCAGGTGGGGGAATTGCTCATGAAAACATACAGCGAAAAAAAGCCCTTTAAAATAATCTGGTCATCCGAAGCCCGACAGGATTTGGAAGAACTGTACAATTATTATCACGAGAAAAGCGAAAAGGTTGCAGCCGATATGCACGATGGAATTTTAGATGAAGTGGTTTGATTGGCTGATTTTCCGAATATGGCACCCGTTGAACCTATGTTGGAAGGAATGTCGAAAGTTTATCGCTCGCTGGTGGTTGCCAAAGGATTGCTTAAGGTTGTATATTTCGCGGAAAACAAACATATCTATATTACGCACATCTGGAATTGCCGAATGAATCCAAAACGTTTGAGGAATTCAATACGTTAAATCGACAAAAATCCAAAATCGTAAATCCAAAATCGTAAATTCAAAATTGCAAATTGTCCCTATCTTTGCACCTTAATTACTGAAAATCAAACAATGATTCAATCCGAAAAATTCCCGCTTATCGCCAAAACAATGGCGGAACTCGAAGATGTGCTTGCCGAAGAACTTACCAATTTGGGTGCCGACGATGTGGAAATTGGCACACGCATGGTATCGTTTACCGGTGATAAAGCGCTGATGTATAAAGCTAATACCCACTGCCGTACAGCATTGCGAATTTTAAAGCCGATATATAATTTTAAAGCCGAAACCGCCGATGAGGTGTATGAAGCGTTGAAACAGTTGAATTGGGAAGAATATTTGTCGCTCGATAAAACCTTTTCCATCGATGCGGTGGTATATTCGCATATTTTCACGCACTCCAAGTTTGTGGCATATAAAGTGAAAGACGCCATTGCCGACTGGTTCAACGAGAAATACGAAAAACGCCCGTCGGTAAGCCTTACAAACCCCGATGTGGTTTTTAATATTCACATTTCGCACAATAAATGCACGCTGGCTTTGGACAGTTCGGGCGAATCACTGCACAAGCGCGGTTATCGGGTGGCGCAAGGCGATGCTCCGTTGAGCGAAGTGCTTGCCGCAGGAATGATTTTGAAATCGGGGTGGCGTGGAGAAAGCGTTTTTATCGATCCCATGTGCGGTTCGGGAACGTTGCTGATTGAAGCGGCAATGATTGCCTTGGGTATTCCTCCCGGAATTCATCGTGAAAATTTTGCTTTTGAAAAATGGAACGATTTCGATGCCGATTTGTTCAGCGAGATTTATAACGACGACAGCACATCGCGCGAATTCTCGCATCGCATCATCGGTTCCGATATTTCTCCGAAAATGATCGCTATTGCCGAAAAAAACATCAAAAATGCCGGACTTCAAAAATACATCGATTTAAGCGTCAAACCCATGCAGCAATACGCTAAAGATCCGGCTGAAAACGGCGTTTTAATGACCAATCCGCCTTACGGTGAGCGCATAAAAGTGGAAGATTTAGAGGAGTTATACGCAATGATCGGCGAGCGCCTGAAACACGTTTTTACCGGATACCGCGCTTTTGTGTTGGGATTTAAGAAAGAGAGCTTCGATAAAATAGGGTTAAAATCATCGAACCGATTCTTCTTGTACAACGGTGCATTGGAGTGTGAAATGCGCGAATACGAAATTTTTTCAGGAAAACGCGATGACCATCCTAAAACCGAACGTCGCCGCCCGGATAAAGAACAGTTGGAACGCAATTCCAAAGAAGGTTATCGTCGTTCCAGACGTGCCGAGGAAGGAGATGAAGAAAGGCCAAAGCGTGAATTTAATCGCGACGAAAAACCCCGCCGCGAATTACCGAAACGGGAACGAAGCGACGAACGTCCGTTCAAACCCCGCGAACGATCTTCTGACAGTGACCGTAAGCCGCGTAGAGAGCGTCCTTTCGACGGTGATCGTAAACCGCGTGAATTTAAGAAAAGAGAAAATTCTCCTTACGGAAGACAAGATTCTGACCGAAAACCTTTTGAGCGAAAGTTTGATAGTGACCGCAAGCCTCGTAGCGAGTTTAAAAAGAAAGAGTTTGGGAAACGCGGAGGAAAATTTGAAGGTGGAAAATCAGAAAATAAAAAAGTATTCAAGAAACGCGCACGCTAATTTTTCTTCGTCAGTAAGTTTTCTATTTCGCTTTCACTTAATATCTTCACATTGGTGAAAAGGAATCGTGGGTCTAAAAAATTGCCGTATTGATTACACTCGTTCACGGCGGCGTTTAGGTTCGTTCTCACATCTTTTTCAATGGGAAACAACATCAGAATAGTAAAATAATTGTCTTTTATTTCAAATTTCTCGATCTCTACTTCGGCTTGCTGTAACTGAAATTGAAATTCACGTTCCACTATTTCGCGCTGCAAATCAGTTAACGATCCCCGATTATTCGTGGTGAAAAGAGCAAAAAAACGCAGCCTTTTATCGTGTCCGCCCAATCCCGAGGAAACATAAATTTGTTGTTGTCCCGATAGATCGGAGCTTAAAATAATGCGGCTGCTTACCAAAGCCATTGACGACCAGTTGGATAATTCCGGCTCCAACGGACTGCTGTGATAAGTTTCGATAGAACGATAGGCGCTCACATCGGGGATGGAAGCCAGTAACGATAAACTTCGTTTTTTACGATCGATCGGTTCATCGGGCGAAAAAAGCACAGCGACCTCTTCGTCCCGCCGAAAAGGCTCATTTTCTCTCCTTAGCTTTTCGAAAAACTTAAAATATTCCATTTGTTCTTCTATCGGCACCAGGTCTTCGAGGATGTGAAACGAGTCAATTCCTTGTTCGGTAATAGTTTCGCGTAATTTTTTTAAAAGGTCGTCTTGTTCGCTCATAGTTACGCAAAGATATGCAATTTTTGCGTTTTATCTAATCTCTCAAAAAAAATCCCAACGATAATTTCCTTAAATTATATCAATTTCGTCAATAATTGCTTGGAATTGTTTAAATTCGCACATTTAAACAAACAAGTCATTTTTCCGTCTTATAATCTTGAAATTCTCACATGCAAGTTAAGATAGTAAACAAATCGAAACATCAGTTGCCGCAATACGCTACGCCCTATTCCGCCGGAATGGATTTGCGTGCCGATCTGGATGAGCCCGTTACGCTTATGCCGTTGCAAAGAGCGCTTGTGCCTACAGGAATTTATATTCAGCTACCCGAAGGTTACGAAGCGCAAATACGCCCGCGAAGCGGATTGGCTGTTAAACACGGAATTTCTATCGTAAATTCTCCGGGAACAATCGATGCCGATTATAGAGGTGAGATTAGGGTTATATTGGTCAATCTCTCTAACGAAGATTTTATCATTAACGACGGAGAAAGGATTTGCCAAATGGTAATTGCCCAACACGCACATATTCAATGGAATGAAGTAGATGAATTGGATGATTCGGAAAGAGGCGCGGGCGGTTTCGGCCATACCGGAAAATTATAAATCTCACAAATAAAGAATGAATTACAATATAAAAAACGTTGCTTTTCACGGCATATTGATCCTTTTATTTTCTGTGTTTTCCTTAGACGTTTGTTCCCAAATAAATACGGAAAAAGGATTGGTATTGGATGACGCCGACCGTAGAAAATTCGATTATTATTTCTACGAAGCCATGAATGCCAAAACACAAAATAAATTCGATGAAGCTTTCGATTTTCTTCAGCATTGCTACGCAATAGACTCAACCAATGCCAATGTTTTGGTTGAGCTTGGCGCATATTACAGTTCTCTCGATGAAAAAACCGTTGCTTTGGACCTTTTTCAAAAATCGGTAAAGTACGATCCCGAGAATTATTATTACAACATGATACTTGCCGGATTGAGTAAGGAATTAGACAGAAAGCAAGATGTGGTGGATATTTATGAGAATATGCTGGATGTTTATCCGGATAGATCGGAACTCTATTTTGAGTTGGCAAATGCATACTCGGGTAACGGAGAGTTAGAAAAAGCGGTTAATACCCTGGATAGGCTCGAAGAAATTGTGGGATTAAACGATGCCGTTACTCTAAACAAGTTTCAGATTTACAGCATGATGGGCAAAAAAAATCGTGCTTTTGAAGAAGTGCAGCAAATTATCGACAAGAATCCCACCGATCCGAGATACTTAATTTTAATGGGCGACCTGTATCTGCAAGACGATCAGCCTAAAAAGGCCCTTAATTTCTATAATAAGGCTCGCGCCTTGGATTCCGAATATCCGCCGCTGATTTTGTCGATGGTGAATTATTACGAAAAAACCGGAAATAAACAAGCCGCCGAAGCGGAACTGACCAAAGCCATCCTGAACTCGAAAATGGAAGTTGAAATGAAAATGCAACTTCTTTCCCGATATATCGGCATACTTCAGCAAAACCAACAAGATACAAAAGTAGCAAATCCGCTGTTCCAAACGCTCTTCGAGCAGTACCCGAATAACACCGAACTTAACTTGCTTTTCGGCAATATCCTGCTTCTGCAAAACGATAAAGATGCAGCCTTGGAACAGTTCGATATTTACACCAAAGCCAACCCTACAAACCCAATCGGGTATGAGCAAATGCTTCGCATTGCGTTACCCGACAGTCTAAATAAAGTTATAGAAATTACCGGCGATGCCCTGAAAAATATTCCCGAAGCGCCGCAGTTTTATTTTTATTACGGAGGCGCTAAATACCAGCAAGGAAAATATGAAGAAGCATTGAAAATCTTCCGGGAAGGTTTGGAGAAATCCACCATGCTCAGCCCGTTGGTTGAAGCGGATTTTTACGGACAAATAGGCGATCTTTATTATCAACTGGGTAACCGGAAATTGGCCTTTGAGAATTACGACAAATCTTTGGCGATCAATCCGCAAAATTTGCCCGTACTCAACAATTACAGTTATTACCTGTCGTTGGAAAACGAAAACCTGGCCAAAGCCGAACAAATGAGCGGCATCACCATTAAAGCAGAGCCTACCAACCCCACTTATTTGGATACTTACGGCTGGGTGCTTTTTAAACAAGGCGCGTATGTAATGGCAAAGATCTATATCCAGAATGCCGTACAACACAGCGAAAAACAGCCTTCGGCAGAGATTCACGAACACTACGGCGATGTGCTTGCCGTTACCGGCGAAACGGAAAAAGCCGTAGAACAATGGCAAAAAGCCAAAGAATTGGGCAGCGATTCTAAAACATTGGATGAAAAAATTGCAAAACAACAATACATTGAAGAATGAAATCACTTTATAAAAAAATAATCTTTATATTCTTTGCGGGAACGATAGTTTTCGGCTTTCATGCTTGCAAATCCAAAAAACAGATTGTGTATTCGGTGAGTCCGGTTGAGGAAAAGGAAAACAGGGAAGTCTTTACCGATATACTCAACAATGAATTCAGATACAATACATTGTCGTCCCGATTTAATATGAGTTTGGCTACCGGCACCAGATCGCTCAGCTCCAAAGCCAACCTGAAAATAGAGAAAGATAAAGCCATCCAGATTTCTATACAGCCCTTATTTGGCGTAGAAATGTTCAGGCTGCACGTAACACCCGATACATTGGTCTTGTTAGACCGCATGAATAAACGATATGTGCAGGAAGCCATCGACGATGTGAAGAAAAGTTATCCCGTTGGTTTCGATTTTGAAACGCTGCAAGCGCTTTTTTCCAATCACGTTTTTGTTGCCGGTAAAAATCAAGTAGAAGATACCGATTACAGAAATTTCCAGATAGAAAAGGCATCGGATATGCATTATTTGCTGAAAGCAACCGATAGAGAATCCGCCATAGAATATACTTTTACCATAGACGGCAGCGATAGGGTAGCTTTTACACATTTGCTGGAGCCGAAAAAAAAATATTCATTGCAATGGCAATATGCCGATTTTGCGGTGGTTGGCCATCAAACTTATCCCTCGCGAATGGACGTGAACGTAGAATCTCCCCGCAGGAAATTAAATATCGGTTTTAATTTTTCGGATATTCAGGCGGATGAGAACTTCCAGCTCGGTATAGCTGTTCCGAGCGGCTATACAAAAGCATCTGTTGCGGATATATTAAAAATCTTAACCGCCAATTGATGCAAAAGATTCTGTACATATTTCTTTTTTTGTCGGTTTTCTTGTCCGTTCGCTCGCAAACCAAACAGATAGATAATTTGCAGAGACAACAGCAAGCGCTTCAAGAAGAGATCAGAAATACCAATAAGCTCTTTCTGGATGTCAAAAAGCACACCACAACTATACTTGAGCGTATCAATCTCATCAACAAACAAATAGCGTCGCGTAAAGAGATGATCTCTCTGCAACGTCAGGAAATTACCGCGTTGGAAAGACAGCAATCGCAATTGGAAGAAGAAATACAACGCCTCAATAAAGACCTGAAACAAAAGCAAGAAAGATACGCCAACGCCATAAAAACCATGCAATTGAACCGGCAGGGACAAAACAATCTGTTCTTTATTCTTTCCGGAAAATCTTTGGGCGAATCGTTAAGACGGATGCAATACCTGAAAGATTATTCCAAATGGCGAAAAAACCAAGCCGAAGAGATAAAGATAAAAAACGCGGAATTATCGGTTAAAAAAGAAGCGCTACAAAAGTCGAAAAGCGAAAAACAAAAAACCCTTTTAGCTGTAGAAGCGGAACAAAAAAAGTTGCAACAAGAAGAAAGCACCCGACAAACCGAAATGGCCGAAGCCCGCGGAAAGCAACAGGAGTTACAGAAAACGCTTCAGGATAAACAACAGCAAGCCCGACGTCTCGATGCCCAGATAGAGAAACTCATTGCCGAAGAAGTCGCCCGTCAGGAGCGAGAGGCCGAAGCTCGCCGCCTTGCGGCGGAAGCGGAAAGGCGCAGAAAAGCCGAAGAGGCAGCCGCGATTGCACGCCGCGAAGAAGAAGCGCGTCGGAAACGTACCGAAACTGCTAAAAGAGAAACCGCGAAAAAAGAAACCGCTCCCGAGAAAAGAGAAGAAGAAATTGCGCGGGTAGAGCCAAGGACAGCGCCAAAAACCGCGGAACCGAAAATCGAAACCGCTGCATCAACCGCATCGAGTGAATCATTCAACCTCTCTAAGAATTTCTCGGCCAACAAAGGCAAATTGCCCATGCCCGTTACCGGAGCGTCTTCCATTGTTACCAATTTCGGAATCAATAAACACAGCGATTGGAATATCTCTACCAACAGCAACGGCATCGATATTCAAGCGCAAAGGAATGCCGACATCAGGTCGGTTTTCGATGGCGAAGTTTCCAAGGTTTTCTCTTTTCCCGGATCGAATACCTGCGTAATTGTGCGACACGGCGATTATTATACTTTTTACGCGAATATATACGACCTTTACGTAAAACAAGGCGACAAAGTAAAAACCGGGCAGTCTATCGGAAGAATTTACACCGACCCCGATACAGGCATTGCAAAAATGCACTTTCAATTGTGGCAAAAAACCGCGAAATTAAACCCTACGCCGTGGCTTAGACGGTAATTTTAAGACTTTAACTCATAACCCATACCCCATAACTCATAACTCATAACTCATACCCCATAACTCATAACACATATAAATCTAAAAAAATGAACATCAAGATCAGGTTAATCGTCATGAATTTTCTCCAATATGCCATTTGGGGAGCATGGCTTATTTCGTTGGGCGCTTATTTAGGCGGCGGACTCCGGTTTTCGGGAGTGCAAATCGGAAGTTTCTTCGCAACCATGGGCATAGCATCGCTTTTTATGCCCGGCATCATGGGCGTCATTGCCGATAAGTGGATACCGGCGCAAAGGCTGTTAGGTATCTGCCATTTGCTGGGCGGATTATTTTTGTTTCTCGCCGCGCCGCAAACAGAGTATGCAACATTGTACACTTATGTGCTATTGGCTGTTATGTTTTACATGCCCACCATTGCTTTGTCTAATTCCGTTGCATTTACCTCATTATCCATGAAGGGATACGATACGGTAAAATCTTTCCCGCCCATCCGGGTGTGGGGAACCGTAGGTTTCATCGCATCCATGATCGCGGTGGATTTGCTGCGCATTGAAGGGCTGCAATTTTCCAAAACCTCCTATCAACTTTATTTTTCCGCGTTTCTCTCTTTAATTTTGGGGATATATGCTTTCACCTTACCCCATTGTCCGGTAAACCGTGCTGCCGATAAAACTTCGTTTATCGATAAAATGGGATTACGCGCTTTTGCCCTTTTTAAAGAGCGTAAAATGGCTGTCTTTTTTATTTTTTCCATGTTATTGGGCGTTGCGTTGCAAATAACCAACGCTTTTGCCAACGATTATTTAACCAATCACTTCGGCAATATGCCGCAATACGCAGGCACCTTTGGCGTAGAAAATGCCAATATCCTTATCTCTCTTTCTCAAATGTCCGAAACACTTTGTATTCTGCTCATTCCGTTTTTCTTAAAACGATACGGCATCAAAACCGTGATGCTCATCAGTATGGTGGCGTGGGTGATACGTTTCGCCCTGTTGGGCGCGGGCGACCCGGGCGACGGCGTGTGGATGCTTATCCTCTCCATGCTGGTGTATGGCGTGGCGTTCGATTTTTTCAATATATCGGGCGCGCTTTTCGTGGAAAAAGAAACCGATAAAGCCATCCGATCCAGCGCGCAAGGCGTGTTTATGATCATGACCAACGGTTTCGGCGCGTTTGTCGGATCGTATGCCGCAGGCAAGGTAGTGGATATGATAGGTTGGCCTAATTCGTGGTACGTTTTTGCCGCTTACGCGTTGGTAGTGGCCATATTCTTCGCGGTTTTCTTTAAATACAAACATGTGCCGGAAGAAAAATTAAAGGTGGTGCATTAGGATTTAGGATTTGGGAATTGGGAGTTGGGAGTTGGGAGTTGGGAGTTGGGAGTTGGATTTCTTAAGGGATTCCTGCTCCTGCCAATCTTTTCGCGTGTTGTAAGAAATGAGTGATGTTTAAGAGCCACACGATAGGAATTCCTATGTGGGGACCGTATCCGAAGTCGTTTGAAATTCCATCTATTTTTAAATTTTAAAAGAAATGAAGAGATATGTTTTAGTGTTATTTATTCTGTACATATTACCGACAGTATGTTTAGGTAAGAATAATTGTAAACAATACAATTTAAATATAAGTGAGGATATTGAGTGTTACTTATATTTGTATGAAGATAGTGATTATTATATCGAAATCTCTAATCGGTTAACAAACAATATTATAGTAGTTTATTAAATTAAAAAATATGAAATACTTTATTTTATTTTTAATTATGGGTTTATTTAATAGTTGTAGGAAAGCACTTATATCAAATTCAGAAAAATTGCATTTGTCAAAACATGATTATATTGGAAATAATTTACGATTGGATGGTTATTATTACCAATTCATTGATAATACATATTTTAGGCCAATATTTTTTTACAGAGACGGAACTGCATTATTTCCTGGAGGGAATCATTTAAGTCTTGTGGAATTGGATGATTATATAAATGACTCTTATGTAAAAAAACAGGGATATAAAAATGTTATGTATGGTGGGGCGTTTTCAATGTAAAAGAAAATATAATTAAATTCGAAAAATGGAATGCTTCCGAACCGCCATATATAACTATTACTTCAGAGGGAAAAATTATTAATGACACTACTTTTATAATTACAAGAATATTTAAGTTTGTAAATGGAGTTGAAACTGATATTCCTCAAGATGGTAATCATGAATATCATTTCCGAAAATTTAGTCCTAAGCCAGGTAGTACTAATACTTTCATGCATAACTTTTTAAAGTGAAGTTTCCCGTAGTTGAGATAATCATTGAGGCGAACTTCAGCTTGTGTCCAAAAAAACAGCAGTCTTCAACTGGGATAAAATAACAATTATCCCGCAGCGGCGGGGTATTTTTTCCACCCGTAAGACCGCTCTACTTGTCCGACCACTGGCGGAAGTGGGCTGAGGAATTGGATAACCTGGCAAATGCCGATGGTTCTTTGAAATGACGAACGAGCGTCGGAAACCTTTGTCAAAGTTCTGAACTTTGACAAAGGGGGATATAAAAGGAGCATCGGGAATTACACCGATGCTCCTTTTATAATTATGTGCTGAATTTTTATTCTTTCACTTCTTTCGGCATCATAACAATGGTGGCTTTGTTGCCTTGCGACAATAAGTTTTGCGCGAAGTTTTGAATATCTTTTTGAGTAATGGAGTTTAGTAGTTGCATATAATCGGAATGAGTATCTTCTTTATAGAAGTATTTGTTATTGAGTTGCGACACCCAATAGCTGTTTTCCTTAATATCTTCGCTGTACTTTTTGGTCATATACTCTTTTACTTTATTGAAATCTTCGGTACGCGGGCCGTTTTTGGCAAGCCCTTCGAGTTCGGCAAAAATTATTTTATTCAAATGCTCCATCTTGGCCGGGTCGGTATCATAGATAATTTGCAGAATGGTTTGCCCTTCGGGGTATCTGGAAATGTTGCCTTGCGTGTAAACGCCATAGGTTCCGCCTTCATCTTCCCGCACTTTTTCGGTATAAACAATATCTAATATTTGATCGAGCATACTCATTAAGAGGTTGTTCTTTTGAGTGCGGTCAACGTTTCCGTTTACGCTTGCAAATACCGATGCTTTGGGATTCTTCATTTCGCGTTGGAAGATATTATCCATTACGCCGCTTTTGTAATCCATCGGAACTTTCAATAAGGTGTTTTCGGCAAACTGTCCTTTAATTGGAGCTAAGTACTGAAGAATGGCTGGTTTTACGGCTTCTTCATCGATATTCCCTACAAAAGTAAATACAAAACTGCCCGGATTCAAGAAACTTTGTCTGTACATTTCCATAATGCGGTTGTAGTTGATTCCTGTGAGTTCGTTGTGGCGTAAACGGCCAACGTAAGGAATGTCTCCGTAAAGGGCAGAGGTAATGGAGTCGCTGAACGCGACCATAGGCTCGGCTTCTTGATTTTTTAGTTGTATATCGGTGCGCTGCATATAAGAATCGAATGCATCTTTATCGGCGCGAGGCGCTGTAAAGTATAAGTAAACAAGTTGCAGCATGGTTTCGAAGTCTTTAATAGAGGATGAACCCGAAAATCCTTGCGTAGTCATACCGATAGTAGGGCGAACGGACACCGTTTTGCCCGCCAATACTTTGGGTAGTTCGGTAGCGCTGAAATTTCCTACGCCGCCCAGGGTCATCACTTGTCCCATAACCTTACTGTTGGTTGGTTCGCTTTCAGCGTACTGTGCGGTTCCTCCGTAACTGGACGCGGTCATGCGGATTTCATCGTCTTTGAAATCTGTTTTTTTCAGGATAACTTTCATTCCGTTCGACAGGTTCCATACCGTGACATCGAGGTTGGCGTCTTTTTCGGTTTTAACAATGGTTCCGGGAGTTGGAGGCATTGCAACCAAAGGCTCATTGGAAACTTGTTCTACATAAGGTTCGATGGTTTCTTTTCTTACCGAGGCCAAAACACCTTCTAATTCATCGCTAGTTGGGTAAACAAGTCCTTCTTTTTGAGGGCCTGTAACGGCAACTACAATATTTTTTTCTCCGATTAACTGTTTTATCGTTTGGTTGATAACTTCAACCGGTATTTGAGGCGCAACGGAGTTCAACATTTGGTACTCGAATTCTACTCCGGGAATAGGTTCTCCATCGGAGAAATTTCTTACGTACTCTCTTGAGTAAGACGAGTTTTTTTGCTTGTCGCGATTATTATAAGAGTTTTCCAGGCTTTTGAGCATGTTTGAACGCGCTCTGTCGTATTCCGAGGCGGTGAATCCGTGTAGTCTCACTCTTTCCGTTTCACGGGCAATGGCTGCCAGCGCTTCGTCCACTTTGTCTTCTGCCGATCCGGCTATAACCGTCCACGCGTCTTTTGTTTTCGATACGAAGAAATCATCGTCGTAGGCGTAACCGAAGGTAAAAGGAGCGTTGGGCTTTTGGCTTATTTCGTTCAAACGTTCGTTCATCATCATTCCGGCTACGTTGGAGATGTACTTCATCATATATCCGGCTTGCGTGTTCAATACTTCGTTGGGAAGCGCGTCGTGTTTGTGAAACAACATAATTTGCGTGTTGCGTGCTTCGGGGTCGGTAGCAACAGCTACGATGGGTTCTTCATTATCGGGAACCGGAAAATATTCTCTCTCGGCTACATTGGAAGCCAATTTTATACCCGAAAACAGTTTTTTAACTTTTTGTTCCATTTCATCCGTATCGAAATCGCCCACAACAATAATACCTTGTAGATCGGGACGGTACCATTTTTGGTAATATGCCCTGATCTCTTCGGGTTTAAAGTTATTGATCACATCAATACTGCCTATCGGCATCCGTTTTGCATATTTGCTGTTCGGGTACATTACCGGCAGCAGCTGATCCCACAAACGTTGTTCTGCGCCGCCGCGCGTTCTCCATTCTTCGCGGATAACGCCGCGTTCTTTTTCGAGTTCTTCATCTTCAAGAGCTATTGCGCTTGACCAATCGTGAAGGACGAGCAGCGCCGAATCTACCAGGTTTTTGTTATCGGTAGGTACATCGGTCATGTAATAAACCGTTTCATCGAACGATGTATAGGCGTTGATGTTTGCTCCGAATTTAATGCCGTTATTCTGTAAATACTCCAACATGGTTTTACCCGGATAGTTTTTTGTTCCGTTAAAAGCCATGTGTTCAAGGAAGTGCGCCAAGCCTGCTTGGTTGTCTTCTTCCTGCATAGATCCTACTTTTTGAGCGATGTAAAAATCGGCTCTTTTTTCGGGAGTTTTGTTGTTACGAATGTAATACGTCAATCCGTTGTCCAATTTTCCCTTTCTGATGTTCGGGTCAACCGGCAATTCCGGGTTTTGTTGTGCCATAACAGCAAAAGTTGCTGCTAAAAACAAAAAGATGAAAATTTTCTTCATAAATGATTATTTTTATAATTAAAAAGTTGTTTTTTGTCGTCAATCGTCAATCGTAAATGTTATATTCTATCCAATACAATTTTAATAAGGTCTTCTGTGGAGCCTTTATAATCGGCATTCGATTCCAAAGCCACCCGATTGGCAATAATGGCGCAAACCGTCATGGCTTTATGACCCATAAGTTTGCCCAATCCGGCAATGGCTGAACTTTCCATCTCGTAATTGGTGATGGAATAATCGCCGAAGCGGAACGATTCGATTTTTGCATTCAGATCGGGATCGGCAAGCGGAAGGCGGACATAGCGCCCTTGCGGGCCGTAAAAGCCGATAGCGGAAATTGTTACCCCGCGAATCATGTCGTGAGCGATTCTTTCAACCAAATCTTCATCGGCGCTTACAACATAAGGCGAACAATGATAAGGCGACCAGTGCACATGTTTTTGAAAAGCTTCTTCGAAATCTTCTTCGCAAATTTCCCGCGCGCCTTCATAATAGTGGATGAGCCCATCGAAACCAATGGATTTTTCCGAAACTACATAAGAACCTACAGGACAGTGCGGCTGCATTCCTCCCGATGTTCCCACACGAATCATGGTGAGTTGCTTGAAATCTTTTTTTACCGTGCGGGTTTCAAAATCGATATTCGCCAGCGCATCTAATTCAGTCAGCACGATATCGATATTATCCGTGCCGATTCCATGCGATATGGCGGTGATTCTTTTCCCTTTATACGTACCGGTTACGGTATGAAATTCGCGGCTTCGTACATCGCACTCTATCGAGTCGAAGAAGTCGGCAGTCATTGTTACTCTCTCGGGGTCGCCCATCATAATAATCTTATCCGAAAGTTGTTCCGGCTTAATATGAAGATGGAAGGCGCTCCCGTCTGAATTAATGATCAGTTCCGATTCAGGTATAATTCTCATAATAGATAATTTAGAAGTTAAAAGTACGAAGTTGGAAATAAGAAGTAAAGAATGGGAATATTTTACTTGCTTTACTTCTTTATTCCTTCACTTCAATTTTATTTCGATTGTGTTTTATTATCACTTCCGCCCGTTTGCGGTTTGGCAATGGATTCGCGCATGTCTGTATCGGCTTTTATGTTTTGAAAACGATAATAATCCATGATGCCCAAGTTTCCGCTGCGGAAAGCCTCTGCCATAGCGATGGGTATTTGCGCTTCCGCTTCAATTACGTGCGCGCGTGCTTCCTGCGCTTTGGCTTTCATTTCTTGTTCAAGGGCGATGGCCATTGCTCTACGCTCTTCGGCGCGCGCCTGCGCGATGTTTTTATCGGCTTGCGCTTGGTCTATTTGCAGAACGGCGCCGATGTTTTTACCTATATCGATATCGGCAATATCAATGGAAAGTATCTCGAAAGCGGTTCCGGCATCCAATCCTTTTCTCAGCACAAGCTTCGATATCGAATCGGGGTTTTCTAATACGGATTTGTGTGAAGATGCCGAACCGATAGACGAAACAATGCCTTCGCCCACGCGGGCAAGTATGGTTTCTTCTCCGGCGCCTCCAACAAGTTGTTTGATATTCGCGCGAACCGTTACGCGCGCTTTGGCTATTAACTGAATACCGTCGATAGCGACGGCGGTAACGGGAGGCGTGTCAATCACTTTCGGGTTTACCGACATTTGTACGGCTTCCAATACATCACGTCCTGCCAAGTCGATGGCTGTTGCCATTTGAAACGGCAGATCGATATTGGCTTTCGATGCCGAAACCAGTGCGTGAACTACTTTTTCCACATGGCCTCCGGCCAGATAATGCGCCTCGAGATTGTCTCGGGTAACATTTTTCAACCCGGCTTTGTGCGCTTCAATCATCGCGTAAACGATGGTGTGCGGCGGAACCCGGCGCAAACGCATTAAGAACAATTGTATCAGAGAAATTCTTACGCCTGCCGATAAAGCGTTTATCCACAAGAAAAAAGGTACGTAGTGAAAGAAGATCAATACGAAAATTACTATTACAGCAATAATAATGATTAAGCTAAATTCCATAATTTAATATTTTGAGTTTATATCTATCTCGTTTATTTTTTTAACAACAATGTTATAAGTGTCTATTCTGATTACTTCAACTTCGGCTTCTTCATCAATAAATTCCCCATCGAAAGATTTCCCTTCAACCACTACGTCGTTTACCATTACTTTGCCGATAGGATTCAACCGGGAAATAGCCAGGCCTTTGTCGCCTTTTTGTATTTTTTTCAGATCGCTGTTATCAACCGTTTCAGTAATATCAGTCGTGAGCGCGATCCTCTCCAACGACTTCGATTTTAAGAGCCAGACGAAAGCCCCTCCAAGTAATATTGCCGAACCCACTAAAGTTGCGGTTCCTGCAGTGGAACCCAAGTACATGTAAGCAAAAATGATGCCGCCGATCAGGAAAATGGCTCCTGCGATACCGGCAATACTAATGCCCGGGAGCAAAAAGAATTCTATCAGCAGAAAAATAATTCCCAACAGAATTACGGCAATAACTATAACAACATTCAGCGTCATAACTTTTATTGATAATTGTTTCTGATTTCTTCGTTTCTTGCCCTAACTTTTAAGTTCTCTATTTTCCTGAAAAGCGATTCGGCTTGTTTCTCCAACGATAAAACCGAATCATTTAACGTGCTGTTTTGTGCTCCGGCTTGGGCAATTCTGTTGCGATTTTCCGATAATTCTTTCTCTACTCCGTTTAAGCGGTTTTGTAAGTTAATCGCTTCAGAAAAAAGTTCTTTCGCGGTTCCATTTCTAAAGTCCGATAAGCGATAGTACGTGTGTTTGTCGTTTATAACAAAAGTGAAATCTCTTTCAGGCGTATTATCCCATGAAGTTACTCTTGCCGCTTTATTCAATAAACCGCTATAATCGGAGCCTTCTCGCCAAGTATCGGATATGGAAGAGATTTTTGCTCGTTGAGCAAGATATCCTTCGTCATCGGTTTCTAAAACAACCACTTCACCGGAAGGAATGAATGTGTACACACAAACCGAATCAGTTGCTTGAAACCGATCGCTCGCAAACCATCCGATACCTTTTTCTTCGTCAATGGCCAACATATAATCGTTGAAAGGCGAGTTGAAAGGCATATTTAAATGGTTAGGATTAAGGTAAGAATCATTGGCAATGTTGTATCGGGTAACCAAAAGGTCGTATCCGCCCAAAGAGCCGTGTCCGGTAGAGGCAAAATAAATAGTGACTCCGTCGGGCATTACGAATGGAAAAGCTTGATCGCCGTTTTGGTTAATTGACTCGGAAAGTTTTTTTTCATTTCCGAAAGTATCCAGCAGTTTCTCCATCGAATACAGGTTAAACCCGAAAAGAGAGTCTCCTTGCGAGAAATATATTTTGTCTTTCCTCTCGTTTTGGAACAGAACTTGATCGGAAAGAGCCCGATTGGTGAGGAATTCGTTTGCACGATGCAGAGAACCGGCAGATCGACTCAGTTTATAAGCTGATAAAAAATCGGATTTGCTAACTACTAAGCTGTCAATTATTTGAATGTCTTCTGTTCGGCTGATGGAGCGTTTCAGCCTATCGGCGTATTCGCGTTTTTCCGCCAGTTTTGCCAAAGCCGCATTGTCGCGGCGTTTTGCGCGCTGGTATTTGGCAAACTCTTTTTCTGCATCCTCAAACCGATACATTTTACTGTATAATTCGCCCAAATAAATATACGCCTCCGGAATATTTTTTTGCGAAGCAAAAGAAAGGTATTTTTCGGATTCCGTTAAACTGCCTGTTTCCAAAAGGCTTACGCCCAACCATTGGTTAAGCGCCGCGTCATCGGGGGAATTTATGTATTCGGTTTGGAAAACAGGTAAAGCTTCGGCGTACTTGCCTTCTAAAAACCAATTCTTCGCATCATCCAGTGATTGTCCTTTCGACATCAGAGAAAAAGACAAGAAAATAAACATGCAAAAGATGTGGTGTAATTTCATATCACGCGAAAATCTAATCTTCAAAGATAGTAAATTGTTGAATAATGTTTATATTTTATATGTATAATATTCGTTTAATATGTTGTTAAACATGTTGAACAGGCTCTGTTACTTCGGTTTGCATGGGCGGAACGGGTGGCGGTAAGAGCTCTAGTTTTTTGTTTAAGACATTAAAATTCCATTTGTAAATGCGTTGCAGTACTAGAACAACCAAAACACACGCAATGGAAATGGAAATAAGGCTTGCCACCGGATTCAGTTCTTTTAATTTGAATAAGGCATCCGTTTGAAATGCAGATGCGTCGTGTGTAACGAGCATGGCGGCAAGCGCGTTGTTGATGAAATGTATGCCGAGTGCAAGCTCAATACCGTCGTCAAGAATGGAAACAAGCCCCAACATCAATCCCATGATCAAATACTGTGGCATGGCAAGCCAAAAACCGAATTCTTTTACTTCGGGATTCGCGGCATGTAAAAGAGCAAATATCACCGACGGAATGATCAAAGCCCACCAACGGCTACGTGTCCATTTTCCTACGCCTTGCGCCAAATAACCACGCATCAGAATTTCTTCTATGCTTGTTTGAAAAGGCATTAAAACAAGAATAATAAGGAGCATAGGCAAAAAAGCGCTTGCGTTGAAACGAAACTCAAAATTATAGGGCCCAGAAATCAATAAACTGATAACCGTATCTATGATTACGAATATTCCCCATACAATCATCCCGGTCCAAATCCTGTTCCAACGGATGTGTTTACGTCCGTTGATGGTTTCTCGAACTGTTCTTTGGTGTATAGGCTTTATAAGAAGAGAAAATGCAAAATAAAGAAGGACAAAAGTTGACATCATAACTGCCAGGTAAAAATTGGCGGATACGCCAAATGCTGTGGGGTTTTCTATTGCGCTTGTGATGTCTGAGAAACTTCCGCCGTTTTTAATGATGGGAATAAGCATGAAAAGAACGGGTATTGCGGCGAGCTGCGCAATGAAAAAAATCGATACGAACATTAATAGGTATCTTCCGATACCGTTCCGGCCTTGTAAGGCGCGTTCTAAGTGTTTCATTTTTATAAAATTTATAGTTTGATGTTCATAGTTGAATGTTGGAGGTGGAGGTGGAGGAAATGATTGTACACCGGTTGTGTTGTTTTGTTTTTTGTTGCTATAATCTTTGGCTGCAAAGATTAACGCTAAAATATATTGTAATACAGATATGGAGATGATCAATAGTTTTAGCCATGTTACCTCAATTGTAGTACTAATCATAAAAAACATAGTTCCAAGAGATAGGAAAACTACCCACAAGTTTTTATCTTTCATATTTTCTAAGTTTAAAGTTCAAAGTTCAATTTTTTTCCCAAATCCCAATTCCCAAATCCCAATCACTCTTCCTTCCACTCCATAATATCGCCCGGCTGGCAATCCAGTTCCTTGCATATCGCTTCCAATGTACTGAAACGGATAGCCTTGGCTTTTCCGGTTTTCAGTATCGAAAGGTTCGCGGGCGTAATACCGACTCGCTCGGAAAGCTCGTTCAAAGAAATTTTTTTCTTTGCCATTTCTACGTCTAAATTTACTATTATAGGCATATTTTAATTTACGAGTTACGATTTTTGATTTACGATTTAATAGAACTTTGTCAAAGTTTTAAACTTTGACAAAGGTTAGATGGTTAATGTGTTATATAATACAAAAATTCTCCTATGCTGTTTCCAAACTTGTAAATAGAAAAAATACTCATAATAAGCACAATAGCCGCAAAGGTTTTTGTATTTGTTTTCAAATATTCCCACATACTGTTTAGTATGGAGTTTTCAGAAATCACTTTTCGAAAACTTTTATTTGTATCCAATTTATTTATTAGTTCTGATATAGGCATATTGATTGATTATTAAATAATTAATTCTTGTTCTTCTTTTATTGCAATAGCACGTTTCAGCACTATTGCAAAAATTAGTGCAACAAGTCCTATGAGTAATGATTCGCTTACGAGATCAGGGCGTACAATTTCGTATTTTTCTAAATCGATTAAACTCTTTGACAAAAAGTACTGATACAAGTAAAATGTGAGTAAATAAAAATAAATAATGATGTAGGAAACGCCAATTTTTTGTATTCGGTTTACATTTTCGTGCGTGAAGACATCGCCTTTGTAAAGCGAAAAGATAAGTTTATAAAATAGGATTGGAATAAAAATTAATAAAACCAAAATAGGTAATGCGAGAAACATCAAAAATATCATAACAAATATACTCCACAAAGGTTGGCCTTTTTTAAAGGCATAAGAAACTTCCATTTTTTCTAATCTTGCCGGTAAGAAATTGTGAGATAATTTATTAAAGGTTGAATCGGGATAATAGAGGGTTTTGTCTCTCACTTTTAGATGTAGTATGAATGATTCTACGTCTAAATCATTAAATGGGTCATCGTCAAATTCTTTTTCGGATGCAGCCATTCCTTCTTTGAATCCCCGAACGCCTCCTTCCCATGCTTCATCAATTGCAGAAATGAGTATCATTAGATAAACTAAACCCGCCAAAATGGAAAGAACAGCTAATGAGTTTTTGCTGAGATGAGTTTTCATAATCAATAAATTTTTGAATGTTTCACGCCACAAATGTAATACAATATTTTTACAAACAATAAATATTTATCGAAAAACGATAAATATTTATTTATTTTCGGTAATTAGTTGTTGGTTTTTATTTCGGTGTTTTTTGAAATCCTTTACCAAAAAGCGTTACAGAATTTCTATACTTTTCGTATCTTTGTAGCTAAATTCTTCTAATTTCTGACTTCTAACTTCTGATTTCTTTAGAAATATATGCACGAAAAAATAATTATCCTCGATTTTGGTTCGCAAACCACACAACTTATCGGTCGCCGTGTGCGTGAACTCAGCACGTATTGCGAAATTGTCCCTTACAATAAATTTCCCTTCGGCGATGAGTTGGTAAAAGGTGTAATCCTTTCCGGAAGCCCTTTTTCGGTGAACGATAGCAATGCTTTTAAAACCGATTTAACCCAAATTCGCGGCAACTATCCCGTTTTGGGAATTTGTTACGGCGCCCAACTCATAGCCCAATCATCGGGTGGGGAAGTCGGTAAAAGCGCCTCGCGCGAATATGGCCGTGCACACCTTGATGTGAAAAAATCGGATGATTTGCTTTTGGGAAACATCGCACAACAATCGCAAGTGTGGATGTCGCACGGCGATACCATTTTACAAATTCCCAAAAATTTTTCGGTTATTGCATCCACCGAAGATGTAAAAATCGCTGCTTACAAAGTGCAAAACGAACTAACGTGGGCGGTGCAATTCCATCCCGAAGTTTTTCATACGGAGCAGGGGACAAAAATTCTCGACAATTTCCTTTCCATTTGCGGCGTGAAAAAAGATTGGACGCCGGCATCGTTTATAGAAGCCACCGTTGCCGATCTGAAAACAACATTAGAAAACGACAAGGTTATTCTTGCGCTTTCGGGTGGTGTGGATTCGTCTGTAGTGGCTGTTTTGCTGAACAAAGCCATCGGTAAAAACCTGACGTGCATTTTTGTAAATCACGGCTTGCTTCGCAAAAATGAATTCGAAACCGTCCTCGATAATTACGAACACTTGGGGTTGAACGTTATTGGCATCGATGCACGCGAACGGTTCTACAAAGAGCTCGCCGGAGTAACCGATCCTGAGCAGAAACGCAAAATCATCGGCAAAGGTTTTATCGATGTGTTCGACGAAGAGGCTCACAAACTGAAAGACATAAAATGGCTGGCACAAGGCACCATTTATCCCGACATTATCGAGTCGCTATCCATTACGGGAACCGTTATCAAAAGCCACCACAACGTGGGCGGGCTTCCCGAAAAAATGAACCTGAAACTCTGCGAACCGCTGAAGCTTCTGTTCAAAGACGAAGTGCGGAAAATCGGTTTGGAACTCGGCATGAAACCGCATCTCATTCATCGCCATCCGTTCCCCGGTCCGGGATTGGGTATAAGAATTTTGGGTGATATTACGCCCGAAAAAGTGCGTATCGCGCAAGAAGCCGACGATATTTTCATCTCCAACCTTCGTGCCGCTGATTTATACAACAAAGTGTGGCAAGCTGGAGCTATTTTGCTGCCCGTGCAATCGGTAGGTGTAATGGGCGACGAGCGTACCTACGAAAACACCATCGCTTTGCGCGCCGTAACTTCTACCGATGCCATGACTGCTGATTGGGCGCATTTGCCCTACGAGTTTCTGGCAAAAGTATCCAACGAAATTATCAATAAAGTAAAAGGTGTGAACCGAGTGGTGTACGATATTTCATCGAAACCGCCGGCAACCATTGAGTGGGAGTAGTTAAATTTACGATTTATGATTTACGATTTATGATTTACGATTTGGGATTTGGGAGTTTAATCTTTTCATTCATTAAAATTATACAACAATGAAAAAAACATCTGTTCTATTATTAATTATCGTTTTAGTTTCGGCTTGTCAGTCAACTAAAAAAAACAACGAATTTACCATAAACGGAACGGTTCCAGCGGATATTACCGGAACGGTTTATTTGCAGGAATACAAGAATAGGGAATATACGACTGTAGATTCTGCGGAAATAAAAGACGGAAAATTCATGTTCGCGGGTTCGGTTACGCAACCCATGCTCTACGCTTTGCGTACGGCGCAGAAAGCGCAACGCGCCCAATTGTTTTTAGACAATAATCCGATGACTGTTTCCATGAACAGTGATTGGGATATTGCATCTGTTGATGGTTCGGACAATGCGTTGTTTTTCGCTTGGCTTTTGCCGCAAAGCGTTGAGGGAACTATGAAAACGGATACGTTGATATTGAACAACCTCTCGTCGCCGGTGGCGCTTTATTTTCTGAACAGGGGAATTTATCAATACGATTATCCAGAATTAAAATCCATTCGCGATCAGTTGTCAGAATCGTTGGCCGGTCATCCTTACACTCAGGAAATTGATGAAAACCTGAAAAACCTCGAAAAAGTGCAGCCCGGACAACCTGCTCCCGATTTTACGTTGAAAACGCCAAGCGGAGAAACGCTCAGTTTAAGTTCGCTTCGCGGGAAATATGTTTTGGTGGATTTTTGGGCTTCTTGGTGTCCCGATTGCCGTAAGGCAAGTCCGCTGTTGGTGGATGTTTATGATCGATACAAAGACAAGAATTTCACCATTTTGGGCGTTTCCATCGATGAGGACAGTGCCCGTTGGACGGACGCCATTGCAAAAGACGGTTTAAATTGGAACAATGTTATAACGGAAAATGGTTGGGACAGCGAAGCGCCAAAAACCTACGCCGTTCGTTGGGTTCCGACAAGTTTTTTAATCGATCCGGAAGGAAAAATCGTTTTCAAAAGTATTTACACGCAGGAAACGATCAATAAAGTTGAAGAATTACTGAAATAAGTTTTAAACTTCGTTCAACGGCTTTTGATCAACCGATTGTTGTGGAGTTGCAAGTTGCTCCGCAGCAGTCGGTTGAATTTTTTGGGCAATAGCCTGCGGCTGCTTTTTAAGTTCGGGATAAGCAATGCGTGAGTGGTAAACGGTCTTCAGCTTATCGATGAATACTTCTTTAACAATTTGAATGTCTCGGAAAGTAATGGGTGCATTTTTAAAATAACCTTCTTCTAATTGCGAGTCGATAATTTTAATCACCTGATTGCTGATCGCCTCTTCCGTGTAAACGGGTAAACTTCGCGATGAAGCTTCCACAGCATCGGCCATCATCATTATCGCAGTTTCCTTTGTAAACGGATTCGGCCCGGGATAACGAAAATCTGCCTCGTTAACTTCTTTTCCGGGATTGGCATTCTTCCAAGAAACATAAAAATATTTAGGCATGCTCGTGCCGTGATGTGTTTCGATGAAATCGATAATTTGCTTGGGCAGGTTATTTTTCTTCGCGATCCTTACTCCATCTTTCACGTGATTAATAATAATTCTGGCGCTTTCCTCGAAAGGAAGTCCGGCGTGCGGGTCCATTCCCGGCGTTTGATTTTCGGTAAAAAATGCCGGATTTACCATTTTCCCAATATCGTGATACAACGCTCCGGTTCTGATCAAAGAGGCGTTGGCTCCCAATTTGGCAGCAGCAGCCATTCCCAAATTAGAAACCTGTAATGAATGCTGAAAAGTTCCGGGCGCTTTTTCCGAAAGTTCTTTCAGTAGCGGTTTGTTGATATTGGATAGTTCCACCAAACTTACTCCCGATATAAATCCGAACGATTTTTCTATCAAATAAACCAGTGAATAAGAGAACATAATAAAAATAAAGTTGATAAGGAAATAAACAAGAATCCTCCAATCTACTTTATTAATATCTCCTTCCTGATACATTATCAATCCCAAATAAACAAGAATGTAGGTAAGTAAGATAAAAAACGAGCTACGGATAAGTTGAGACCGCTCCGAGAGCTCTTTCAACATAAATACCGATATCATAGCAACAGCCATTTGAATAACTATAAATTCAAACGGAAATGGAACCATGAGAGAACTTAAAATAATGGTAATAATACTCGCAAAAAGCGCCGTTCGCGAATCTATAAATGTTCTGATAAGTATGGTAACAATAGCATACGGAATAAAATAAACACTAAATAATTCGAAGCGTACCGTAAAAGCGGTAAGTATCACGAAAGATGTAATGAGCAACAACATGAATAAAACATGTTTTCTGTTCCGGTATTCATACGGGCGGAAAAAAAGCAGATAGAAATAGAAAGCTGCCAGCATAATGGTTACCAGAAGAAATTGTCCTAAAACAGTCCAACTATTGCGCGAAGCGCCTCCGGTTCGTTCTTCAGTTACCCGCTTCAGCGAAGATAGAACTTTATATGTTTGAGGATCAACTATTTCTCCTTGGTCTATTATCCTTTGTCCGGTTTGAACCATTCCGGTAGATGGAGAAACCTGCTGTATAAATTCTTTTCTTGCTTTTTCCGATGTGGATTCATCAAAGACGATATTTTCCCGGATGTATTTGTTCAAATCTGCTGCCCTTAACTGAACGGGATCCGTATTTGGCAGCACATCATTCAGTATTTGTTCGTAAGCAGACCGATTCGTGTTGATGGATTCTATATTTTTTGATTGGGCAGAATTTCCTTCTCTCAAACGAAAAGATTGGGTTTCGGATGATTCAATCTTATCATAATCTTCCGACCGCATAATTCCGTTGGTATAAATCTCTTGTAATTTGTTTCTGATGTAAAGTATCTCCGCAGAAGGCAATTCTTGTAGTTTGGCGCTCAGGTTCACATCGGCATCGAATTCTGCCATCGCGTTTTTCTGCACCTTTTCATCAATGGTGTAATAAGGTTCGTAGAATCTCAAAATACTATCTTGTTCGGCTTTTAACTCATCTGCCGATTTGTAAATAGGAAAATCAAGAGGGGCTGTAAGCAACCCGTATTGCCAAGGCCTTCCTTCACTAAATGAATATTTGAATTTGCCTTGTCGGGGAAATAAATAGGTAATCAGAAGAATGGCTATAATGAAAATGCCCGGAATAAAAAAACGGGTACGTATCCTATATTTTTTTTTCAGTTTTTTACTCATGCGAAATTTTCTCTTTAACCCTAAAACAATTGAAGCTGACTATTGTTCTGTAATACAGTGTTTAATTGTTTTCCGGTGCAGGTATGGTTTTTACCGCCCGTTCCAGTCGGCGGAGGGTTTCTTCTTTCCCGATTATTTCGGTAATATCAAACATGTGCGGCCCTTTTCCTTCGCCAACAACGGCTAAACGAAAAGCGTTCATAATGTTGCCCAAGTGCAGTTGATTTTCTTCAATCCATTGTTTCACAATCGTTTCTTGATTTTGCGAAGAAAAATCGGAGATATTTTGCAATACCGCGGCTAATGCTTTCATTTCGTTGGGTGTGTTGGCTTTCCAACGTTTCTTTGCCGTTTTTTCGTCGTACGATGTTGGCGCGACGAAGAAAAACGATGCTTGTTCCCACAATTCTTTCACAAAATTTACGCGCCCTTTTACCAATCCGATAATTTTAGTTGTTTTTTCATACGATGTTGTGACGCCTTTTTCCGACAACAGCGGTATAAAAGCTTTCACCAATTCCATATCAGAACTGAGCTGTATGTATTGATGGTTATACCATTTGGCTTTTTCAATGTCAAATTTTGCTCCGCTTTTACTGCATCGGTCAAAAGAAAATGCTTTTACCAATTCATCGAGCGAAAAAATCTCCTGTTCCGTTCCCGGGTTCCAACCCAAAAACGCCAAAAAGTTGATAACCGCTTCGTGCAAATAACCACTTTCGCGGTATCCGGTGGATATTTCACCCGATTTCGGGTCTTTCCATTCCAATGGGAAAACGGGGAATCCAAGGCGTTCGCCATCGCGTTTGCTCAACTTACCGTTGCCTTCGGGTTTGAGCAGCAGCGGAAGGTGCGCAAATTGGGGCATGGTTTTTTCCCATCCCAAACTGCGATAAAGCCACACGTGCAACGGTGCCGAAGGCAACCATTCTTCGCCGCGGATCACGTGTGTGATTTTCATCAGGTGGTCGTCCACCACGTTGGCGAGGTGATAAGTGGGCAGTTCGTCTGCAGATTTGTAGATCACTTTGTCATCTAAAACCGATGAATTGATAATGACTTCGCCTCGGATTAAATCGTTTACGGTAATGTCGATATTCGGTTCCACTTTTATGCGAACAACGTATTGGGTATTTCTTTCGATAAGCGTTTGAACGTCGTCTTTGGACAGTGTGAGCGAATTGCGCATTTGCATTCGGGTAGAGGCATCGTATTGAAAATTAGTGATTTCCAAGCGTTTTGCTTCTAGTTCTTCGGGCGTATCAAAAGCGATGTAAGCCGCGCTCTTGTTGAGCAATGAGTGAACGTATTCCTTATAAATTTCGCGCCGCTGCGATTGTTTGTATGGCCCGAACTTTCCTCCTTTGGCAGGACTTTCATCGAATGGTAATCCTAACCAATCGAATGTTTGCTGAATATATTCTTCGGCTCCGGGAACAAATCGGGTGGAGTCGGTATCTTCAATTCGAAGAATGAAATCGCCGCCGTGCTGTTTGGCGTACAAGTAGTTATATAGCGCTGTGCGCACGCCGCCGATGTGGAGCGGTCCGGTGGGCGAGGGTGCGAAACGAACGCGAACTTTTTGTTGCATAACGAATAAATTTTAAGCTGCAAAGATAGGAAATTTAGTTAAAATCTTGACTACAAATAGAGCCGAGATTCATTGCCCATGTTAAACAACAAATCGATGGTACTTAAATTGGGTAAAAAACCGTGTTTTTCGGAGAAAACCTGATAATATGGTTTTATAACAAAATTTGATGCACGTTTGGGATGAATGCTTTCTCGAAAATCAACCTTGCCTTCAGGCACATTCTGAAAGAATGATTGCGTGTAGATAACAGGTGTTTCAATCCCGAGAAGGCGGCAAATGAGATGGCGGAAGTCTTCGTTAAAATCGTGGAGAAAAGTGTATTGCTTTTCGTAAAACGGACGGAAATCGTCTTCGTAATACTCAAAAAACGGGGTAGAATTGTATGCCGAAACAATCGCATTCCAATGCAAATGCCGCCAATTTCCGTGTTCGGCAATGCGGATGTCTTTCATCGCGCATTTTGGCGTTTCGGGCTTTTCGATAGGGATACTCAACGACAGCACTCCATTTGCTCCGGCAATAATACAACGGTTGCGGTACGACTGTTTTTGGTAATTATCGTGAATTTCAATAACGGCTTTCTCTGTACGGAAAAAAGCGGAATAATATTCGATGGGAGCGAGATAAAGCGAGGAAAAAAGCCCCCCTTTGTCCCCCCGAAGGGGGCAATTGGAGGGCTGTGTGTTGTTAAATTTATCTGTATTTTTCGTCATTCGGCATAAATATCAGTTAAAGCCCTTGATATAGCCAAAAGCTTCTTACTTCTTCGCACTACTAAACAACCGCCTCCAACGGATTTTTCCGTTGAACCATCCTTTGTCTTTTTCCAACGAAAGCCAAATAAGCATGGGTTGTCCCACAATATGATCTTCGGGCACAAAGCCCCATACGCGCGAGTCGGCAGAATTGTGTCGGTTATCGCCCATCATAAAGTAATAATCATATTTAAAGGTGTAGGAATCTACTTGCTGTCCGTCAACGAAAACTTTTCCGTCGCGATATGCGAAATCGTTGCCTTCGTAATTTTTGATACAGCGTTCATAAGCGGCTACTTTATAGTCCACATCGGTATCAAATGTAATGGTTGAGCCTTTTTTTGGAATCCATAACGGCCCAAAGGTATCGCGCGTCCATCCGGTTTCGTAATCCAACGGATAATAATAGCTTGAACCGGATTGTTCTTTTTCCTTTATTACACTCCAAACAAACGGTTTGGCTTTCATTTGTTGCACCATTTCATCGGTCATGGGAATGTTGTAATAAATTCGTCCGTTGGTGCCGTTGCGTTGCTGCAAACCGAAAAGAGCCATGTTAGTGCTGTCAACGCCGGTTAGGTCTTGTGTGCGTGTAACCACTTGGCCGTAGTTGTCTTGCGTGAAATAGTCATCTTTGTTGATACCCAATTCGTTAAAAACTTCGGGTGAGATTACCGTCCCATCGGTTTGAATCATGTAATTTTGTTGCGACAATCGAGGATTCGGCAAGAAAATGCCATCAATATAAACGCTGTCGTTTTTTAATTCGATGGTTTCTCCGGGAAGCCCGATGCATCGTTTTACGTAATTCTCGCGTCGATCAACCGGACGATAGACGATATCTCCATACTGTCTTTTATCTGATCTCACTCCTGCGCTGCCGTTGCTGTTATATTTTGAAAGTAGATAGAAATCTACTCCCTGCATGTTTAGCGCGACTGTGTCCCCGGGAGGGAAGTTGAACACAACGATATCATTTCGTTTTACTTCGCCGAAACCTTTCAGGCGACGGTATTTCCATTGCGGTTTATCGATATACGATTTTCCGCCGATAACGGGCATGGTGTGTTGTGCCAACGGAAACGAAAGAGGCGTTATGGGCGCGCGTGGGCCGTAACTGAGTTTGCTCACGGCAAGAAAATCGCCTACGAGCAACGATTTTTCGAGCGACGAAGTCGGAATCTGATAATTCTGAAAGAAAAACGTGTTGATAAAATACACCGCGATTAGCGCAAAGAGAATCGCATCTACCCATTCCATGGTTTTTCGCACGGCTTTGTTCTCCGATTTTTTCCACCACGTCAAAGGAATAAATTTAGTGATGTAAATATCGAAAAACAGGAGGATAAAAAGCAATATCCACGGGCTGCCGAACCAAAACGCAAAAAGGAGGGTTGCCAACGTCCAAACGGCGAACCAAATCCATTGGCGGCGGGTAGTTGCTTTCAATCTGTCCTGAAAAGAACGGGATTGGCGGGCAGAATTGTTTTTTTGTTGAGTCATATAGTTTGAATGAGATTGTTGTAATTGTTAAAAGCTTAGATTCAGCATATCTTTCATTCCTAAAAAACCTTTTTTATCTTTTGTGAATTCCGCCGCTAAAACGGCTCCTAAGGCAAAGCCTCGACGACTTTTGGTGTCGTGTGTAATACGAATGCTGTCGGCCTCCGATTCGTAAACTACGGTATGAATGCCGGGAACTTCGCCTTCGCGAAAAGCGGTAATTTGCAATTCGTTCTGTGAAGCAGGATTATCTAACACCCATTTTTCTTTGCGATCGATGCTTTCCAAAATGCCTTCGGCAAGAGTTATCGCCGTTCCGCTTGGGGCGTCGAGTTTATGAATGTGGTGGGTTTCTTCCATGCGCACATCGTAATCGGGGAATTGGTTCATGATCTTTGCCAAATAATTGTTCAGCGCAAAGAAGATATTTACTCCCAAACTGAAGTTGGACGCATAGAAAAAAGTTTTACCATCGTTTTCGCACGCCAATTTCACTTCGGGTAAATGCTCCAACCATCCGGTCGTGCCCGAGACTACGGGAACATTCGCCGCAAACGCTTTCCGGTAATTGGATAGAGCGCTGTCGGGCGATGTAAATTCAATAGCTACATCGGCGCTTTGAAACTGTGGCGACGAGAACTTATCCTCTTGATTCATATCAATAGTGCAAACAATTTCGTGTCCGCGCTCGAGGGCGACTTTCTCAATCTCTTTTCCCATTTTTCCGTAACCGATGAGTGCAATTTTCATAACTTACCTGTTTTTGAGCGACAAAGATATAAAAAAATGAATGTTAAGTGATTTTGTGCGCGTTATTAGTTCTTAAAATGTTAAAACTGTGCTACAACCATCCATTTTCCTTATACCATTTCACGGTTTTTTCCACTCCTTTTTTTAAAGGGAAGCGCGGCGAAAAGTCCAAATCCGTGCGTAGCGGAGTTATGTCGCACGACCAATTGCGTTGTTTCATTATTTTGTATTTATCGGAATTGAAAGTTGTGGGCTTGCTCATTATTCCGAAAATTTTCTCGCTCAAAAATGCTGCCGGTTTTACCAACCACAACGGCACTTTCAACCGCATTACACGTTTTTTCTGCAATATTTGCTGTACAATGGAATTAAATTCGGCATCGGTGTAAATATCGCCGTCGGTTACGTTGTATTCTTTTCGGTAAATAGCTTTGTCGATACAATCGAAAATAATATTTACCAAATCCTCTACAAAAATAAAGGTGAGTATTTGTTTGCGAAAACCAGCTCCAACGTTTAAACCGCTTTTTACGGCGCGCATCAGTATCAGGTAATCTTTGTCGCGCGGGCCGTAAACGCCCGTAGGGCGAAGAATGACGTAAGGAAATCCGTCAATACTTTTAATATAATTTTCGGCTTTCAGTTTGCTTTTGCCGTATGCGGTATTGGGGTTGGGTTCGGCATCGCAGGGAAGAGGCGTGTAGTTTTTTTCATCACCCGATCCTACTGCGCCCAAGGTGCTCATGAAAACAAAAGTGGTCGGTATGGAATCGGTTTCGATAAGCGCATCTGCCAAATTTTTCACGTGCAAATAATTGACACCGTCAAAATCCGATTTTTTTACTGCTTTTGTGATGCCGGCGATGTGAACGATAGCATTGAGTCGACCGTTTTGCGCGGTAAATTCCCGTAGTTGCGCAGTCAACTTCTGTTTATCTGAATAATTCAGATCGATAAAATGAATACGTTCATCCAGCAAATATTTCCGGCTGCTGCTCGCGCGAATACCCGCCCATACTTCATAACCTAACTTCAACGCTTTGTCAACCGCTGTGCTGCCGATGAAACCGCTTGCTCCGGTAATAAGGATTTTCTTTTGTGTCATATTTTTACATGACTGCTTTTGAAAGCGTACCCTGTGTGAAGGCGTTAATGCTTATTCCTGCTTGCTGCGAGCGTTTAAATTAGTGCACAACCCTCAGGATTCAAAATGTGGTTTATGCACTAAAATTAGATGGCTTTCCGTAATCCTTATTCGGCAACCACTTCGAAAGGAATATCCACCGAAACTTCTTTGTGAAGTTTAGCGATGGCGTTGTAATTTCCTACTTCTTTTACTTGGTCTTTGATAACGATTAATTTTCTATCAACATCGAAACCTTTTTCTTTAAGTGCGTCAGCGATCTGGATGTTGGTAACCGAACCGAAAATTGTTCCGGTGGAACTTGTTTTAGCGCCAATTGTTAAGGTTACGCCTTCCATTTTATCTGCCAATGCTTGCGCGTCGGCTTTTACTTTTTCGAGTTTGTGGGCACGTTGTTTCAAATTCTCGCTCATTACTTTTTTAGCCGATTCACTCGCGATAATCGCTTTTCCTTGCGGAATAAGGTAGTTGCGGGCATAACCGCGTTTCACGTTCACTACATCGTCTTTGTAGCCTAAGCTAAGGATATCTTCTTTTAAAATTACTTCCATTTTTCTTTCCTCCTTATTTCATTAAATCGGTTACGTACGGAAGCAAAGCTATGTGGCGTGCACGTTTAACTGCTTGCGCAACGCGGCGTTGAAACTTCAATGATGTGCCGGTAATTCTACGCGGTAAAATTTTGCCTTGTTCGTTCAGGAATTTTTTCAAAAATTCAGGGTCTTTGTAATCGATGTATTTGATTCCGTTCTTTTTGAAACGGCAATATTTTTTCTTTTTAACATCTACCGATACAGGCGTTAAATATCTGATTTCTGATTGTTTAGCCATTTTTTAATCCTCCTTTTCTTCTGATTCAACTTCTTTTTCAGCTTCCACGGTTTCTTTTACGGGCTCCTGTGCGCGAGCTTCCTGTTTTTTGCCGTTTTTGTTATTTCTTCTCTTTTCGGCATATTCCAGTGCAAATTTATCTTGCTTAATTGTTAAAAAGCGAATAACACGTTCGTCGCGGCGGAAGTTAATTTCCAACTTGTCAACAACGGTCGGATCTGCGTTATATTCTATAAAGTTGTAGAATCCGGTCGTTTTTTTGTCGATGGGATATGCCAATTTACGCAATCCCCAATTTTCTTCGTTTACAATTTCGGCTCCTTGATCTGTGAGGAGGGTTTTGAATTTTTCAACCGCTTCCTTCATCTGTGCATCAGACAAAACGGGAGTCAAAATGAAAACGGTTTCGTAATTGTTCATACTAAAATTATTAATTATTAATTGGTTAATCGAAAAAACTTAATTTTTCGGACGGCAAAGATACGATAAAATACTTTAATTCCAAAACGATAGCCGGAATTAAATACGAAAAACAATTTCTAAAAGGATAAATTTTTACAAAACAATCGCAGGGCTTTTCCAAACCCGATACTTTGCTTGAAAACCTTTAGGCACAAAGATAACGGTGGGAACATCGCTATTGTATGAAATGGTTTGTGTTTGTCCAAATATAAATTCTTCCGAAAGTTTTTGATCGGGGCATCCCATGCGGGTTGAAGCGTATTTTCCATCGGAATCGAAAACCAAATATTCCAATCCCCAACCTTCTACAGTTTCGGTTCTCAATTTGCCGTTCAATGTATGTTTGTTGCAATCCACCCTTTCGTTCTTCCCGGGAATTATTTCTACTTTCATTTCAGTAGTTTGCTGATTTTCAGATAAGGGAGTTAATAACAGTACATATCTGTCATATCCCGGCAGCGATTCGGGAAACGCTTTTAATAGATCAGCAGCATCGGTTTTAACGGATGAGTCTATTTTGTTACTGACATTATATAGTGTTTCATCCGCTTCCCAAATACGATATTTCAAACCAACACCGGTTGGCGTGTAAACAACAAACGGACGAGCGCTGTTGTAAGGAGTAAAAATTGTGGGGCCGGGAACGAAAGACATTCTTTTGGTATTATCAGGGCATCCCATCTTTGTAGAAAACACTTCTCCTTTTGAGAGAAACACGAAATAGGTATCGCCATTTCCAAGCATTTTGCGTTCGTATTTTCCCTGTAAACCGTGTTTGTTGCAATCGATCTCCATTTGTTTGCCGGGCACAATTTGTATTTTCAGCCTATCTTCCGATTCACGCGGATCCACTTTTATTACTTGTGCATGATATCCGTTTAATTTAGGATACTCGTACAACATAGCCTGCTCATTTTTTGTGTAAACACTATCCGGAGGAAGTGCATTTTTCCGGCTTCCGCACGATACAAACAACAAAGTTATAGCGAAGAGTAAAAGATGTTTGTTATTCATAATTTTTACATTGATTTTTATATCCTTACAATTAACGTATTATCGATTTAAATAGTTTGCGAAAAGTCCATTTTTTAACCTGTTTATTTTTTTGTAATTTTGCAACTCAAATTACAGCTTGACAGTTTTAGAATGAAAAATATTCAGGATTATGAAATTATGTCGCCTGCTGGTTCTTACGAATCGTTAATGGCGGCCATTCAGGGCGGGGCAGATTCCATTTATTTCGGCATAGAAGGATTAAATATGCGCGCCAAATCTTCTAATAATTTCACCATCGAAGACTTGCACAAAATTGCCGAAATATGCAAAGAAAACGGTATTAAGAGCTACCTCACGGTTAATACCATTATCTATAACAACGATATGGAATTAATGCGCCGTGTTGTGGATGCTGCCAAGGAAGCCCGACTCTCGGCAATAATTGCGGCAGATGTAGCTGTGATGATGTATGCGCGAAGCATTGGCGTGGAAGTTCATTTATCCACGCAGCTAAATATTACCAATACCGATTCTCTGAAGTTTTACGCCCAATTTGCCGATGTGGTGGTTTTGGCTCGTGAACTTAATCTGGATCAAGTTGCGGCTATTCATAAGGATATTACCGAACAACGAATAAAAGGCCCTTCGGGTGAACTCATCAGAATCGAAATGTTTGCGCACGGAGCGCTGTGCATGGCAGTTTCGGGAAAATGCTATCTAAGCCTTCACGAAAAGGATTTATCGGCAAACCGCGGGGCGTGCAACCAAATTTGCCGACGCGGATATATAGTTAAAGACAAAGACAGCGAAATTGAACTTGAAATCGACAATGAATACATCATGTCGCCGAAAGACCTAAAAACCATTCATTTTATGAATAAAATGATGGATGCGGGCGTTCGGGTTTTCAAAATCGAGGGGCGTGCACGCGGCCCCGAATATGTGCGTGTTGTAACTTCATGTTATAAAGAAGCTATCGAAGCTTATTGCAACGATAATTTCACAAAGAAAAAAATAGATATTTGGAACGAAAAACTGGCAGCGGTTTTCAATCGGGGGTTTTGGGACGGATATTATCTGGGACAACGCCTCGGCGAGTGGACACATCGTTACGGCTCTGGAGCAACAAAACGAAAAGTATATGTGGGCAAAGCCATTAAATTTTTTGGAAATCTGAGCGTAGGCGAATTTTTAGTGGAGGCGCAACCTGTAAATGAGGGCGACGAACTACTAATTACCGGGCCCACTACAGGAGCAGTTTTCCTGAAAGCCAAAGATATACGGGTAGATTTAAAGCCGGTATCGCAAGCCAGTAAAGGACAATTTTTTTCTATAAAAACTCCCGAAAAAATCCGTCCCAACGACCAACTTTACAAAATGGTAAAAGCAGAACGACGCGGAACTGCTCATGAGAGATAATAAAAAAGGGAGTTTTTAACTCCCTTTTTCGTAATTTTTGCTTAAGACTATTATTGTACTGCGTCTTCTACATCGTTAGCGGCTTTTTCTACTCCGTCTTTGAAGTTTTCCCAACCTCTTTCAACGCCGGCAGCTGCTCTGTCATAAGCATTACCGATGTCTCTTCTAAGTTGTTCCCAGTTCTCTGCAGTACTATTTTGTACTTTGTCAACTTCAGCTCTGAATTCGTCTCTTTCTCTTTCGAGTTCAGCAATTCTTCTTTCATAATCAGCTCTTGCTTCCGCAGTCATTTGAGCCGATTCTGCTTCTAATCTGGCTTTTCTTTCAGCAATGTTTTGCTCCATTCTGTCTAATTCGCTATTGGCTTCTGTTACAACTCTTTCTCTGTCTTCGTAGGTGTAAACAGAAAAATCTTTACGTGTTACAACATCGTCATTTTGAATAACTACCGCTGCAGTGTCAACGTCTGTAGTGTTCCGATTTTGTTTCGTGTTGTCGCAAGAAGACAATGTAACTGCTCCTAATAGAGCAACAATCATAACCGATTTAGTTAAATTTTTGATTTTCATAATTTCCTTTTTTAATTAAACGTAATTTTACAAAATAAAACGAATTATTTTGCGCTACAAAGATATAACAATTTTTAAAATTTATTGTTCTACCATTTTTAAAAAATCTTGCTCATTTATAATTTTTACGCCTAATTTTTCTGCTTTTTCTAATTTTCCGGGTCCCATATTGTCTCCGGCTAGTATGAAATCTGTATTTTTCGATACCGAACCGCTGTTTTTTCCGCCGTTTTGCAAAATCATGGCTTTGTATTCATCTCGAGAATGCAAATCGAAAGTCCCGCTGATAACAATTGTCAAGCCCTTTAATTTATCCGTTTTTTTGGCTAAAATATCTTCTGAAAGCGAGAATTGAAGATTTTTTTCTTTTAATCGTCCGATAAATTTGATAAATACTTCGTTCGAGAAGTAATCCTTAACACTTTGGGCAATTCGGTCGCCAATTTCCTCAACCAATGTAAGTTGTTCTATGTTTGCCTGAGCCAGTAAATCGATATTGGGGAAGGCCTGCGCTAATTTTTGTGCTACCGTTTCGCCCACATAACGGATCCCGAGAGCAAATAATACCCGTTCGTAAGAAACGGATTTCGATTTTTCTATACTCGTTAAAAGATTATTGGCGCTTGTCTCCGCCCATCTTTCCAAATGAATCAGATCATCAAAACGCAAATCGTAAAGATCGGCCGCATCTCTAATAAGATTTTTATCGTACAATAAATTAATGGTTTCCGGGCCAATGGCAATATTCATTGCTTTGCGGGTAACAAAATGCTCAATTCTGCCTTTTATTTGAGGTGGGCAACTTTCGGAATTCGGACAGTAATGCACTGCTTCATCTTCGTTGCGAACCAATGTAGCACCACAATCGGGACAACGTTTCGCAAAAGTAAATTTATCGCCCACCATAAAACGGGCTTCTTTATCAACTCCGGTAATTTTGGGTATTATTTCGCCGCCTTTTTCCACATAAACCATATCTCCGATATGTAAATCCAACGCCAATATGGCGTCTTCGTTGTATAAGGAAGCCCGTTTAACAGTAGTGCCGGAAAGCAGTACGGGATCGAGATTGGCAACAGGCGTTATCGCGCCGGTACGGCCAACTTGATAAGAAACGGATTGGAGCCTTGTGATGGCTTGTTCGGCGTTGAATTTATACGCTATCGACCATCGGGGGAACTTGGAAGTGGAGCCGAGATTGCGTTGCTGTGAAAGTGAATCCACTTTCAGTACAACGCCATCAGTAGCTACCGGAAGGTTTTTTCGTTCTATATTCCAATGTTTAAGAAACTCGAAAACCTCATCAAGTGTTTTGCATTTTTTTATCGCTTCGGAAACCCGTAATCCCCACTTTTGGGCTATTTTCATATTTTCGAAATGGCTATCGGTAGGCAAATTTTCTCCCAACAAATAATACATGTAGGAATCCAATTTACGGGAAGCGACTATTTTTGAGTCTTGCATCTTCAGCGTTCCCGATGCAGCATTTCGCGGATTGGCGAACAACGGTTCTTCTTGTTCTTCACGTTCTTTATTTAACTCCTCAAAAACGCTCCAAGGCATCATGATCTCTCCCCTCACTTCAACATATCCAGGCACATCATCGCCTTTCAAGATAAGCGGTACGCTTCGGATCGTTCTCACGTTAGCCGTTACATCATCGCCTTGTTTACCGTCGCCGCGTGTAATGGCCTTTGAGAGCTTTTTGTTTTCGTAGATAAGAGAAATGGACGTGCCATCGTATTTAAGCTCGCAAACAACTTCGAAATCTTCATTCAAAGTACGTTTTACCCTGTTGTAAAATTCAGTTACTTCCGCTTCTGAGTAGGTATTTTGTAACGATAACATCGGGTAGCGATGTTTCTCCTGAACAAAGTTTTTGTTAATGTCACTTCCCACGCGCACAGAAGGCGAGTTCGGATCGTAATATTCGGGATGTGCTTCTTCCAACTCTATGAGTTGGCGCATCAGCGCATCGAATTCGAAATCAGAAATCGTTGGTTGAGATAATACATAGTAATTGTAATTATGCTCGTGCAATTTACGGCGGAGTTCTTCTATTATCTTTAAATCAGCTGAAGATTGGGATGGATTATTGTTAAATAAATCGTTCATTTTTTGTTTTTACATTTAGAGGCCGAATATTTCCATCCAGGGATAAACTATTTTTGAATTTCCGATGGAGTTTCCAATGGAGGCCGATACGGTAAGCATTTGCTGAAACATAACATTGCCTTCTGAAAAATGCAGGTTACAATTGAACCGCGCTTTTATTCTTTCTGATTCTATCAAACGGATGTACCATTCATTTTCGAGGTAAAACTTTTCTCTGAGAAATTGTGTTCCCCAGTATAATTCACTGCCGGATGTATCGGCCAATCGTTGTCTGTTGTCGCCCACATACAAAATATTTCTTGTCCCGATGCCTGCGTATTCCAAGTCGCCTCTCATAACGAAACCAACCGGTTTATAAAATTCGTTCTCAAAACGACGGTCTCTTTCGTAACCAAGTAATGTTCCAACAGAAATTAATCCTAAGAGACTGTTTTGATGGGCATATTGCAATCCGACAGATGCTTGCATTTGTAAATTTTCGCTTACTCCCAGTCCCGGAGTTGAAGGCCTTGTATTTGAATAATGAAACATATACGATTGAAAATCGGCAAAAAATAGACCTCTCGAAAATTTACCCGACAATCCCACAAAAAAATGCTCGCGTTTGGTTGGAGTGGCATAACCGGTTCTGTCGAACCAAGCATTAAAAAAATTATCGTTATTTCCCATTTGCCAGAAAATACCTTGCATTAACGGCATGAAATTATTAACCGAATCTTTGAAGAAGAAATTGTTGTAATTACCCAACACATCTCTGCGTGAAAAAGAACCTGCCCTGAAAAGAATTTTATCGGTTTTATACTGATAATACATGGTTACGTGTGCTTTGTCAATAACCATTTCCATTCCGGGAATTTTCAAGAGATTAACCCCGGCATTCACCGAATGGCGGTTGTCCCAAATTATGCTACCGATAGGAGCTATCCAAATACCGTTCATGGTTTCAGAATCCATATGAGAAGATTTGCCATATTCGGTATTATCGAAAAAATAATCGAAATTCACCCCCCAATTGTATTCTTGCGCGTGAGCAGGAAAGTAACTTAAAAAAACAGAAAACAAAAGCAATAATCTTCGTTTCATCAGGAATTGAAGTTTTAATTGGTAAAGATAGGAATTTATAATTTAAGATAGTAAAAATTTAAGTTTAGCTTCGCAAGTGGATTTTACAACAACCCACTCAACATTCCCCCATCAATGGGAATTGTTGCTCCGTTTATCGATTTCGCGCTTTCGGAGCACAAGAAACACACCAAATCGCCTAATTCCTGCGGATCCATATACCGTTTGTTCGGAAAATCCTGAATAGCTTTCTGTTCGTATTCATCCATCGAAATGCCTTCGGCTTCAGAGCGGGCTTTCATTAATTGTGTTACCCGATCGGTTTTGAAATATCCGGGAGCAACGTTATTGATTGTAATCCCTTTGGAAATAAGTTCTTTACTGATGCTTTTGGCAAAACTTACCACCGCCGAACGGAAAATATTCGACAAAATCAGGTTCGGAATCGGCTCTTTCACCGAAATCGACGTTATATTCACAATTCTCCCCCAACCGTTCTTTTCCATGTGCGGCAAACAACTCTGTATCATTCTGATATTGTATTTCAGTACGGAGTTATAAGCATCGTCCAAATCATTTTCCGAAATATCGCGAAACGTTCCCGGTTTCGGGCCACCGGAATTATTCACGAGAATATCAATTCGTCCGAATTTACGGATGGTCTCGTCCACAATCCGTCGGTTATCTTCAGCCGAGGCCATATCTACCGATAACGCCAGCACCTCAACACCTAATCCTCCAATTTCCGCTTTAGTTTTCAGCAACGCTTCTTCGTCACGGGCGAGCAAAACAATGTTCACGCTTTCGCGCGCCAACGCAACGGCGCACGCTTTTCCCAATCCCTTACTGCTCCCGCCGATAATAGCGGTTTTTCCTTTTATATTGAAATTCATAAAACTGTTTTTCTTGTATAACAACTAAAAAGCAAGGTTGTTTCCTTCAACAAACAGCAATTTTTAGTAACTTTGCGCTTCAATTTGGTTTGTGTCCACATAACGCAAACCACATACCACACAACTCAAATATGTCAAAACAATTCAAACGCACGCTCATCACATCGGCATTACCGTATGCAAACGGGCCCCTTCACCTCGGACACTTGGCCGGAGCTTATATTCCCGCCGATATTTACGCAAGATATTCCCGCCTGAAAGGCAAAGAAACCCTTTTCATCGGTGGTTCGGACGAACACGGAATTCCTATTACCATCCGCGCTCGTAAAGAAGGCGTTACGCCTCAGGATATCGTGGACAGATACCACAATATCATCAAAAAATCGTTTGAGGAGTTCGGAATTTCGTTCGATATTTATTCGCGTACCACATCGGATATTCACAAGAAAACGGCATCGGATTTCTTTTTGAAACTTTACGAAAAAGGTGATTTTCAGGAAATTGAAAGCGAACAATATTACGACGAAGAAGCCGGTCAATTTCTTGCCGATCGCTATATTACCGGCGAGTGTCCCCATTGCCACAACGATAAAGCCTACGGCGACCAATGCGAGCATTGCGGAACATCGCTCAGCCCCACGGATTTAATTAACCCGAAATCAACCCTTAGCGGTAGCGTGCCCGTTATGCGCAAAACCAAACATTGGTACTTGCCGCTCGACAAACACGAAGCGTGGCTGCGCCAATGGATCCTGGAAGATCACAAAGAGTGGAAATCGAACGTGTACGGACAATGTAAATCGTGGCTCGACCTTGGACTGCAACCGCGCGCTGTGAGCCGCGACCTCGACTGGGGCGTGCCCGTTCCCGTGGAAGGCGGCGAAGGAAAAGTACTTTATGTGTGGTTCGACGCGCCCATCGGGTATATTTCCAACACAAAAGAATTGTTGCCCAATGATTGGGAAAAATGGTGGAAAGACGAAGACACCAAATTAGTCCATTTCATCGGGAAAGACAACATTGTTTTCCATTGTATCGTTTTTCCGGCGATGCTCAAAGCCGAAGGCTCCTATATTTTGCCCGAAAACGTTCCGGCAAACGAATTTTTGAACCTCGAAAACGACAAAATATCCACTTCGCGTAACTGGGCGGTGTGGCTCCACGAATATCTGGAAGAATTTCCGGGCAAACAGGACGTTTTGCGCTACGCGCTCACGGCAAACGCGCCCGAAACCAAAGACAACGACTTTACGTGGAAAGACTTTCAGGCGCGCAACAACAACGAATTGGTTGCCGTGCTCGGGAACTTCATCAACCGCGCGTTAGTGCTCACGCAGAAATATTTCGACAACAACGTCCCTGCGCTTGGCGAACTAACCGATTACGACAAAGAAACCATTGCCGAAGCCAAACAGGTGAAACAAGCCGTGGAGTACAATCTCGAAACGTATCACTTCCGCGAAGCGCAAAAAGAGGCGATGAACCTTGCCCGCATCGGCAACAAATACTTAGCCGACACCGAACCGTGGAAAACGGCTAAAACCGATATGAGCCGTACGGCTACCATCTTGAATTTGTCGTTGCAAATGGTGGCGAATCTGGCTATCGTGTGTGAACCGTTTTTGCCTTTCTCTACGCAGAAAATTTACTCCTTCCTTAACACCGCGAAATTCGATTGGGAACAAATAGGTAATTTCGACCTATTGCCCGAAGGGCATAAATTGGGACAAGCAGAACTCCTTTTCGAAAAAATCGAAGACGAAACCATCGAAAAACAGGTACAAAAACTGCTGGATACGAAAAAAGCCAATGAAGCCGGCCTCTCCCCCGACCCCTCTCCGCAAGAGAGGGGGGACGTAACTCCGATAAAAGGCAGTATTGTTTACGATGATTTCGGCAAACTCGACATCCGCGTGGGAACCGTTCTGGAATGTGAAAAAGTGCCGAAGGCAGATAAACTACTCCGATTTCTGCTCGACGATGGACTTAACAAACGCACCATTTTATCGGGTATTGCCGAATTTTATCCCAATCCCCAAGAGTTGGTGGGCAAGCAGGTGTGTTTTATCGCCAATCTCGAACCGCGTAAATTGCGCGGCATTATGTCGGAAGGAATGATTCTATCGGCTGAAAATGCCGATGGCTCATTGTCGTTGATTGAGCCGTCGAAAGAAGTGTTGCCGGGAAGTATGGTAAATTAAATAGAAGTTTTCATTTTTTTAACATAACTACGTGCAGCGTTTTTTCCATTTCTGCATCTATACAATATAAACATCAATTACGAACAAAAAACGCAATTTTATGAAAAAATCCATTATTCTTTTAGCGGCGCTAATCATCAGCTTTTCAGCTTTTTCTCAACAACGTACGCGAAGCTTTATGGGTTGGCATCTCGCAAAAGACGCGCCTTCTAAATTAAATGAGGTGAAACTGAATTTAGGAACCGCTATTTTTACGGCATACCCTGAAGTTTCTTACGAACGAATCTTGAAAGAAGATATTAGCGTGGGAGTTTCAGCGGGAATAAACCTTACTTCTGATGAATATCCTTTAAATTTCGGGATCATACCGTATTTTCGCTGGTTTTTTGGAGGAAATTCAAATTCGCTTCAAAAATACGGCGCCGGATTTTTTATTGAGGCAAATGGCGGAGTTTTTAATACCAGATATGAGAAGGAAATTGTTTATTACGACGATTATACGCAGGTAACATCGAGCTCCGATGGCGAGTTCGGCGCGGGATTAGGACTTGGTGTGGGTTGGAAATATGTAAGCGCAAATAATTGGGTTGGCGAATTTTTAATTGGTGGCGGACGCGATTTTGTGAACGATGGCGCCTATCCGCGGATGGGAATAACTATAGGTAAAAGATTCTGATAATTCATAATAAATAAACGTTAAGAACAGCGAAGCCGAAATTGCTTCGCTGTTTTATTTGCGGTGAATTGAAAGTCTTTTCGACTTTATTCTGTAAATTTGCGGTTTATAAAATCCGAAAATCAAATTTCACGATGCAAAAATCCGAAAACTTCAAGAAATTTCTTCCCGATATTTTCGTCATAGCGGCGTTTATTCTTATTTCGTTTATCTATTTTGTACCTGCGGTTCTCGATGGGCGCGTTATTTCTCAGCACGATTCGCTGGCCGCCATCGGCCAAGGACAGGAACAGCGTGATTATATGTCTCGTCACGATGGTGAACGCACCCGATGGAATTTATCGATGTTTAGCGGAATGCCATCGTATCAGATGAGCCCTACATACGATTCCTCAAAACCGCTGACCTTCGTGCAAAAAGCGTACTCGCTCTTTTTGCCGAATTATGTGTTTTTGGTTTTCATTATGCTACTGGGCTTTTATATCCTGATGCGTTCTTTTAACGCATCGCCGTTGGTTAGCGCTTTTGGGGCAATTGTGTGGGCATTTTCTTCCTATTTCTTTATCATAATTGCCGCCGGGCACATCTGGAAATTTGTTACTTTGGCTTATATTCCGCCCACAATTGCCGGGTTGGTTTACGTTTACAGGAAAAGGTATTTGTTGGGTGGGTTGCTGATCATGATTTTCGTAGCGTTTCAAATTTCGTCCAATCATATACAAATGAGCTATTACTTTTTGTTTGTGATGTTCTTTTTGGTTGTCGCTTTTTTTGTGGATGCGCTGAAGAAAAAAGAACTTCCCGATTTTTTTAAGTCAACGGCTGTGATCTTGGTGGCCGGATTGATCGGTGTTTTGGCAAACGCAAGCAATCTTTATCATACTTGGGAATACTCGAAGGAAACGATGCGCGGAAAATCGGAATTATCGCATCATGGCGATGCCAATAAAAGCGACAACGGATTGGAGCGCGATTACATCACCGCTTGGAGCTACGGCAAAGGAGAAACATGGTCGTTACTTATTCCCAACGCCAAAGGCGGCGCTTCCGCGCCTATTGCCGAGAACAAGAAAGCCATGGGGAAAGCCCGTCCCGAATATCGTGAATTATATACCCAAATAGGGCAATATTGGGGTGAACAGCCCGGAACATCGGGTCCGGTGTATGTGGGCGCATTTGTTTTAACGCTTTTTATTTTGGGCCTTTTTATTGTGAAAGGACCTGTAAAATGGGCGCTTCTGGCAGGAGCTGTTTTCTCGGTTTTATTGTCATGGGGCAAAAATTTTATGCCGCTCACGGATTTTTTTATCGATCATGTACCCATGTATAACAAGTTTCGCGCAGTTTCTTCCATTTTAGTGGTTGCTGAATTTTGTATTCCTTTATTGGCAGCGCTCACGGTTAAGGAAATAGTTCAAAAGCCGGGTTTGCTGAAAAATAATGTAAAATATTTGGCTATCAGTTGGGGTTTGACCGGCGGCATTGCGCTGCTTTTTTGGCTGATGCCCAAATTATTCTTCTCTTCCTTTATTTCTTCTTCCGAAATGCAAGCTTTGCAATCGCTTCCCGCAGAACATGTGAGGGCGGTCATGGATAATTTGAGCGATATGCGCGTTGCCATTTTTACTGCTGATGCGTGGAGAAGTTTTTATATAATTTTGGGAGGCGTTTTGTTGTTGTTGGCATTTATGTACGGAAAAATAAAAGCTATGTGGATGGTAGCCGGAATTGCGCTTCTTTGCCTGGCCGATATGTGGAGCGTGAACAAACGTTACCTGAACGATGACGATTTTGTATCGAAATACAGTCAACAGCAGATGTTTGCAAAATCTCCCGCCGATGAGTATATATTGCAAGATACCACCCAATATTACCGCGTTCTGAATATGGCTGCAAGCACATTCAACGACGGCGTCACGCCATATTATCACAAAGTTATTGGTGGATATCATGCGGCTAAGTTGCGCCGTTATCAAGACCTTATCGATGTACACTTGACTAAAGAAATGGTCAATTTGCAAGAAAATATCGTTCAGTCGCAAGGCGTGATGGATTCTGTGAGCGCTGATGGATTTAAAGTGCTGAATTTGTTAAATACCAAGTGGTTAATTATGCCCACGCAAAATGGAGCTGTTCCTATCGAAAATCCGCACGCGATGGGAAATGCTTGGTTTGTAGATGATATTCGTTTTGTGGATAATGCAGATGAGGAAATCGATGCGCTTGCCTCGCTCAATTTGCACACCCAAGCGGTTGCCGACAGGAAATTTGAACCTGTTTTATTCGGATTTAAGGTTTCTCCCATAGATTCCGCTTCCACCATTTATCTTTCGGATTACGACTCTGATTTCGTGAAGTACGCTGTAGATGCCAAAAAAGATGAACTCGCTGTTTTTTCCGAAATCTATTACCCAAAAGGCTGGCAAATTACCATAGACGGGCAACCGGCGGAAATGTTGCGGGCGAATTACACGCTTCGCGCGTTGGCGATTCCGGCAGGAAAACACACCGTTGAGTTCCGTTTCGAGCCAACAAGCATAAAAGTAACAGATACCGTTGCTTATATTTCCTTATTAATTATGCTTCTCACCGCAGGATGGCTTGTCTATAAAAAAATCAAAAACAAACGAACAGTTACTGAACACAATTCATAGAATACTATTATGAAAACGAAATTTATTATCGGTTTAATTTCGCTTTTTGTCATTCCTCTGGTTAGTTTCGGTCAGGAAGATATCAGAAGGGAAATTTTAAATTATGAAGATTCCAAGCATTATGTTTTGGATAAAGGACGTCGATTATTGACGGAAACCCTTCAAGAAGGAGACTTTATAAAAGCAAAAGAAGTCAAGAATTTTCTGTTGGAAGATAATGCACAAAATATTTTTGAAATTTTTTATCCCATTGAATACATCCATTTGCTTTATCTCACCGAAGAATTTAATGAGTTAACCGATTTTATGAAACAAGTTGATTTTGAAACGCCGGTTTCTTATTCAGTCAGGGTGCTGGCCCCGTTGGATAATCTTTTTAAAACCCTTCGGGAGAAGAATGCAATGAATAAAGATGTAACCGAAATCTCCATAAGAAACAGTTCCTTAAACGAAGTAGATAAAGATTTTTTGATACTTCAACTCAACGATATACTCAGAACATACACAGAGCAAGGCACAATTGACGTAGAATCGGAGGAAACGCAGCGAATAAACCAAATGGCGAACGATTTTCTGACAAAACACCCCGATAGCGATTACGTTAAATTGGTTCGCGAAACCATCCGCTTTGAGTTCAGAGAGTCTAAATGGGCGCAATATTTTGATGTAGGTATCGGAGCCATTCTTCACAGGGGCGAATTGAACGATTATCTGAACGATGGTTTTTATCTGGAAATTTCGTACGAGGCAAGATACAATCGGTTTATCGGAGCTTTGGGAGCAGGTTTTTCGGCGCAATCACTCACCAAAGATATCGAAATAAATAATACCGTTTGGGAAAACGGTAAGCACGCAACCATCGGCAACATTTTTTTGAATGGAGGCTACGAAGTTTTGAGCACCCCCAAATGGAGTGTTTATCCATTTTTCGGTATAGGCTATCAAGAATTTAGCGCTGCAGAAAATGACAGCGAAGAAAATCCGCAGCTAAAGAATATGAAATTAAATTCCGTATTTACGCAAGCCGGTATCGGTATTGATTTCAAATATAGAACTTCCGGAAACAATTTTTCTACGGATATTCCGGGAAGATTAAGCCTTCGTTATTCATACAGGATGCCCAAATACGAGCAGAAAATAACGCATATGGATGGGTTTCAGCATTGTATTACCCTTTCGTGGGGAATGGGCGGACGCAAAAAAGTTCGTGATTTTTGATGATGGCGGAAGGAATCGGTTTTCAGTGCCTCATTTGTTCGAACAGCGAATTCGAACATGTTTTTTCTTGCACGGATCACTTTGTTAGCAAGGAAAAATTCAACATTATACAATGCACCAATTGTGGTTTTAGGCTAACGAAAGATTTTCCGATAGGGAAAAATATCGATGCTTATTACGAAGCCGACGATTATATTTCGCACAGCGATACAAACGAAGGATTCGTGAACAAACTTTATCACTTTGTGAGAGAGTTTATGCTGAAAGAAAAAGCCTTGTGGGTGGAGAAAAACACGAAAGCCTCCGGCACCGAATTGATGGATGTGGGCTGTGGCACAGGATATTTCGCGGCGCTGATGCAAAAAAGAGGATGGAATGTAGTGGGGATAGAGAAGAACGATTCCGCCCGCGATTTTGCAAAAGATCAATTTGAGGTGAATGTTTTTCCGTCATTGGAATCTTATACCGAAAATGATAAATTTGATGCTATAACCCTATGGCATGTTTTGGAGCATTTGGAAGACCTGAACGGATCGATGCAGAAATTTCACGAATTATTGGCCCATGACGGCTCACTTTTTGTTGCCGTTCCCAACCGTAATTCTTCCGATGCGGACAAATACCGGCAGTTTTGGGCGGCCTACGATGTCCCTCGCCACTTGTGGCACTTCGCACCTGAACACTTAAAGTTATTGGCACACAAACACGGTTTTGAAGTGTTTGAAACCAAACCTTTCCATTTCGACGGGTTTTATATTTCGCTGATGAGCGAAAAATACAAAGGCACTTCGCTCCCGTTCTTCAAAGGATTTTTGTCGGGAATGAAAACGCTTTTTGCTTCATGGCAGAACAAAGAGAAAAGCAGTTCGCTTTTGTATATTTTGAGAAAGAAATAAATGAGCCTGTATCATAAGTGAAAATTTATAATCAAATTGTCATACTGAATGGAGCTTTAGCGGAATGAAGTATCTAAAACTTTTAGCAAACAGATTCTTCACTTCGTTCAGAATGACAAAATGCAACAGGTGTGATACTTTTGATACACCCTCGTTTATTCTGAAATATTATTACCAAGCAAACAACGGATAGTTTTTCATTGTAGCGTTTACTTTTTCTTTTACCGTGCTGATATTTTTCTCGTTTTCCACATCCGAGAGAACGGAATCGATCATTTCCACAATTTCGCCCATAAAATCTTCTTTCGCTCCGCGCGTGGTGATAGCGGGAGTTCCGAATCTCAATCCCGAAGTATGGAAAGGGCTCCGGCTGTCGAAAGGAACCATGTTTTTGTTGGTGGTAATATCGGCTTCCACCAACACTTTTTCGGCAAGTTTGCCGGACAGGTTAGGGAATTTAGTGCGCAAATCCACCAAGACAATGTGGTTGTCCGTACCGCCCGAAATAACTTTATATCCTTTATCCATAAAGGCTTGTGCCATTACGGATGCGTTTTTCTTTACCTGGGTTTGATAGGTTTTGTATTCCGGTTCAAGCGCTTCACCAAAAGAAACGGCTTTGGCCGCGATAACGTGTTCCAGCGGGCCGCCTTGCATACCGGGAAAAACCGCCGAATCGAGTAGGGCAGACATCATTTTTACTTCTCCTTTCGGAGTTTTCAATCCCCAAGGATTTTCAAAATCTTTTCCTATAAGAATTACGCCGCCACGAGGGCCACGAAGCGTTTTGTGGGTGGTTGAGGTAACAATGTGCGCGTATTTAAGCGGGTTTTCGAGCAAATCAACGGCGATAAGCCCTGCCGGATGCGCCATATCCACCATAAAAATGGCGCCGATCTCATCGGCTACTTTTCGGATGCGGGCATAATCCCATTCACGCGAATAAGCGGAAGCGCCGGCGATGATCAGTTTCGGATTTTCTGCGCGGGCTACCGCTTCTAATTGGTCGTAATCCACTTGCTCGGTGTCCTCGCGAACGTTGTATTCCAAGGCTTCGAACATCAAACCCGAAAAATTTACCGGTGAGCCGTGCGATAAATGTCCGCCGTGCGAAAGATTCAACCCCAGAAATTTATCCCCCGCTTTTAAACAAGCAAGAAAAACAGCCGCGTTGGCTTGCGCGCCGGAGTGGGGCTGAACGTTGGCCCATTCGGCGCCGAACAATTTTTTCAAGCGGTCTATGGCCAATTGCTCGCTAAGATCTACCATTTCGCATCCGCCGTAGTAACGCCTTCCCGGGTATCCTTCGGCGTATTTGTTCGTAAGCACGGAGCCCATGGCTTCCATTACTTGTCCGCTCACGAAATTTTCTGATGCAATAAGCTCGATACCTTTGAGTTGTCGTTGTTTTTCTTTTTCGATAATGTCGAAAATTTGGGAATCTCTTTTCATTTTTGTATTTATTACGGGATTATAGAAAATGTGGCGCAAATTTAATTAAAATATGCGAGAAAAATCAATTAATTAAGAATATTGCCAAATATAAGAATCGATTAGTTTTGTAAAAATTCAATTTTTTCAGACAGGATGAAAGATAACTCGTGAAAAACAGCGTCATATTTACCCGTAATTAATCAATATGTTATATATTTGTGTAAATTTGATTTCTAAAAGAATATGCTATGCACGATGATTTAGTTAACCAGCAGGGTTTTGCCACAAAAGCCATTCACGGAGGCCGCCAACAAGATCGTTTCGGCGCGCTTTGCGAACCGATTTATCAAACTTCGGCATTTGTTTTCGACGATGCCGAGCAAGGTGGGAGACGTTTTTCTTTGGAAGAAGACGGATATATTTATACCCGATTGGGTAATCCGACATGTACAACGACAGAAGAAAAAATCAGGTTATTGGAAGGCGGAGAAGCCTGCGTTTCAGCAGCATCAGGTATGGGAGCTATTACCTCTGCCGTTTGGTCGTGTGTGGGACAAGGCGACCACATTGTAGCCGGGAAAACGCTTTACGGGTGCACTTTCGCTTTTCTGAGCCATGGAATTAAGCGGTACGGAGTTGAAGTTACTTTTGTGGACATCCGCGATCCGAAAAATATTGAAGACGCCATGCGTGCGAATACCAAGTTGGTTTATTTGGAAACTCCGGCTAATCCCAACCTCTACATAGCCGATTTACAGGCGATAGCCGATATCGTTCACAAAAAATCGGACTGTATTTTTATGATCGATAATACTTTTGCAACGCCATACATTACGCGCCCGATAGAGTGGGGAGCCGATGTTGTGGTTCATTCCGCGACAAAATACCTCAACGGACACGGCGATGTAATTGCGGGTTTCGTTATCGGGAAAAAAGAATTTATTGACAGGGTGCGGTTATTCGGAATAAAAGATATGACCGGCGCTTCTTTAAGCCCTTTCAACGCGTTTTTAATTTCGCGCGGGCTCAAAACCCTCGAAATAAGGATGGAAAAACATTGTGAGAACGCACAAAAAGTTGCCGAGTTTCTTGAGGGACATCCGGCTGTTGCAACCGTTCTGTTTCCCGGGTTGAAGTCGTTTCCACAATACGAATTGGCCAAAAAACAGATGTCGTTGCCGGGAGCCATCATCTCCTTCGAGGTGAAAGGCGGAATGGAAGCAGGCAAAAAACTGCTGAACAACCTGCGGCTTTTATCCATTTCGGTAAGTTTGGGAGATACCGAAACGCTTATCCAGCATCCGACCAGTATGACACACTCCAGCTATTCGCCCGAAGAACGCGCCATGGGAAACATCAGCGACGGACTTATTCGCATATCGGTAGGGTTGGAAAACGTGCAGGATATTATTGCCGATCTACGCCAAGGATTGGATAGATTGTGAGATTTACGATTTGGGAATTGGGAATTTAGAATTTAGAATTTAGAATTTAGAATGATATACGAAGTCATACTTGTTTGCTCGTTCCCGCACAAATCGCTTAAACAAAAGAAGCTGTCTCAAAATTAAAAAAGGCAGCTTCTTTTTTTATGTTCTCGGTGAAAAACCTTTTTTCAGTAAATCCTTTTGGATTTTTGTTTTTGAGTAGTTTTTTTGTTACTAGTCAAACATAACAAAAAGGCAAGGTTTTATGCCTTATTTTGCTATCCTGAACGCATATTT
>JAFADY010000006.1 GCA_023424395.1 Bacteroidota bacterium | reverse complement strand
AGAATATCAAACAGATACAGTATAAATTAAACAGAAGGCCGAGAAAAAATCTTGGGTTTAAGAAACCCGTTGAAGTTTTTTATAAATTTGTAAACGCTAAAGTTGCATTTGCGAGTTGAATTCACATATGGAGCAAATGTAAGTAATTCATTCTTTTATTCCTCAAATTTTTGTATAAAAAACGATGCGTTTTACAAAAATTTTAAACGGCGACTTTTCAGGTCGCCGTTTTCATTGTTTAGTTCTATTTCTAATTACCTGCGTCCGCCGCTTGTGCTGCGGGTTGATGTTCCGCTATCGGAACTTCTGGTGGTTGTTGAACTGCTGCGGGTTGTGGTTGATGTCCTTCCGCTTGTGGTTCCGCGCATTTGCGGTTCTACTCTCACGGGTTGTCCGATGGAGCCGCCGTAGTAATTGGTTTCTTCGGAAGTCCTAGTAGTGTTTGTTCGTTGCGGACTTGTCGTTGTTTGGCGGGTGGGCGTCTGCGTGGTGCGCGAAGTGCTTGTACCCGTGCGATTATTGGTTGTTGGATAAGCGTCGCGGCTAGTCATACGTCCTTCCTCTGCGTTAGCGATTCTACTTAGTTCGCTTGGCGATGTTGTGTCGCGTTGCGATACCCTGCGGGTAACTTCCTGTTGCACACGACGGTCGTCGGTTGAATATTTGAAATCGCGTCCTTCGCGTATGCTTCTGTCTCCCCATTCACGAGCGCGTTCGCGTTCGCTATCTTTCCAATACACGGCTCTACGTCCGCTTTCGTTGTATCCCCTTACATAAGGAATGTTGCTATAATCGTAATAATCAATATAATAGTAGCGAGGATAGTGCGAATTGTAATAGTGATGATGCATCCACGGGTTGTACACGCTGCGGTTCACGATCACGATAAAAGCATTGCGTAAGTTGAAAGCTGAATAGATGGGAGGCAGCGCTTCCACGAAGAGCCATTGTCCGTTATTCAGATACACGAAATTGCGCGTTGCCAAATCGTAGTACGTTTCAATATCGGGAAAATAGTAATAACGCGTTCCGTAATAATAATCGGGAGCCCACACTGGATTATAATCGTAGTAATTGTCGTAATAACCGTCTCCTGCGTAGTAAGAACTTCCACAACTCGTGAAGCTAAGCGCCATAACGAGCGCTGTGAGAGCGATGGTTAATTTAGTGATAACTTTTTTCATTTTGGTTCGGTTTTAAATGGTTTATAACTTTTTTATTTTAACTCTTTGACTGTAAAAACAACGGAATGTTTATTTTGGTTTGTGTTTTTTATATTTACTATTATTTAAATGATTTTCAGGGGATTTTTGTTCAATAATATTCAATTGTTCACTAGCACAACAATCATATCCATAACGTTGGTGCCGGTGTTTCCAGTAACAATATGTCCTCCAACTTGTTGAAAAAAATGAAAGGAATCCGAATTGGAAAGATATTTTTCCGGATGGATATTGTTGACTAACGCTGATGAAAGGGTTTTTCCGTCAATAACAGCTCCGGCAGCATCGGTTGGACCATCGGTACCATCGGTTCCGGCGCAGAGAATGACGATGTTTTCTTGACCTGCTACTTGTGTGGCAAGATAAAGCGCCAAATGTTGATTTCGTCCGCCCACGCCGTTTCCCAATACGTTAATTGTAGGTTCCCCACCGAAAAGGAGACAAAGAGGTTTGCCCGTTTGCTTAAATTTTTTGATGGATTGCAAAATATATTGTGCCACATCAAGAACATCCCCTTGTAACGCATCGGTGACAATATAAGGTTCAAAACCAAGCTCTTTGGCTTTTTTTGATGCTGCGTTCAATGCAATTCGGTTACTCCCGATCAGAAAATTATATACACGTTCGAAAATTGTATCTTTCGTTTTAGGTGTTTCGGGAACTGAACCGTTCAATCCATTTTCGATATATTGAGCAATGGGAGCGGGGAGTAATAATTTATATTTGTCTATTACCAATTTTGCATCGGCAAAAGTGGAAGTATCGGCAACGGTTGGGCCGGAAGCAATCACATCCAACGAATCGCCCACAACATCCGATAAAATCAATCCGATAACCGTTGCAGGATACATGCCTTTTGCCAATTGTCCGCCTTTTACGTATGAAAGATGCTTGCGCACGGTATTGATTTCGTGAATATTAGCGCCGCTGGCAACCAAGAGTTCGTTCGTGCGTTTCAAATCATCGAGCGAAGCTCCCGAAGGGAAATCGGCCAATAAAGCCGATGCTCCGCCGGAAATCAGGCAAATAACAATGTCGTGTTTGGTTGCGCTGCGCGCAATTTCGAGAATTTTTTGCGTTCCGGCAATGCCGTTGGCATCGGGGATCGGGTGCCCGGCTTCGGTAATCGAAATGCGTTTCAATTCTGTTCCGTGACCGTATTTAGTCACCACATGCCCATCGGTAATCAGTTCGCCAAGAACATTTTCCATTTCTTTCGCCATCAACGCGGAGGCTTTTCCCATCCCCAAAACATATACGTTCTCAAAATCGGAAAGATTAAACTTTTTGACACCAATAAATAATATATTATTGTTGATATTCAAGTTATTGCAGATCAATTGGTCGGGCAGCACGCTTTGCACTCCGGAAAGGAAAATTTCTTCAGCTTTTTGTTTCATAATTGATGAATTAGAGCATAAAAAAAGAAGCAATCCATACGCAAACAAACGTCGTAATTCCCATCACGATAGTGGCGGTAGAGTATATTTTCAGCGTAGTGCCCGAATCGATTCCCGAAAAGCGTGAAACCACCCAAAAATAAGAATCGTTGGCGTGTGAGATCATCATGGAACCTGCTGCCATAGCGAGCATGGCTAATAATTTTCCCATTTCCGTTTCCAAACCTAGTGCGGGTAACATAGGCACCACGAACGAAGCAGCCGTAATAATCGCCACAGTAGAAGAACCTTGCGCCGTTTTCAGAATAAAAGCGATCAGAAACGGCACGGCAATGCCTAATCCGGTTTCGAGCAGGAATTCCCCGACATAAGCGCCAACGCCCGTCTCCTTAATCACCAAACCAAACATTCCGCCCGCGCCGGTAACGATAAGTATCGGCCCTGCCTTTTCGATGGCTTTTTCGAAAACGGCATTCAAATTGCTTATTGTTCGACTTTTTAACAACAGAAACGAAAGTAAAACGCCTACCATCAATGCAATAATCGGATGTCCGATGAAAGTAAGGCTTTTTACGAGTAAAGAATCTCCGGATAATTTCAATAAACCAAACATAGAACCTAAGGCAATCAGTATCAGTGGAATAATGATCGGAAGTAATGAAAGTGTTACTGAAGGCAGGTTTTGATTGTTATCGGAAACGATTTCATCTGAATTTTGCTTTATTTCGGCATACTGTATGTTTCTTGTTCGCCATTTAATCCAAACAAAAGCAGCGATAGCTGCGGGAATGGCAAATAATGTCCCGAGTACAATAAGTAAACCGATATTTGCATCGATTATACCGCTCGCCGCTAATGCTCCGGGATGCGTGGGCACAAGGCAATGAACTGAATACAACGCGGTTGCCAAAACAAATGCGATAAGCGGCAGCGCTATTTTCGCTTTCGCGCTGAAAGTTTTGGCCAACTGACTCATAATTATGTAACCCGAATCGCAAAAAATAGGAAAACCAACTATGAATCCGGTAATTCCCATCGCTTCTGCAGCACGTTTTCTGCCTGTTTTCAGAAAAATGGCATTGGCAATGCTTTCGGCTCCCCCGCTTTTTTCGAGCACAACCGCGATAATGGCTCCGAAAATGATCAAAAACCCGATGGATGCTATTGTGTTGCCAAAACCTTGTTTCAGAATTTCGATCACGTCTTTATCGGGAAGCGTTACCAAGGCGAGCATCAGGGCAACAATAAACAGCGCCGCAAACGCGTTGAGTTTTGTCCACGATGTGAGGACAACGATCAGCACGATGCTCAGTAAAACGAGTAGGGAAATAGTTAACATGCTCATGCTATTACATTTTGAGGCTAAAAATACAAAAAAAATTGGCAATCCACAGCGGATTACCAATTATATTTGAGTTTTAGAAACCGTTTCTTCAATTATTTGAAAATTTAATAAGAACTTAACGATAATATCCACAATATTAAAATGAAAATTAGTAGTTTTGTCTTTTCAAACAATCTCCAAATAAATATAATTTTATCAAACGTTCTTAATTAATCGAAATCAAAATGATAACAAGTAATGAAGGTTTAAAAAGGAAAGTTGTAGTTCTTTTCATGTTGGTAGTTTTCTCTCTAGGAAATTTATTAGCTCAATCTGATGCTTACACCGTTATTACGAATCCGGGCGAAGACGCGAGTACGGAAATGCGCATCGGATGGCATACGGATCTGGGTATTGAGGGAAGTTTTATTCAGTTTACCAAAAAAACAGATGCCAACTGGGAAAACGTAGTTACGGTAGCAGGGCAATACACTGTTTCAACTACGTGGGATGGGATTGATTCCAGAGATGCGAGCAGTACTCGTTTTACTCAAAATATCCGGTTGCATAAATACGGAGCAGTTTTGAGTAATCTGGAGCCGGATACAGAGTATATGTATCGTGTAGGTTTGAATAACTTAAGCGATGTCAGGTATTTTAAAACAGCAGGTGCCGGTGAATTCAGCTTTGCTTGGATAAGTGATTATCATCATTACGATCCCCTTCCTAATCGCCTTGCTAACGCCATGAATATGATTTCTACGGTTATTTCGGCAAATCAAGGCGTTGATTTTATTCTATCCACCGGCGATGACGTAGCTTACGGCGGAAGTTATAATTATTGGAGAGGTTTGTTCAATCAGGCACATTTCAAGAATTACATGTGGGTTACGATGAACGGCAACCACGACAACATGGATATGACTGACACAAAAAATACACCTAACTTTTTCCGTGATACGCGTAATAATCCACAGAATGGTTATGCAGGACAGGAAGGTGTATCGTATTGGTTTAAATACGGTAATACCCTTTGGATTGTACTAAATACCGAAGATGCAGCCGCACAAGTGCCGACAGCCCAGGCTTGGGCAGCTGATGTTATAAGGAAAAATCCAACACAATACATTATTGTTGCACAGCATTATCAGTGGTTCGATGGAAATACCGGAGCATACAGCAGTAGCGGCTTCACGCGTTGGAATGCATTTTTTGACAGATGGGGAGTGGATTTAGCTTTGAGCGGAAACAATCATATTTATGTACGAACACATAAGCTTTACAATCAGCAGGTCAGCGCCGATCCCGGAAAAGGAACTGTTTATGTACAAGCCGTATCGTCTGATGGAGATCGTGGACGTACCATGAATCCGACCCTTTCATCGAATGCTGATAAAATAGCTTATCGTTGGACAAACGGAACTACAACTGTGGGCGGTTCTCTCGTTACAGTCAATGAAAATGGGATCAAAGTCAGTTTATACGACAATAACGGCACCCGTTTAGATTATGCAGAAATACCGGCTAACAAACCGAATCCGGCCTTATTGCCACCTGTTGTAAAATACGTAGTTCCCGAAGATCTAAGCAATTTCAACATAAACGATCCCATCGAATTAACTTTCAGTCATAAAATGGATAAGGCCAGCGTAGAAAGCGCTATTAGCTTTTCTCCCACAGCGACTGCTAATTATACGTGGATAAACGACTATCTGTTAAGCATCGATCTTGCTCAATTAGCACACTCTACCAATTATGAAATGACAATAAATGGTACCGTTGCAAAAAGTGCCGAGTCGGGTAAATTTTTAGATGGAGATGCAAATGAAACCGAAGGTGGCAATTATGTGATAAATTTTACCACCCGCGAACAAGATTTACTTATTCCTGAAGTTGTTTCTCACGATCCTCAGGGCGATCAACAGGATTTTTTGCGTCCGGTGGTACGGATTGAATTCAATAAACAGTTGGATGAAAGTACCATATTGCCCAATCATATTACCGTAACAAGTGCAACCGGCGAAACCATAGCAGGAAAACAGTATTACCATGCGGTAAATGGCAAAAGTGTAATGCATTTTCTTTTTAACGCCGATTTGATCCCCAATGAAACTTATACGGTAACATTGGCCCCGGGAATCAGATGTGTAAGTGGTAATGAAATGGTCGGGAATTTTGTTTTTACTTTTCAACCACGATTTCGTAAAACACAAAAAACCACCATGGTTCAGCCATTTACATCAATTGCAGGTTGGTCTAACGGCGGGCAAACAGGAGGACATATTTTGGTATCTCACCAATTAGATAACCAAGTACCGGCAACGATTGATAATACCGGCAGCCTGCGCATGAATTATCAATGGGATGAGAATGCTACCGTAACTCGTAGATGGCGCTTAAATAACGGAACTGCAAATACCTCTCTTGTTAATTTTTCAAGAACCGATCACAATACGATACAGTTTTATTTGTTTGGCGATGGAAGCCATACCAAATTTACTCTTGTTTTGCAGCGGGTAGTAACATCACCCAACAATACTTTTTACGGAAAATGGATTGAAATAGATTGGATAGGTTGGAAAAGAATAACGTGGGACTTAACTGATGAAACAAACCTCACTTATCCTTTTTTGGGCGGAAGTGGGCCTGTCCCCGAGAGTGATCCCCTGTGCTTGAAAAGCCTTTACACAGAAGCGGCTCCGACAGAATATTTAGCGTTCACGCCCAGTAGTTTCTGGGTATCGCGGGTGGAAGCGCTTCAATTGGGTGCGTATGCCGATTTTGTTGTTACCTTTAATTCTATGGGCGGAAGCCAAATATCACCGGCTTATTTGGCCAATGGCGATAAAATAACACTACCTGAAAATCCGACTCTTAAAAGACACATTTTCGATGGTTGGTATAAAGACGAAGGACTTACGGAAGCATGGGATTTCGATAACGATGTGGTAACAGCTAATATTACCTTGTATGCTAAGTGGCAAAGTATTCCTGTACCGTCAAATTATCCTGAACCAGTACAAGACGCAGATGTGCAGCCACAAACGCATTATACTTTCTTGCAACAGGGAGCAATTCTAAGTGCAGCCTGGCTAAACGAAAACAATATAAAACGAGCTATTCATCGTAATGGTAAACTTTATGTGTTGACTAAAGGCGCCGAACCCAAAATCTTTGTCGTAAATCCCACAACTTTAGAAATAATAAAAGAATTAAATCAAACAGGTATTACGGATGCCGTGGTGAAGATCAGCGACATTGCATTTACTTCGGACGATATTTTGCTGGCTTGTAACAAAGAATTAGTTCCGTTTACAACCCCCACCACTTATTTCAAGGTTTATAGTTGGGCAAACGATGACGCCTCTCCTGCTCTACATCTTCAAACTACGGCTCAAGGAAACTGGACAAACGGAATTGTAGGTGAAACTATGGCAGTGAGCGGCCCAAGCTGGGAAACTGTTGTATATACCTCTGCCGTATCGGCTACCGGAACTACTATTCGTATTTTAGGGATCACTAAGTTGGAAGACAGTGAACCCACTTCTAAATATATGTTGGATGCTACCAACTATACGGAAGCTAACTGGGGTACAAATTATCAATTTATGATATCTCCACACGCCGACGATCAATTTATCTTAACAAGCGATGTTGTAGTTCCTACCGAATACCGGTTTGATATGTCGCTTCCCAATCGCAGCGCTTTAGTTAATAAAGGTGTCTTTACGGAAAAAGATGGATACAATTTGTTTAAAACAAATGGAGCCAATTATTTCCGTTACGCGAACCACACATACATGGCCGCGCCGGTTGCGCAAAACGGACGGATATCGGCAGGTGTTGTTTTATTTGATATTACCAATGGTTTGGATAATGCCGTAAAATTATCTGACCAATTACCGGCCGAAGGGCTTGGAACAATCGCTGCACCTTATATCACGGCGTACGGAACAGTGGACAACGCGCTTATAAATCTTTCTGTATTGGCAGAAAATCAAGGATTTGCAACATTCAAAACATCTTTACAATCGGGCCTTACCGAAAATAATAACTCTTTCGATATAAAGGTTTATCCCAATCCTGTGAGAGATGTCTTATACATAAAAAGTGATATGGAAATTCAATCCATTAAATTGATGGATATGTCAGGGCGAGTTATTAAGAGTTTCCCGTCACACCAAACCTCGCTCAATATGGCGGATGTACCGGTAGGCAATTATATTTTGATTGTAAATAATGTATCGGTGAAAATAATAAAAAAATAAACGACAAAATAAACGATTAAAATAATTTAAGCTTACATAATTAATTAACAATCAATTGAAAATAAAATTCTTTATTTTAGGATTCACATTACTTTTGACTAGTGTGGTTTTTGCTCAAACAGAAAAGGGCAACTTTGTGATTAGCGGAAAGAGCGGAATTTCAACAGGGTATGATATTCACAATTACTCAAGTAGAAATTTAGGTGGGCGGTTGGATGGCGGTGCAGGACTTGAAAGCAAAAGTCTTGAGCTAAACGCTACGGTTGGTTATTTTATCGTCGATAACTTAATGTTAGGAGTTCATGGTTTATATAATTCTGAACTGGTGAAAAATTACAATAATCGGACAGACTAGAATACGAAATCTCAAACAATTGCTATATTACCTCAAGTACAGTATTTTCTGCATATTGGAGAGACTTTTCGTCCTTATCTGGTCGCCATGGCCGGATATATGAGAGTAAATACTGATGTTGTTTTGAGTAGTCAGTCACGAGAAAATGTGACATTTGGGGGATTTGCGTATGGAGCAGATGCGGGCGCTGCCTATTTTGTTTCTTCCAATGTTTCGTTTGATTTTGTGCTTACTTATGAGAGAGGTAAATTGTCAGGTATTGAAGACAATAAATTCGGCGCAAAAGTGAATGGTCTGGGAGCTTCTATCGGAATATCTGTTTATTTTTAAAATTAACACACAATGAAAAAAACACATATCTTACTTACAACCGCTTTATTGTTTATTTCAATAGGGGCTTTTTCGCAACCAAACAAAGGAAAATTTCACATTTCAGGGAATTGTCGTTAAGCAAACTAAGTTTTACTTATGAAGGTAATGCAATAAATGACGAGAATAATAATATTAATCTCACAACTTTCAAATTGATACCCACCGTTGGCTACTTCGTTATTAACAATCTCTCGATAGGTTTATCGGGAAATTTGGCTATCGCAAAACCGGAATCCGACTATTCATCTTTGGACTTTGTTATACTTCCAACGGTTCAATATTTTATACCTTTAAACGCGAATTTCCGCCCATTTGTTCAACTCGGAGCAGGTTATGGGGTTATGCCGACACCTAAGGCTGGGTGCAGGCAGGTGGTTTTGCGTGGAGTGGAGGTGCAGGATTGGCGTATTTTGTTCGCGATAATTTAAGCATTGACCTTTCAGGGCAATTATTACGCTTCATGGCAAATGCTGGTTATGCAAATACTCATTTTGACTTGCATATTTTTGGATTTTCTCTATATTTGTAGTCGACTTTTTCGCCCTTGATAAAATTCGTCTGTGCCTAAATATTGGAGTTTACTTTTCATATCCATGGTGGTTTATTCCCCCCATTTTGGGATATAGCTAAAAATTAGGAGAAATTGGCTTTGTTTGGGGATTGGCAAACGTTCCTGAATTTATATGTAACAAAACGAAAGCACCCATCAAAATCTCGATAGGTGCTTCTATTTCTTGTGGGCGTTGACGGATTCGAACCGCCGACCCTCTGCTTGTAAGGCAGAAAGCTATCTGTTTCTTTTGTTTTTATTGTTTTTTAAATATTTATAAAGTCTTGATAAATAGCAGTTAAAGTAAATTACTGCTGTTTTTATTTGTATTCATTTTAATAAGTTTGTTATCTTTGTGGGCAAATTGTGGGCAAATTTTAAATACAATAATATGCTGAAATACGAGTTTACAAACGGTAGTGTCTCCTTGTTTATTGACAAGCGTCGGGCAAATAAAGAAAATGCTTATCCTTTGAAATGGCGAGTTTATTATAAACGCAAAAGAACAGATTATCCAATCCGTGTTTTTCTAACGGACGAAGAATGGGAAGTGTTACCTACCTCAAAACTCAAAAAGTTGGCAGATCTGCGTAAAGAGCTAATCCCTTACTTCAACAACGTGTTGGTCAAAAATATTAATGAACTTTTGCGTAATAATAATTTCTCTATTGAGCAATTCAATCATAATTTAGGCAAATCCGACATTCTTACCGTCAATGATGCTTTCAATGCAAAAATCAAAGCGTTGCAAGAAAACGATAAAATCTCAAACTCCATCATTTATCAATGTTCGCTGAATAGTTTGGAGAAGTTTGCAGGAGAAAAAATCTCATTTTCAAAAATTACACCTAAGTTTCTGAAAGAATATCAGCAAGATATGGAAAAGAATGAAATCCGAAAAAGTACCATTGGGATGTATGTTAGGTGTTTGAGAGCAATAATCAACAATAACGGAGAGCCTTATCTAACGGATGCCAATTATCCTTTCGGTAAAGGAAAATACATTGTCCCGACGGGTTCCGGAAGGGAAATGGCTTTGCAGTTGTCCGATATTCACTTGCTTGAAACTTACGATTGCGATGATGCAGTAACTGAACAATGTCGCGATATGTGGCTGTTTTCATTTTATTGTAGTGGTGCAAATTTTAATGACATTTGCAAGTTCAAGTACAAAAATATAATGAACGGTGAAATCTATTTTATCCGACAGAAAACGAAAAGTACCACCCAAGACCAAAAAGATATTGTTGTGCCCATTTTAGAGCCGATGCAGAGGATTATTGATAAACACGGAAATGAAAATACCAACAAGGAAAATTACATATTTCCCTTTCTTAATGATACTTACACGGAACAAGAACGATTTCTCAAAACTCAAAATC
>JAFADY010000003.1 GCA_023424395.1 Bacteroidota bacterium | reverse complement strand
AGAATATCAAACAGATACAGTATAAATTAAACAGAAGGCCGAGAAAAAATCTTGGGTTTAAGAAACCCGTTGAAGTTTTTTATAAATTTGTAAACGCTAAAGTTGCATTTGCGAGTTGAATTCACATGCATTTAATAATATGATATTTGTTTCTTTTTTGCGACAATTTTTGCTAATTTTACGCGTTCTTATCCAATATTTCATTAAAAAGTTATACATGAGGAGTTATAGAGTTTCTAATTACTCAAAGACACAAACAATTTGGTTGGTAGTTTTACGTGTTATAATCGGGTGGTATTTTCTATACGAAGGCTTATCTAAAGCCTTAACACCCAATTGGACAGCGTATAACTATTTAATGGACTCCAAAGGGTTTTTTGCCCCGCTGTTTCAAATGTTGGCCGAAAATCCCACACTTTTATCCATAGCTAATTTTATGAATATTTGGGGATTGATATTAGTAGGCCTACTTCTTATTTTGGGTTTGTTTACCAAAATTGGTTATATTGTAGCCATTGCGTTCCTCATTATGTATTATTTGTCTCATCCGCCCCTTGCTACCGTAAAGTATGTGCTTCCTCCCGAAGGTTCTTATTTGTGGGTAGACAAGAATCTTATCATGTTGGGAGCTGTTGTTGTTTTGATGCTTTTCCCTACTTCGAGAATAATAGGATTAGACAGATTGATTTTTAAAAATAAGAGCATAAGATAAAAATGGATAGCGAAAACCGGCATATAAACGAAGAGAAAAAGTTTCCAAAGGAAAAGCAAGTTGAACCTCGAGAAAAACAAGTTTCAGAGGGACGACGCAACGCGCTTAAGGCTATAGCTACTGTTCCTGTACTCGGGGCAATGGCTTATGGAGTTTATAAAAAACGGAAAAACGAAATAGTTAATAACCGCGCTTCGGAGATGTTCAGGTTTGCCTCCGATATCAAACCACTGACTCCGGTTTCGGCAGATGACATAATATTAAGGATCGGTATTATCGGAACGGGTATTAGGGGAATTCAACTATTAAGAGCAATGGGCTTTGCAACTCCCGAATATTTGGAAGATTTGAAATTGCAAGCCAAAAACGATTCCCGCAATACAAGATTTCAAGATTTCTTGGAACAAGAAAATCTTCGCATTCAAATTACTGCCGTTTGCGATGTTTTCGACAACCATGCAAACGAAGGGATAAAAGCCGGCGCCAATTTAAATCGTGAAGGATTAAACGGAAAATACGGCACGCAACCTAAAAGATACTTGAATTATAAAGAGTTGCTGGCATCACCCGAGGTGGATGCAGTTGTAATCGTATCGCCCGACCATTGGCACGGAACAATGGCCATGGATGCCGTAAAAGCGGGAAAACACGTTTATCTGGAAAAACCGATGACGTGGACAGTTCCTGAAACTTACGCTTTGAGAGAGGCGGTAAAAAACAGCAACGTTGTTTTTCAGCTCGGTCACCAAAACAGGCAAATTGAAGCTTACGAAAGAGCAAGAGAAATAATAGAAAAGGGTTTACTAGGCCCGGTAACGCTTGTTGAAACAGGCACAAACCGCAACGATCCGAATGGTGCATGGGTTTATCCTATCAATCCCGATGCCAATCAAAATACAATAGATTGGGAGCAATTCAATGGCGATCCGGAAAGGATAAAAGAATACTTGGATTATATGACTTCGGCAGGACTTGCTAAATACGTTGGCCCCGACTCAAGAGAAAAATTCAGTTTAGAAAGATTTTTCCGATGGCGTTGTTGGTGGGATTACAGTACCGGATTAAGCGGCGATTTGCTGACACATGAGTACGATGCCCTTAATCAGATTCTAAAGTTAGGAATTCCGGATTCTGCCGCTTCATCGGGCGGAGTCTATTTCTTTAAAGACGGGCGAACCGTTCCCGACGTTTTGCAAACTGCATTTGAATATAAAGACAGAGGAACTACTTTCCTATATTCTGCCACGCTCGCCAATCAGTTCAATCGTTCACGCAAGATCATGGGGCACGATGCCACCATGGAAGTCGGCAGTACACTGACAATAACCATTGATCCTCGATCGGAACAGTATCGGGAGAAAATAGACAAAGGCATTATAAAAACCGGAGAGCCGTTTTACCAATACGTGCCCGGACGAAGCGTGGATGCCATATCAAGCGCTACGGAACTTTATTTTGCCCAAAGAGGATTGCTTTATTCTTATATTGGCGGCAAAAGATTTGATACTACTTTTCTGCATATGAAAGAATGGTTGAATTGCATCAGAAATAATGAAGAACCTTCGTGTGGTATTGACGAAGGCTTTGAAGAAGCCATTTCGGCTCACATGGGTACCCGCGCATATTTGGAAGGAAGAACCATGTATTGGGATAAAGAAAAAGAAGAAATTACGAGAGGATAAACTATAAATATTTAATCTTAAAAAAACGATTTGTATGTCAAAAATGTCAAGAAGAAAGTTCATCCGCACAGGAGCTGTTGCAGCCGCCGGATTAACCGTTGTACCTTCGTCGGTACTTGGAAAAAGTATGGGGCATATGGCCCCGAGTGATAAACTCAACATTGTTGGTGTTGGAGTAGGAGGTATGGGTTTTGCAAACCTCAAAAATTTGGAAAGCCAGAACATTGTAGGCCTTTGTGATACGGACTGGAAATACAGTCAACGCGTTTTCGATTATTTCCCAAAAGCGCAAAAATTTTACGATTATCGTGAAATGTACGATAAAATGGGAAAAACCATCGATGGCGTTGTCGTTGCAACTTCCGACCACACACATGCTATTGTTGCCGCCGATGCAATGACAATGGGCAAACACGTTTTTGTTCAGAAACCATTAACGCACAGCGTTTATGAATCGCGTCTGTTGACTAAACTTGCCGAAAAACACAAAGTTGCCACCAGCATGGGTAACCAAGGCTCTTCGGGTGCGGGTGTTCGTCAAGTGATCGATTGGATTCGCGACGGACAAATTGGCGAAGTAAGAAAAGTGGAAACTTTCACCGACCGTCCAATCTGGCCACAGGGACTGATGCGTCCTAAACAAGTTGATCCGGTTCCCTCAACCATGAACTGGGATTTGTTTATAGGCCCGGCCCCAAAACGTCCGTTCAATCACATTTATACTCCGTGGAACTGGCGCGGATGGTGGGATTTTGGAACAGGTGCGCTCGGTGATATGGCTTGCCATATTCTGCATCCTGTATTTAAAGGTTTGAATTTAGGTTATCCTACCAAAGTTCAAGGTTCGTCAACCATGTTGCTGACCGATAGCGCGCCGAATGCACAAATGGTAAAATACGTCTTCCCTTCTCGCGACAATTTGCCAAAAGTTGCTATGCCCGAAGTAGAAGTTACATGGTACGATGGTGGTTTACAACCTTTCCGTCCTGAAGGAGTTCCTGCGGGGAAAGATTTGAACGATGCCGGCGGCGGCGTTATTTTCCATGGAACAAAAGATACGTTGATTTGCGGCTGTTACGGAAAAGACCCTTGGTTGGTTTCGGGTCGTAAGCCCAATTCTCCGAAAACGCAACGCGAAGTAACCCTTTCGCATGAAATGGATTGGGTACGCGCTTGTAAAGAAAGTGCTGCAAATAGAGTGGAAACTGCATCTCCTTTCTCGGAAGCGGGGCCTTTCAACGAAATGGTGGTAATGGGTGTTCTTGCAGTCAGATTGCAAGCGTTAAATCAAGAGCTTCATTGGGATGGCGCGAACATGAAATTCACCAATATTCCGACCGGTGCAACTATCCGCACCATTATTGAAGACGGTTTCAAAATAACCGACGGGCATCCTACGTTTGATAAAACGTGGACAGAACCCGTAAACGCAATCGCGTACGCCGAAGAAATGATAAAACACAATTATCAAAATGGTTTTAAATTACCGGCTATGCCGTAAGTTATAGATATGCAGGTGTCGGGTTTCGGGCATTGTGGCTGCTATAGCGTCATGCCTGAAACCTGATGTCTGTGATCTTGAAAAAGTTTAATTAAATTAAAAGAAAAACAGTTATGAAAAAAGTTATTTATGTATTTAGCGCACTCATTATGTCAGCAATGATTTTTACATCTTGCGTCAACGCAAACAAGCAAGCGAACGCTACAGATAGTGTACAAACAACTACTGAAGACGGAGAATGGATCACTCTTTTCGACGGGACAAGTTTTGATGGATGGCGCGGTTATAACCGCACCGATATTCCTTCGGCATGGACAATAGAAGACGGTGCAATTAAAATTAACGGATCGGGAATGGGCGAAGCCGGCGCAAAGGACGGTGGAGACATTATTTATGACCGTAAATTCAAAAACTTCGAACTAACGTTTGAGTGGAAAGTTTCTGAAGGTGGAAATAGTGGTATTTTTTACTTAGGACAAGAAGTTGAAGGAAAACCTATTTACGAATCTTCTCCCGAGTATCAAATTCTTGATAACGCAAAACATCCCGACGCACGCTTAGGAAAAGATGGAAACCGTCAATCCGCATCGTTGTACGATTTGGTTCCTGCCGTACCTCAAAATTCTAAACCTGCCGGAGAATGGAATACAGGTGGAATCATGGTTTACAGAGGCACCGTAATTCACATGCAGAATGGCGAAAATGTTGTAGAATATCATTTGTGGACAGATGCTTGGAAAGAAATGGTAGCGGGAAGTAAATTTAAAGATTGGCCTAATTTCTTAAACGCCGGTGGAGAAAACCAAGAAGGTTACATCGGTTTACAAGACCATGGCGATGACGTTTGGTTCCGAAACATCAAAATAAAAAATTTAGATTAATTAATAAAGCTTGCCCATAAAATTATAAAAAATGAAAAAGTTATCAATCTTACTTGTCTTGGCCATGTTTGGCGGCATGTTTATGCTTCCGGCATGCACCCAAGGGCAAAAACAAAATACAGCAGAAGAAGTAACACCGAAAAAAGACATTTATCTTCAACTATATTCGCTTCGTGATGATATACAAGCCGATTATCAAGCAACTATTGATTCTGTTGCGAAAATGGGCTACACCGGAATTGAAGCAGCTGGTTACAACAATGGTCAATTCTATGGAATGGCTCCGGCTGATTTTAAAAAATCGATAGAAGATGCCGGCTTAGAAGTTTTATCTTCTCATGTAGGACGCCCATTGTCCGACCCCAATACAAAAGATACCAATTGGGATGAAACATGGGCTTGGTGGGACACCGCCATCCAAGCACACAAAGATGCCGGTATGAAATACCTGGTTGTTGCATGGATCCCTACACCTAAAACTTTGGCCGATGTTCAAGCATATTGCGATTATTTTAACCAAATAGGCGAAAAATGTAACGCAGCCGGCTTACGTTTCGGATATCACAATCACGCTTTTGAATTTACAGAAGTGGAAGGCGAAGTGATGTACGATTATATGCTTAAAAACACCGATCCCGATAAAGTATTCTTCCAAATGGATGTTTATTGGGTTGGTGAAGGTGGAAAAGATCCCGTAGAATACTTTAACAATTATCCCGGACGTTTTGAACAACTTCACATCAAAGATGAAACGGAACTCGGTAAGAGCGGAAAAGTAAATTTCGAAAGTATTTACAACAACATCGATAAAGCCGGTTCAAAATATATGATTGTTGAAGTGGAACATTACACCGGAACTCCGTTTCAGGGCGTAAAAGAAAGTTACGATTATTTGGCTAATGCTGCATTTGTGAAAGACAGCTATAAATAAATAAACATCTAATTTTATCAAAAAAGGATTGTAACAAAAACCGATACAATCCTTTTTTTATTGAATCAATTAATCCAATCACTTTTTAAACAAGTTAAACAAGGATGAGAAATTAAAATTATTTTTCACGTTCAGCATTTCTTTTAATTCTTTGCCCCTGCGTCGCGAAACGTGAAGCTCCGTATTATCGGTAAGCGTAATTTTGAGTGTTTGGTGGTTGTACCTTTTTATGTAATCCTTATTGAGCAAAATACTGTTGCTCAATGGTATAAAGTCGTGTTCGAGCATAAGAATATCCTTGTAATATCCTAAATTTCTATTGACGGTTATTTTCTCGCCATTACTCAAATATACTTTCGAAACCACTCCGTCGGCTTCCAGGTATTTCAACTCATCTATACTCACCATTTGCACAATACCGTTGTACAGATGAAAAGCAATTTTGTTGGATTTCGTGGCCGATTGCTCATCCATACGATGAAGCAGCAATTTAATCTGATAATTATAGCTCTGATTTTTAAGTTTATCCATTGCCCTGTTTACGGCAATCACAAGCTCCCCGTCATCCAACGGTTTATATAAAAAATCGATGGCTGAGAATTTAATGGCTCTCAACGTATATTCTTTATCGTTTTCCCCGGTAATGAAAATAATCTCGAAGTTTATGGCATTTTTCTGCGAAAGTCGCTTTAGCAAGTCGAAACTTGTGCCGGTTTGCAGTTGAATATCCAAAAAAACAATATCGTAGCTGTTTTTTTCTATCATATTTTCGGCTTCTTCCAACGTAAATGCTTGGTCAATTGTAACAATTGCCGGACAGAGAGCATTAATACGCTGATGCAAATAATCCGACGTATCTTTTACATCTTCTACGATAAGCGCGGTAAATTTTTCCATAATCTTCTAATTTTGAATGGTAATGATAACAATTGTGCCTCCCGTTTCGGGATCTTCAAAAACTATCTGTATATTGTAATCCAACTCATTAAGCAGTTTTACACGGTTTACAATCAGCTGCAAGCCTCTCGATTTGTTTGCCGGAATGGAAGATGCTTTATTTTCGGTCGATTGCTTCCGCCCGATTCCGTCATCTATAATTTTGCAAATTAAAGTATCATTTTCCTGCCCGAATCTGATAGTAACCGTTCCGTTACCGTCTTTGGGCAGGATGCCGTGTTTAATGGCATTTTCCACAAAAGGCTGCAAAATCATCGGCGGGATAGAGCGGTTTAATATTGAATCGTCTTCCACTTCTATCGAATAACTGATTTTGTCTTCGGGATACTTCATCTTTTCCAAATCCATATACATTTTCAACAAATCAATCTCTTCCCTGATGCTGTTTTCGTTTTCCAATACTGAACCTGCAAGCAGTTTCGATGATTTAATGGATGATTCCATATAAGCGCGTATTAGGCGCGAGAATTTAACCAAATAATCGTTGGCCTTTTCGGGCATTTTCTGACTGATCAGGCTCTGAATGGAAGACAAAAAATTGAAAATAAAATGGGGATTGATTTGTGCCTGCAAAGTAGCTACTTCGAGCATTTTTATCCGGCGTTCGCGCTTTTCAACGACAATGGTGCTCCTGTAGGATTTCCATATCAGGAAAACCACCATCAGGGCAAGCAGGATAAAAGCAAAGAAAGCGTATTTGAAAAAATTGGGTTCTTTAAAAAACGGCAATTTGATGATTACATCTACCGAACTTTCTTTTTCTTCGTAGGGTTCAAGGTTGTTGCCGTTCTTGGCAATAACCCTGAAAGTATATTTCCCCGAGCTTAAACCCGAATAATGCGCGCTTCCGGCTTCTGTCCATTCGCTCCAATCCTTGTCTTCCCCATCTAATTTGTACTTGAAAACAGTGTATGTAGGCAATCCGAATCCTATTGCTTCATAATTAATGGTCAGCCTGTTATTGCTTTTTTCCATATAAAACGGTTGTTGATGATTTTGTTCTTGGTTGCTTAATCCCGTTTCGTTTATAGAAGTAACCAATACATTGAAAAAGTCCGGCTCAAACGATAACGTTTTATAGTACAATACGCTGGTGGTGGTGGAAGATGGAATAAAAACCTTGTCGTCATCTAAAAAGAAACCGTTTTGAGCCACTTCTTCGCTGAAAAATCCGTTGCGATAGTTGAACATTTTATATTCAATTTTCCCTGTCCGGTAAAATTCATCCAATTTCAATGCAAATATTTCGCGCGACGTGCCAAGCAGTAAAAGCGTGGAATCGGGAGAGATAAGGCTCAGGATTTTTGTGTTGAAAAACTCTTTCCCTATCTGCGTAAAGCGGTCTTGCTGCTCATTGTAGAGCCAAAGTTCCGAATTTCCGCCCATCCACACGTTGCCTTTGTGGTCTCTTGCCATCGAAACCACTTGTTGATTAGGATACATATCGTAATGTAACTTAGACACGTGCTCCATCCGTTTGGTTTCTTTATCGAAATGAACCAATCCCGACCGGTTTCCTATCCACACGTTTCCATCGGATTTAAACTCCAGTGCCGAAGGATAAAACGTGATAATTTTATTTGTACTGTCCGTGTAGCTTTCTATTTTCTCGTTGTTATCGATAAATCCGATTCCGTAACCATATCCGAATACAATTTTATCTTCATACTGGTCGTATTTTGATATCATCGAAATACCGGTATCAAAAGATTTCGCGTTTTTATAATCGTATTTTACCAAGCCGTTATGTGTGGGGAAATACAAATTCCCTTGCCTGTCCGTCGATGAACCGTAATAGAAATCTCTTTCGTAAGTTTTGTTGATTCCTTTTACTACTATTTCCTGCTTTTGTTGATTGGCTAAATCCAACCTGAACAACCCCACTTTAAACTGTCCGCCGTAATAATTCCCGTTTTTTCCCCGTATCATTGTCCAAAAATTATTCATAAATGAGCGTGAATATGTACGAAATGCCTTGTTATTAAGCTGATACAACCCATTGTCGGTTCCCAGCCAGTAATTATCGTCCTTATCAATAATAAAAGGATACACTTCTTCTTCAAACGGCAATTCTATCGGCTGCACGCTGTTTGTCGCGCTATCGGCCAATAAATACTGTCTGGCGAAAAAATGATACAAAATGTGGTTTTTTACGGGTAATTTGTTGATCGCTACATCATATATGCGATCGTCGTATTTATAGGTAAGCAATGTCTCTTTGTTTTCGGGATTGATATAAATGTTTTCCTTTTCCGTTGGAAAGAGATGATAATAAACGAAACCGTTCGAAAAAGCGGACACAATAACCTGCGATTCGAACTTCGATAATTCGGTTATTTCTTTGTCTTTCAGTCTATAAATTTTGTTTGTTGAAGTAGAGAATAAAAGACGATCATTTTTCCGGTCGTATGCCAAACTTGTAAATTTTCCTTTAATATCAATATCGCTTTTTATAATCTGATAAAGTGTGTCCGCTCTAAATTCTTTAACGGTCGTGTGCGAATGTACCCAACAATTGTTTTTGCCTGTAGTTAAACCCATGCGCTCATCGAGTAAACCAATACGCTTCATTTTACCTCTTTCTTGTTTGTAAATACCGTTGAGCGTAATAAAATACATGTCTCCCTCTAAAGTTTCTCCAATTCCGTATATATACTCGTTGTGAAGGAAATGAACGAATCCCGAGCCGTTGAATTTTGCCAATCCGCCTTTTGTTCCTATCCAAATATATCCCTTGCTGTCCTGATACAATTCCTGTACCTGAATTTGCGGTAATCCATTGTGTGTATTGTAGTTGATAAAAGGCAAATGTTGTGAATTGGCCTTAACGGATAGTATGGCCAAAAAGAAAAGTAATATGTAGTTTTTTTGGATAGGCATTGTTAATTTACACACGTTATCGTACCAACTAATTTGCCATAAAATTAGTAATTAATTGCAAATTATTACCATATTATTTATAAGATGCCCGATTTACGTAATAGAAGGCTTGTTTTGTTTAATAGCTGGTAAAATTCACGGAGCGACTATCAGCACGCTGCGAGTTTTTACTGACGGGGTAACTTGAAGCCGCCCCGTCAGTAGGTGCAGTTTATCATTGACCACTTATTCGTCCATTTGACCAACCGTTACGCAAACCATACCGGTTGTTAAAAACCGTAGGTTATTGTGTTGATATTTCAGTAATTTTGTTAGGTAAATTGATTCGAATTTGTGAAAAACAATCAATACAAAGCAAGAACAACAGAGAATGTTTGGACGGTTTACATGAAAAGTACAACGGCATACATCCATCGGGCAATACAGGTTGCCAGGATATATGTTTAGCCAATGCTTATTTGGCGCAATGGTAAGGAATTACGTAATACGATATGAATTGATTTTTCTTAATCAAACTAATAAAAACAATATACCGATGAAAAAAAATCTTCTTTTTCTTGTTTCTCTTTTGTTTCTGATTTGTTCTTGCGGGGGAGGAGATGAACCTAACCCGCAGCCACCAGGGCCAAATCCACCGGATCCGAATAAACCGCCGGTGGTAGTGGATTTTCTTGATTTGTCGCTGACAACCATCAATTTCACAAGCGAGAAAGATGCAAGTTTGGTAGTGGTAAAGACAAACCTGAATTGGACAGTAACCAAAAATGCCGATTGGATATTGCTTTCGGCTTCTTCCGGCAATAAAAATACGGGATTTTTAATAGGGGCCCCCGCGAATAATGGTTTTTTAAGGGAAACTACCATTACCATAAAAGCCGGAGATAAAAGCAAAGACATTAAAATAACTCAAAATGCACCGGAGAAGATTAAATTTACACTTAAAGGAGTTGATTTTACATTACTTCCAGTAGAGGCAGAACAATCCTTTGTTTTGCAGGGAGGAATTTATTATGAAACTCATAACGTTGTTTTAAGCGATTATTATATTTCGGAAACTGAAATAACTAATGCGCAATGGTTTGCAGTAATGGGAAGCCTGCCATATACAGGGGAAGATGATTTTCCCAATTTGCCCGTAATTGTGAATTGGAATAAGATTAACAACAAATTTTTACCCGAAATAAGAAAACAAACCCATTACGAGAAATTACGTCTCCCTACCCAGTCAGAGTGGAGAGTTGCAGCGTTGGGAGGCAAATTAAGTAAAAACACTGAATATTCCGGAAGCATATATGTAGATGAAGTTGCTTGGTATTATAACAATTCACAAGGGATAAGACACAATGTAGGACTAAAAAAAGCAAATGAATTAGGTCTCTATGATATGAGCGGCAATGCTGCCGAATGGTGCTACGATTGGTATAAAGAATGGTCGGAGGAAAATCCTCCCCCGAATAACGCAAACAACCCGAAAGGACCGGAAAGCGGTACTGAAAAAGTTGTTATGGGAGGCGATATTCGAGCAAACAGATTGGAATACGATATTAATAGCTGTGCAATTTACAAACGAAACCACCTGCCGCCTGACTATAATGCTTTACCCGACGCTCAAAATATTACAGGATTTAGACTGGTAATTTCAAAAGCAGATTATTAACGAAAAGAAGTTCAAAACCAATAAACTACAACAAAATGAAAAAGTATATTCCAACCTTAATTTTGACCGCCCTATTAGTAAGCGGTTTCTCACAAACCATTGTAAAAATGGACGTTCCGCTGCAGTCTGATGAACCGGTGCGCGTTGTCGCCCTTTTCGATGAAGAAATTCCCGAAGGCATCCCGGTTGTCTTAGGCTTAATGGGGTACGAGGCAAGCGGAGGCATAGAGCCATACACCTTTGAATGGCTGCATAACGGAAAAGTGGTTTCCACAAGCGATGTCGCGATAATCACACCCGCCAAAGGCGATGCGTTGACGTTGAAAGTGACGGATAAAAACCGGTGCAGTTCCACTTCGGCTTTTAACCTGCGGGTGGCTACCCGGTCGCTATTTGAAAGTAACGATACCGATAACGGAAATATAAAAATATATCCTACACTTATAAACAGTGGGGAAACAATCCACATTGATTTTTCCGGGCAGGAAGTTCCTGTAGATGCTTTGGTGCGGATCTTTGATACGATAGGAGTCATGAAATATGAAACTCGTGTTTATCAAAACGCACAATTGAACTTGAGTTTAACAAGGGGCATTTATTTTATCTCGGTTAAAACCGGTAAAATACACCAAGTGAGAAAATTTATTGTGCAATAAAGCAAGTACCCCAAAATTGGCAGAACTAATTTCCATCTCTTATCAATGTAAAAAATTAAAATAATACAAATGAGAACAAAGAAAAATATTCGTTTCCGAACCTTTTGGTACATTTCTATAGTACTGATATTTGCCAGTTTTGCTTCCATACAAACTATTCAGGCGCAAAACGAAGAAGGAGCGCGGCAGTTTGTGTCTTCTTTCTTTAAACAAACAGCGCCAACAAGCGGAATGCGTACGCGCAGCGCGTCGGTGAATGCCATTACTACCCGTTACCGGTCTGCCGGAAACACACCCACGTCGTTGTTTGTTTTTCAACAGGAAGAAAACGGATTTGCCATAGTGGCACAAAGTAACAACACCTTTAAAGTGGTAGGATACGCAGAAAAAGGCGATTTTCTGCCGGACGATATTCCACCGCAACTGCAATCGCTGATGAAGTTTTACGAAGATTCATTGCAATTTATGAATGTGGCTGCCGTGCCGTTTATCGCCGGTACGCCCGTGGTAAAGCCATTGTTGGATCAATACGGCATTATGTTGGATCAATTCCGCCATTCTCAAGTGGGCGGATGTCCTACGGGATGCATTGCAACTGCCGTTACGCAAATTATGCTTTACCATTCGGCACGTACCGGAAAACCTATAAAAGGATACGGCTCGCATTGCTATACCGACGGCAAATACGGACAAATATGCGCCGATTTCGAAAATGCCGATTACGCCAACAACAACGAATTACTTTCGTTCCACGTTGGCAATGCCATGGAAATGCAGTACTGCGGGAGTTCGTACGGAAGTATTCCCAATAGAGGCATTTACCCGATTAAGGAACATTTTCGCTTTTACACGGGCAATGCAATCGGAGATGATTTTTTCATAAAAGACGAATTAAACAGTGAAAGGCCTGTTTACACAGCATTCAAGGGATCTCCGGTTGGACATGCTATTGTAATAGATGGTTACGACGACAGGGGGTATTTTCACCTGAACTTCGGATGGGGCGGCAAAGCAAACGGCTATTATCTGTTGAATAGAAATGAAAGGATGGCCTTTTCTCCCTTTGTATTCTTTACCAACATTGTTTCGCCCGTTGTTATTTCTCCAACGGTAATTCCCGTTGTCAAAGAAGATTCGTTGGCATTGGTTGCCGTGCATAACGCGTTGGGAGGTAAAGAGATTACCGGATGGGAGTTGGCCGAGCCTGTTTCTTCGTGGAACGGGGTACTTGTTTCAAAAAGTCGGGTTATATCGCTGGAGTTATATTTAATGGCTCATCCGCCCAAAACGCAGCAAAGCCTATCGCCCGAAATAGGGAAGCTGACGGGGCTGAGAAACTTAAATCTTGCCGGGTGTTTCAACGGAACCATTCCGGAATCCATCGCCAATTTAACCGCGCTACAACAATTATCCATCATCAACAATGCGGTATATATCTACCCTACATTGCATAAAGGCAACCTGAAAGGACAACTGCCTTCCAATATCGGGAATCTTACAAAATTGGAGCGGCTTGCTATTTCAAACGCGTTGGAAGGCGCCATTCCAACATCCATCGGCAATTTGTCGAACCTAAAATACATACGGGTTTATCAAGATACAACTTACTTCGGCAGAGGAAAATTGTCCGGTAACTTTCCGTCCGGTATCGGCAACCTGAAGAAACTGCAAACATTGGACATTTCCAACCATCAATTGACAGGCGCTTTGCCGCCGTCGTTTAATAATTTACCCGAATTGCAATTTTTGGATTTATCGGGAAATCAATTGAGCGGGATAATAGCGGCGCTCAGCTTTCCCCGTTTGAAAAACCTTAAACTTTCTGATAACGCATTGTCCGGCTTGAGCGATGGTTTGTGGAACTGTCCCGAATTATTGTCTTTTCTAGCGAACAACAATCAAATTAAAGGCGCTATCCCTGAGGGTTTCTCTTCGATGTTCAAATTAGAACATCTGGATTTGAGCGGAAATCAAATTGAATCGTTACCGGAAAACATCGGTAATTTAATGAATCTGAAAACGATTGATTTAAGCAATAACAAAATAAAGATAGTACCGTATAGCGCTTCCGACTGGACGAATCTGACAAAATTTACAGCCTCCAATAACCAAATAGAATCTATTCCTGAGAATTTTGGACAGTTTCCCTATCTGCAAGGGATAGATATGTCTAAAAACCGGCTTACATTTATTCCCGAAGAATTGGGAAATTGCGCCGAATTGGGAGGGTTGAGATTCAACAGTAACAAGATTGAAAAAATACCCGAAACTCTTGTAAATCTTCGCGCAAACGCGAGCATATATTTGCAGGACAACGAAATTGAAGGGGAAATTCCTGAAAAATTGATGACGCTTGCGCACGAAAAAGATGAACGTTATTTACGGTTAGACAGCAACCGGTTTGTGTTTGACGACATCCCGAAATCAGCAAAACTGAAATTCGGTGTCAAGGATCAAAAAAACGCAACGGTAAATAAACAGGTTTTTAACGTGCAAATGGGCGATACCGTTACACTCGACGTAAGGAAACTCACTCGCCTTGCCGACGCAGACAACCAATATTATTGGACTGAATACCCCAAGCATGTGAATAATATGAGTTACGACGACAGAATGAGCGGGATAGCCAACAATCCACTGATACGCATCGTAATAGACGAAAAAACCGTTAAAAACAAATACTATTGTAAAGTATTCAATCCAAAAAGCCCGTCGTACACGTATGAAGGGAGAACAGTGCCGTGCATGTACTATGTAAATACCGATACCATTGCATTCAGGCTTGCAGCGGACGAAGAATTGATTTCCGAGAAATACGATGGTAATTACGTGGCTTCAACTAAAAATATTCCGCAAAAAACGGTAGAAGACCGCTTCGTAACCCTTGTGCCACCGGTAAAAGTGCGCGGCAGCCTTACGTGGCAAGGTTCAACCGATGGAAAAACGTGGCACGATATATCGGAAACAATGGTACAACCCGATTTGAAAGCAAACTTCGTCCGCGTAAAATCAAACGAATTGGTGCTCTCGCCCAAAACACCCGCTTATTACCGTTGTAGTGTGCAGGATACGAATTGTGAGCCGCTTTACAGCGATACGCTCAAAGTGAATCCGTTTGGCAAAATACTTTTTGATGAAACCGTTAATGTTTCCGAAGAGGCAAAAACAATTTCGCTGGACAGCATCGAATTGATTATTCCCAAAAACTTTCATAACAAAGAATTCCGTTTAACCGTTTCAAAAATAGATAATCCGCCGGCAGCGCCCGATTCGGTAACCGCCGGTTCAGCTTTTGATGTTTCCGTCAATTTTGATTCGGATACCCTTCAGGTTCCACTGATTATAAAACTTAGAAACGTGGACAGGAAAAAGATAAACGACAGGGATATCGACAAATTTCAAGCGGCTTATTTCGATGAAAAAGAACATAAATGGAAAGTATATGAGCATGCCCACATAAGCTTGAAAGACAGTTTGATAGTATTTGAAACAAACCACTTGACAAAACTCCGCTGGTGGCATCGGGAAAAAACGGTTTGGGGATTTACCAATATGTATGAACGCAACAACATTGAAGTGTATTACAAAGAAAGCGATCTTCAATTTATGGAGTTTAACTACGGCAAGCGACAAACCCCGAAAAGCTGGCACGTATCAGGAGAACCGCTGTTGGTACAGGATATTACCGAATATTTATCTGTGATTATAGCAAAGTACGATTCGTTGGGACTTAAGGGGCCGGGAAAAGATGGAAAATTCAAAGTCTATTTAAAACAAATGGACAATGAAGGTTGCGTTGGAATTCCCGCGATGTTCATGGGATACATGTTGATAAATTCTACCATTTTAACGCCCGACCTGCTGAAAACCACGTTGGCGCATGAGTTTATGCACTACACGCAAGATTATTACATTTCCGCTCATTCGGGAAACTTGTTTTGGATGGAAGCCCATGCCACATTGGCAGACCGCATGGTTTGGAATAAAAACGACCTTCCTGTCAGCGAACCCGAACAATTATTTCGAAAGTCATTGGTTTCCCAAAATTCCATCTTCAACTTTCTGGCAAATTCATGGGATTTTTGGGATAAATCTATCTTGCAAGAAAATGCTGTGGTAGATGGTGGAAATGTTTTTTATGATTATTTGGCAGGAACATTTCTTCACTATATGCGCAACTACCGGAGTAAGCCGGAAAAACTGAATCCGGCTACCCTGCTTGCAGAAACAAGTTGGTTAGGCAGTTGGAGAATTTACCTGGGCAATTATGTCAGCAAATATCTAAAATCGACACTGAGCACTGAATATGAAGATTTCATCAAGTTTATTTTATCGGCAGAAAGCGAAAACTTCACACTTATAAATAAAAAAGGGAATCCTTATTCTTTCATTCAAAACCCACAAAACAAACAGGTTTTTACGCACTCCATCCGATACAGTTTTCACGAAAACGACAGCGTGGTGCAAAAAGACGAATTGAATATAAAAATTCCCTATTTAGCCGCCAAAATAGTATTGCTTGAAAACTCGTCGCCGAAAAAGATGTTGCTTGTAAACTATAAACGTAAACACCAATACAATTATAAACAGGCAGTTTATCACGGAATTTATAATGTCGAAACGGGAAAAACAACCTATAAGGAAATTTCGAAAGATGAAAAATATAATTTCTTGATAGAAGCAAAAACAACAACAAATTTGAAAGAATATAAGAATTATAACTTCTTGGTTTTCATCAATAAAGAATATGCGGGAATAAGCGGTTTGATACCCGATTTCGATGCTTCTTTTGAGCTTACGGCAATGCCCGTGCTCAATATTGAAGATATAGGCATGTTGCAAATATACAACGGATCAGAACCTATTCCTTACAATTTTGACGACGGTTCTAAAAGAATAATAGGTTTCGGACACATAGACGCAGATGCATTTGAACGAGCCTCAGGGATTACTACCTATGGATGGGATTATAGTTCTTCGAAGCAATTAGTGAGCGATTCCACCTACAGGATAAGCAACCATTACGCCCTTATCAGTGACCAAGGTATAATTATGAATGAGCCGACCATGAAAGACAGCACTGTTTACACACAAACCATTGACCACAACGTATATTCCGGCATTATGAAAATAACGGAAGTGGAGAAGAAAATACTCCGGTTGCATCCATATATTCAACTGCCTTCGGAAAATGTTCTCTCGCCAAGTCATGTGTATCAAACACGAGAAATAAGCAAAACATATTGGCTGAAAGATATAATGAAATATGCCAAACCCAAATCGGATGCTGTTTATTGGGAAGTTGTGTACGGAAAATATATCGTGCTTTTCGAAACCGGAAACACTTACGAAACCCGCGATGTTGTAGATAAATAGCTATACATTATAAAGAAATAAACTATAATGAGAGCGGGAGCGTAATTTCGGTAGAAGAAAAGAAATATGTAAGCACGGATTATTCAAATCCAAACCTGATTATCCGAATGATTGTTCGTGAAACACCTACGGATTGAGCGGATAAGTTTAACCGGAACATATACCTATTATCAGTATTATGATAACGGAGAACCTATTGAGAATAAGAGTGATTATTCTTTTGTAAATATTGATTATTCGGTATCGGGAGTAAAACTTATTATGGGATTAAAGGTAAATTATTTTTTAAGGTGTTAATTGACAGGCGTTTGATATTCACATTGTCAATGGTGTGGATGGTTTACAGCCAAAAATCCCCGACCAAACCGGCCGGGGATTTTGTGTTGAATAGTAATTCAATTTAATTTATATTCGCTCTTTATTTTTTCCAACAAGCTTTCGCAAGCATCTTCGAGCAAATCCAACACCAATTCAAAGCCTTTGCTGCCACCATAGTAAGGATCGGGGATATGATCGTTTGAGAATTTTTGTGAAAAGTCCGTCATCCGATATATTTTTCCTTCATCTTCTTTTGTTAAAGCCATACCGGATATATTTCTGTAATTCTCTTCATCCATTACAATTATATAATTGAAGTTATCGAAATCGGATTGTTTGAATTTTCTCGATCGAGAAGAGAAATCATAACCTCTCTGTTGTCCGTGAGAGCGCATTCTTTCGTCCGGCAACTCCCCTTGATGCCAACCCGAAGTTCCTGCAGAATCCACTTCGATCACATCATCTAAACTATTCTTTTCGACTATTTTCTTCATAATGCCTTCGGCAGCCGGAGACCGGCAAATATTACCGAGACAAACGAACAAGACTTTAACTTTTGGATTTTCAGTTCTTTTTTCTTTCATAAAGGGTTCCCTAATACAATCTATAACAATGCGGCAAAGATAATATATTTTGTTAACAAATTGATACGAGGGTTCAATAATTTCTCAGTTTTCGATCGCCAACTATCCACATTTTATTTATCTTTGTGTGCTCACTGTTCAATCACAGCAAATGAATGTAGAAGAAAAAAAGCCTCCATATCCCATAACTCGGGAAATTACGGTAAAAAAAGAGATAGAAAAAAACCGAGTAAAACGTGCCTTGTACGCTATTGGTGGCTCGGTTGCGCTCATACTGGCAATTGTAGGGATTTTTCTACCGGGACTTCCGTGTACGCCGTTTGCCCTTTTGGCAGCTGCGTTGTTCGCCAAAAGTTCCGATAAACTATACAACAGGCTTTTAAATAACAAAATTTTAGGGCCAAGAATAAAAAGTTATCAAAAAAGAAAAGGAATATCTAAAGAACTAAAAATTCAAATTCTTTTGCTGATGTGGGCAATGGTTTTGATATCTTCTCTTCTCATTATTAAGCCTTTAACATTGAGAGTTATTGTCCTGTCTGCCGGGTTGGTAGGGACTTTTGTAGTGTGGTTTATTGTACCTTTCGGTAAAGATGTAGACGATGAAAACGACTCAAACCCTTAACGAAGCGAAGTAATATTTTTCCATCTTCTTCGAAAGAAGTTCAATATTAAACATATCCGAAGCATCGGAAATATCTTTTATCGAGCCGTCGCGATACAAAATCTTAATGCTTTCGTCATATTCATTGTACATATCGGTAGCCAACGAATCGGAAGATACGAAATAGGCTGCTTCTTGCTCGGAAATGTCGAATATCTTCATGAATTTCTCTATATATTCATCCTTTTTCTCAATTGGAAACGGTTCGTTGGCAATCTGCACCTTAAATAATTTTCTGTTTACCATGCCGCTGCTTAAAGTGGATAAGACTTTATCGGGATGTGTTTGCCAGACTTTTAAAGATGTCCATATGTCGCTATCGTCCAAATTAGTGAAGTAAATGAGTGTTTCTTCGTTTTCCAGAAAATCTTTTAAAGCAATGTTGTTTTGAAGAAAGAAATTTAAAGCGGGCGAGGCGAATAATTCTTTGCCGTTTCTCGACAAATATTTGGCGCGATTGAGGGTGTTTATCAGCATTTTTTCCGACGCTACGGCGGTTTTGTGAAGGTAAACTTGCCAATACATAAAACGGCGCGCCATCAGAAAATTTTCTATCGAATAAATTCCTTTGGATTCAACTACCAGTTTGTCGTCAATTACATCGAGCATTTTCATGATGCGCGCAGCGCCAATACTGCCTTCGCTCACTCCGGTGAAAAAACTGTCGCGTTGCAGATAATCGAGTCGGTCAACATCGAGTTGCCCACTCACGAGTTGATGTAAAAATTTTTTCGGATAGTTGTTATTGAAAATATCGATGGCCGTATCGAGTGTGTTATTTTTTTCTTCATTGATTTTTTGCATCAACATTAGCGATATATTCTCGTGAGGAACGTTTTCCACCACCGTATGTTCCAATACGTGTGAAAAAGGGCCGTGCCCGATGTCGTGCATCAAAATAGCTGCCAATGCGCCTCTGTATTCTTCCTTGAGAATTTCATGCCCTTTGTCGCGTAAATTTCGCAAAGCCACGTCCATTAAGTACATCGCGCCAATGGTGTGATGAAATCGGGTGTGCTGCGCACCGGGATACACATATCCCGCCAATCCCAATTGTCGGATTCTGTTGAGCCGCTGCAGATAAGGATGTTGGATGAGTTCGTAAATAAAATCGTCGGGAATATTTACAAACCCAAAGACCGGATCATTGATTATTTTTCGCTTTTGCTGCATAAAAAAGACTGCCGATTATCTACAACAGTCTGACTTTATGTTGTCTTACTAAGATTCGAACTTAGACAAACAGGACCAGAATCTGTTGTGCTACCATTACACCATAAGACAATGAATTTGAGATGACAAAGTTACAAAATTTCCGCGATAATGATACCGGAATTCAGATTATCATTTCAAAATAATTTTTTTATTCTTCAAAAATTCCAATAAATTGGCGTAAACCGGATGTTTTTCTAAAATTCTTGCGTTTCCCACCAAAAACATTTGTTTACGAGCGCGAGTTAAAGCAACGTTTAACTTTCTGTCCACCTTGCCTTCGGCATCCATATTGCAAAGGAAATTAAGTTGATAAGCCTTGTTTACGCAAAACGAGATCAACATAATATTTCGTTGGCTTCCCTGAAATCTTTCAACGGTATCTATCATAATATTTTCCTGATCCGGAATGTCGGTCTCCTGTAATTTATGCCTAATTAACGCTATCTGGTTGCGATATGGCGCTATAATCCCAATCTCTCTGCCACTAAACGACAGCTTGTTTCGCTTATAGGTTTCCACTATGGATTCTGTAATGGAGATTATAGTATCAGCTTCATACTCATTGGTTTTTGTAGATTTAAGGTTGCCGGCCAAGTTTTCGGTAGAAAAGAAAGTTATGCGATTATTCGTGATTTTTTCATCGAATAGAGAGTTGTCTTTCGCAAATAGCAATTTTAAGTTTTCCGTCTGCCAATCTTTTACAGGAAATAACTGATCCGAGTAAAAATATTTACCGGGAAAAGCAGCTATCTCTACGTGCATTCGCCCTTGATAAGTAAGTTGGGCTGTTGCGTTTTTCCAATTGTTTTTTACACAATTTCTGAGCAAACGTTCAAACAAAGAGTCTCTACAATCCACAATACCGATTTTGTTAAGCTCCGGTTCGCGAACACGCGAAAAAAGACGTTTTTGTAAAACGATGGTCGACAATTGGTTGTGATCGCCTATCATGATGAATTTTTCGAATTTAGGTAAGAGCCCGATGATTTGTGGCTCCAAAATTTGCGATGCTTCATCGATAATAGCCACATCGAATTTTTTCAGTTCCAATAATTTTAATTTCCCGTTTATAGAAGCTACTGTTGAAACAAATATGCGGGTTTTTTCTATTTCATTTCTTATCGCTTCGCGATTTTCGGCCTTTTCCGAAATGTTTTGCAGCAATCTATTTCTAAATTGTTCATCGCAAGAAAGTTCCGTGCCAATCCGAATATATTTATCGCAAGCTTGCCCGACGCACCCGAAAGCAGCATGAATGGCTTCGCAAAGTTCATCCACGGCACGGTTGGTGTAAGCGAGCACCAACATATTTTTTGTTTTATCGGCGTAAATTTCCTCTACCAGTTTGCGGGCGAAAATAGATGTTTTTCCCGTTCCGGGAGGGCCCACTATCAGAAAATAAACATTTGCAGCTAACGCTTTTTGGATAATGCTTTCGGGATATTCGCTTGCGGAACTTATCTCATCAAACTGCGGAGCTTTCAATCCTAATAATAGATCCCGTTTTTCTTTCGGCGCCTGCAGAAAAGAAAAAAGAGATTTAAACATGCCGTTTACCGAAGAATCCAATCGGTCGTGCTCGATTGCCCAATAGATGTTATCGTTGAAAAAATCGCGATTTCTTTGTTTGTACCTGAAACGAACCTGCACAAAATCTTTTTGTATGGCTACCAAACTTGCTTTGAGGATTTGTTTGTTAAGCACATTGTCTTTTTCATCGTTACGCGGATAAACAATACAGATTTCGCCCTCGCGAAAATTCACAATATCATTTTCGGAATGGTTGCGTTTAAAAACAACGAACATATCGTTGCCCGAATCATCTATGTTTTCAATAGAAAGATCGTAAAGCACATCCAGCGCTTCGGCGCGCTCTGTGAAATCGCTGTTCCACAAAGAGGCAGTTCCCGCCGGAGATTCATATTCAATATCTCCGATCTTTTGCAAAAACAACTCTCGGGAGACAAAAGAAATAAACCTGTAAAAATACTTAAGCTCAAGCGGTGTGCATTGTCGAAGGATTTGCTTAAAGTTTTCCATTTTATCCGTATAAAAACGGGCGGATGGTTTGGCAAAATCTGTTGTTGCAAAAAGGTCTTCGAACATTTTTTCCACGGTCGATAAATCGCCCTGCATTAAGGCATATTCGTTGGCCACAATGAGATTCCGTAAATTGATGATCTCTTTTTCCAACTGTTGAAATTCGGCTACGAAACGGAGATTTTCGCCTTCATTGTTGCCGGATGAGTACAAAATCGCTGCTTCGATATTGCGCGCATCAGCATCGAAAACACTTTCGACCATAAACCGATAAACGCCGGTTTGCACTTCGTGATTCAAAGAAATTACACCTGCATTGTAACAAGGGTAGGGAAGTTTCCCCGATTTAAGTTCTATGATTTTGTAATTGTTACGTTCCGCTTGCAGCAAGTCGAGCCGTCCCTGAAAGCCATATTTTTCGCTGAAAAAAGAAGGCTCCAGAGTGCATTTTTTTACATGGATGCCTCGCCGCGGAAAATCACCGGCTATAACTCGCTTAATGTTTTTGAATTGATCGCGCGCGTTTTTTATAAAATCGCGAAAATCATCCGCATCGGTAAGGTCCTTACAACTCGTGTATTCAAAAGGCGATGCTTTGAAAGATCGGAAAAAAACCTCATCGAAAGAAACATCTTCGGGATTATCCGCATAAACCAATTCATCCAGAAAAAAGTTAGCCAGGTTTCCCAAAAGTAAATAAGAACGGTTTTCTATCGTTTCGAATTTATTCCGAAAATAAAGGAGCGGCGTGATGTAATAATCCTGAAAACATTCGGCAATGGACGAGGCGTCTATCAGATAATCGGGTTCTAAAACCAAGAGTTTCGGGATTAAATATCCGTTTTTATTTATCTGATAATCAACTATGTTTATTTGCGCGCCTTCCCAAAATCTTGTTATGCAAGAATCGAATGCTTTGTTGTCGGGGTCCACGCCGTATTTCACAATTATATCGGCTCCCGGGGAATTTTCCGAAACACAATGAATTAATTTTTTCTCGCGATCAATAGTTTGTACATACAATCGAAGGTATTTTTCATCGAGAGCCTGATTTTGCAAAGGAATTTCCGATTCCGCAACCGATGAGCTTTGACCTGAAACCGATCCGATGAAATCATAAACAGCCTGCTCAGCTGTTTTGTAATAAGAATGGTCTATTTGTTTTTGCTTTTTTCTAACGGCGTTAGCCGATACACGCAGGTGTTGCAATTGCCATTCCAGGCGTTTTGGTAACCTATATTTTTGTGCCAAAAATACCAGACGCGAAAAAAGGGTGGAAAATTGTATCGGTTCGTCTTGTGTAATTTCTTTGCAAAGACGTTCTAAAATTTTTTTTAATCGGAGCAGTTTTTCATTGGCGTCGATTTCCGATAAAGATTGTTCCTGAATTTCAAGTATGTAATTTTTCGTTTCCACCATTTTAAAGTGTCAAAATTTTCGGAAGAAACACAATTATTCCTATTACTACTGCTGCCAGGGCAGCAAATAAAACACCCGCCGCCGCCAAGTCTTTTACTCGTTTTATGGTAGGGTGGATTTCTTTTTTACAAGTAAAATCGGCCAAGTTCTCAAGAGCTGTGTTAATAGCTTCTAAGGCAAAAACCAAGCCTATAACTATAACGATGGCCAGCCACTCTGTTTTTGAAATTTGTAATGCAAATCCCAATGTTATGGCTAAAACAGTCAAAATCAAATGAACGAGCGCATTAGGAGTCTGAGAAAATAAAGTACGAACGCCTTGAAAAGCGTATTTAAAGGATAAGATCCTTTTTTTAAAATAATTACTCATTGCTTGTTAATTGTAATTCAAAAACAAAATCGTCCATTACAAAGCCGTTGCCTATATCAATAATTTCTTCTTTCGCCAAAAAAAATCCCAGCCGCTTATAAAACGCAATTGCGTTTTCGTTATATTTGTTAACATTGAGATAAATAGCCATGTCCTGCATTCGTTTTGCCTCTTGGGCAGCTTTTTCGATCAACAATTTTCCTATTCCTTTTTTTTGCCGCTCGGGCAAGATATAGAGCTTGTGGATTTTTGTTTTTCCGGTTTGTTCACAATTATGTTCTATGGACAGATAACCGACATTTTCTCCATCGGATTGTGCAATAAAATATCGGTGTTTTTTCTTTTCAATTTGATCCGACAAACCTTCATCACTATACATCCAATTCATCATATAAACGATTTGTGATGCCGACAAAATATCTTTAAAAGCGTGTGGCCAGGCAACAGCCGACACAGATTGTATATCTTTAATTCGGTCTCTTTCCGCAGAAATTATTTCTATCATTTTATAGGTCGATTACAACGTTCAAATATACGAACTTTACAACTTACTGCAAAAAGAAGAATGATTTCTTACTGTTATAACCGATGATTTTTTATCTTTGTACAAACCATTTATACTAAATCACTATGTCTGAATTATGCCCACTTTGCGGAAAATATAAATCGGAAAAAGCTGTTTTTTGCGACGATTGCAAAAGTAAAGTCGAAACGGAATATGAAGTGGATGTTCCCGAAACGGAATCCGACATTCATGTTTTAGAAGGAAACCAATCTCCTGCGGCTGTTGTTGAATCGGATGAATTACCCGAGAAACACCCTGTGATTGATACGTCTGAAAACGAAACGGTCATCATATCTTCGGAGTCTCACCTGAATCGAAAAAAGAAGAAAAGAGGCATAATTTTTATGGCTATTTTAATTTTGGCAGTTTTATTGGTTGTCGGATTTTTCTATTACGGGCAAGTGGTTAAAAAAGGAAATTTGGACAGATCGAAATGGGAAACAGCCACCAGAGAAAACACCATAGGAGCTTATCTTTCGTATATGGAAGAGTTTCCACAAGGAAAATATTATAACGATGCCGAAAAAAAGGTAATGAACTTAAAAACCGATGAGGTTTCGGCCTGGCACCAATTACAACGATCGGAAAATACTGCCGAGTTACGCGATTTTATGAACAAAAATGCGGATAGTCCGTACATTCCTTTGATAAAAAAACGATTGGATTCATTAACCTGGGTCGCTACCCTTAACGATAACACCGCCGAAGGCTACTCAAAGTACATGGTGCTTTCGCAAAGCGGGGAGTTTGATGGAGATTATTTTGCGGAAGCAAAAGATCGGTACGATATGCTTTTTCAATCATATCCCGTAACAAAAACTCACTTGGATAGCATCAAAATGGTAGTTGACGGCTTTTTCACTGCCTTGTCATCGGTAAATGCCAATAGAATAAGTTCATATCTGGCGCCCACCGTTTATCGGTTTTTCGATGTCAAAGGCGGCACGAGAGAAGAAATTGTGGGTAATCTCATTATTTCAGGTTCAAGGAGTCAGGCTCCCACAATTAAGTTTGCTCCAACAATAGATGCTACCGCCTACGAAAGAACATTGATAGAACATTACGATGTAAATGTACCTGTTCAAAAATCTTTTTTGGATGAAAACGGCCAAAATAAAATCGTTTCCGGATACATCGTTCACATGGAACTCGACAGGGATTTTAAAATAATTACTATCAACGAGACTAAACCTTTTCAGGGGGCGCCGTGAATTAACTGAGGGCGTCACTCAAAGTGACACCCTCAGTAAGTAAATTATGTATGCATTTTCAAGTAGATAACTTATACCATATTTATAATCAGGGTAATAATAAGCAGATTGTTTTCTTTTCAAGAGATAATTATCTGTTTTTTCTCAAAAAAGTGAAACAGCATATTTTGCCTTATGCCGATGTGTTGGCGTGGTGTCTAATGCCCAATCATTTTCACCTATTGATAGCTACAAAATTAAAAGAAGTGCTTCAAGAGAAATCAATCGAATTAAAGAATTTAAACCACAGTATAGGAACCATGTTAAGCTCATATACAAGAGCGATAAATTTACAGGAAGGACGTAGCGGTAGTTTGTTTCGTAAAGGTTGTAAAGCAGAATGTGTGACAAAAATTGATGGTGTTTCACCCTCGTATTTTAACTCTCAGTTTGGAGCAATCATAAATAGAACTTTATCGGAATTTGATTATCCACAGGTATGTTTTGATTACATTCATGAAAATCCTGTAAAAGGAGGCCTTGTTGAAAGTAAAGAAGAGTGGGAGTTTTCTTCTTATCTTGATTACGCTGAGATAAGAAACGGAACACTTGTGGAAAAAGATAAATGTGGTGATTTTAATATAATTTTTCAGAAATAAATACTGAGGGTGTCACTTTGAGTGACGCCCTCAGGCTGAACACTATGAATTTTCAACTCACCTCAGAATATAAACCCACCGGCGACCAACCGGAAGCCATTAAAGCCCTTGTTGCGGGACTTAAAGACAAAGTTCCGTATCAGACGTTGCTGGGCGTAACCGGTTCGGGAAAAACGTTTACCATTGCCAATGTTATTGCGCAAATTAACAAGCCCACGTTGGTAATGAGCCACAACAAAACGCTTGCTGCGCAATTGTACAGCGAGTTTAAGAGCTTTTTCCCGAATAACGCGGTGGAATATTTCGTGTCGTATTACGATTATTACCAACCCGAAGCCTATCTTCCAACCACGGATACGTATATTGAAAAAGACTTGTCTATCAACGATGAACTGGAGAAACTGCGTCTTGCGACCACTTCGGCATTGCTTTCCGGAAGGCAGGATGTAATCGTAGTTTCGTCCGTTTCGTGTCTTTACGGAATCGGAAATCCCGAAGATTTCAACAAAACCACCATCGATATAAAAGTGGGGACAACCCTTGATAGAGATCATTTTTTGCGCCTATTGGTCAATAGTTTGTATTCGCGAAACGAAACGGCGGAGTACAATCGTGGCAACTTTCGCGTAAAAGGCGATACGGTGGATGTTTTTTTGGCGTACGACGATATTTTGATTCGCGTAATTTTTTGGGGCGATGAAATCGAAAGTATCGAATCGGTCGATCCGCTTACGGGAATTACCATTGAGCGATTGGATTCGTACCGGATTTTTCCCGCCAACTTGTTTGTAACCACCAAAGAACGTATTTTTCGCGCTATCGACGAAATTCAGATTGATTTGGGAAAGCAAGTGGAGTTTTTCCAATCCATCGGTAAACCGTTGGAAGCAAAACGCTTGTACGAACGTGTTACATACGATGTGGAAATGATAAAGGAAATCGGTTATTGTTCCGGCATTGAAAATTATTCGCGTTATTTCGACGGCCGTTTGCCCGGCACGCGCCCGTTCTGTTTGCTCGATTTTTTCCCCGATGATTATCTCACCGTCATCGACGAAAGTCACGTAACCGTTCCCCAAATCCGTGCCATGTACGGTGGCGACCATTCGCGCAAGCTCAATCTGGTAGAATACGGTTTTCGTTTGCCTGCGGCAATTGATAATCGCCCGCTTAAATTCGAAGAGTTTGAGTCGCTTACGCCCGAAATTATTTTCGTGAGCGCTACGCCTGCCGATTACGAACTGGAAAAATCGGAAGGAATTGTCGTGGATCAGTTAATTCGTCCCACTGGTTTGCTCGATCCACCCATCGATGTACGCCCGAGTTTGAATCAGATCGATGATTTGATGGAAGAAATCCAACTTCGTGTGGAGCGCGACGAACGCGTGCTTGTAACCACGCTTACCAAACGAATGGCCGAAGAATTAACCGATTATTTATCGAGCCACGATGTGCGCTGCAACTATATCCACTCCGATGTAGAAACGCTGGAGCGCGTGAAAATTATGGACGATTTACGAAACGGCTTGTTCGATGTCTTAATTGGTGTGAACTTGCTTCGCGAAGGGCTGGATTTTCCCGAAGTATCGCTCGTCGCCATTTTAGACGCCGATAAAGAAGGTTTTCTGCGTTCGCACCGTTCACTTACGCAAACCGCAGGGCGCGCCGCCCGAAACGTAAACGGTCGGGTAATTTTTTACGCCGATAAAATGACCGATAGTATGCAAAAAACTATCGATGAAACCAATCGTCGGCGCGAAAAACAAATAAAATACAACGAAGCACACGGAATCACGCCCACGCAAATTAAGAAAACGAAATCATCGGCGCTGGGACAGCAATCTGTTCCCACAATTGAGCCAAAAGCATACGTGGAACCCGATTATTACTCAATGGCATCAGAGCCGCCGGAGAAATACGAAACCACGAACGACCTCAAAAAACAAATCGAAAAAACGCGCAAGGCAATGATGGATGCCGCAAAAAAACTGGAGTTTTTAGAAGCGGCGCAATGGCGCGACCAATTGATAAAATTGGAAGATATGCTGAAAAAAACAAACAAATAATAGTATTACGAAAAAATGAAATCAGACATTCAAATTGCAAGAGAAACACCCCTCAGAAAAATTAAAGACGTTGCGGAAAGCATCGGGATTTTACGTGAAGAAGTTCAGAATTATGGCCCCTATATGGCGAAAATTCCCGTAAAATTGGTCAATGAAGAAAAAGTAAAACACAGCAACCTTATTTTGGTTACGGCCATTACGCCCACCAAAGCCGGAATCGGGAAAACCACCGTTGTTATCGGCTTGGCGCTGGGATTGAATAAAATAGGCAAGAAAGCCATTGTTGCGTTGCGCGAACCTTCGTTGGGACCGGTTTTTGGGATGAAAGGCGGCGCTGCCGGAGGCGGTTACGCGCAAGTACTCCCGATGGAAAATATCAACCTGCACTTTACGGGCGATTTTCACGCCATTACATCGGCGCACAACACCATTTCGGCGTTGCTGGACAATTATATTTTCCGCGTTCAGGGAACGAGTGAAGAAATGAAAGACGTGTTATGGAAACGGGTTTTAGATGTAAACGACCGCAGTTTGCGTTACATTGTTACCGGCCTTGGACCCGGAAATGGCGTTCCGCTGGAAGCCGGATTTGATATTACCGCTGCTTCGGAATTGATGGCGATTCTTTGCCTGTCGAAAGACGAAGACGATTTGCGCCGCCGCATCGAAAACATTCTGTTAGGTTACAAACGCGACGGAAATCCCTTTACTGTGAAAGATTTGGGTGTTGCCGGAGCCATTACCGTGCTGATGAAAGACGCCATCGCACCGAACTTGGTACAAACCACCGAAAACACCGCAGCTTTTGTGCACGGCGGGCCGTTTGCCAATATCGCGCACGGTTGTAACTCGGTACTCGCAACCAAAATGGCAATGACCTACGGCGATTACGTGATTACAGAAGCCGGATTCGGAGCCGATTTGGGCGCCGAAAAATTCTTTAATATAAAATGTCGTAAAAGCGGACTGCGTCCAAAAATTACGGTTATTGTAGTAACGGCGCAAGGGTTGAAAATGCACGGCGGAACGCCCGAAAAACAGATTAAAGAACCTGATATGGATGGTTTGACGAAAGGGTTGGAAAATTTGGACAAGCATTTGAAAAACTTAGCTGATTTTGGCCAATCGGTTGTAGTGGCTTTTAATAAATATCATTTCGATACGGAAGACGAAATTGATGCTGTTCGACGTTTTTGCGAAGAGCACAACGTATCGTTTGCTGTGAACGAAGCATTTACCGATGGTGGTGAAGGCGCTGTGGAACTGGCAAATGCTGTGGTAAAAGCCATAGAACAAAAACCGTCGGAAGAACTAAAATTTACGTATGATGATGAAGACGATATCGAAACAAAAATTACCAAAATTGCTACTAAAATCTACGGAGCAAAAGATGTGGTGCTAAGTGAAACAGCCATTAAAAAGCTGAAATTTATTACCGGAACACCGCTCGAAAAAATGCCTGTTTGTATTGCCAAAACGCAATATTCGTTTTCGGCCGACCCGAAGTGGTATGGCGTAGCGAGCGATTTTCGTTTCAAAATAAACGATTTGGTAATCAATCAAGGATCCGAGTTTATCGTGGCCATTGCCGGCGAAATGATGCGTATGCCCGGCCTTCCCGCCGACCCGCAAGCCAAACGAATTGATATTGTGGATGGAAAAGTAGAGGGATTGAGTTGATTATCAATAATTCTTATAAAGTGAAGACGAGGTGCAAATCTCGCTTTTTTTCTGTAAATACTCCAAAAAAACTTAATATCTGCAAAACCGGAAACCTTCTGTTTTGTCACATTGTTTAATTTATAGAATCAATTACTTAACTCAAAATAAATAAAAACAATGAAAGATTTAAAAGACAAGAAAATTTTAATCCTTACAGAAATAGGTTTTGAAGAATCGGAACTGACGGTTCCCAAGAGCGAACTCGAAAAAGTGGGTGCTGAAGTAATAATTGCTTCACCCAATAAAGACAAAAAGTTGAAAGGTTGGAAAGATGGCGATTGGGGAAAAACGGTAGAAGTGGACAAGAAGCCCGACGAAATAAAAGTCTCGGATTTCGATGCTTTGATTATTCCCGGTGGAGTAATGAACCCCGATAAACTCCGCAGAGATAAGGATTCCATCAAGCTGGTGAAAGATTTTATGAAATCGGGAAAACCGGTGGCCGCCATTTGCCACGGCCCGCAAATGCTTATCGAGACAGAAATGCTCGAAGGAAGAACGATGACTTCTCATTCGTGCATTTCTACAGATTTAAAGAATGCCGGCGCGAAATGGGTCGATGAAGAAGTGCAACGGGAAGATAATATTATCACAAGCCGAAAAGTGGAAGATATTCCCGCTTTTGTAAAGGCAATTATCGAAGCGGTGAAATAAACTTTCCCACCTTAAAGCAGTCTTATTTGCAAACCCGATGGCTAAAGCTCAATAGGTTAGGCAAGAAAGGATAGCAAACTGAGAAGTTTTTCAACCAACGGTTTAAGAAAGGAGAAGATAAAAAACACAATAAAAACGCATTGCCAAACAGCAATGCGTTTAGATTTTTTGCATTATCATTTTCTCCACATCCGTTTCTTCCGATAAATTGATCCACTTTATTTCTTTATCTTTTCTGAACCACGTTAGCTGCTTGCGGGCGTAGTTTCGGGAGTGTTGTTTAATTTTGTCGATGGCAAAATCGATGGAACACGTGCCGTCAAAATAATTAAATAATTCTTTATAACCAACCGTATTGAGGGAATTAAGATGCCGCATTGGGTAGAACTTGCGTGCTTCTTCTATCAGTCCGTCTTCGATCATTTGGTCGACCCGCCGGTTGATGCGGTCGTACAATTCTTCACGCTCGCGCGTAAATCCGATTTTCAAGATACGGAACGGCCGCTCTTTTTTGGGATTTGTGCGCAGTGACGAATACGGTTTTCCCGCCATGATGCACACCTCTAACGCGTGGATCACGCGTTTGGGATTTTTCAGGTCCACTTCGTTATAAAAATCGGGATCAAGAATTTTCAATCGGGCGCGGATGGCATCCAAACCTTCGCTTTCGTAGAGTTCGTAAACCTCTTTTCTTAACTTTTCGTCAATGGTGGGGATTTCGTCAATTCCCTTGCAAACGGCATCTATATACATCATGGAGCCACCGGCCATCATAACTGTATCGTGTTTTTCGTGAAGTTCTTTCAATAGCGCAAGCGCATCGTCTTCGAACTGGCTTGCACTGTAATATTCTTCGGGAGAGAGTATGCCTACAAAGTAATGCTTCACCCGGTTAAGTTGTTCATCAGTGGGGGCTGCCGTGCCGACACTCGTTCCGTTATAAATTTGCCGGGAATCGGCAGACAATATGGGGCAACCCAATTTTTCGGCGATACGGATGCTCCATTCTGTTTTACCCACACCCGTGGGGCCAAGCAAAACGAGCAACGTATTCATTAGATCAGGTCGCTTTGATCAATATCGGCAGGCAGGTCGTCCAATCCTTCAAAACCTTCGCGGTCGAGCTCGTCCATATCGAAAGTTTCGTCGCCGTAGAACGATTCGCCCAAATCACCCACGCTCGTTTCAATTTTCACATCATCGAAACTCTTCATTTGTTCAGGCGCTTTACCGACCGATAATGTGCATTGCGGTTTTTTCAGTTCCTTTCCGATAATAATTTCAGCTAACTCAATATACAAAGCGCGCTCGTTCAGATAATCGAAAACGAACATCAGTTTTTGCTTTTCATCTTCCAAAAACTCATCCAAAACAGCATCTTCCATCACGTAGGCATCCACATCGGAATCGGTATCCATTTCCACAAGCGTGATTTCCTGATGTTTCCGCCAACTGTTATCGGATATGAAAAACGATGCCATTTCTGAATCGCTAAAACCCGTACAGGCGATGATAGCTTTGTAAAAGTCTAAGAAAGTGTCGCTTGAATCTATCTTAATTTCCCGTTTGAAGTCGTCAATTTCATCCGACAAAAGTAAAAATCTGAAAATCATATTAATTGTGTTTTTATTAAATTTTAATAAACCAAAGGTATAAAAAGTTTTCATAAAAAGTGAATGAAAAAATGCAAAAACGTTTACCCGAAAAGCATTTCATATTTTTTCCCCGAAAGTTGTTGCATATTCAGAAAATTGTAGTACTTTTGCAACACTTTTCTAAAAAGTAAGCAAAATTCTTCCTTAGCTCAGTTGGTTAGAGCATCTGACTGTTAATCAGAGGGTCCTTGGTTCAAGTCCAAGAGGAAGAGCAAAAAAGAAAAGTTCTAAGAGTGATAAAATTCTTCCTTAGCTCAGTTGGTTAGAGCATCTGACTGTTAATCAGAGGGTCCTTGGTTCAAGTCCAAGAGGAAGAGCGGAAAAAAAGAGCGAGTATAGCAACTTGCTCTTTTTCTTTTTTTGCACATTTTCAGTAAAGTTATAGCTCGAAATTGAACTTAAATAAAGACATTGTGTTACAATTTTGTATTTGTACATTTTAAAAATTCAAGATTATGAAAAAGTTAATGTTTTTATTTTTTATAGCAGCGCTTTTCGCGGCTTGCGAAAAAGACGATACAGGCGAATCGCTCGAAGGCACAACGTGGAGCACAACCATTCAGCAAACCCATTCTGAAAACGGAAAAAGTTATAATTATAACAGAGAAATTGAAGTTAATTTCAGCAGTGATACACGGGGAACGGTTGTGTTGAAATCGGTCAGTTTACCCGATAATATCACTCTTGGCGCCATTACGACAAATTTTTCTTACACGTACAACGGCTCGTCGGGAACCGCTACTTTCGAACCAAATGGCGAAAAAGTCGGATTCACGGTTTCGGGAAATAAACTAAGAATGACTCTCGAACTGCAACCCGGAATAGATACGTCGGTTGAATTTACAAAGAAGTAAATTTTATTTCGAAGTGAATACATTTTCAAAATCTCGACAATGACGGTTGTCGAGATTTTTTGTTTCATCCTTTATAAACAATTCTTACAGACTGCTCGTTTAAAGTAAAACCAATTAAAATGAAAAAAATACTTATCACGTATGCTCTCCACAAAGAACCACTTACCGAGCTGGTTGAAAAATACGACGTGGTGATGCCCGAAAAAGGAAATATAAAACGCGATCAAGTTTTGGAAATGATTCCCGATTTTGACGTGTTGGTGCCCAATTTCAGTTTTTATACCGATAAGGAAATGATGGATAAAGGCGCTAAACTTGAAATTATTTCCAACTATGGGGTAGGTTATAACAATATCGATGTGAATTACGCCACAGAAAAAGGAATTGTAGTAACCAACATTCCCAAAACAACGTGTGAACCCACGGCTGAATTGGCTTTCGCGCTGTTGCTTGGCGCCGGAAGGCGCATAGGGTATTACGACCGAAAATTGCGCGAACAAAAAGCCATTGATTGGGGCACGTATGGCGATGCGGGGATTCCTATTTTTGGCAAAAAACTCGGCATTATCGGGATGGGAAGGATTGGGCAGGCGTTGGCAAGACGCGCCGTTGCCTCGGGAATGGAAATTATGTATCATAACCGCAACCGATTGGAGCAAGAAATTGAGCAGCGTTACACCGCGACGTATGTTTCGTTGGATGAACTGTTGAGCACAGCCGATTATATTTCGCTCAACGCGCCTTCCACGCCCGAAACCGTTCACATGATCGGTGAAGAACAACTAAATAAAATGAAGTCTACGGCTGTGTTTATTAACACCGCACGAGGAAATATGGTGGACGAAAAAGCACTCGCGAAAGCCTTAAAAGAAGAAAAAATTTGGGCTGCCGCCCTCGATGTATTTGAAAACGAACCCAAAATATTGCCTGAGTTGTTGGAACTTAACAATGTGCTCCTCGCACCACACGCCGGAACAAAAACAACGGAAGACCGCAACAAAATGGCAGAGGAAATGGCACAAAACATCATCGGGTTTTATGAAGGAACGTACGAGGTATCAAGAGTAAATTAGCCCCCCTTTAATTCCCTACTTCGAGGGGGGAGAATCTCCTATTCATTCATAGAACATCAAGCATCAACCGTCAAATGACAGCAAAAGATATAAAGCAAAAACTCTTATCTTTCGGGAATCCCGAAAAAGCGGAGCATTCAAAATATTTCTTCAAAACAGGGAAAGGACAATACGGCGAAGGCGACAAATTCATCGGCTGCACCACTCCCGAAATGCGCAGCGTTGCGAAAACCGGAAAAAATCTCCCGTTAGCAGAATTGAAATTGCTGTTGAACGACGACATGCACGAATGTCGTGTTTGTGCGTTAGTAATTCTTACAGAACAATTTGAAAAAGTCGATGAAAATCGTCGCAAAGAAATCGTAGATTTTTATTTGGAGCACACTCATCGCATCAATAATTGGGATTTGGTAGATATATCAGCTTACAAAATTTTGGGTGAATTTCTTGTGGATAAAAATCGTGCAATATTGTATCTGTTGGCAGACAGCGACCTCCTGTGGGATCAGCGCATCGCAATGATTTCCACAATGGCATTCATTCGCCGCAGCGATTTTGAAGATGTTATACGATTATCGGAAATATTTCTCACGCACAAACACGACCTGATGCACAAAGCAAGCGGTTGGATGCTCCGCGAAGCGGGCAAGCGCGATGAAAAGATCTTGATTAATTTCCTCGATAAACACCACAAAAAAATGCCCCGCACCATGCTTCGCTACGCCATCGAGAAACTCACTCCCGAACAAAAAAAGCATTACATGCAAAAGGATTAACTATGCAATTTTTTCGAAGAAAAAAAGGATATACGCACCCCAAAGATCACAAGGAACTTACCATTGGTTTGCCGATAGAAAATGCTTCCGTACCGAAACTTCTCTATTTTTTCCTTTCTGCTCATGTCGGAAAACCGGCAAAGCCGGTGGTGAAAGTGGGCGATAGAGTGAAAATGGGTTCGATCATCGCAAAAGCCGATGCCGAGGTATCGTCCAATGTACATTCGTCCGTATCGGGTGAAGTATATGCAATAGAAGAGCGCGATTATTTGGGTGATAAAGCGACCTGCATCATAATCAGAAACGATTTTCACGACGAAAAAGATGAGCCTGTAGGAGAAAATAAAGACGATGATGCAGCCGAAGACATCGTTTCTACCATACGCGAAGCGGGAATCGCGGGTATGGGTGGCGCCATGTTTCCGACCGATGTGAAACTATCGCCTGAAGAAGAATTGCATACGCTTATCGTAAACGGCGCCGAGTGTGAGCCATACTCTAATTCCGATGCCCGATTGATGATAGAACGCGCTGAACAAATCGCTGAGGGCATTAAGATCGTTTCGCAAATATATTCGTTTAAAAAAATATTTATTGCCATAGAAGACAATGCTCCCGAAAGCATTAGTGCAATGAAAAAAGCTGTGGCGGAAATTCCCAATGCGCAGGTTATAACGTTGGACAGCGCTTATCCGCAAGGCGCGGAACAAGTGTTGATAAAAAATCTTACGGGAAAAGAGATACCGTCGGGCGAGCAGCCGCCTTCCATCGGAATGTTGGTAATAAACGTAGGAACGCTCTATTCCATTTATGAGGCGGTAAAAGAAGGTAAACCCGTTATTGAAAGGGTTGTAACTGTTAGCGGAAATAAAGTGAAGCAGCCGAAAAACCTGCTTGCCCGACTTGGTACGCCGATAGATTCGTTGATCAACGACTGCGGGGGGGTCAGCGAAACACCTGTAAAGATCATTCACGGCGGACCCTTGATGGGAAAAACCGTTACAAACAGAGAAACTCCCGTGGCAAACGGAACAACGACCATTGCGGTTTTGTTCTCCGATGATGTGGAAAAACGCCCGGCGGTTGCCTGTATCCGGTGTTCAGAATGCGTGAACGTTTGTCCGGTGAGTTTACAACCGATACTCATCCATAACGCTTTTGAACGCGAAAATTTTGATAAAGCCGAAAAATTGGGCGCGTTGGATTGTATTCAATGCGGTAATTGCTCTTATATTTGTCCTTCGGACATTCATTTGTTGGAATCCATACGCGGAGCAGTTGTCAAAATAAAGGAAAAGAAAGAAAAAAACGAAAAGAAAGCCACTGCATAATGAACTCTTCCATCAATACATATAATTTGCAGCATCAACCTTCACCGCACATTTCCTCGAACAAGAAATCGCAGATGATCATGCTGCATGTGCTTATTGCGCTTTGTTTTCCTGCTGTGGCTGCCGTATATTTTTTCGGTTTCCGGGCAATGTTGATGATTGCCGTGGGTATGTTCACAAGTGTTCTTTTTGAATACTTGTATCAACTGATCCGAAAAAAAACCGTTACCGTAAACGACGGCAGCGCAGCGGTTACAGGGATGCTTTTAGGTCTTAGCCTTCCTACTACCGCGCCGATATGGACGCTTGTGTTAGGTACAGGATTTGCCATTGTGGTTGTGAAACAACTAAGCGGAGGAATTGGGCGAAATCTTTTCAATCCTGCCGTGAGCGCGCGCGTGATGTTGAAAATATTTTTCACGCCGTGGATTACCAATTGGGTATTGCCCGGCCACGACGCTATTTCTACGGCCACACCGTTGGAGCATATCGGGCATTTTGCGCGAAGTGTCCCCGCCGAAATCCCATCGTTGATGGATCTGTTTTTGGGAATAGATTTGGGCGGTAACGCGGGCGAAACATCCAAGTTAATGATCTTCGTGGGGATGATATATTTGATAGTAGCTAAAGTAATTACGCCGAAGATTCCGGTCATCTATATCAGTACGGTAGCTTTCATCATGCTCGTTTACTCGGGGTTCGACCTTCATTTTATGGGAGCGCATGCGTTGAGCGGAACGCTCTTTTTCGCAGCGGTCTTTATGGCTACCGATTACAGTTCGGGTGCATTAACGCCGAAAGGACAGATCTTTTTCGCTCTCGGTTGCGGCGTGCTGACTTCTCTGTTCCGAATTGTTTTTAATTTCCCCGGCGGAGTAGGCTTCTCTATCATTATCATGAACATGCTTGCCCCATGGATCGATAAACAATGCACACCGCGAATTTACGGACATAAAAAAGCGATAAAAGTCAGGGGAGACAGGGAGATGTAGTTATGAGTTATGAGTTCCGAGCTCCGAATCTCTATAGTACGTTCTTCAACCTCAAACCCAAACCCAACCCCCAAACCTCAAACATCAAATATCAAACAACAAACATAAATGATATACGAAACCCACATCCTTTCCAACGGCTTGCGAATTATTCATCGCCCGTTTCCCTCCCAAATATCGTATTGCGGCGTTGCGGTGAATACCGGAACGCGCGACGAATATGCCGATGAATTCGGTATGGCGCATTTTGTGGAGCACATGCTCTTTAAAGGAACCAAAAAACGTAAAGCACACCACATCGCTAACCGCATGGAGAACGTGGGGGGAGAATTGAACGCGTACACGACTAAAGAGGAAACATTTTTGTATGCAGGGTTTCTTGAAGAATACTTTCCGCGCGCGGTTGAATTACTGAGCGATGTGGTTTTTAATTCCGAATTCAACGAAACGCAAATAGACCGCGAGCGCGAAGTGATTTTAGATGAGATAAACTCATATCACGATTCGCCTGCGGAACTTATTTACGATGATTTTGAAAACCTGCTTTTTGCCGGGCACGAAATGGGGCATAATATTTTGGGTGAGCCGGAGTCGCTTCAATGCTTCGATACAAAAAGAGTGAGAAATTTCGTGGCGCGGCAATATCAACCTCAACAAATGGTATTCTTTTCCTTCGGAAAAACTTCGTTTGGGAAAGTCGTCCGTTTAACCGAAAAGTACTTTTCGCATCCCGCATTGCGGCTTGAAGTTAAAAAGAGAGTCGCGCCAACAGAAACAGTATCGCAACGATTGGTAATGAAGAAAAATACCGCGCAATCGCACGTAATGATGGGTACGCGGGGGTACGATATCCATCATCCGCAAAGATATACGCTATACTTACTCAACAATATATTGGGCGGCGGAAACCTGAACAGTCGGCTCAACAATTCGCTACGCGAAAAGAATGGATTGGTATATAATGTGGAATCGAACGTAACGTTTTATTCCGATACGGGAGTTTTTGCCGTTTATTTTGCGTGCGACCCCAGATATACCGAAAAGTGTAATCGATTGGTAAAAAAAGAGTTCGAAAAACTCTGCAACATTCCTTTAAGCACTCAGCAGCTTTCCATTGCCAAAAAACAATGGAAAGGACAGATCGGTATCGCATCGGAAAACAACGAAAACACCTCGCTCGGCATGGCGAAAAGTTTTCTGCGCCTCAATAAATACGCTTCTTTTGATGAGGTTTTTGCCAAAATCGATGTTATTACCGGACAAGAAATTCAGGAGGTAGCCCGCGAAATCTTTCAATCCAATCCGCTTTTGGAACTCCGATACACCTAAAATTACATCTCAGAATGTGTGATAAATAGCAAAAAAACACCATTTGTTGCCGAAAAATAGTTAAAAAAGCGTGGAAAAACATCGTTTTGATGAACCTGAATCCTTTTCACAATGTTTTAGAGGCTACATTTGCCGAGGTTTTATTCTTCATCGAACAAAAATTGGAAACAAATGTTTAATAAATAGATTTTTTTGAACAAACTAAACAATCAGAAGTAATTAATTAAATTATTGAATTATGAAAAAATTGAAATTATCATTAGTAGTTGCCATGTTGGCAATGGTTACCGTAGCAAGTGCTCAAATGAACCTTGGAATAAAAGGCGGTTTGAATATGTCAAACTTTTACGGCGATGAATTGACTGACAAAAACATGAAATTAGGTTTTCACGTGGGTTTAGCAGCCGATTATGACTTTGCCCCGAATATGGCAATTCAATCAGGTTTATTTTTCACAACAAAAGGTTCTGAGGTTACAACTTCATTTTTAGGAACAGAGGGAAAATTTACTCAAAACTTGATGTACCTTCAACTTCCCGTTCATTTAGCTTATAAAGTAGATGTTACTCCCGGAACGCGCATCGTATTTCATGGCGGCCCGTACGCAGCTTATGGATTAGCCGGTAAAGTAAAAGCTTCTGCCGAAGGCATCGGATCAATTGAAGATGATAAAGTGTTTGGTGACGGAATTGGTCAGTACAAACCATTTGATGCCGGTCTTGGTATTGGAGTTGGAGCAGAGTTTGGCCAATTCCTCGTTGACTTAGGTTGGGACTTCGGATTGGTTAACATTTCCAATGCAAACAATGGAAACGTAAAAAACCAAAACGCTTACCTTTCGGTAGGATACAAATTCTAAACACGAATAAAATAAATACATCGAAAGCGCCGCCCACAAGCGGCGTTTTTTTGTTTTATAGGCTGCGTGCGCTTGTAGTGTGAAAAAAATCAACGGGCTATACTCGCGTACAGCCCGATGAACTTCATCCATTTCAAACCTTATGACAACAATCCAAATAAAACCCGAAGCCGCCGTGCAACGGGTTTTATTTATATCTCAGGTTTCACTTTTTTATTGCCTGGGGCTAACTTTTTTTCCATTGTTTTTCGTGTTATAAAATGAATAGAATAGAAAAAACGGTTCGAGAACTAACTGTCGAACGTGCAGCAAACATATAGAAAAATATTTTTATAAACAAATAAATTTCGCCCATTTTTATGCATTATTATGTTAAAAATACAGAAAAGAGTATTATTTTAATGGTTATCGTATGTTTTATCTAAACGCCACGAAGTGGCAGTTTATGTCAGCCAATGCAAGCGAAGCGACGCGTTGGGTTAATGAATGCGAGTAAAAACTGCGCCCTGCAAGGGCAATTTATACTTTTAAGATTTAAGTTGGTTTTGGCTACGCCGATACTTCGTATTCAGCCCGCCTAATATTTTTGTTACATTCTAACCCTACCCGTTGGGTAGGGCTAAATTAATTTGGACTTTCAGTCCGTTTAGGTACAGAATACGATAATCATAATTATTTTTTAGAATAATTGATACTTATTTCAGCCGAGAGCTGTTTTTTTATTCGGAAAGTAAGTTTTCGGAGAATAAAGAGGCGTGTTCGGCTTGCTTTACCGGCCGATTGTGAAAAGCAGATAATATTTTTTCATTCTTTTAACTTGTTCAAAAAAAAATCCCTATATTTGCCAGATATTTTGCTAACAAATGTAAAACTCGGCTTATTTGTTTTACATTTTTTCATGAAAAAAACCGATCATCAATTAGAGTACTTTAATGATTAACAATGTATTTATGAAAAGAAAAATCAATGTTTTATTCTTCCTATTCTTCACAAGCATAGGAATTATGTTCGCCCAAACCAGGGTAACGGGTAGTGTGGTGGACGAATCGGGCGAGCCGGTTATAGGCGCGTCCATTCAAATTAAAGGTACCGGACAAGGAACGGTTACGGATATCGATGGAAATTTCACTTTGTCTGCTCCGGCTAATGGAACCTTAGTTGTTTCTTATGTGGGAATGGTTACGCAGGAAGTTCCTGTGAGCGCAAATGTGAGAGTTGTTTTAGGGACTGACACGGAATTGCTGGATGAAGTGGTTGTTGTGGGATATGGCACGCAAAGGAGAGCGAACTTGACGGGAGCGGTATCGACTGTAGATGTAGGTAAAACATTAGAAGCACGGCCGTATTCCGATATTTCAAAAGCTTTACAAGGAGTTGTTCCCGGCTTATCTGTTATCAGTAATAGTGGAAAATTAGGTGCACAACCAACAGTTACGATCAGAGGTTTGGGAACTTTAAGCAATGATGCAACCAGCAAACCGTTGATTGTTGTGGATGGGGTGCCTATGGAAGATATTTCTTTATTGAATACACAGGATATAGAAAATATTTCCGTATTGAAAGATGCGGCATCTACCTCTATTTACGGTACAAGAGCTGCTTTTGGCGTTATTCTTATTACTACAAAATCGGCACAAAAAGTAGATAGGGTATCCATAAATTATACCAATAACTTTGCATGGGATACACCAACGATTTTACCTGATTATCCCGATGTGCCCACTCAACTGAAAGCATTGATCGCTGCAAATGAACGTGCGGGAGCAGCAAATGAATTGTTTGGGATGTATTTGGATCAAATGCTACCCTACGCCGAAAAATGGAGAGACCAGAACAATGGCCAAAAAGCCGGTTATCGTGAAATGATACTTGGCGATAACAGGGCATTGACGGATAATACAAAACCGTTGGGAGATTTTATTCTGGATAACAACGGAGTGGGTATGTACTTTGCCGATTGGGATGTGGTTAATATCATGTTTCGTAAATGGAAGCCCTCTCAAAGCCATAATTTATCTGTTCAGGGGACAAGTGGGAAAACATCGTATTACATGTCGGTTGGTTACAACCACGATGAGGGTGTAATGACTTTCTTCCCCGAAAAACTGGATAAATGGACAACCATGCTAAATGTTACTACCGATGTGAAAGACTGGTTGCAAGTTGGTGGAAGATTTAATTACAGTAATAAAGATTTTATTGGCCCTGCAACAAGAAGAACTACTTATCAGTATTTATGGCGTTGGGGAAGTTTCTTCGGGCCGTATGGAACTTATCAAGGAACAGATATGAGAAACGATATCGCCTATCGTAAACAAGCGGGGGACTGGACCGATAATAATAGTTTTATTCGTATGGGAGCTTTTGCAAAAGCTACTCTTGCAGAGGGCCTGACGTTGAATGCAGACTATACTCATAACGTGAACAACTATACTTACAAGGCTGCTTATATTCCGTTGAGAGGATGGAATTCGTGGGGCGGTGCTATTACCAATCCTACAAATTTTACAAGCAGTTCGTGGTTAGAACAACGTTCGGATCAGGATAAATCGTATGCCTTGAACGTGTTTGGTAATTACGAATTTTCTGTTGCCGATAATCATAATTTTAATTTTATGCTAGGTGCAAATGCTGAAAGTGGACGGTATTTTAATCATTATTCCGAGAGAGATGACCTGTTGGATTATAACCTGCCGGAATTTGACCTCGCAACCGGAACCCAATATGTGGATGGCGCTCGCTCCCATTGGGCTACAGCCGGTTATTTCGGGCGTTTAAATTACGATTACCGGGGAATATGGTTATTGGAATTAAATGGTCGTTACGACGGCTCTTCTCGTTTTCCTGCTAATGATCGTTGGGCATTTTTTAAATCGGCCTCTGCCGGTTATCGTATAAGTGAAGAGGCTTTTTTTGAACCGTTGAGACAATCTATCAGCAATTTAAAATTGAGGGCATCTTATGGTGAAATAGGCAATCAGGCAGTAGGAAACAATATGTATCTTTCAACTATGACTAAACTTACCGATGCAAATACCCATTGGCTTGCAGATGATGGTACGAAAGTAGTAGCCTATAATTTACCTCGATTAGTTTCTTCAACATTGAAATGGGAACGTATTCAAACGCTCGATTTTGGAGCAGATATTGGATTACTTAACAATCAATTAAATTTTATTTTTGATTGGTATCAACGTTCAACTTTAGACATGTTAGCTCCGGGTAGAACAATGCCGCAAATATTGGGCGCTACGGCTCCGTATGTAAATGCCGGATCATTACGGACACGCGGATGGGAATTGGCGGTAGATTGGCGTCATCGGTTCAATGATGTGTTGATATACGCAAACGCAAACATCGGTGATTTTATTACAGATATTACTAAATGGGACAACGAAACAAAATTACTGAATCAAAATTATAGCGGTAAAAGATATGGAGATATTTGGGGGTTTGAAACCGACCGTTATTTTACTGAAGATGATTTTAATGCCGACGGCACGTATAAAACCGGTATTGCATCACAAACAGGATTGCAGCAAGGCACATTTGTTTTTGGCCCCGGAGATGTTAAATTTAAAGATTTAGATGGGACCGGCGTAATAGATGGTGGAAGAGGGACTGCGGATGACCATGGAGATTTAAAAGTTATTGGAAATACAACACCACGTTATCAATACGGATTCCGGCTTGGTGGTGAATGGAATGGTTTTGATCTGGATATGTTTTTTCAGGGAGTCGGTAAACGTTCCGTATGGACACAAGGCGCTTTTGTTATGCCAATGATGCGTGGAGCAGATGCCATTTATGCCAATCAAACAAGTTATTGGACGGAAGAAAATCCTGATCCCAACGCCGATTTTCCACGCATGTTCCCCGGAAATGCTGGAAGAGGAACAATCTCGGTATTGGAATTAGGAAATCACAACTTTTATCCTCAATCCAAATATCTTGTTAATATGGCTTATTTGCGTTTCAAAAACTTAACCTTGGGTTATACTTTGCCATCGCATATTGCATCAAGAATATACATGCAAAGAGCTCGAGTTTATTTTAGCGCTAATAATTTGCTCGAATTGATCAACAAAAGTAATGCCCCAATCGACCCTGAAGTAAATGATAAAGAAGAAGGCGTTAGTTTGGGAAATGCTACTTGGGGACGTATTGACCCGATGTACCGAACTGTTTCGTTTGGATTCCAACTTACATTCTAAATTGTATAAAAATAGTAAAGAAATAAGAATATGAAAAAATTAAATATTATCATCGTATCAATAGCTCTTTTATTGGGATCGTGTAGCGACTTTTTAGATAAAGGGCCATTAGATACTTTTACCAACGATAACTTTTGGACGAGTGAAAAAAACGTAATTGGATATGCCAATACTTTTTACGAAGATTTTCTTGGTTATGGAAATGCCGGAGGAACCGGGCTATTTTATTTCCGAACCCTGTCGGATGACCAGGCCGGAGGAACTTTTGCAGATTGGACTTTTCAAAATGCCCCTGCAAGTAGTACCGGTTGGCGTGACAGTTGGATAGAAGTAAGACGTGCAAACATTTTGCTCGAAAATGTAGATAAAGTAAACATGAGCGATGAAGCAAAAAAACACTGGACAGGTGTAGGCCGGTTAATGAGGGCTTGGCATTATTACCAATTGGTACGTGCTTATGGAGATGTTCCGTGGATTGATAAATCGTTGGATATTACGGATGAAGGTTATTTATATGGTACCAAAGAAAATAGGGATGTTGTAATGGATAAAGTATTGGAAGATTTAAATTTTGCCGGTCAGAATATGTACGACAACGCCTCAAAAACAACATTGAACAGAAACGTGGCTTATGCCATGAAATCCGAAATTTGTTTGTTTGAAGGTACTTTCCGTAAATATCGGAAAGCGGAAGATGGACAATCGGCTCCTGATTTGACCGGAGCAAATAAGTTTTTGAATGAAACAAAAACGGCCTCTGCTTATCTTATGGATAAATCATATGCATTGAATAGCTCATACCAAGGCAATTATAATTCCACAAATTTGAGTACCAATCCCGAAATGATTTTTTATAAAGCATATAAACAAAACGTACTTCATCATTCTTTAATAGCATATATCAGCTCTTCCACTCAAATAAGCGGAATGACAAAGGATGCATTTGAGTCGTATCTTTTTACAGATGGCAAACCATTATCTTTGACCACACTTTCCAAATCGGATGCCGCTGAAATGAAAATCGGCACTAAAACCGTTGCCGGAAAAGTAGTTCCAGATACCGTAATGTCAATCACTAAAATGTTAGCTATTCGCGATAAGCGGCTTATCGGAACACTTGACACAGCCCTCTGTTATGTTGGAAGAGGATTTACACGTTTCGGCACAGGCATTTCGATGACTTCCTCTACAGGATACGGTGTTAGTAAATACGACAACAAGAGCTTGGACAATATGTATCGCAATCAAACGAGCGCTAATTTCACACATGCTCCTATCTTTTGGCTGTCCGCCGTTTATCTTCAATATGCAGAAGCTTGTGCAGAATTGGGTAATATTACTCAAGCCGATCTTGATAAATCAATCAACAAATTAAAAACGAGAGCAGGGCTACCTGCACTAACTGTAAATGTTGGATTTTCTGATCCTGCAAATAATATGAATGTAAGCGACCTAATTTGGGAAGTACGTCGTGAGCGGAGAACTGAATTAATGTTTGATAATTGGACTCGCTATTGGGATTTGATTCGTTGGCACCAACTCGATAAATTAGATTCTTCTCAATATCCCGATATTTTATTGGGAGCCAATATTGTAAACGATCCATATAATCGTGTTATAGACAAAGTAGGCACTTATATAGACGGCAGTAAAGATAAGACTCGTACTTTTAACAAAAAACATTATTGGTATCCCATTCCTACTGATCAAATATCTTTGAATGATAAGTTGACTCAAAACCCGGGATGGGAAATAATACAATAAATAAAAATTAAAATTCTTTTTAGAGCAGTCATGACTGCTCTTTTTTTATCAAAATAATTAAAAATAGAAATTGTATATTATTTATATTTTTTTTATTTTTAAAAATATTTGTTATATTTGTTTTGTTAAATGCATCAATCTACTAATTTTTAACAAATTTTCTATGAAAAGAAAAATTAATGTTTTATTCTTCCTATTCTTTATAAGCATAGGAATTATGTTCGCCCAAACCCGGGTAACGGGGCATGTGGCTGATGAGAATGGAGATCCGGTTATCGGAGCAACAATTCTGGTAAAAGGAACATCACTGGGAACAGTTACAGACAATGGGGGTAATTTTGTAATAAGTGCGCCTGCGGGCAGTACTTTAGTTATCTCCTATGTTGGATACGTAACGCAGGAAGTTCCTGTAACGGCTAACCCTCGTATTGTTTTGATTGCCGATACAGAGCTATTGGATGAGGTTGTTGTTACGGCAATGGGTATAAGAAAAGAAAGAAAAGCCCTGGGATATGCTGTGCAGGATATTAAAAGCGATGAGTTAATGAAAAATAAATCATCTAACATCTTGAATTCATTGAACGGTAAAATTGCCGGCGTAAATATAACACAAAGTTCAGGGTCAGCCGGAGCAGGAACTCAAATTCTTCTTAGAGGAGGCACCTCATTGGAGAGAGATAATCAACCGCTTTTTGTGGTTGATGGGGTAATTTATGATAATTCTACTCCCATCGGAGGAAATTCAGCATTTGACGGTGCAACAAGAAATTCCACAACTTACGGTAATAGGGTTATGGATATAAACCCTGAAGATATCGATAATATATCCGTACTTAAAGGAGCGGCGGCGGCTGCTCTTTATGGTTCGCGTGCTGCAGCCGGAGTAGTTATTATTACCACGAAAAAGGGAAATACAGATGGAAAGACCGAAGTGAACGTAAGTTCCCGGTTAACAACAAGTTGGGTAAATCGTTATCCGGAAGAACAATTCACGTATAAAAGAGGAAGTTATAATAATTTAGGTGCATTAGATACGGATTGGGTAATGTCATCTTGGGGAGAGCCATTTGGTGCAAAGGATACTCAACACGATAATATTAAAGATTTTTTTAATACTGGTTCAGCTTGGGATAACACGGTAACTGTTTCGGGAGGTAATAATTCGGGAAGTTTTTATTTGTCTGCCTCTCGGTTTGACCAAAAAGGAATTGTTCCTGAAACGGGTTATGATAAAAATACCATTCGTTTCAATGGAGACAGAACTTATGGCAATTTTAATATTGCCGTCAATGCTGCGTTTTCAAAATCAGCAACACAAAAAACATTAACTTCCGGCGGGCTCTGGGATTCAAGCAGCAATGGCGCAATGGAGGCTGTTTATCTATGGCCGAGAAGTGAGAATATGTCAAAGTATTTGAATGAAGACGGCAGCAAATATCGTATTTTTCAGGCTTTAGACCCGGCTAACCAGCAATTAGACAGTGATGTTGAAAATCCTTATTGGATTATTAATAAAAACGATATGAATGACCATACGACCCGTATCACCGGATCTGTTACGCCAAGTTATAAATTAACGGATTGGTTGAATTTAACTTATAAATTGGGGATCGACCGTTATAATATGAATGACAGAACCATGATAGCCGAAGGTGGCGCCGTATTAACTAAATTTCAAAAGGGACGGTTGTCGGAAAATGATATAACTTATGAATATATAAGTTCTAATTTAATGTTAAATGCCAATAAACAATTTGGAAATGTTGAATTGAACTTTCTTCTCGGACAGTCTTTGGAAGAAACTCAAACTTTTACAAATCGTCGTACGGGCTATAATTTTATCGTTCCCGGTTTTCCGAGTTTCGGAAATATTAATGATGCCAACAAACGCTTAGACTCATATAAAAGTAAAAAAAGGTTAATGGGAGTTTACAGCGAACTTAGAGCATCCTACAGAAATATGTTATACCTGACTGCGACAGTAAGAAATGACTGGACTTCTACCTTGCCGGTTGATAATCGGTCTTATCCTTATCCTTCTATAGGAGGGAGTTTTATTTTTACAGAACTTTTGCCTAAAAACAATACTTTATCTTTTGGAAAAGTACGTGCCTCTTGGGCAAGGGTAGGTAAGGATACCGACCCTTATTCAACACAAACATCGTTGTGGCCTCCTTTGGAGTTTTTAGCAGGCACGGGCGTTGGGAATAGTTGGGAACGAGGTAACCCCTATTTGATACCCGAAATTACAGAATCGGTTGAACTTGGGTTAGAAATGCGTTTTTTGAATGGAAGATTAGGATTTGACTATACATATTATACCAATAATAGTAAAAACCAAATAGTATCTCCCCGTTTGAGCCAAGCCAACGGATATATTCTTTATAAAGTTAATGTCGGAAATATTTATAATAAAGGTATGGAATTATCCATTACAGGTACGCCGATTCAAACAAGAGATTTGCAATGGACAACAACACTTAATATGGCTGGTAACAGGGGAACGGTAAATAATTTGTTAGACGGAATGAATTTGCTCTATGTTACCGATGTTCAGATTGGCGGCGTAAAAGCAGCTTCCATTAACGGTGGCGATTTTATGGCTATTACGGGAAATATATGGAAACGAGATGATGCCGGAAATGTTATTTTAGATGCCACAACAGGTATGCCTACTTACGATAATACGCAAACAAACTATGTGGGAAACCGTGAACCGAAGTTGCTCGGAGGTCTTAATAACAGTATTCAGTGGAAAAATCTCAATTTATCTTTTCTTTTTGACTTCAGGATAGGTGGAGATATATACAATGGCACGGATTATTTTATGACCGTATATGGGCGGAGTAAACTTAGTGAGAATCGAGAAAAACTTATACTTAATGGAGTAGTACAAACAGGAACAAAAGATATTGTAGAAAACGGAGAAACTAAAAAAGTGCCTGTTTACGAACCGAGATCGTTTACTTTTGAAGCCGATAAGCACTATGATATACTTAATGCGGATGGAACCGTGAAAACGCCTCGCTACGGACGTAACATTATTGCAGATTATTACAGGACTTACTATCCTGCGGAAGCAACAAACTTTATCACAAAAACAAATTGGTTGAGGTTGCGTTCCATTTCGTTTTCGTATTCGTTACCCAAAGCGCTATTGGAACAAACACGCGCTATTAAAGCGTGTACAGTTTCTGTTACAGGAAATAATCTGTTGTTGTTTACGAATTATAAAGGGTTAGACCCCGAAGCAAGTTTTGCTGGTTCGGGAGTTACCGGATCAAGTTCTACCGGAATAGATTATGCTGGCGTGCCTAATACGGCAGGTGTTTCTTTTGGTATAAACCTGACTTTTTGAGAATAAATAATGTACAATTTTATAGAAAGGAATAAAGAAATGAAAAATATAAAAAAAATAGGAGTAAGCCTGATCATATTATTTAGTCTGATTTCCTGCAGCGATTGGTTAGACGTAAATGAAAATCCCAATACTCCTACAAATTTGGTAGCAAGTGTGGATACACGGCTTCCTTGGATTCAGCATTTTTATGGATATGCCTACGGGTCTGCGGGTATGCGTGTAAGTTGGATAAATGGCACATTAACGTCACGGCAAGGTCCCTCGGGAACACATGTTTATATGCCTGTGTGGAACCCGAATAACGCAGTCTCTGTTACACCTTATCAACAATGGTTTGTTGGAGCAGCCTCCAATATAGAAGATATAAAAAGGAAAGCCGAAGAAGCCGGTGCGTATCATTACATAGGAGCCACTTTGGTTATTGAAGCTATGGGGTATATGTTAATGACGGATATTTATGGTGAAATGCCTTTCACAGAAGCTGTAGGTCCTCAACTCACGCCGAAATACGATGATGGAAAAACCATTTACGAAGGATGTTTGAAAAAATTAGATGAAGCGCTTACTTATTTTGATAAAACACAATCGGCTACGGCCCCTCCCTTGTCGAAAGGGGACAGTTGGAACGGAGGAGATATAAAGAAATGGGTAGCAATGACTTACGGATTGAAAGCCCGTTGGTTAAATAAATTATCAAAGAAAACAACCTATAATCCTGAATCTGTTCTTGCTGCTTTAGAAAAAGCGCCTAAATCCAATGAATTAAGCTCGGTTGTAAATCATTTAAATTTGCCGGGGGATCTGACAGGGCCTTCGTTGAATGGCGATCCTACGAAAACAAGTTATTTCTTCGATGTCATAGCGTGGAGTGATCACGTTAGAATACAAAAATGGTACACGGATAAATTGGAATATATGCAGTCGGGAGTGAAAATGTATGATCCTCGTCGGCAAGCATTGTTGCCTGCTAACCAGCATTATAGACAAGATGGAAGTTCTTATTTTATGATAACCGCCGGAGTAGATGAAATGAATTCGGATATTCGCTTAAAATCGGGGCCGGCAATATCCAATTATAGCAATAAAACAAAAAAATATACTGCCGGAAGTACGGTAGAGGCACGAAAAGGAGATACAATTTATGTAACGCTTCGTTCCATTACCGGAATGACAGGCTCTGCCGATGGAGAAAGTATGTACAAAGATGCGGACGGAACCATTCTTTCTACCGGAACTTTTTATACTCGTCCCGAATCTCCGACACATTTGCTTACTTATTATGAAATGTGTTTTATCAAAGCGGAAGTGTTATTTAAGAAAGGAGATAAAACGGGAGCGTTACAAGCTTATAAGGATGGTATTTTGTCGAATATTGAAATGATCAACCAAAAACTTACAGCCTACGCCGATACAAAAAATCCCGGTAAGAAGGCTATGACAACTCAAGACATAACAGCATTTATGAATAGTGAAGGAGTTTGTCAGAATTCAGCCAATTTGACGATGGCGGAAATTATGAAACAAAAATTCGTAGCGATGAGTTTTACTGTAGAAAACTGGAATGATGTGAGACGTTATAATTATTCTGCAGGAAATGTGGGGAATTGGGGTATTGTTTATCCCGGATTTGAGCGTCCGCAAGCGATGCCTGCTTCTGCAAATGAAAAATTCCCCGGAGCTACAAAAAATGATGAGAATTATTGGTGGAGGCGTTTTATGCAATGTTCCCACGAAGTTAACTACAATGCAGAACAATGGAAAGCATCTAACCCCAAAGCTGATAAACCAGATATCTGGTCAGTTCCGGTTTGGTGGGACACAGCAGAATAGTAAAAACAATTATCTATTAGTTGAGCAACTTCATTCGAAGTTGCTCAATTTTTTTCTATTTCCAAATTTAGATAAACACATGAAAAAATTATTGTTAATTTTATGTATCGCAACAATATTAACTTCTTGCACAATGAACATCGCCGATAAAAAAGTATGGGCCTGGATGGCCGGTAAAACCACAATTGCTCCCGAACAGTGGGATCATTATTTTAAAAATGCAGCGAATGCAGGGATCGATGCGATATTGCTGGAATGCCACGGCGGATATCCCGAAGTGTTGGGAGACTCGGCAGCGTTTAGAGACAGCGCCGCGATAAAGATCATAGAAACGGCTTTGCCGTATGCCGATAAATACGGAATTGAACTACACGCTTGGATTTGGACGACCAACAGAACCGAGATGAGTTTAAGAACCGCTCATCCCGATTGGTATCAGGTGAACGCGTTGGGAGAATCGTGTTTAGATATTAAGCTCTATAATCGCGAGCATTACAGGTGGCTGTGCCCTTCGCGGCCGGAAACCATCGGGTATTTAAAGGATCGGGTGGCCGAATTGGCGGAAATTAAAGGATTAGCGGGAATACATCTCGATTTCATCCGCTATCCCGACGCTATTTTGCCTTACGGGCTTCACGAATCGAGAAATGTAGTGCAGGACAAAGTCTATCCCCAATGGGATTTTTGTTACTGCGATGTCTGCCGTAAAAACTTCAAAGACGAAACTGGAATAGACCCGATGGATCTGAAAGATCCCACTTCAAACCAACAGTGGATGCAATACAGGTGGAACGCATTGGCAAATGTGGCAAGCGAAGTATGCAAAGAAATAAAATCTCACAATAAAGTATCTTCGGTAGCGGTGTTCGCTACGCCGGAAGAATCCAAAAAATTGGTTCGTCAGGACTGGGTTAATTTTAAGAATGTGGATGTCTTTTTCCCGATGATCTACCATACGTTTTACGATTGGCCCGATGAAATGGTATATACGGCAACCAAAGAAGGCGTTGATGCGTTGAAGTTGAACAACAATACCGGATACCTTTGTTCGGGTTTATTTGTTGGGCACGTTCCGCAAGACAGGATCACCGAGTTTTTTACTTACGCGCGAGAAGGAGGCTCAAAAGGGATTTGCTTGTTTTCTCTTGAAGGTATAGACAGGCAAGAGGGATATTGGGATAGTCTTAAAGAAGCGATCGAGGAATACAAACATTGATCGGATCATTGGGACGGTTATTTTTGCCGCAAATACAGGTAGACGACATAAAGAAACTGTCTCAAAAGTAAAACCTGCTATCAAATTGTCATTCTGAATGGAGTTTTAGCGAAATGAAGAATCTACTTAGTTTGACAATATAGACTTCGTTCAACATGACAAAATGAAATTAGAGTGGTTTGAGACAGCTTCTTTGTTTTTCCGAAATATTTCTTATCTTGCAACTTCTTTAAAAAAATCTACCCTTATGAAAAAATATTTATTTGCAGTTTTGGTTTTTCTTTTCAGTTTTTTTGTGTCTCACTCGCAATCTTCTTGGATTCGCGTAAACCAGATCGGTTATTTTGAAAACGATGTAAAAGTGGCCGCGTGGATCAGCAAAGAAAATAATCCGATAAACAAATTCGAACTCATAGACGCTGGCTCAAAAAAGGTGGTTTATACCGGATCGAATATCAAGCAAACCGGCAAACAATGGGCGTTTGAATCATCGGCACGATTGTATTTCTCGGAATTTAAAACCCCCGGAACGTACATTGTAAAGGTGGGAGACATTCAATCCGTTCCGTTTAAAATCGGGAATGAAATTTACGCCGATGCTGCCGGAATCCCGTTGAAATATATGCGCCAGCAACGGTGCGGTTACAATCCGTTCTTGAAAGATTCGTGCCATGTGCACGATGCCATTTCTGTAGGAGACCCCGAAGGGAAACGCGACGGACAATATTTCAACACCACCGGCGGCTGGCACGATGCGTCGGATTATCTGCAATATGTAACCACATCGGCTAACGCTGTGTATCAGATGCTGTTTGCCTACACCCAACATCCTCTTGCGTTTGGCGATAAGTACGATGCGAATGGCCACGAAGGCGCCAACGGCATTCCCGATATTCTGGACGAAGCCAAGTGGGGTTTGGATTGGCTGGTAAAAATGAATCCCGATTCGGCCACCTATTTCAATCAGTTGGCAGACGACCGCGACCATGCGGGTTATTCGTTACCCAACGAACAAAAAGTGGATTACGGTTGGGGTGCGGGCAAGCAACGTCCGGTTTATTTCGTCAGCCCCAAGCCGCAAGGTTTGTTCAAAAACAAGAACCGAAGCACCGGAATGGCTTCCACACTCGGTAAATACGCGTCGTCGTTTGCGTTGGGCGGAAAAGTATTGGCAAAATACTATCCCGAATTTTCGGCGATATTGCTCGAAAAAGCAAAACACGCCTACGATAAAGGTGCGGCAAATCCCGGAGTTTCGCAAACCGCGCCCGGCAGCGCGCCTTATTTTTACGAAGAAGACAATTGGGCAGACGATATGCAACTGGCTGCCGCCGAAATGTATTCCACTTTCGGACAAAAAGAATACCTCACACAAGCGATTAATTATGGTCGACAGGAACCCGTAACGCCATGGATGGGAGCCGATTCGGCGCGGCACTACCAATGGTATCCGTTCGTGAACCTGGGTAATTATCACTTAGCCTTTCAAAACAGCAATCAGCGGGCTAAACAGGAGTTCATCCGAAATATGAAAACCGGTTTGCAGCGCGTGAAGGATAGGGCAGGGGACAACGCTTTTATGAACGGTATCCCGTTTATTTGGTGCTCCAATAATCTCACAGTTGGATTCATCACACAATGCCGGTTGTATCACGAAATTACGGGCGACGATTCGTTTTTGGAAATCGAAACCGCCATGCGCGACTGGCTTTTCGGCTGCAATCCGTGGGGAACGTCCATGATCGTGGGTTATCCCGCCCACGGCGATACGCCTGTGGATCCGCATTCTTCATTCACACATTTAAAGCAATATCCTATAACCGGAGGAATTGTGGACGGGCCTATCTATAATTCTATTTTCAGCAGCCTTATCGGTATTTATTTGGCGAACGAAGACGAATACGCGCCTTTTCAATCGGATTACGTGGTGTATCACGACGATTATGCCGATTATTCTACCAACGAGCCCACGATGGACGGCACGGCTTCCATGACGTATTATTTCGGTTATCTGGCTTCGCAGGCAAAAAACCGCGAAATGGTGCAAGGTGGGATCGTGCGCGGCAATAAAAACGAAAAAAAACTTTCGCTCGTTTTTACCGGACACGAATTTGCCGATGGAGCAAAAATTATTCAGCAAACGCTGAAGAAAAACAAAGTGAAAGGAACGTTCTTTCTCACGGGCGATTTTTACAGGCTCTATCCGGCTGTCGCGCGCAATTTGCAGAAAGACGGACATTATCTCGCTCCGCACTCCGATAAACATTTGCTGTACGCCGATTGGGAAGATCGTAGCAAAACATTGGTATCGAAAGCCGAATTCGATAAAGATTTAATCGATAATTACCGCGCGATGGAAAAAATCGGGCTGAAAATTTCTAAACCGCGTTATTATATGCCGCCTTTCGAGTGGTACAATCAGGAAATCAGCAACTGGTCTAATTTGCACGGTGTACAAATCGTGAATTTCACCCCCGGGACATCGTCTAATGCCGATTACACCACACCCGATATGAACAGTTACCGCTCTTCGGACGAGATTTACAATAATGTCCTTAATCTTGAAGAATCTGAAAATTTGAATGGGCATATGATGTTGATTCATATCGGCACCGATCCAAGACGCACCGATAAATTGTATAACCGGTTGGATGATTTAATCAAGGAATTGAAAAAACGAGGCTACGAGTTTGTGCGGGTGGATGAATTGTTGAAGAAGTGAAAATGTACCGCACGTCCGTGCGGGATAGTAGTGTGATTTACCTGCCCAATGCGTAAACGCATTTGGTTACAGTTGTAACGCGCATACGCGCGCAGTTGGCACATCATCATTTACTACCGGCAATAAAAACAGTTTACTAACAGTCTGTGTTTAGTTCGGATTTTTCAGAAAAATTACTTACATTTATGTATTCACATGCGCAGTAGCGCATTACATTAACAACCCTGTGCAACGTGTTGCGTAGGGTAGAAAACAGATAAAAACTCTTCGCACGGATGTGCGATACAAATCATAAAAAAAATGAGTTACACACAACTCTATTACCACATCGTTTTTCGTACGAAGCATAGTGAAATGACGCTGCCCAATGAACATTCCGAAAAACTATACCCCTATATTTGGGGAATAGTAAAAAATAAAAGATCAACTCTTTTTCGCATCAATGGCGTGCCCGACCATATTCACCTTTTCGTCGAACTTCATCCTACAATTTGTGTTTCGGAATTTGTGAAAGTGCTCAAAAACACTACCTACAAATGGTTGAAAGAAAATCAGGAATTATTTCCCAAATTCAGTGCTTGAGGTAGAAAATATTGTGCCTTAACTTATTCGCAGCGTGATAAAGATATGATCGTTAATTATATTGCCAAACAGCGGGAACACCATAAAAAAGAAACTATTGAAGAAGAAATGCGCCGATTATTGATTGAAGCAGATATAAAAATTGATGAAAAGTATTGGAACGAGGATTAATGTGTTATTTTTTATCAGATTATAGGGCTATAAATCAAGTACAATACGAATATTATCTTGGATAATTTCAATAAGTTTTTGTGGTAAACTTCCAATTTTGCTGATCAATCGTTTATTATCTATCGCTCTTATTTGGTCAATAAGAATATCACAGTCATAGTTCAAGTTGGCGATTCCTTTTTTTAAATGAACACGCAATATTTCCGCTCTGTTTTCGATATTGGTGGTTAGCGGACAAATGATAGTGGAAGGATGTCCGGCTTTGTTCAATAAATCTGATTGAATTATCAATACAGGCCTCGTTTTACCCGGTTCAGTTCCAATTTGCGGATTCAAATCGGCTATCCACACTTCGAATTGCTTAATAGACATTGTTATCCATTTTTTCAAATTCGTTTAAAACTTTTATGGACTCTTTTTTGACAAGCGCTGATTCTTTAGCGAGTTTTTTTTCTATCGCTTTTCTCTTTTGCGATTGATTGAAAGAATCGAGAGCTTCATTGATATATCGGTTTCTCGATATATTCATGCTCGAAACTATTTTTTCTGTTTCGTCAAAAATGGAATCTTCTATTTTCAGAGATATTGATTTCATATTTCTAATAAATATAGCATAAGTATGTTGCAAAGATATATCAAAATTGTATATCAATAAAATTTCAGCCGTTCTCCTTAAATATATTTTGGAAAAAAAGTGTTGTTTTAAGAGATAATTTTTATCTTGCAATAAAAAACAATGAAACGATTTCAATTTATATCTTTATTCATAATTCTCATTTCATTATCGGTTTACTCTCAAACATCGGTACAGCGCTTAATAAACAATCCCGCACTCAAACATGCATCTGTAGGTGTTTCGGTGGTGGATATGAATACCGGACGAACGGTTGTTGCGCACGATGCGCAAAAATCGCTTACGCCCGCGTCCACATTAAAGCTTATTACTTCGGCCACCGCGATAGAAGTGTTCGGTGGAAATTATCGCTACAAAACTGAGATCGCTCTCGATGCCAATAACCCTTCACGAATTCTCGTATTGGGCTCGGGCGACCCGACCTTGGGCAGCGATGCCTTCGGCGATAACAAAAACGCGTTTTTTATTAACTGTACCGATGAACTGAAGCGTTCGCTTGCTGCCGATAAAGAATATTCGATCTATGTGGTGGATAATTTGTTCGGCTACAACGGTGTTTCGCCCGAATGGACGTGGATAGATATGGGGAATTATTACGCCGCGGGAGCTTACGGAATAAGCATCTACGATAATACGTACCGCTTGTTTTTTAACACCACAAATCGGAATTCCTGTCCGCAAATCCTTCGCACGGAACCCGAAATAAAAGGCCTTACATTTCAAAACTCGCTTTCGCTCAATACATCCGGAAGCGATAACGGTTACATTTATGGTGTACCTTTTTCGAACGATCGGGCTGTTCGAGGTAACATCCCCTTGGGGCGAACCGAGTTCAGTATTAAAGGCGATATTCCCGATCCGGGCATGCTATTGGGTGAAACGCTTGCCGATTATTTGCGGCGTTCGGGCATCAATGTAAGCAAAGTGGAAACCGCTCGCGTAGATTACATTTCGCGCAATTGCGAGGCAAATAAAACGCAGCCTTATACTGTTGGAAAAGTTCTCTGTACGCAAAATTCACGTCCGATGAAAGAGATCATTCGCGAAGTTAATGTAACGAGCAACAACCATTACGCCGAACATTTGATCCGCGCCGTTGGAAGATACAATAACCGAGATATTTACAGCGACGCGTTGAGCGAAGGCATCGATTATGTGAACCGGTTTTGGAAAGGAAAAAACATTTCGGTGGACGCGTTGAATATGGAGGATGGTTGCGGCTTGGCTCCGCAAAATGCGGTGAGTCCGGCTTTCTTGACCGACCTGTTGGTGTATATGTACAAACAGAGTAATAATTCAGCGGTTTTCTTCGATTCGTTGCCGAAGGCAGGGCAGGAAGGAACATTGCGCAACTTTATGAGCAAAACCAAATATGCCGGTAAAATTTCGGCGAAAAGCGGGAGCATCGGCGGTGTGCAGTGTTATTCGGGTTATTTGATCGATGGAAATAAAAAATATGCTTTTACCGTTATGATCAATAAATTCAATGGCACCCGCTCACAAGTGAGGAGTGCCATCGAGCAATTTTTGTTGAGTTTGTAGAAACTATAAAATATCCACCAATTCAATTTCAAAAACAAGTGTTGTGTGGCCTCTGATTCCGCTATTAGGATTTTGGAAAGCCCCGTAACCAAGGTTCCATGGAATCCATATTTCCCATTTATCGCCTATTTCCATGTATTGAAGCGCTGTAGCAAAACCATCCACATAGCTGCTGACCAAGGCCTGACTTGGCCTGTCGCCTCTGTTGGCTGTGGAATCGAAAATTATTTGATTGGTAATTAAGTTACCGTCTTCGTTGGTGAATTTATTATCCCTGTCCCAGTAGTTTTTATACCATCCAGTGAAAAGTATGCTGACTTTATCGGTGAACATAGGGCTTTTATCCGTATTCCCGTCTTCTATCTCTTTATACATAATATATCCCAATCCCGACTGGGATTCCAGTTTAGTGTATGACGGATCGTTGCTTATCTTAGCAAAAGCGGTTTCGTTATTTGCTTTCCATTGTGCGTCGAAGCTTTCATCTTTGTCGCACGATGCAAAAAAGATCACCAGGCAAATGGCTGTCAATAGATATAATTTTGCTTTCATTTTAGTCTGCGATTTTTTTCAATAAATATTTTATATCGGTTTTAAGAGAAATTTCTTTTTCAATTTCACCAATTGTTACTCGTTTCTGTTCCATCGTGTCTCGGTCTCTCACCGTAACAGTGTTGTCTTGCAATGTTTGGTGGTCGATGGTTACGCAATAAGGCGTACCGATGGCATCCTGTCGGCGGTAACGTTTTCCGATGCTGTCTTTTTCATCGTATTGACAGGCGAAACTGAATTTCAGGTCGTTCATAATTCCGCGTGCTTTTTCTGGTAATCCGTCTTTTTTTACGAGGGGTAAAATGGCCAATTTGACGGGGGCGAGAGCTGCCGGAATTTTCAAAACTACACGCGTTTCACCGCCTTCAAGCATTTCTTCGTTGTAAGAACCCGAAAGAACCGAAAGGAACATTCTATCCACCCCGATGGATGTTTCGACAACATAGGGAACGTACGATTTATTTAATTCAGGATCGAAATATTGCATTTTTTTTCCCGAAAATTTCTCGTGTTGAGCCAGATCGAAATCGGTACGTGAATGAATTCCTTCCACTTCTTTGAATCCGAACGGCATCTTGAACTCTACGTCTGTAGCCGCATTGGCGTAATGAGCCAGTTTGTCGTGATCGTGAAACTGATAGTTTTCGCTGCCGAAGCCCAATGCCTGATGCCATTTCATACGAGCGGCCTTCCAATAATTGAACCAATCCATTTCTTCACCCGGCACCACGAAAAATTGCATTTCCATTTGTTCAAATTCGCGCATACGGAAAATAAACTGACGGGCAACGATCTCGTTGCGAAAAGCTTTCCCGATCTGTGCGATGCCGAAAGGAACCTTCATGCGGCCGGTTTTTTGCACGTTGAGGAAGTTCACGAAAATTCCCTGCGCCGTTTCGGGACGAAGATACACTTTCATGGCGCCTTCGGCGGTTGAACCCATTTCGGTGGCGAACATGAGGTTGAATTGACGAACTTCCGTCCAATTACGTGTTCCGCTAATAGGGCACACGATCTCACAATCGACGATGATTTCGCGAAGTTCATCCAAATCATTATCATTTAACGCTTTGGCAAAACGCGCGTGCACTTCGTCGCGTTTTTGCTGATTTTCCAACACACGCGGATTTGTTTCGCGGTACATTTTTTCATCGAAACTATCGCCAAATCTCTTGGCTGCTTTTTCTACTTCCTTGTTTACTTTTTCATCTATTTTTGCCAAATATTCTTCGATCAGCACATCGGCGCGATAGCGTTTTTTGCTGTCTTTGTTATCGATAAGCGGGTCGTTAAAAGCATCTACGTGTCCCGATGCTTTCCAAATAGTAGGGTGCATGAAAATAGCGGAATCAATTCCCACTACGTTTTCGTGTAACAGTGTCATGCTGTCCCACCAATATTTTTTAATGTTGTTTTTCAGTTCTACGCCCATTTGACCGTAGTCGTAAACGGCGGCTAAACCATCGTAAATTTCACTCGATTGAAATACAAATCCGTATTCTTTACAGTGTGATACTAATTTTTTAAAAACGTCTTCTTGTTTGGCCATAATATAGTTTCGGACAATGATTTTTTACAATTTATCCTTAATTGTCAATGAAGATGCAAAGTAAACGCTTTTTTTCGGGATTTTGGCATCTAAAATTCATAAAGATAAATAAAGCCGGTTCCAATTTAATCCCTTAACCGATAAAAATGTTACTTTTGCAATGAAAAAATCAATCTACGGTTAGAAAACAGATAGAGTATGGCAGGAGGAATGAAAGCCCTCGCAAAGGAAACTGCTATTTATGGGGTGAGCAGTATTGTAGGAAAGTTTTTGAACTGGCTGCTTACGCCCTTGTGGTCTTATGTTTTGGTAAGCCAGGCGCACATGGGAGTTATTTCCAATTTGTACGGATGGACCGCTTTAATTATTGTGATACTGACTTATGGCATGGAAACGGGCTTGTTTCGTTTTGCCAACAAGAAAGGTGAAAATCCACAGATGGTCTATTCAACCACTCTTATCAGTATTGCAGCCACTACCCTGATTTTTCTTATTTTATCCATGGTTTTTTTGCAGCCGTTAACTTCCATAACCGGAAGCCCCGATATAAAACCTCGTTATGTGCTGCTGATGATCATCATCCTTTCAATGGATGCATTCAGCGCCATCCCTTTTGCGTATTTACGATTCAGCAAGCGCCCCATGCGCTTCGCCACACTGAAAATACTTTTTGTGGCGCTGAATATCAGTTTTAATCTGTTCTTTTTTTTACTTTGTCCCTGGTTATCGGAATTATACCCGGATTATTTTGCATGGTTTACACTGGAAAATGGCGTAGATTATGTTTTAATATCTAACTTATTGGCAACTTTTATACAAACATTGTTTTTGCTTCCTCAACTAAGGATCAAGTACACTTTCGACGGAGCTTTGCTGAAACGGATGCTGATATATTGTATGCCTTTACTGGTATTAGGCATCGCGGGAATTTTGAACCAAAGTATGGATAAAATAGTCTTTCCCTGGCTTTATCCCGATTCATCGCAGGCTATGACCGAGTTGGGTATTTATACTGCGGCCTTTAAAATAGCCGTTATCATGGTGATGTTTACCCAGGCATTCCGTTACGCTTTTGAACCTTTTATTTTTGCAAAAAATAAAGAGTTAGGCGCCGGAAATGATAAAGTTGCTTATGCACAGGCAACCAAGTATTTTATTATTTTGGGGTTGCTGATTTTCTTGTTGGTAATGGGTTATATAGACATTGTAAAATACCTTATAAAATCTACTTATCACGAAGGATTAAAAGTACTGCCTATTGTAATGATGGGAGAATTGTTTTTCGGTATTTATTTCAATCTTTCTTTGTGGTACAAACTTACAGACCAAACCAAATGGGGCGCTTATCTTTCACTCATTGGGCTGGCCGTTACAATTGCAATTAATGTAATATTTATACCTAAATACAGTTATATGGCGTGTGCGTGGGCATCGTTTTTTGCTAATTTGGTAATGATGGTAACATCGTATTTTCTCGGTCAAAAAAATTATCCGATAAATTATAATCTCAGATCGGCCGGATTTTTCATGGCGATAACCCTTGTTTTGTTCTCAGGAATTATTTTTTCCAATAATTTCATGGAAAATTCGTGGCTGAGATTACTGCTGAACACTATATTCATTGCGGTTTATGCGCTTATAGTTATAAAAAAAGAATTACCTTTGCGTGAGATGCCTGTGATTGGTAAATACTTCAGGTAATTTTCCGACAAAAATTATGCTAACTAAATATATTATTTAAATGAAAAAAACCATTTTATTTTTATTGTCCGCTCTGTTTTTATCTTTTTCGGCTCTGGCCGACGAAGGAATGTGGCTGTTGAAAGAATTGAACAGGCAAAACATTGCCCGAATGCAAGAATTGGGCTTTACTTTTCCTATCAATAAACTTTATGATGAAAATAATCCCTCGTTAAAAGATGCTGTGGTAATTTTCGGAGGCGGTTGCACGGGAGTGGTAGTTTCCGAAAAAGGCATGGTGTTTACCAACCATCACTGCGGTTACGGCGCCATTCAAAAACTTAGTTCGGTAGAGGCCGATTATCTGAAAAACGGATTTAAAGCCGATAATTTTCAACAAGAATTATACGCCGACGGACTAACGATCTCTTTTTTAAAAAGTATGGAAGAAGTTACGGATCAGATTTTACCAAAAGTTCCTTCTGTGTTAAGTGAAATACAACGAGAATTGGCCATCGATTCCATCACTACCGATATGCTAAAAGTTTACGACGAAGATCCTTTTACAACAGCCCGAATCATTCCTTTTTATTCGGGAAACAAATATTATAAAGTTGTTTACGATGTTTTCCGCGATATTCGTTTGGTGGTAACACCTCCATCATCGGTAGGCAAATACGGCGGAGATACGGATAATTGGATGTGGCCGCGCCACACCGGCGATTTTTCTGTTTTTCGCGTTTATGCAGATAAGAACAACAGGCCGGCTGAATACAGCAGTGCCAATGTTCCTTACAAACCAAAATACGTGGTTCCCGTTTCGCTTGCCGGTGTACAATCGGGAGATTATGCCATGACGATAGGTTATCCCGGAAGCACACAACGCTATCTTTCTTCCTTCGGAATTCAACAAATGATGGAATCGGAAAACAAACCTCGTATTGAAGTGCGTGGAGCCAAACAGGATATTTGGTGGAACGCCATGACAAAAAACGATACTATCCGGTTAAAGTATGCGAACAAATACGCAGGCAGTTCAAATTATTGGAAAAATTCGATGGGTATGAACGAAGCGATTTCGAGATTGGGGGTTTTAGAAGATAAAAAACAACTCGAAACCCGATTGACAAACTGGATAAACAGCAACACCAATAATAAGAATCGATATGGGAATACTTTGAAAACATTGGAAGACACTTATTCAAATTCTTCCGATTTAGCCCGATATACAACTTATTTCTTGGAAACTTTTAACAACGGTATAGAAATAATTCGCTTTGCGAATACGATCCTCCAATTCGATATGGATGGCACCGAAGCAGACAAAGCTGAATTTATTAACGATCGGATTATTGAATCTTATAAAAATTACGAACCAAGTTTAGACCGAAAAGTCCTTCCCGTGCTCATGAGATTATACGCTCAAAGAGTTCCCGAAGAATATCATCCGGATATTTACAACAAAATAAAAACGGAATTCGATGGCGATTACGAGAAATACGCCGATTGGTTATTTGCAAATTCCGAGTTTACTAATTTAACCGATTTAATGGAACTCCTAAAAACAGCCGATACTGAAATTCTAACAAAAGATCCGGCCATGGAACTTGCTTTATCTACAAAAGATATGGGATATGAGTTGTCGGGACAAATGATGTCGGCTTATGAAAATATGCTTTTGGGCGAACGCGAATTGATGGCGGCTTTGATGCAAATGGATCCTAAAAAAGCCTTTTATCCCGATGCTACTTTCACCCAACGATTAAGTTACGGATCGGTAAAAGGATACAAACCCAAAGATGCGGTTTGGTACGATTATTACACCACAGAGCAAGGAATTTTTGAAAAATACAAAGAAAATGACCCCGAATTTCATTTGCAGCCGTATATTTTAGAATCCTTACAGAAAAGAGATTTCGGACGATATGCAGCTAAAGACGGTACACTTCGTGTGAATTTCTTATCGGATAATGATATTACCGGCGGTAACTCGGGAAGTCCGGTTTTCAATGGTAAAGCGGAACTCATCGGTTTGGCATTCGATGGAAATTGGGAATCGCTGAGCGGCGATATCCTTTTCGAGCCTGAAATGCAGCGGACTATCAGTGTCGATATTCGCTACGTGCTTTATACCATAGACAAATTAATGAATGCGCCGCATGTGATTAGAGAACTTAAAATTAAAGAATAATCACTTTCTCTTATAACTTTATCGAAAACTCCCATTTATGAATCAACTAAATGGGAGTTTTTTAAGGAGTGATTTTTTTGTAAGAAATTTGTGAATTCAATTTTTAATTGAAAATTTTGAGAAAACAAAAAACCGAATTATCTTTGTACACTAAAAATTGCGGAAATAGCTCAGTTGGTAGAGCATAACCTTGCCAAGGTTAGGGTCGCGAGTTCGAGTCTCGTTTTCCGCTCCATGCAATAAAAATTAAAGCGGCAGAGGCCGCTTTTTATTGACTTAATGCCGCCCGGATGGCGGAATTGGTAGACGCGCTAGTTTCAGGGACTAGTGTTGGAAACGATGTGCAGGTTCGAGTCCTGTTCCGGGCACTGCATACAAAAACAAGCGCAGGTGGTGAAATTGGTATACACGCTACTTTGAGGGGGTAGTGCCGGTTACGGCGTGTGAGTTCGAGTCTCATCCTGCGCACTTTAAGAGAAAATAGGCATTCAAGAAATTGAGTGCCTATTTTTTTGTTTAGTTCAAAAACTTTAACTTCGCAGCATAAAACTCTTGATGTAAGCGCATGAAAATACTTTCCGCAGAGCAGATCCGTGAGGTTGATGCAAAAACCATTGCGTACGAAAAGATTTCGTCGCTGGAATTGATGAAAAGAGCAGCTAACGCTTTTTTCGATTGGTTTATTGAACACTACAACGATAAATCGCAACCTGTAATCATTATTTCCGGTGTGGGAAATAATGGTGGCGACGGACTTGTTGTGGCACGATTACTGGCCAAATCGGGTTTTCATGTGAAAGTATGGGTAGCGGAATACAACAAAAAATATTCCGAAGATCGTGCGCATAACTTTCGGCGCGCGAAAGTCGAAAATATTCCGCAGAAAATTATCACTTCGGAGAAAGATATTCCCGATTTCTCGGATTCTGGAATAATCATCGATGCTATTTTTGGAACAGGGCTTAGTCGCGATGTTACAGGAGTTACGCGAAAACTTATTGACAGGATAAATGAGAGCGGGAAAACCGTTATCAGTATTGACGTGCCAAGCGGATTATTTCTCGATAAGAAAACAGAGTTTGCCGTTCAGGCAAGCGAAACGGTAACGTTTCAAATCCCGAAACTGGCACTTTTTTTACCCGGTAATCATCATTTTGTAGGGAATGTTTCAGTGGTTTCAATCGGATTGAATGAACAAGCGATTGAAGAAGCAGTTAGTTCAACTTTTTTCATCAATAAAAAAGTTATTAAAAGCAAACTGAAACCGCTTTCAAAATTCGCGCATAAAGGAACGCAAGGACATGCGCTTATCGTTGGCGGCAGCCTTGGTAAAAGCGGTGCGGTATGTCTCGCTTCAAAAGCCGCTCTCAAAATCGGTTGCGGCCTTGTAACGGCTTATGTCCCCAAATGCGCTACCGCAATTGTACCTGCTGTTTGTCCCGAAGCAATGGTTTTGGAAGATGTATCTGAAAATTATATCACGAATATTTCTTTCGACCTAATGCCCGATGCCGTTGGAATTGGCGTGGGTTTTGGTAAAAATTCCGAAACGACTGAAGCGCTTCATCATTTTCTACAGCACAACCATTCGCCGTTTGTTGTGGATGCCGACGGACTCAATATCCTGTCAGAAAACAAAACGTGGCTTGAATTATTGCCTCCCAAAACCATTCTAACACCGCATCCCAAGGAATTGGCGCGATTAATTGGGGAATGGAATGACGATTTTGAGAAAATTGAAAAGGTAAAAAAGTTTTCTTTAAATTATAACGTTATTGTGTTAGTAAAAGGCGCTTATACGCTTGTTGTGGATGGCGAAAAAATATATGTCAACAGCTCCGGATCACCCGCGCTAGCAACCGCCGGAAGCGGCGATGTGCTCACGGGCATTATCACGGGACTTCTGGCGCAGAGCTATTCGCCTTTGGATGCTGCCTGCATAGGTGTTTTTGTGCATGGCTTTACAGCTGAAATATCGCATAAAACTATTCATCCGCGCAGTTTTGTGGCTTCGGATATCATTGAAAATATAGGGAATGCTTATTTCGAGATCGAAAAATCGAAGGACACAATGTTTCGAATATAGCGAGTAAAAATATTTGGTTTGTTTTTTGTTTTCCGAAAATAATTATACCTTTGCACTCACTTTTGAGAAAAAGTTATTGGAGAGATGGCAGAGTGGTCGATCGCGGCGGTCTTGAAAACCGTTGAAGTGAGAGCTTCCGGGGGTTCGAATCCCTCTCTCTCCGCAATATACATTGATTATCATCAAATACATCATTTACGCACATTTTCACGCACAATCCATCGTGTATTTGTGCGTTTTTTATTCTTTCTACACACAGTTTTATTAATAAAAAGTTAGTTTTGAGTTAATCTCCACCAATTCATTTATATTTTACTGATTCCATCCTCACTTAAATTCAATTCGTTCGCATTTAATTGTATTGCCTTAAACTAAGTTCTTTATATTTAAATGCTTTATTATTTACTTTTCTTTCTCCCTCTTCAAATTAAAGCCCAATAGCATACCGTCGTACATATCTGCCATAGCGGCGAGGATTTCGATTGAATTGTTTTTGGTGAACATACTCATCGTTTTCATCATTTGCAGAAAGCCGTTGGCATCGAACATCAGTTTCAGGTTGTTGCCCGATTTTATGGGCGTTGCACGCATTTTCCCGATACCACGCAAGTAACTCATCGTGATCTGTTTTGTTTCGGGGTCAACAGAGTATTTTCCCGAGAGCCTTGCCACGCCTAATTTTGCGGAATACGTGCTGTCTGCATGGAACACGAAACTGCTTTTTCCTTCTTTGATACCCATTTTAGCAAAATAATCGTCGAATTGTTTCGCTACCTGAGTTGCCACAATGGCTCCACCTGCTTTTTTCAACAAATTGTCGGTTTCGAACATACACGCCGCGTTTTCATAATTCCATGTTCCGCTTAGGTCGTTGGAAGGGGAGAACACGCTCGCAAATTTATTCCAGACGTTGTTCAAAACCGGCGTGGAAATAGTATCTGAGGATTGTGAAAAAGCGTTTATGGAAAATAATAGTATGGTGGTTGCAAAAAATATCTTTTTGATCATGCTTACTCCTAATTTTGTGCAAAGTAAAACAATTTTACTCAGAATTCCTTATCAGTTCTTCCAATGCATAGATCAAACGGTTTAGAGAGCCGTGTTGTGATCCGAAAATTGATTTACTCACATTGCCATTTTTATCCATTAGTATCCAATGCGGTGTGCCTCCGCACTCAAATTTCTCGTAATTCGATTTTTCGATATCGAAATAAATAGGAAAGGGTAACTCTTTGCTCGTGAATATATTGATAATATCTTCTTTTGTAGCTGCTTCTTTCCCGAAAGTTGTGTGAATAGCCACAACGTTTAGGTTTTTAAACTCCTGTAAATAATTGTAAGCCATCGGAATGGCTCGGCCCACGCATCCTAAGCATTGGACGTTGAAAAATAAGATCAATAAAGGCTTTCCCCGATAGATTTCCATTAAATCCACGGTTTCGCCGTCCAGCGATTTTACGGTAATTTTTTCTATTTTGTGTTGCATTATAATCTTTTAAATTCCTCTTAACGTTTTCATGTTCAATATTGTTTTGTGGAGAAAAATTAACCTTCATTTTACCATGCGATAGAACTTTTCAATGCTTTCCGGTGCGCCGTGGAGATAAACAATATCATCCTGTTCCAGCGTATCGTTGGGAGTAACGCTGTCTCTCATTTCACCGTTTCGCGAAATGGCAATCACGTTTACTCCGTATTTAGTGCGTAGATCGAGGTCTTTGAGCGGATGTCCGATTAACGCTCCGCTATCGGCATGAATACGTACGCAGGTAATGTTAAAGTCGGGAAGGTGCGTGGGGTGAAAGGTTTTGAGGCGCGGTTTCCGATTTTTGAAAATCTCATAATTATCTGAACGGATTGTGGTTGTGAACCGTTCGATATCGTCTTCGGGCACCAGAAAATTCTCCAGCACGAGCGAAAATATCTGAATGGAAGTTTCGAATTCTTCGGGTATGACTTCATCGGCGCCCATATCCAGCAACTCCTGCGTGTCTTTTACAAAACGCGAACGCACAACCAAATACACCGATTGCGACAGCATGCGGATATTTTTGATGATAGCGCGAGTAGCCATTCGGTCTGAAATGGCTACAACAACCGCTTTTGCTCCGGTAATATTTATTTCGTGAAGGATATGGTCTTGCGTGGCATCGCCGTATAAAATCGGGATTCCGTTGGCTTTTTCCTTTTTTACGGTTTCGGCATTGAGTTCCACCACAACGTAATCGATATTGCCGTATTGCGCGGCTTTCGCCAAATTTGAGCCGTTAATTCCGTATCCGATGATCACTAAATGATTTTCGTATCGATGTTGATATTTATCGATATGAGCGGCCAATTTCTTGGCGGAATCTTCGTTGATTTTTTGTATGGGACGGGTTTTAAGAATCAGGTCGGCAATTTTTTCAGAATACATCAGAATAAATGGTGTCAGCACCATAGTTGCAATAGAAACTGACAGGAAATATTGATTTACTTCTGCAGAAAGTAACCCGCTCCGAACACCAACTTTAGAAAGGACAAAGGCGAATTCGCCTATCTGAAACAACGAAAGCGCCGTTAAAATTACCGTGCGGGGTGAATGTTTTAACAGAGTTACCGCAATAGCAGCGACGGTAGATTTAATGATAAACACAACTACCACTATCACCAAAATAACACCGATGTGTTCGATGAAAAACACTATATCCATTAACATTCCCACCGATATGAAAAAGATACTCGTAAATAACTCCCTGAAAGGCAGAATGATGCTTGTTGCCTGATGATTATATTCGGATTCCGAAATAATAAGTCCCGCCAGAAAAGCGCCCAGTCCAAGTGATAATCCGATCTTTGCAGTTAGAAAAGCAACAACAAGGCAAATGGTGATGATAGTGAGCAGAAACAGCTCTTTGCTGCGCGTTTTGGCGATAATGTGCATGAATTTGGGCACAACATATTTTGCTGTAACGAACGTGAAAATAGCTATCAAAAAGATCTCTCCAATCAACAAACCCACTTTCGGCAAAACATCATCGCTTTGTCCATTTAAAAGGGGCGTGAAAAGCATCATCGGCACAACTATAATATCTTGAAAAATGAGGATTGCCAGTGCATTTCTGCCGTGAGGAGCAGTAATTTCGCCTCTGTCTTGTAAGATTTTCAGTACGATAGCTGTGCTTGATAATGAAACGAGAAATCCGATAAAAACTGCCTCGCTCCATGGATTTCCAAAAAAATAATAAACGGCACCGGCTATCAAAAGGGTTAACAAGACCTGAAGCGATCCGCCGATAAAAACAGTTTTTCGTAACGAAACCAGTTGTTTGATAGAGAGTTCCATCCCGATAACGAACAAAAGGAGAATAACACCGATTTCCGATATCAGTTCAACCTGCTCCACTTCTTTTATCAGGCTAAGGCCGTGCGGCCCGATAAGTACTCCGGTAAACAGAAAGCCGAGAATGGAAGGTAATTTCAACCGCTGCAATAGATATACAATAACGACTGAAAAGCCCAATAGCACCAGAATATCTCTGAATAGAGCTAATTCCATTTAATTTTGGTTATTTGGATGAAACTGTTACAAAAGTAGAAAAAAGAGCAAAAAGAGATGAAAAATTCACAAAAATAATTGAAAAAATTTGCGTACGGGCGAACAAAAAAGGAACGTACTAAAACGTTCCTTTTTTAAGTTGCGGAGGCCGGATTCGAACCAACGTCCGCCAACCGGCGGATATGAGCCCAACGTTCATCATCGAATTAAATTTCGGATAAACTCTCTTCCTTTTGCCGATTTCAATTGTTTTTCTCTTGCCATAGCTTGCTGCTTAGTTTCAAAATTTTCAGAATATAAGAGTGTGCAATAAGCCTTGCGTTTATATCGGAAGTAAACCCGATATAAATTTTCTCACAAGCCAAACTTTTTAAAACGTAAACGGTAAACATAATGCAATAAACAAAAAAAGGAACGTACTAAAACGTTCCTTTTTTAAGTTGCGGAGGCCGGATTCGAACCAACGACCTTTGGGTTATGAGCCCAACGAGCTACCACTGCTCCACTCCGCGATGTATTTTCTAAATTGGTTTGCAAAGATACGATAAATATTTTATAAAACAAAATAAATCTTTTTTCTTTTGTAGGTATAAACCTAAAATAGTATTTTTGAGATAAATTTTGGAACCATGTCAGATAAAATTGTAATTATTCCCACTTATAACGAGAAGGAAAACATTGAAAACATTATCAGGGTTGTATTTGCGTTGAACGAACCTTTCGATGTTTTAGTTATCGATGACGGTTCGCCCGACGGGACGGCAGGTATTGTTCATCGATTGAGAGGAGAATTTCCCGATCGGCTTTTCATTGAGGAACGAAAAGGAAAGTTAGGATTGGGAACGGCCTACATTCATGGCTTCAAATGGGCTTTAAGCAGAGCTTATGATTATATTTTTGAAATGGATGCTGATTTTTCCCACAATCCGGATGATTTACCGAGATTGTATGCCGCTTGTCACAACGATGGTTATGATGTGGCTATCGGATCAAGATATTGTACCGGCGTCAATGTAGTGAATTGGCCTATCGGAAGGGTCTTGATGTCGTATTTCGCCTCGAAATATGTGCAGTTCATCACTCAATTAAAAATAAACGATACTACTGCCGGATTTGTCTGCTACAAACGAAAAGTCCTCGAAACCATTAATTTGGATGAAATAAAATTCAAAGGCTACGCTTTTCAAATTGAAATGAAATACACGGCTCATATCCTCGGATTTAAGATTAAAGAAGTATCGGTTATTTTTGTGAATCGCCAGTTGGGAGTTTCAAAAATGAACACAAGTATTTTCGGCGAAGCTTTTTTCGGCGTTATCAATCTGCGATGGCGTATTTTAACCGGTAAGATAAAACCACGTACGCATTTGCCTACAACCAAACCTTTATGATACTCATACACAGGGCTGAAATAATAAACGAAAATAGCCGTTTTATCGGTTCTTTGCTTATAGAAGGGGAGCGAATAAAGCAAGTTTTTCGGGATGAAGTTCCGTATGAAATTTTAGAGAAATGTCGCAATGTTGTTGATGCAACCGGAATGTATCTTATTCCCGGAGTTATTGATGACCAAGTGCATTTTCGCGACCCGGGTTTAACACACAAAGGCGATATCGCTACCGAAAGCAGAGCTGCCGTGGCGGGTGGTGTAACCTCTTTTATGGAAATGCCGAATACTAATCCACAAACGATTACTATTGATACTCTTAACGAAAAATTCGAGATAGCATCGGAAAAATCCGTTGCCAATTTTTCTTTCTATCTTGGCGCCACAAACCACAACATAAAAGAACTCCTTAAAATAGACAAAAAGAATGTTTGCGGAGTAAAAATCTTCATGGGCGCATCTACCGGAAACATGCTGGTTGATAACGCAAAATCGCTGCAACGCATTTTTGCCGAAGTGGATTCTCTTATAGCTACGCATTGCGAAAAAGAGGAAATTATTCAGGAAAATGCCGAGAAATACCGCAAACAATTCGGAGAAGATATTCCCATAAAATTTCATCCGCTTATCCGAAGCGAAGAAGCTTGCTATTTATCCTCGGCACAGGCAGTGGAACTTGCCGATAAATACGGTTCCCTATTGCATGTGCTTCATTTGTCAACCGCTCGTGAAATGAGTTTATTCAGCGCGGCACCTATTAGCGATAAAAAAATAACAACAGAAGTATGTGTGCATCATCTGTGGTTTACCGATGAGGATTATGATAGATTAGGTGCCAGAATAAAATGGAATCCCGCCGTGAAAACCAAAAAAGATCGCGATGCGTTACGCGACGCGTTAAAATCAGGAAAATTGGACATTGTGGCAACCGATCATGCCCCGCATTTACTCTCAGAAAAAGAAGGGGGCAGCCTGCAAGCCGCATCGGGCGGCCCTTTGGTGCAGCACTCACTGCAAGCCATGTTGCAACTTGCCGATGAAGGCGTTTTCACGAAAGAATTTATAGTGGAAAAGATGTGCCACGCACCTGCCGAATTATTTAAAATAAAAGACAGGGGTTACATTCGTGAAGGGTACTTTGCCGATTTGGTTCTGATCAATCCACACCGCCAGCAAAAAGTTACGGTTGAAAATATCCTTTACAAATGTGGATGGTCGCCATTCGAAAATTATACTTTCAATAACTCTATCGAGAAAACGTTCGTGAACGGAAATCTCGTTTTCGACTCAGGAAAAATAATTTCATCCTCTTTTGGAAAACGATTAACATTCGACCGTTAAACTATTCCTGCTTAAAAAGTTTTCAACAGGCAGCGGGTTGTAATTACTTTGTAACAATAATTATCTATCTTTGCCTTGTATCAAAAAAAACTAATCGTGCGATTTTTATTTACGGTTCAAGGAGAGGGTAGAGGCCATTTTACACAATCGTTGGCGTTGGCGGCAATGCTCAAAAAGCATGGACACGAAATTGTGGCCGTGTTGGTAGGCAAAAACGATACAAGGCAAATCCCCCAATTTTATACCGACAAAATAGGCGCTCCGGTTTTCGATTTTCAGAGCCCTAACTTCACGGCGATGTACAAAAAAAAGCGGCCGAGTATTTTTTTGAGCGCTGTAAGCAATTTTTCTCGTCCGTTCTTTTTTAGAAAAAGTATTGTTTTCGTAAAACGAAAAATTGAAGAATATCATCCCGATGTAGTCGTCAACTTTTACGAAATGATTACGGGAATGACTTTTGCAGCTTACAAATTAGATAAGAAATTAGGCATTAAATTTATCAGCATCGCTCATCAGTATTTATTGCTAAATGCAAATTACAGAACCACCGCCGAGCAAGATATCAAGTTCTATTTTTTAAGAATGTTGTCGAAACTTACCAGTCAACGCTCATCTAAAATTTTGGCGCTTTCTTTCCGCGATTTGCCCGATTACAAAAACATTGTTACCGTTCCTCCACTGCTTAGAGAAAAAGTTTTTGAATTTACGCCTGTTGAGGGTAATTATATTCACGGTTATATGTTAAATGCAGGCTATTTTGAGGAAATTTTGAGTTGGCACAAGAAAAATCCCGAAATTCCGCTCCGGTTTTTTTGGGATAAAAAAGACGCCGAAGATGTTACCGAAATAGACCCTCATTTAATTCTCCATAAACTCAACGATGACCTTTTCCTGAAAAGCATGGCCGCAAGCATGGCCTATTCAACCACATCGGGTTTTGAATCGATATGCGAAGCATTGTATTATCGTAAACCCATTTTGATGATCCCTGTGCATATTGAACAGGAATTCAACGCGCACGATGCAAGTTTGTCGGGAGCAGGCATAAGTAGCAAAAAATTTAAACTGAACAAACTTCTTAATTTTATTCCCTATTACCAGCCCGATCCAAATTTCAGCGATTGGGTGCACCGGGCGGAAGAAATCTTTATAAAAGAGATTTGTGGGGAGAATATCAAGGGCAATTAATAAAATTTTTGCTGAGAAAGTTGTAAATTTGCCGATTAAGAAAGCATTACCGTGATCTATCCCGATAATTTTGAACAAAAAATAGAATTTTTCCGCATCAGGCAATTGCTCGATCAACATTGTCTAAGCCCGCTCGGAAAAGAAAAGGTGCAGGAAATGCACTTTTCTTCTTCTTTCGAAGAAGTGAATACTCGGCTCTCGCAAACCGATGAATTTTTGCATATTCTGCAGGAAGAAGATACTTTTCCTTTCGATAATTTTTACGATGTCAGGCCGGTTTTGAAACGCATTCGCGTGGAACGCTCATGGATTGAGCAAAATGCGTTGGCCGAATTATATAAATCGTTGCAAGCGATAAATGCCATTGTGGCTTTTTTTCACAGAGATGAAGAAAATTCACAACGCTATCCATACTTGTACAAACTCTCAGAAAATGTGTTTGTTTCGCCCGAGATCACTAAAAAAATAGAACGTATTATTGATGAATTCGGGCAAATAAGAGACAGCGCCTCTTCTCAATTAGCCAATATCCGTAAGGATATGGCTGCCACCATCAACGGAATTTCGCGCAGCTTGAATTCTATTTTGCGCAAAGCGCAAGCCGAAGGCTTCGTGGACAAAGACGTTTCGCCGAGTATGCGCGACGGGCGTTTGGTCATTCCTGTAAATCCATCTTTTAAGCGGAAAATAAAAGGCATCGTACACGACGAATCCGCCTCGGGTAAAACGGTTTACATTGAACCTGCCGAAGTGGTTGAAGCCAACAATCGCATTCGCGAATTGGAAAACGACGAACGGCGCGAAATCATCCGCATTCTCACTGAATTTACCGATTATATCCGTCCGTTTTTGCCCGATTTGCTCGAATCGTACGAGTATCTGGCCGAGATCGATTTTATTCGAGCGAAAGCAAAATTTGCTTTGCAAATACAGGCTTTAAAGCCTGATTTCGAAGACAAGCTTATTGTGGATTGGGTGCAGGCAGTACATCCTCTGTTGTTTTTATCGCTTCAAAAACAAAACCGCAAAGTAGTTCCGCTTGATATAATATTAACCGAAGAAAACAGGATTTTGGTTATTTCCGGCCCCAATGCCGGAGGCAAATCAGTTTGTTTAAAAACGGTGGGCCTGCTTCAATATATGCTGCAGTGCGGATTATTGATACCTTTAAGGGAAAATTCGAAAGTGGGACTTTTCGATGATATTTTTATTGACATTGGCGATGAGCAATCCATAGAAAACGATTTATCGACTTACAGCTCACACTTGCAGAATATGAAATTTTTCGTGAAAAACTGCAACGAAAAAACGTTGTTGCTTATCGATGAATTCGGCAGCGGAACGGAGCCGCAAATCGGCGCTGCCATTGCAGAATCGTTATTGGATAGGTTCAACCAAAAGAAATCGTTTGGCGTGATCACCACGCACTATCAAAATCTAAAGCATTTTGCCAATGAAAATCAAGGTGTTGTAAACGGCGCCATGTTGTATGACAGGCATCAAATGCAACCGCTTTTTCAACTTTCCATCGGAAATCCGGGAAGTTCTTTTGCCGTTGAAATTGCCCGAAAAATAGGTCTGCCGGAAGATGTAATAACGCAAGCATCCGAAATTGTAGGTAGCGAATACATCAACATGGATAAATATCTGCAAGACATTACTCGCGATAAACGTTATTGGGAAAGAAAACGTGATGAAATTAGACGGGAACGCAAGCGTTTAGAAAACATAACCGAAAAATACGAATCGGATCTTTCGGAGATTAATAAACAAAAGAAAGAAATCCTTTCACAAGCCAAGCAACAAGCCGAACAACTACTTGCCGAAAGCAACGCAAAAATTGAACAGACTATTCGCGAAATAAAAGAGGCACAAGCCGAAAAAGAGAAAACCAAACAAGTTCGTAAAAATCTGACTGAATTTAAGCAGAAAATAGTTTCGGATTCTCCTAAAAAGAAAGAAGTAGTTAAAAGAAAAAAAACCATTCAAGTCGTAGGTCATAACCCACAACCTGCGGTTGGAGATTCCGTCCGCTTAAAAGGGCAAACCTCTGTGGGCGAAGTTCTGGAGATTTCCGGTAAAAAAGCCACGGTTGCTTTCGGGATGATAAAATCCACTGTTGATATGGAGAAATTAGAACGTGTAAGCAATAATCAATTAAAGAAAGAGGCAAAAACCAATTCTTCTGCACGCGATCTGATTCACGAAAAAAAACTTCAGTTTAAACAAGATATAGACCTTCGTGGCTTACGTGGCGACGAAGCATTGCAAGCGGTGATGTATTTCGTGGACGATGCCCTACAACTAGGTGTTTCGCGGGTGCGAATTTTGCACGGAACCGGCACTGGTGCATTGCGCCAAATAATTCGCGATTATTTACGCACAGTTTCGGGAGTTGCGCATTTCCAGGATGAACACGTGCAGTTTGGCGGAGCGGGAATCACTGTAGTAGATTTGAATTGATAGGTATATAGGAAAATCAAGTATATTTTTTTATCTTTGCACGAAAATTAAAATTTTGTGCATTTCCAATTAAAACTTTCTTATAATGATTAAATTCTCAAAACCTTTTTGGGTCGCGAATTTCGTAGAACTTCTCGAGCGTTTGGCATATTATGCCGTATTTATTGTCATAACCTTATATCTTTCAAATGTTTGGGGATTTACCGATATACAGGCAGGAATTATAGCCGGGCTTTTCTCGGCATTTTTATATCTTCTGCCGACTTTCACCGGCGCCATCGCCGACAAAATGGGATTCAGAAATGCTATTATCCTTGCATTTGCTTTATTGACGGTCGGTTATGGCGGGCTTGGCGTTTTGCCCACAATGTTGCAAAGTGCAGGATTGGTGCAATACGATATGACTACCACCTACACAGGGCTTATCGGGAGCGCTTACCAGTGGTCGATTGTGCCGGTACTTATTTTAATCGTTATCGGCGGGGCTTTTATTAAAGCGGTAATTTCGGGTACGGTCGCCCGTGAAACAACTCCCGAAACTCGTGCCAGAGGGTATGCCATTTTCTACATGATGGTAAATATCGGCGCATTTTTGGGTAAAACAGTAGTTGATCCGTTGAGGAAAAGTATGGGCGATGAGGGGTTGGTTTATTTGAACTATTTTTCCGCGTCAATGACGCTTTTGGCGTTGATTCTCGTTTTTTTCTTCTATAGATCGGCACATACAGCCGGTCAGGGTAAGACTGTAAAGGAATTGTGGAGTTCGTTGGTAAAAGTGTTGGGCAATGGGCGGTTAATGATACTTATGCTCATCGTGAGCGGTTTCTGGATGATTCAAAGTCAAATGTATTCCACCATGCCTAAATACGTGATCCGCCTCATCGGCGATGGCGCAACCCCAGGTTGGTATGCCAATGTAAATCCGCTGATTGTATTTATTAGTGTGAATTTTATCACATCGCTCATGAAGAAAAGAAGCGCAATCACTTCCATGATGATAGGGATGTTCATAATTCCTTTATCGGCATTAGTAATGTCATTCGGAAACCATACCGGAGGCGGAACAATTGCAGGAATGCATCCTGTTGCATTCATGATGATTGTTGGTATCGCTATGCAAGCCATCGCCGAATGTTTTATCTCTCCCCGTTATTTGGAGTATTTCTCGCTGCAAGCGCCCGAAGGAGAGGAGGGGCTTTATTTGGGTTTCAGCCATCTTCATTCGTTTTTCTCGTATCTTTTTGCATTTGGTATATCGGGTTTTTTGCTCGAAAAATATTGCCCCGATCCCCGTCTCTTCACAAATGATGCAGGAGTTCTGGATTCTGTTGCTTACGCCGCCGCTACGCAAAACGCACATTACATCTGGTATGTGTTTGTAGGTATTGGCGCTATATCGGCAATAGCGCTCATTATTTATGCTCGGGTTACTAAAAGTATGGATGCTAAAAAGGAATTATGACAACAAACATATAATTTCTGTTAAGGATGTTATTTTACCCAAAAACAAAAAATAAGTAGAAATAACTTGTTAATTTTGTAGCGTCAATTATCAAAAATCAAAAGTCATGCGATTAGACCTGAGTTCTTACATTTCACTCGAAAGAGTACCCAAAAAGTATTATAAGCCCGAAACGGATTTTGATGAGTACACGTTAAGTCGTTTCGAAAAAATCCCCGTTCACATTTACGAAAAATCGGCACGGGCAGCTAAAAAAGTGGCCAATAGTATCGTAAAGGAAATGCTTGAGAAGCAGAATCAAGATCAATTATTTGTTTTTGGAATCAATGGGGGTGAAACGCCAATGCCTGTTTATCAGGAATTGATCAGAAAACACAAAGAAGAAGGTATCAGTTTTAAGAATTTAGTGGTTTTCAATATTTATGAATTCTACCCGGTTTCAGACACCTCTTTCAGCAATATAGCTCTGCTAAAAGAAGTATTTCTTGATCATATAGATATAGATCCGAAGAATATTTATTCTCCCGATGCTACTGTTGAAAAAGATTTGATTACGGATATTTGTGAGGAATACGAAAAAGACCTGAAACAAATGGGCGGGTTGGATTATCTTTTGCTTGGTTTGGGTAGCAAAGGTAATATAGGATTCAATATGCCCGGTAGCAACCTTCATTCGCAAATGCGTCTCGTCATGCTCGACGGCGATTCCCGAAACGACATCGTTGCCAATTTCGATTCCAAAGAAAAAGTACCTGTAAGCGCCATTACTATGGGTATTGCAGACATGATGGATTCTAAAAATATTGCTTTAATTGCATGGGGAGAACAAAAGGCCGAAAGTATTAAACAAATGATCGAAGGCCCGATAACGGAATCAATGCCGGCATCTGTTCTTCAAACGCACCCCGAAGTAAATGTGTATATCGATCTTGCTGCGGGCGCAGAACTTACGCGCATCAGCCATCCTTGGTTGGTTACCAATTGCGTTTGGACGAGTAAACTTATCAGAAGGGCTATAATCTGGTTGTGCGGCGTAGTAGATAAACCTATTCTAAAATTGACCAATAAAGATTATAACGATAACGGATTAAGTGAATTAATTACACTTTTTGGTTCGGCTTATAATGTAAATATAAAGATATTCAACGATTTACAGCATACAATTACCGGTTGGCCCGGAGGGAAACCCAATGCCGATGATACGCACCGCCCCGAAAGAGCCAAACCTTTTCCAAAAAAGGTAATTATCTTTAGCCCGCACCCCGATGATGATGTTATTTCTATGGGCGGCACTTTTCAACGTTTGGTAAATCAAGGGCACGAAGTGCATGTTGCTTACCAAACATCCGGAAATATTGCTGTGGGCGATGAAGAAGTGATTCGTTATTTGTCGGTTTTTAAAAGCATGCAAAAAGAATTCGATGCCGACAATTTGGAATTGAAAGAAGCCGGCGAAAAAATGCTCAATTATTTGCTTCATGAGAAGAAAGTTGAAGATATCGATACACCCGAAATTCGTTTACTCAAGGGCAGGATCCGCAGGGAAGAAGCACGCTCCGCTGATAGATACGTAGGTTTGCCTTCGCAAAACGTACATTTTCTCGATCTTCCGTTTTACGAAACCGGAAGGGTTAAAAAAAATCCTATTTCGGAAAAAGATGTTTTGATTGTCAAAGATTTTATCGAAACAATAAAACCGCATCAAATTTATGTTGCGGGTGATTTAGCCGATCCGCATGGCACGCATAAGGTTTGCTTGGATGCCATTTTAGCGGCCGTGGATATAATGAAGGACGATGAGTGGTTTAGAGATTGCCGCATTTGGATGTACCGGGGAGCGTGGGCAGAGTGGGAATTAGACCACATTGAGATGGCCGTTCCTATTTCTCCCGAAGAACTTCGTCAGAAAAGGAATGCAATTCTAAGGCACCAGTCACAAATGGAAAGCGCTCCTTATCTGGGAGACGACGAAAGGTTATTCTGGCAACGTTCGGAAGAAAGAAACCGCACAACAGCCGCCATGTACGATAAATTGGGACTAGCTTCTTACGAAGCAATTGAAGCTTTTGTAGAATACAAACCCATTCAATAAAATAATAATAATACACTAACAAAAAGAAGCAACAATTTTGCTTCTTTTTTTGTTATATGGAAAACTGATTAAAAATGAAACAATTAAACAACATCTCAAAGAAATTTATTTTTTCGGTAATAGCTTTTACGCTTCTTCAAACGAGTATTTACAGTCAAGGCAAATACGTAACTTATTATATAGATAATGAACCTTATGAAGGATATTTTATCCAACCACAAAAAGAAAATGCTGCCAAAGCGCCTTTGGTGATCGTACTACACGATTGGGATGGGCTGACCGATTACGAGATTGAAAGAGCGAAAATGTTAAGTCGCGAAGGATATCAGGTTTTTGCGGCCGATTTATTCGGAAAAGGCATTCGCCCAACAGAGAACAAAGACAAAGCTCAACATACCGGAGAATTATACAAAGACCGTGAAAAACTTCGCCGACTGATGATTAATGCATTGATAACTGCGCGAAAACAAGGAGTTGAAGGCGATAAATTTGTAGCTATGGGATATTGCTTTGGCGGCGCAGCCGCCTTAGAGCTTGCACGTTCGGGAGCAGAGCTGGCAGGATTTGCATCATTTCACGGAGGTTTGGCAACTCCCGAAGGTCAAGATTATTCAAAAACCAAAGGAAAAATTATGGTTTTTCACGGAACAGCGGATACAGCCATTACCATGCAGGACTTTGCAGCTTTAGCCGAAGAGTTGGACGAAGCCGGTGTACCGAATGAAATGATCACTTACGGAGGCGCACCGCACGCATTCACTGTTTTCGATTCGCCTGCCTATCGTTTCACCGCCGATACTCAATCGTGGAAAAGGTTTTTGGAATTTCTTTCCGAAGTTTTCTGATTTTCTTCTGGGGAACAAATACATTATACCCGAAATTTATGGCCGTATATGAACTACAATTAAAAAAAAAGTTGTAAATTGAGCGCAAATTGATAGAGAGTTCAATGCCTAAAGAAAAGTTTCATATAGAGTTTGTGATGGGAAGTGCCACACAAGCCAGTTTGTGGAGAATGATAAGCCAAATTGACGGTTTATCAGAATGGTTTGCCGATGAAGTTACGATGAATGAGACGGAATCAATTTATCTATTTTCGTGGGGAAAATCCGAAAACGAAGCTGAAATTTTATGCATCAAGCCACAAACAAGTATTCGATTCAGGTGGCTGGATGAAGAAGACGAAAATGCTTATTTTGAATTCCAACTTCATAAATTGGAATTATCCAGCGAAATAGCCCTACAAATAACCGATTTTGCCGAGCCTGATGAAAAAGGTGATGCCATAGCATTGTGGGAAAACCAAATCGACATAATGAAGAGACGCCTTGGTGTTTAAAAAAACATAATTTAACAAAAGAACAACCGCAAACAAACCGAGTTGTTCTTTTTTGTTTTCTTTAAATCTTAAAAGTAAATTAGTACATCGGTTTTTATTATCTTTGTTCCTCAATTTTAGCGCACTTTTTTTCTTATAGATGAGAAAAGATTTCCACATAAAAAAACTATACAGCTATTTATTAAAAACATTTATCCCATCGTTTCTAATGACGTTTGCCATCTGCCTTTTTCTGGTATTGATGCAATTTTTGTGGAAATACATCGAGGATATGGTTGGAAAGGGTTTGGGATTCGATGTTTTGGGAGAAATGTTCCTTTACGCGGCTTTAACGCTTATTCCTTTAGCATTGCCATTATCCATTTTGCTCGCTTCGCTCATGATGTTTGGTAATTTAGGCGAAAGTTTGGAGTTGTTGGCCATAAAATCGGCCGGAATACCGTTACTTAAAACCATGAAGCCTTTAATCGTTTTAGTTGCGTTTATCAGTATCGGTGCGTTTTTCTTTCAGAATAACGCCATGCCTAAAATTCAATCGAAATTCTATTCGCTTCTTATTTCCATTCGTCAGAAATCACCCGAATTGGATATTCCCGAAGGCGTTTTTTATAAGGAAATCAGTGGCTACAATATGTACGTGGAAAAGAAAAACAGAGAAACCGGCATGTTATACGATGTGCTTATTTACGATGTTGCAAGCGGTTTTCAAAGTATGGCTGTTATTATTTGCGACTCCGCGCAAATGCGTATGTCGGAAGATAAATTGTCGTTGATATTTACCATGCATCACGGGCAACAATTCCAAAACTTCACACAAGGTACCGGCGAAACTTACTCGCCCGATTTTGTTCCGTACGCGCGCGAAAACTTCACCACCAAAACCATGACCATTCCTTACGATGACAATTTTAACCGCATGGAAGAAAATGTCATACAAGACAATGTTTCAACCAATTACGTTACCAAAGACTTATCGGAGCTAAAATTATCCATCGATTCATTGGAATTGCTTGTAGATAGCATCAATATAGGCGATAGAAAAATAATGCAAGATTATTCTTATCTGAATTTCCGAAACAGTTACGATCCGGCAGAAAAAGATACCATTATCAGCAATGCAAAAATTTCTCCGGTTCTGAATATCGATTCCGTCATGGCATCTAAAGATCTGCAGAGTAAAACAGCCATTATGCAAAGTGCATATACCAAAGCCGACAACAACAGCAACGATAATATTTTCCGCTCAATGACGAAGACCACCACACAAAAAGCCATTATCAGGCATTGGATAGAGTGGCATAGAAAATTCACACTTTCGTTTGCCTGCCTTATTTTCTTTTTTATTGGCGCGCCATTAGGCTCAATTGTAAGAAAGGGAGGATTGGGCACTCCAATTGTAATATCGGTAATTTTGTTTATTGTGTATTATGTTTTAGACAACGTGGGCTACAAAATGGCTCGCGACGGGGTATGGGATCATTGGATGGGCATGTGGTTCAGTTCCATGATTTTGCTGCCTCTCGGTATTTTCCTCACTTATAAAGCTATGAACGATTCGGTTATCATGAATACCGATACTTATGTTACCTTTATCAAAAAGCTGTTGTTTATCAGAGAAAAAAGAAATTACGCCATAAAAGAAGTTGTAATTGAAGAGCCCGACTTTATCAAAATTGCGCCTGAATTGAGCGATCTGACGCGAGACGTTCAAACGCATTTGCGTAAATACGAAAAACTTTCTTACAAAACTTACTGGACGGACGAGAATTACGATAATAGTTTAAACAACATCAAAATAGGGATGGAAAATATATTGAATCAGCTTTCCAATTCCCGTGCTGCCCGTATCATAGAAAAAGCCAATGAATATCCGGTTCTTATCAAGTATGTGAGGCCGTATAAGGCAAACTCCAAATTGGTAAAAATTTTGATGTACGTTTTGCCCGTGGGGTTTATTTTTAAACTGTTATCTTTGCCGTTTGAAAAAAGGATAAATAAAGATTTGAGAACCATTTTAAGTTTAAACGAAGAATTGGAATCAATTCTCAAAAAATGAAATAGATAAAGCCATATAATGAACGAGTTCAAATTAAATACAATCGAAGAAGCCATAGAGGAAATCAAGAAAGGAAATTTTGTAATTGTGGTTGACGATGAAGACAGAGAAAACGAGGGCGACCTCATTATTGCCGCAGAATGCATTACTCCGGAAAAAGTAAACTTTTTGGAAACTTATGCCCGAGGATTAATTTGTGCTCCGATAACCAAAGAACGCGCCGATGAATTGGAATTGCCCATGATGGTTACCAACAATACATCGGTTCATGCTACGCCATTTACGGTTTCTATTGATTTGCTCACGCACGGATGTACCACCGGAATATCGGCTTACGACCGCGCCCAAACTATCTTAGCGCTCACCCGACAGGAAACAAAACCCGAAGATTTCGGACGCCCCGGCCATATTTTCCCGTTGTGCGCGCAAAACAAAGGCGTGATCCGTAGGGCAGGGCACACCGAAGCAACCATCGATTTAGCGCGCTTAGCAGGCCTGTATCCTGCAGGAGCGCTTGCCGAAATAAAAAACGAAGACGGCTCTATGGCTCGTCTGCCGGAATTAATGAAAATGGCCGAGGAATACAACATGAAAATTATTTCTGTTGCCGCTCTCATTAAATACCGGTTAGAAACGGAATCGTTAATTAAAAGAGGCGAAGAGGTGCATCTTCCAACTCGGTACGGCGATTTCAAAATGGTACCTTATATACAGAAATCCAACGGATTTGAACATGTGGCGCTCATCAGAGGCACTTGGGAAGAAAATGAACCGATTTTGGTTCGCGTGCATTCTTCTTGCGTTACCGGAGATATCTTCGGTTCCCTGCGTTGTGAGTGCGGAGAACAGTTGCACAAAGCCCTTGAAATGATAGATAAAGAAGGCAAAGGCGTTTTGGTATATTTAAATCAGGAAGGACGCGGCATCGGGCTTATGGCAAAGGCTGCCGCCTACAAACTTCAGGAAAACGGTATGGACACGATTGACGCCAATTTGCACCTCGGTTACAAAGCCGATGAGCGAGATTACGGCGTTGGCGCTCAGATATTGCGTAGTTTGGGAGTTTCAAAAATGCGTTTAATGACGAATAATCCGGTGAAGCGCATCGGCTTGGAATCTTACGGATTAGAAGTTACGGAGAACGTTTCTATCGAAGTAACCCCCAATGAACACAACGAGTTTTACATGTTAACCAAAAAGAAAAGAATGGGGCATAACCTCAAAAAAACAAAATAGATTGGCATGAATAACATGATTTACCTTCTCATTGGTTTTATGGTCGGTGGAGTTATCGCTTGGATAATCGCTTCATTGTCCGCAAAATCGAAAATGGTCGCCAAAGCCGATTTGGAAGCTGTTAACGAGAAAAATAATTCTTTGAATACAGAACTTCTTATCACGCGCGAGAAATTAGATGCTAAAGAAGGATCCGAATCAGAATTAAAGATTGAGATCGCTACTTACAGAGAAAGAATTGAAAACTTTCAGGACGAAATTCAGGAGTTAGAAAGAAACTTATCCAATACAACTGCCCAACTGAACGCTGCCAACGAAACCATCAAAAATCAATTGGAAGACATCGGCAATTACAAATTCGAACTCAAAAGTAAAACCGATGAATTCAACGATATCAATCAAAAATTAGCTTCGTTTATTGCCAACAACAGGGCTTTGAATGAAAAATTGGAAACACAAAAAGAAGAAATCGAAGCCTTGCGCAAACAATTCAATATGGAGTTCGAAAATATCGCCTCGAAAATTCTGGACGAAAAAACGCAAAAGTTCACACAACTGAATCAGGAGAATTTAGATAATATACTGAAACCTTTGGGTGAAAATATAGAATCGTTTAAGAAAAAAGTGGAAGAAGTGTACGTTACCGAAGCCAAAGAGCGTTTTTCGTTGGGCGAAGAAGTGAAAAGACTGGCGCTATTAAATCAAAAAATTAGCGAAGAAGCCACTAACCTGACCAATGCTTTAAAAGGCAGTTCCAAAACGCAGGGCGATTGGGGGCAGATGATACTGGAAAACATTTTGGAGCGTTCGGGTTTGGTTTTGGGCCGGGAATATTTTGTACAGGAATATCTGAAAGATATCGACGGCAATTATCTTATCAACGAAGACGGCACCCGTATGCAGCCCGATGTCATTATCGCCTATCCCGATAACCGCAAAGTGATCATCGACTCCAAAGTTTCTCTTACTGCTTACGCCAATTACGTGGCAAGCATTGAACCTGACGACCAAAAAAGATTGCTCCGCGAACATTTACGTTCTGTGCGAAAACACATCGATGAATTGAGTCGCAAAAGTTATCAGGATTACGCCGAAACGCTGGATTTTGTGATGATGTTTATCCCCAATGAACCGGCTTATCTGCTCGCATTGCAGCACGAAGAAACATTGTGGCAATATGCCTATGAAAAGAAAATCCTGCTCATCAGCCCTACGAACCTCATCGCTGCGCTGAAACTAATAGTGGATCTATGGAAACGCGAATATCAGAATCGCAATGCGCTTGAGATAGCGGAACGGGGTGCAAAATTGTATGATAAATTTGTCGGATTCATTGCTAATCTGGAGAGAATCGGCAAGAATATTGATCAGGCGCAAAACGCCTATAACGATGCCTATAAACAGCTTTCCACAGGAAGAGACAATTTAGTATTACAGACCCAAAAATTAAAAGATTTAGGTATTGATCCGAAAAAAAGTATTCCATTATCACTATTAGATGAATCAGATGATGCGAGCTGAAAACTCATAACTCAAAACTATTTTAAAACCATGTACGAAAAAATGCAAAAACACCTGCAAACCGAGCTGAAAGCTATTGAAGAAGCAGGACTTTACAAAAACGAACGAATTATCGTAACGCCGCAAAGCGCGGAAATCAAAGTGAAATCGGGGCAGGAAGTGTTGAACTTCTGTGCAAACAATTACCTTGGCCTATCGGACAACGAGCAACTAATCGATGCGGCGAAACACGCGCTCGATGAGCGCGGATACGGCATGTCGTCTGTACGATTCATTTGCGGGACGCAAGACCTTCACAAAGAACTGGAAGCAACCATCAGTAAGTTCTTTAAAACGGAAGACACGATTTTGTACGCTGCGTGTTTCGACGCCAACGGCGGGCTTTTCGAACCACTGTTAACGGACGAAGACGCCATTATTTCCGATGCGTTGAACCACGCGTCCATCATCGATGGCGTGCGCCTTTGCAAAGCAAAACGATATCGCTATGCCAACGCTGATATGGCCGATTTGGAAGAAAAACTAAAAGAAGCGCAAGCACAACGATTTCGCGTCATTGCTACCGACGGCGTTTTCTCCATGGACGGAAACGTGGCTCCCATCGATAAGATCATGGAACTGGCCGAAAAATACGACGCGTTGGTGATGATCGATGAAAGCCACTCGGCAGGCGTTGTAGGTAAAACCGGCCGCGGCGTTACCGAGTTGTACAATTGTCTCGGAAAAGCGGAAATTATTACCGGAACGCTGGGCAAAGCCTTTGGCGGCGCCATCGGCGGTTTCACCACCGGACGCAAAGAAATTATCGATATGCTTCGTCAACGTTCGCGCCCGTATCTTTTCTCCAACTCAATTCCTCCGTTGGTAGCGGCTGCCGGAATTAAAGCTTTCGGCTTGCTTCAGGAATCGAACGATTTACAAGACAAACTGCACGAAAACGTGGACTATTTCGTGGCAAAAATGAAAGAAGCCAATTTCGATATCAAGCCAACGCAATCGGCCATTTGTGCCGTGATGTTGTACGATGCCAAACTGTCGCAGGAATTCGCAACCGAACTGCTCGACGAAGGCATTTACGTTACCGGATTCTATTATCCCGTGGTGCCAAAAGAACAAGCGCGAATCCGCGTACAACTCTCCGCTGGCCACACACGCACACATCTCGATAAAGCTATCGCTGCGTTTGTTAAAGTGGGTGAAAAATTAAAAGTCATTTAAAGCGGTATGTGGTATGAGGAAAAGAATTTCTGAACCTCAAACCTCAAACCTCAAACCTCAAATCATTTCTCATAACTCAAACCTCAAAACTCATAACTAAAAGTGAAAGCCTTAGTAAAACTACGTCCCCAAAAGGGAATTTGGATGGAAGACGTTGCTGTGCCATCCATCGGAGTGAACGATGTACTCATCAAAATTAAAAAAACATCGATTTGCGGAACCGACCTCCACATTTATAAATGGGACGATTGGGCGCAAAAAACCATTAAAACCCCGATGACCATCGGCCACGAATACGTAGGCGAGATCGTTGATATGGGCAGCGGCGTGAAAAACCTGAAAGTGGGTGATCGCGTTACCGGCGAAGGACATATTGCTTGTGGGCACTGCCGTAACTGCCGCCGCGGAAAACTGCACGTGTGCGAAAATACCATCGGCGTAGGAGTGAACCGCGACGGCGCGTTTGCCGAATTCCTTTCGCTTCCGGCAGAAAACGTGGTGAAACTCGACCCACGCATTCCCGATGAAATCGCTTCCATTATGGACCCGTTCGGCAATGCCACGCATACCGCGTTGTCGTTCCCGCTCATCGGCGAAGACGTGCTCATTACCGGAGCCGGGCTTATCGGAAATATGGCTACCGCCATTTGTCGGTTTGCCGGCGCGCGATACGTGGTGGTGAGCGACATGAGTGAATATCGCCTCGAAATTGCCAAGAAAATGGGCGCCACCAAAACCGTGAACCTCTCGAAAGGCGAAACCGTTGCCGATGCAGTTAAAGAACTTAACATGCGCGGCTTCGACGTGGGTTTGGAAATGTCGGGTGCGCCTGCCGCGTTCCGCGAAATGATCAACAACATGTACAACGGCTCCAAAATATCGCTGCTCGGCATCCTGCCCAATAACACCACCGTAGATTGGAACACTATTATTTTCAAAGCACTCACACTGAAGGGTATATACGGCCGAGAAATGTGGGAAACGTGGTATCAGATGGAGCAGATGTTGATTTCGGGGCTCGATCTCACACCCGTTATCACACACCGTTTCCACGTGAACGATTTCCAACAGGGTTTCGATATCATGGAAAGCGGACAGTGCGGAAAAGTACTCTTGGATTGGGAATAATCCCTTACGTTACAATATGGAAAAAGCCCGGAAGTGCATAACTTTCGGACTTTTTTTGTTATTTCACTTGTGAAGTTCGTCATCCATACTTGTTTTTTCACTACTTCAAGTATGAAGTAACCTACCCATAACTATGTTTCATCCACTTCAATTGTGAAGTAAGGGAAATCCAATGCGTTTTTGTCCACTACAAGCGTGAAGTAAGAGAAATTCAATACGTTTTGAGTAACTTCAAGTGTGAAGTAAATCAATGGTGATGATGGGCGTGATCGTCAATTTCGGGACGCACGTTGCACAATACTGAGTTATCATGCTGATGGGCAGAAGTTTCGAGCTGAATGGTTACGTGATGAATGTTCAGATGCTCCAACTCGTGTTCGATGTTGCGCAGCATTAGTTCACTTTCTCCCACACTCATTTTATCATCCACAATGGCGTGACAAGTGAGCGCGTTCAATCCGCTTGTGATGCTCCATACATGCAGGTCGTGAATGGCTTCGATACCGTCGGTATTCAGAATTTTTTCGGTTACTTTTTCTATTTCCACATTCTCAGGTGTGCCTTCCATCAGCACGTGAACCGACGATTTGGTAACCATAAATCCGCTTCGCAACACCAAAACAGCAACAATAACACTTGCCAGCGGATCGGCCCAGCCCCAGCCGAAAAACATGATGAGCAAGGCGGCAATAACCGCGCCCACGGAGCCAAGCATATCGCTCATAACGTGAAGGTATGCGCCGCGCATGTTCAGATTGTCTTTCACATCGCTGCCCCGCATCATTATCCAGGCAACCAGGGCGTTGACGAGCAACCCCACAGCCGCAATGATGAGCATGCCGGTGGAGGCGACTTCGGGCGGGTTTTGAAACCGTTTTATAGATTCGTAAAAGATGTAAATGGAAATAGCTACGAGCGTTACGCCGTTAAAGACGGCAGCCAGTATCTCGAAGCGTTTGTAACCGTATGTTTTGCCGTAATCGGCCACTTTGGAGCTGAACCTGAAAGCCATGAGCGCGATAAACAGCGATACGGCATCGCTCAGCATGTGTCCGGCATCGGCCAACAAAGCCAAACTGTTGGTCAACAATCCGCCGATCACCTCCACCGCCATGTAGGCGGTAATAATGATGAAGCTGATGGTTAAGGTCTTTTTGTTGGCGCTGTGCGAATGGTTGTGTTCGTGTCCCATTGTTTTCTTACTGTTTCGTGCTATTTTTTCGGGCAAACCACCGATAGCAAATCGGCGGTAGCGATATAAAAGCAAAAATACGCAATTTGTGATAAAAGTCAATTCTTTTATCAGTTGTCTTGCGTATTTTTAGTTCCGTTGGTTCAGGCTATTCAATCAATCGGGGTTGCTTCAAAGCCTTTGCTTTTCACTATCGCCACCACTTCTTCTTCGGTAATTCCTTTGGAATCAATGGTGAGAATTTTATCGGGATTATTCGTATCAACGTTCCAACTGCCGATATTCTCGGCGTTGTCAAAGTCCGCTTTTACTTTCGATACGCAATTACTGCAATTGAGATTGGTCTTTAATTTTAATTCTTTTGTTTTCATATTCTTCTTTTTAAGTTTATATTGGGTTAAATTCTTGTACTTCTTCCATTTTAATCGCAAACTGTTAGTTACCACGCTTACGCTGCTGAACGCCATGGCTGCTCCGGCGATCATCGGGTTGAGCAGAAAACCGTTGATGGGATAGAGAATACCCGCCGCAATGGGAATGCCGATGAGGTTGTAGATAAACGCCCAAAAAAGGTTTTGCTTGATGGTGGCAACGGTTTGTTTGGATAGTTTGATGGCTTGCGGGATCTTCGTCAGATCCGATGATATGATGGTCATTTTTGCCACATCCATCGCAATGTCCGAACCTTTTCCCATGGCGATGCTCACGTCGGCAGTTGCCAAAGCGGTACTGTCGTTGATGCCGTCGCCCACCATCGCTACGGTTTTACCTTGCTGCTGCAATTTCTTCACAAATTCGGCTTTGTGCTGCGGTAGCACTTCGGCTTTGTAGTGCCCGATGCCCGTTTGTTCGGCAATGGCTTTGGCGGTGGCTTCGTTGTCGCCCGTGAGCATATACAATTCAATGCCCATTTTCTGCATTTCACGGATGGCTTGCACAGATGTTTCTTTTATTTTATCGGAAATAGCCAGAACCGAAAGCGCCTGCTTGCTGTCAGAAAACCAAATGACGGTTTTAGATTGTTTGCCCCATTCTTCGGCTTGTTTGAGTAATTCATCGGTGATGATGATGTCGTTTTCCGATAACAGTTTTTTATTTCCTACGAAATACGTTTCACTGTTATGAGTGGCTTTGGCTCCTTTTCCCGTAATGCTGTCGAAGTTCGATAAATTAATAGCTGTTCCATCGAAATGTTTTACAACGGCTTCCGCTAACGGATGTTCCGATTGCTTTTCGATACTGAAAAGAATGTCTTTTGCCGCATCATCGTTGTCCAGCCATTGAATATCGGTTACCTCCGGACGACCTTCGGTAATGGTTCCCGTTTTGTCCAGAATAACGGCATTCACTTTCTTCGCCAGTTCGAGGCTCTCGGCATCTTTTATCAAAATGCCTTGCTCGGCGCCTTTACCCACGCCGACCATAATCGCCGTTGGCGTAGCCAGTCCCAACGCACACGGACAAGCGATGACGAGCACCGTAATCGCTGCCAGCAAGCCTTGCACCACACCGTTTTCACCGCCGAAAATAAGCCAAATGATAAAGGTAAGGATAGAAATTCCGATAACGACCGGAACAAAAATCCCTGCAATCCTATCCACGAGTTTTTGCACGGGAGCTTTGCTGCCCTGCGCATCCTGCACCATTTTAATGATGTGCGCCAGCATGGTTTCTTTACCCACTTTCACCGCTTGAAACTGAAAACTCCCTTTTTGATTGATGGTTCCGGCAAACACTTTTTCGCCTTCCTTCTTCAGCACGGGAACGGGCTCGCCGCTCAACATACTCTCATCCACATACGAATTGCCCGACGTAACCATGCCGTCCACGGCAATTTTTTCGCCGGGTTTCACTAATATTATGTCATTCACTTTTACATCTTCTATCGCAATCTGCTTTTCGCTTCCATGGGGTTGAATAATCAAGACGGTTTTGGGCTGCAATCCCATCAGTTTTTTGATGGCGGCGGAGGTACTGCCTTTAGCCTTTTCTTCCAACAGTTTTCCCAAGAGAATAAATGCGATGATAACGGCTGCCGCCTCGAAATAAACGTGCGCCTCTAATCCTCGTTGTTGCCAGAACTCCGGGAACAACATATTGAAAACGCTGAACAGATAAGCAATTCCGGTACTCAATGCCACCAGCGTGTCCATATTGGCGTTGCGGTGTTTGGCCTGTTTCCATGCGTTGACGAAGAAGTCCTTGCCCAGCCATAGCACCACAGGCGTGGTGAACAACCACATGATGAGGTTGGCGTAGGGCATATTCATAAAGAACATTCCGATGACTACCACCGGCAATGCCAGAATGATGGCCAATATGGTCTTGGTTTTGAGTTTTTTGAATCTTTCTTCATGAATGGCTTCGAGCGTTTCCTGCTGTGTGGTTTCGTCTTCAAGCAGCAGATCGTAACCTACTTCCTGAACTGCTTTTTGTAATTGAGAGGCGTCAGTGGTTTCGGGAAGATATTCCACTGTCAGGTTTCCGGTGGCGAAGTTTACCGATGCGTTCACTACGCCGGGCGAGTGCTGCACAATGCTTTGAACGCTGCTCGCACATGATGCACAGGTCATTCCCAATACGGGAAAAGTTTTTGTGATTGTATGTTGATCGTTTTTTGCCATTTTGCTGTTGTTTTTGGATATTGCAAAGATGGCGCTTTTTTCGTGGACGGGTGTTACGGAATTTTGGAATTGATTTGTAAGATTTATACTTTGTCCAGCGGTTTTCGTTTGTCTTCCTTGATTTGCTTGAAATGACTCGGCGTAAGTCCGGTTACTTTTTTGAACTGATTGCTCAAATAAGCCACGCTCGAATAATTCAGACGGAAAGCGATTTCGCTTAATGATAACTCATCGTAAACGAGCAGTTCTTTCACCTTTTCTATTTTTTGTGCAATGAAATACTTTTCGATGGTGGTGCCTTCAATTTCCGAAAAGAGATTGGACAGATAGGCGTAATCGTGATGAAGTTTGTTGCTTAAAATATCGGAAAGGTTGGCTTTGATGTCGTTTTCCTGATGATGCACTATCTCGATGATGGTATTTTTGATCTGCTCGATAATGCGGCTTTTTTTATCGTCGATAAGTTCGAAACCCAATGGAATTAATGTTTCACTCAGTTTCTCCTTTTCTTCGGGTGTCAGTTCTTTTTCGAGCGTAACTTCTCCCAGTCGGATATTTTTAGTATCGAAGCCCAATTTATCCAATTCGTTTTGCACCACCATAATGCAACGGTCGCAGACCATATTTTTAATGAAAATTTTCATTGAGTTAATATTAATCCCCCACAAAAATAGCGATTTTTGTTGGCTTGAGAGCTACTCGGAACTTCTATAACGATTACTGCCCGAAATCACTTCGGGCAGTAATGGTTGAGTTTCATTTTAAATTTATCATGCTATGAACACAATTATGCGCGAGTTTTCACACATAAAAAAAATATTTTACCTGTTTACCTGTTCAACCGGAATTTTAGTTTTACATTCAATCGGGTTGCTGCAATCGGTATTCAATACTCCGTTTCCGTTGTAATACTTCAACGCGAGCGGCATAATTTCCATTAATCGGGCAATGCGGTTGTCATCGGATGGGTGAGTGCTCATGAATTCAGGAACGCCCTGACTTTGTGAGTTCGACGCCATTCTTTGCCAAAAAGCGATCGAGGTTCTCGGATCATATCCTGCCAGCGCCATAAATATAAGCCCCAACTCATCGCTTTCCAATTCCTGACGACGCGCGTAAGGAAGTAAAACACCCAATTGAGAACCTAAACCGAAAACAGTGCTTGCAATTTGCTGTACAGCTTGAGACTGGCCTCCCAACAGGCCGCCTGCAATGGCTCCACCATACTGAAGCGCCAATTGCTGGCTAATACGCTCGTTAGAGTGTTTAGCAACGGCATGCGCGATTTCGTGGCCCATAACCACGGCCAAGCCGTTTTCATCTTGGGCTACCGGCAACAATCCTTCAAAGACCACTACCTTTCCGCCCGGCATGGCGAAAGCGTTTACGTTGTCGTCTTTCACCAAATTAAATTCCCACGCATATTTCTGAAGTTCCGATTCGTATCCGTTGCTTTTCAGGAAGGTTTCAACGGCCGAAGCGATATTCGCTCCTACGCGCTTGACTGTAGCTGCGTTTTGAGTACCTGTTTCAACAGGAGCTTGACGCATGAATTCCGTGTACTGTTGCGCGCTTAGAGCAAGCACTTCCTGATCCGAAACCAATTGCAATTGTCTTCTTCCGGTAAGTGGAACGGTTCCGCACGATTGCAGTAAAAGGGCAATAACAACCATCGTTATGGAATATTTCCCTAAAGTTTTTTTGTTGACTTTCTTTTCCATAGTTGTGTTTTTGTTTATAAAAAGTTAGAATTTTTATTATATAAACACTTTTGTGTGTCAAGTAGTTTTCAGTTTCGTGTTTTTTTGACTTTTATCGGTTAAATTCAAAGAATAACGCGTGTTGAGATAACTATCCGTAGTTATAAAAGATCTCCGTTTTGTTGTTCGCGACGGAATTGTCGCGCAACAACAAAAGTAATGCTTTGGTGAATTCCTGCAAGTCGTATTGTTCAACTTCGTTCAGGCCGGCCCAAACGTAGCTTTCCGATTCGTTGTTCAGCAGCACTTTCGTGTCATCGGTGCGGCACAGGAAGTTGATAAAGATAAAATGCCTTTTTTCGTGAAACGTCGTGTGGAAAATACTTTCGTTAATGCCGAGCATCTGTATGTCGTAAACGGTAAGCCCTGTTTCTTCCAATACTTCGCGCTTCAACGCTTCTTCCATTGTTTCGCCCAACTCGATATGCCCGCCCGGGATCACGTATTGGTTTTCCCACTTATGCGATTTGCACAGCAGCACTTTACCTTCAGCATTCAGTATGGTGGCGCCTACGGTGGGTTCGGGGTATTGTTTCATATTCCTGTTCTTTAACTTTCATGCCTTTTCATACAACTCGTTCAATTCCTTCAGATTTTGCTGAATTTCGCAAAGGGCAAAAATAAAAGTGTGTTGTCTGTGCAGTTGTTCATCGTCATCGGTTACATAATTCATTTCGTTTCTGATCTTTTCCGTCAGTTCATTCAATTTGTTCAGTTGTTCATCGTTGTTGAAATTTAATAGACTGATGTTGGTTAAGATGAGCGAGATAGCAGCCCGAATTTCTTCCGTATCTTTCTCTACCCCCGATGTGTCATCGCTGATTCCCCGACTTGTTTTATTGGCTATCCTGTCGAGGATAATGGTGGAATTGTAGGTCTTTTCAACAGCATCGATACATTTCCGTAAATTTTCGGTATCGTAAAACCGGATGTTTGCCATTGAGTCTTTGGCATTGCTGAGATTGGTATGGAATCTTTGCCTTGGTTTTTTGCTGCTTTTAACTTCGTCAAGATGCGTATTTTGCATGGCGATGGAAAAGCGGGCATTTATGTTTTGTATGGCTTTTCCCAGAAAGCGTTTCGCTCTTGCTTCCGCTTTCTCCGGCAGGATGATAAAGGACACGAGGATTCCCACCGCAGCGCCGATGCCGATGGCAATAAGCCTGTCGGACGAAATAGCGAAAGCGTTTTCTTCCGCCCCCAATGAAACGGCGATGGCTGCCACCACACCGTATCGCCAATCGCTTTTTACGGCTGCGATAGCATTCAAGATGAGCATCGAAATGATCAAAGCGACTCCCGTACCCCACCCGAAGGGTAGTATCCACACCGTTAACAAGCCAAGCGCGCTGCCCAACAAGGTAGAGAGCAGTCTGTTTTTGGCCGAATTCAGCGTTCCACCTATATTTGCGTTGAGTATAAAAACCGATGATAAAATGGCGAGGAACGCTTCTTCGGGCCTGAAAGGAAAAATAATGACGTAGGTGATAAATGCGGCTATAGCCGATTGCAATGCCATGCGCACGATATCAACCTTCTTTCCTTTGATTTCTTTTTTTAATGCAGCTATCATAATTTCTCTCCTCTCGTTCGCGCGAATTTCTTGTCATAACAAGTGAACAAGTTCGAGCGGCAATTCCTGCAACGTTACACCTGAAAGGTGTTATTTTCGTAACCGTGGGCATCGACCTACGGTGAAACAAGCACGTTTTCTCTTCGACCCGAAGTGGTCGGACTTTTTATGTGTCGCCTTTCAGGTGGGGATGTGCCACACTTTTTCCGTAGGCGGGAAACCCGCCCACGGTTATGAAAATTTTGCCCTTTGGGCGATTGGCAACAATATTAATAAACCGCGTAGCTTAATCTTAAATTGATAGAACTTTTTTCATTCGATTTAACTTCCACCGGGCAAAGCCCACCGTAACCGTCTAATCCGTTGGCATACAACAATCCATTTTCTTCTATAAAAACAGAATAAACGCCTTTCGGTAAAGATGCCTGAAAAAAGCCCTCATCATCGCAGACAACTGTTTTAATTCTGGATGTATGTATCTTGGTAAAGAAAACCGGAGATTTTTCATCTCTTTCAGTCTGATCAAATTTCGTATATTCGTAAATAACTATGTTTCTTTTTACAGGATAGGATTTGCATGTGGAATTTTCATCGATCACAGGCATACAATTTCCTTCAACTTTTATTAAAGTGCCATAAATGCCTTGTTGAATCGTTGTTTTTTTGTCATTATGCACTACCAGATTCTCGATATTATTCGTCCATTTTCCTTCTTTATTGTCAAGCAGAATATCGCTTGTACAGCTATAAAACAATGTGGCAAGCAGCAAAAGAATTAAAATTTTTCTCATATTCATGTTGTTTTTAGTTTCTGTTTCATTAGATTGACGAAACAATACATCCGAATGTTGCATTTGCGCTGTTAAAATTCTCTACATTGGCGGGTGTGTACCTTTTTCCGTTCGCGCGAGTTTGCAACCCGTGCGTTGCGAAGCAAAATTTATGTAACTTACATTAGGCACGATTCTCAGATTTGTGCTAGCAGAGGAACGAAGTTTCTTAATCTTACGTCTCAAAAACAAGTATATTATGATTTTCATCATTTTCAATTAATCGTATATTTTTTTGTTTATATTTCTTTTCATAAAGGAATTCATTTATCATATCGAAATACTCGGATAAGTTACTTTTGTTAAATTCAGATAATTTTTTATATAGCTCAAGAAGGAATTTATCGTCATTATAATGATAAGCCACCTTTACAATATTAATAAATAATTGCGTCTTATTAGCCAATAAAGAGCAGATAGTTGCGTTGACCCAAGCCTCTATATCGTTATTTTGTACCAATGCACACATTGCAAATGCAATTGTAGCACTAATGAAATCTTTTTTAGAATTCGAATTGATTCCTAAATTGAACCAAGCAAGTCCACATAACAAATCATAGGACAAAGCTTCTTCTAATTGTTCTTCGATTTTCGATTTTATAGTAGTAAAATCCACTAATTCATTAGCTTTTATTGGATTTCTATTTTGAAGTTCCGGATATCCATTTTTTAACAAGATTGACAAACAAAAATATTTTAAATGCCAGACATCATTATTAAAATCCATATCTGCTGATTCGTTTAAATATGAATTAAATAATTCCACTGCTTTTTTGTATTGTCCGGAATACATGGTTGAATCTGCGTATAGAACTTTTAGATGTAAATCAGATTTATTTATTTTAATAGCTTTAGCATATAAATTACTAGCGCATTTATATCTACCTAAATTATGAAATGTGCCAGCTAATTCTCCTAGAAAATAATCTCGTTTTAAATATGTTTTGTCATAGCGCTTTGCATTTAAATAATTAGTAAGAGCTTTCGAGGGATTAGATGTAGACATATAGAGGTTCGCTAAATTATAAAATGATATAGCGATTAGTTCGTCACTGCCCAAATCAAACGCTTTTGCGACCTGAGCCTTTAAAAAATCTTCAATCTTATTCACCTTTTTGTTTTCTGAAATCAAAAGGTGTATTTGTGTATAAGACTGGATCAAATTATCATCTTTGTCATCAGCTATTATTTTGGTAATCTCATCCACAGATTGCTCATAATAGTATCCTGTTAGTAGGAATGGTATTAGAAAGATGAGCATTTGCTTGTTCTCGGCCAAGAAAGGAAAAAGTTGTGTTTCGAAAATAATCCTTATACCAAATTCTTGTTGACCGGAATTGCATAAACATATTGCTAAACCTGATAAAATATATTTCGAAGCAAGTTTATAATCGTTATCTGAATTAAAATTCAAATTATGCTTTATTATAGTGCCACCTTCACCCATTAAATTAAAACGAAACTGATTATCAGAAATAACAATTTTTGCTAAAGCTAACTTTTCATCTGCTTCGAATTTTATTAACTCCTCAAAAGGTTTAATATGCAATCTTAAATTCGAAATGAATATAGTTAGCGGAGTTGATATTCTATTTGTTTGTAAGAATTCAAAATTTAATCTAAGAGGATTAACAAGTTTGTTCCCTTTTATTAACTTGATTTTTTCCAGGTAATTTTCGATTCTATTAAAAATATTTGAATCCCATTTATCTGTATCGGCGAATTTTATTGTTATATTTTTTGCTATTTCCTTTCCTCCTTTAAACTCTATACTTTTCGCCCATCTGCCATAAAATGATCTCTCTTCTGTTGAATACCTTAAGATGAGAACGGGTAGTGGATAAGATTTGAATTGTTTAATTTTATCAATTGAAAATGAAATACTTTGTTTTCCACTTTTTATTTTTGAATCTGTAGCTTTCAATTGAACCCAAAATACTTTCCCAGTTGAATTACCAACTTTATCGAATATTTCAATTTCACAATCAATTCCATAATCTTTCCCTTTATCTCTGTATAACCAATAATCAGGAATTATTTGACTTAATTGTGTCTTAGATTCTTCTTCTATTATATGATTTCTTGTTCTCAATATCTTGTTAACTAAATTATTTTTATATAAATTTTATTCGAGTGAAATTATCTAAACTATCCACAAATATACAAAATAACCCATAAAAAAGAGTAACCTTTCGGCTGCTCCTTTAAAACCCATTCGCCGGCGCGATTCTGCGAATCGAGCCCTCTCACTTGAAGTTAACCACTTCTCACAAAGCAATAATCACTTCTCACATATCAACAATCACTTCTCACATGCCAATAATTACCACTCACGCGTCAATAATTACTTCTCACATGGCGATGATTGCGTTTCACACGATGTAAAATACACTCGCCAAGAGCTTGGCAAGTTAATGATTTATATCGATTTAAACAAATAAAAGGAGAAGAATTTTTATGAGGCCGCAAATTGCGGTTCAGGCAGGGTTTATCACTTTTTTATCGATATACCGCGAGTTCATAATGCGCAAAATGCCCATATAATCGGGTTTAATTTCGATAAGGTCGCCCACTTTGTAGCCGTTTTTGTTGTCGCCGAGGTCGATGACGATCATATCGGACGTGGCGCCGGCGAATTTCAGCGATGCATCGGTGCACTGCAAATGATTGGTTTCGGCATCGAGCAGGCCTAAATCCACAATGGCGCGGTAGGTTTTTTTCCCGATGTGCTCTTTATCGAATTCAAAACTGATCCCTTCCAAATTAGTCGTCATTTCGCCCATCGGCACAATGGGTTTTTCAATCAGTTCAATAATTTCGCAGTACAGCATAAATACATCGGTGTGCATTTTCTTTAACCGCGTTTTGTGGTACACATCGGTGCCCAGATACAGCGTTTCGCCCACCCTGAAATGATTGACGCCCTTGGGCAGCAGCCGCTGAAAGATGAGCGGAATGGTTACCGATGAGCCACCCGAAACAACGGGCGTTCTTTGGTTGAATTTCGCTTCGATAAGTTGTTTGTAGAGGCTTAGTTGAATGAGTTTGTCGTGATTGGGCAGGATGCCGTACAGGCACGAGAGGTTGGCGCCCACGCCGATGACTTCTATGTTTTGAAGGTTGAAAACGGTTTCGTAAAACCTGATCACATCATCGCCCATAATGCCTTCGCGCAGTTCGCCCAGCTCTATCATGATGATGACTTTATGGGTTTTTCCCTGTTTTTTGGCTTCTTCCGAGAGGCGTTTTATGGTTTCTATTTCGGTGTTGAAACTGACGTCGGCATATTTTACGATGCTTGGGATATTGCGCTTTGCGGGCGGTTTTATGTAGATGGTTTCGATTTTCGGGTTGATGTTTTTTACTTCCCGTAGGTTCGAAACGCGGGAGTCGCACACCTGCGGGATGTCGAATTTCAGCACTTCGGATAAGAACAGTTTATTGCCGCTAAGCATTTTCGTAACTACCGACCATTGTATGCCGTTTTTCTTGAAAAGCGCATTGAGGTACTCGAAGTTCGATTTTAACTTTTGAGTGTCTAATGTTATAAAAGCCATTATTTTTCTTTTGTGTATCGCATTTCGAGATATTTGTTCGTGAATCCGAACTTTTCGTACAGCCCTTTTGCCGGATTATCGGGTTCAACATGCAGGGCGATGCCGCCGGTGGTTAAATCGATGGCTTTCTGCACCAGTTCTTTGCCTATCCCTTTTCCTCTGTGGCTTTTGTGTGTGGCGATATACACCAGAATGTTCGCGGGGATGTAGTCTTTCATGCTGGTTTGGTTGATGACCACCGCTCCTGTAATTTCGTCGTGCAGGTGCGACACCAAAACAAATCCGCCAAACGAATCGGTTTCTTTCAGTGCGTAATCTATTGCTTTTTCTATGTGCGGTTTCGGGTCGCCGTATTCTTGCAGGTTATCGTACAGGAAATCGATGATTTTTTCTTTCTCTTTCGGAGTTGGTTTGTTGGTCTCGTTAAATAGTTTTGTTTCGATCATACGTTATTTATTTTTTTGTTTCGGAGGATGATAACACTTTTTTTCGAAACATGCAAGGTTTTTTCTGTTTTTATCACGTTAAAACAGTCCACTCACGCGCTTTTGCAAAGTGTGCGTTCGCGCAGCAAAGCTTATGTATAGAAAATGGGACTTCCTTACAACTCCTTCACCAGTTGCTTCAGCAATTTTATTTTTTCCAGATAAAAATCCTGCGTGGCGTTCCAGATGGAATCTTCGGAGGCGGAATAGTAATACTCTTCGCCTTCCAGGTTATCGTGGAGCGTGGTTCTGTCCTTAAGCCAGTCTTCCGACTGATAAAAATCCTGCAACACCTTCATGTTTTTCGAAATTTCCTTCAACCGGTTCCCGAACTTTGCCACTTCTTTCACGTCTTTTTCAACTTGCGCCAAACGTACATCCATTTCCTGAAACGTCGTTTTAATTTCGTCGATATTCTTCATCATGTTTTAATTTATTTAGATATTTAGAGTAGAACCAAGCATTCCAGAACGGTTTAGCGTTCAAAAAATCAGATGAAACATACAATAAGGTAATAAGGTCTGTGTGGGTTTTGCGTCATAGTTCTACTAAGGTATTTGGTCGGAAATACTGTGTCCGACATTTGGGGGAAGCTTTTGCCGATTTTACAAACCTTATTTTTTGTTTTTAACCTCAGTAGCTTTGAATGCATATAGAATGCGACCTTATTATCTTATTTTCAGTTGTATAATTAATTTCTTCTAATTTGTTTCGTAAGAGACACACAATTAGATCTCCATCACCCATCCTCACTCAATCTCTTTCACGCCGTGCGAATGCACGAACAACACGTTCCCGATGTCACCGTAGCCTTCAAACAGCGAAATATCGCCGTCTTTCTTGAATGCGTTTTCGTTGAAGCCGATCATCGTCAACCCCGCATCGAGCGATTGCTTGTTGATGATTTCTTTTATCGTCAGGCTTTCATCGCGAACGATCACTTCCATATTGTTGGTCGTGATGGGGATACGCCCGGTTTCTACCAGTAAGTTCATTCATTCTCTTACCGAATCCGCTTCTTCGGCTTTGCAGATATTGAAAAGCTTTATATTTGCATTTTTCCAATCGGGTGTCCCAAAATGATAAAACTAAGCAGGATCATAAGGTTGGCATTTTCCGTATCGAAGCTGCGCACCCAGATGTGTATGCCGTTTTTAAACAAGATGGGCTTATTGCTCGAAGCTAAAATACACACATCAAAACCGCCTGAATTAACCATCCTGAAATTATCGATTATATCGCGCAGGTCTTCAGGATTTTGTTTTTCGTATTCAAAAATAACCATATTGTTCTCCATCCCTGCAATGCCCGGAATTTGGATAGATTGCGCGAATGCCGAAGTGGTGGAAGGCGAAATGATCGTATCAATATAAACGTGGCTCGAAGTGGCCATGTTTTCCACCATTCTTTTGAGTTCGGTATCGGCCCTTTCAGTGGTTTTTTTCGAATAGTAGCCGTCAATCAAGTGCAGGTATGTGCCAAAGCCGTACTTATAAGATATCCAATCGAGCAGCATCAGTGCGTTGTTTCGCTCAAACGTGTGTTTGGAAATGCAAATAGCGCTTGGGCGCCATTCGTCTTTTATCGTGTCTCTTGTTCTTTTTTTCTGCAGATAAACTTGCAAGTTCCTGTTTATTTGAAACAACGTGTTGGCAAATAACGATGCAAATCCTTTTCGGTCACTATGATAATAGTCCATGTATAAATACAAAAGAACCATTACGGTGAAAGCAATGAACGTATACACTACGCTGATTTGGAACATTACCCAAACAGCGGCAATGAATCCCAGCAGCGAAATATACCATTTCGATTTGAAGGATGGACGGTAAGCAGGCGATGAACCAAAATGATGCAAAAATGATATCAAACACAATGTGCCGTACGTAACGAGAAAAAACATCGTGATGATTTGTGCAACAATATCTACACCTCCAATAGCCACAAAGACCAAAGCTATGCCACAAGTAACGATGGATGCGTTCACAGGCTCATTATCTTTCTTGCGCATTTTGCTTGACAACTTTTTAGCCGAATGTATGGGGATGGACTTATCGAGGGCAATTGCCTGAAGTGTTCGCGGCCCAACCATAATGGAACCCAACGCCGATGAGAAAGTGGATGCAGCCAATCCGAGCGGTACGATAATGCTGCCGAACAACGCAATATCGGCCATAATCAATTGGTTGTTGGATAGTTGATCGGTAGAAGCAGATATCGCTAATTTATAAGCAATAAAAAAATAGATCACAAAACTTGTAAGGGTTCCGGCAACGGTTCCCATCGGAATTGATTTGCTCGGTTTCTTCAAATCTCCCGATAACCCCACGCCTGCGGTCATTCCGGTAAAAGCGGGAAATATAATGGAGAACACGATGAACAGTTGATTGGTGTTCATCAATTTCGCATTCGATGCGTAATAACCTGCCTGATCTCCCGGTACGAGTTTCCCGAGAAAAAAAAGTATCACCGAGAGAATAAGTAATCCCACAACCACGTACAGAGCTTTCATACCCATATTTGCTCCTTTAATAATCACCAAAGCTGACAAAATAAGCATTACAGGAATGCTAATGACTTGTCGTGGCAGTGTTATTCCTTGATTTTGTGCCATGTATTCGAAAAAAAACTCGAAAGCTTCGGTAAAAGCAATAATGTAAAAGGCAACGCTAATAGTTTGCGACAAATAGAGCATGATGCCCAACGTGCCGCCGATATTCAAACCGAATGATCGCGAAATAATAAAGTACTCGCCTCCGCCTTCAACGCGTTTATTGGTGGCAAGTTCCGAAATTGCTAACGCTGTGGGTATAGTAACCATATTCCCCACGACAATCAACATAAAAATTCCCCATAATCCTACGGTTCCCACCGCATATCCGAAACGGAGAAATAATATGGCTCCGAATAAAGTTGCAATGGCAGTGAAGAATACGGCAGGTGTGCCGAATTTTTTTACTTGTTCGCTCATGTCATATTATCTTTCAGGTTCCTGAAAAAATCTTTTTAGAAGTGTTTATTACCAATTCAGCATTTTCGTTGCTTTGTCCAGGATTATTTTTTTCAATGAAGGCGAAGATTCAACACGCTCAATATCTTCTTGAGCTGTTTCTTCGGGCTCAGGAAGATAAGCGTAATCGTCAATTAACGATGTGTTTTCTATTTGCCAATTATTTGCCTGTGCAATTTCTGTCAGAAGCAACTTCATTTGGTCGGCGGCAATCTTTATCAATCCGCTTTGCAATGCCGCTTTCTTTACTTGTTCTTTGGCGAGGCCTTGGATATCATGCAAATCTTTTCTTCCGATTAAATTAAACAGATCGTCTTCAAAATAATAATAATTGAAATCGGGTTCCATAGAAAGAAGTTCGGGTTTGGGAAAAGAGATCAGGTTAATTTTTTTGTTCTCTTCGTCTACCTCCCATTTGCATTTTTCAATATCGTAACCCACAAGTACTTTGGCACGGACAATTACCAATGCTTTTTTGGTGGAAGGTATGAATTTAAGCAGTTTTTTGGTGTTCTCGTAATTGTAAATCTCATTTAACTGTCCTTCGGCAACCACTATTTTAAACACTCTTTTCATGCTCTCCACCACTGTGTGAGAAGAGGTTTTGGTAATAGAAGAGTTGCCCGATTTGCTTGAAAGTTTAAAAATAAGAAACGCGATAAGGCCTCCGATCAATAGCCCGAAAACCATGAATCCGATTAAATTCGTGTTGGAAGTTCCTCCGTAGGAGGGACGAATAAAAGTTGCGTAAAAGAATCCCACGAGAAGCAAAACAATTATTCCGGCAGCTATCCAGAGGGCTATTTTAAATTTCTTCATCGATTTTGTTCGTTTTTGTTATACACAAAAGTAGTGATTATTTATTCAAAATAACCACTACAGAATGTTTTAACGTCGCAAACAGGAAAAAAACCACAGATCAGTTATTCTCCTTTTCCTCCGTTTGGTTAATTGTTTCTTCTTTTTGTTGAGGAAGTATTAAGTTGAGGATAACGCCAACCATCGATGCTAATCCGATGCCCGCAAAAGTAAAATTAGAAATTTGCAATACGGCTCCGCCGATGCCGGTAGTTAAAATTAACGATACGATAATTAAATTACGGGTGTTGCTCATATCGGTTTTGTTCTGAACCATATTGTTCACTCCCGTAGCGGCTATCATACCGAATAACAGCAACATGATTCCGCCCAAAACCGATGCGGGAATAGTTTTCAGAAGCGCGCTTATTTTGCCTATCAACGAAAAAACGATTCCCGTGATCGCTGCTATTCTTATAACGGCAGGATCGGTAATTTTTGTCAGCACCATGGCTCCGGTAACTTCGGAATACGTGGTTACGGGAGGCCCGCCGATCAATCCGGCAATACTGCAAGCTATACCGTCGCCCAGCATGGTCTTGTGCAGCCCGGGATCTTTTACGAAATCTTTTTTAGCCACTTGGCTAACAGCATAAACATCGCCAATATGCTCGATAACCGGAGCAATGGCCACCGGGATCATAAACAAAACGGCTTCCCAGGAAAATTCGGGGCGGACAAATTGAGGAAATCCTATCCACGGCGCATCGGATAGGGGAGAAAGGTCTATTTTTCCAATCACAAGCGCGGCAACGTAGCCGACAATAATTCCTCCGAAAATAGGTATCAATTTAAGCAATCCTTTCGCAAACATGCTAATGATAACAGCCGTGGCAAGCGCAATGAGAGCAAGCAGCCAGTTTTCGGAAGCCATATTTACCGCGGTACCCGATAAGGATAATCCGATAAGCATGATCACCGGGCCTATAACAACAGGCGGGAAAAGCCTTTTTATAATTTGTACGCCTTGCCATTTCACGAGCGCGCTCATCAAAAAATAAACAGCCCCAACGGCAACCAACCCCGATAAAGTCCCCGGCAGCCCGTATAATTCCGTAGCTTTGATAATGGGCGCAATGAAAGCAAAACTGCTGCCCAAAAAAATAGGAACCATACCTTTTGTTACCAAATGAAAGATCAATGTTCCTATACCTGCCGTAAATAACGCGGTGGATGGATCCAAGCCTACCAGGAGCGGTACTAATACGGTGGCCCCAAAAGCCACAAAGAGAAATTGAACGCCTACAACGGTTTTCGAAATAGGCCCTAATTGTTTCTGATTTTCCATAAATGTCTGCCGTAAATTTTAACATCGGCAAAGTTAATATAATTTTCAATACTTAAAATTATCTTAAATGATTTCCGGACAAATAGGTATAAATCTGAGAATTTTTTTAAAAGTGGCGGATACTTTCATCGTGCATTTCTCTAATTTTTACTTACTTTTGTACTTCAAAGGAAAATTATGAAGGAAGACAAAAGTCAATTAATGAGTTATGCCATGTATGCTGGGCTGTATCTGGGTGTTTTTTGGGTCATAAAACATTTTATAACAACAGCTATGGGCCATTTCTCCGGATTGAACGTGTTGGCGTCGTTTCTTTCCGTAGGTACTCCGCTTATTCTTTATTTCTTTCTGACAAAATACAAAACCAAAATTACCGGCAATGCCATGGGTTTCTGGCACGGCGTGCAATTCGGGATTATGTTGTTCTTTTTTGCATCCATTTTGGAAGCGATGGCTGTTTTTATTCATGTTACTTGGATCGACACGGCGTATATACCGGACTTATACCAAAATATGCTTGAAACGGCAAAAACGTTTAATTTTAACGACAGTTTACTCAGCGCGTTGGAAGACAGTCCTACACCTTCGGTAGCCAATTATATTTTCAGCAACGTAATTATGGCGGATGTTTTCCTCGGGTTCATCCTCTCGTTGCTTATCGTTCCGATCGTGATCAGATATACACCGGTAAATAATTCAAATACACAACCGAACAACAATATAGAATGATGGATATTTCAGTTGTAGTGCCTTTGTTCAACGAAGAGGAGTCGCTTCCCGAACTTTATACGTGGATAAAAAGCGTAATGGACGAACACCGCTATTCTTACGAAGTGATTTTTGTTGATGACGGAAGTACCGATGATTCGTGGCAAGTAATCACCGATTTAAAAGCGCAAGACGGCCACGTAAAAGGAATAAAATTTCAGCGAAATTACGGAAAATCGCCTGCTTTGCATTGTGCTTTCCAAAAAGCTAAAGGTAACGTGATAATTACTATGGATGCCGATTTGCAAGACAGCCCCGATGAGATCCCCGAATTATACGAAATGATAAAAGAGGACGGTTACGATTTGGTTTCGGGATGGAAAAGAAAAAGATACGACTCTAAATTGGCCAAAAACCTGCCGTCGAAATTATTTAATGCCACGGCACGAAACGTATCGGGGATCAAACTTCACGATTTCAATTGCGGGTTGAAGGCTTACAGAAGATCGCTGGCAAAAAGCATAGAAGTTTATAACGATATGCACCGCTATATCCCTATCTTGGCCAAAGATGCCGGATTTAAACGTATTGCCGAAAAAGAAGTGAAGCACCAAGCCAGGAAATACGGAAAAAGTAAATTCGGCGCAAGCCGTTTTGTAAACGGATATTTGGACTTGCTTACGCTTTGGTTTTTAAATAAATTCGGCAAGAAACCCATGCATTTTTTCGGATTGTGGGGAAGTTTGATGTTCTTGCTCGGTTTTATATCGGTTATTCTTGTCGGAGCCATAAAAATATACGATATGCAGCACGGCAATCCGTATCGGTTGGTAACCGATTCTCCCTACTTCTATATTTCGCTCACGATGATGATCTTGGGAACACTGCTTTTCCTTGCCGGTTTTTTGGGTGAACTTATATCGAGAAATTCCAGCGAGCGCAACAATTACAAGATAGAGGAAGAGTTTTGAAGTTTGAAGAAGATGGAACTAAGCGAAGTTATTTTAAAAAGAAGATCGATCAGGAAATATACCGATAAAGTTATCGAAAAAAACATCATCGGGCAACTGATCGAGAGCGCCCGGTTGGCGCCTTCGGCGGTGAATTTTCAACCCTGTATGTTTTATATTTGCACTTCGGAAGAATCCAAAAAAGCCGTACGCGACAGTTATCCCCGCGAATGGTTCAATGCTGCGCAGCTTTATATCGTTGTCTGCGGCAACCACGATGAATCGTGGAAACGCCCTTCCGACGGCAAAGACCATTGCGATATCGACATCGCCATAGCGGTAGAACATATCTGCCTCACGGCAACCGATTTGGGATTGGGCACTTGTTGGGTTTGCAACTTCGACGCCCGAAAATTAAAATCGGGCCTGCAATTGCCGGAAAACTTGGAGCCTGTCGTTATTCTTCCTTTGGGTTACCCGATCGAAGAAGCACCCACCGGAAAAAGAAAATCAGCGCAAGAAATCGTTCGTTGGATTTAACGTCATTTTCATCAGCCTAATAATCACAATTATGAACTCAAAAAATTTATCCGCTTTTTCGTTGTTTCTCTTCCTTTTTGTTTTATTTTCATCGTGTGCCGGAGGCAAGAAAGATACATCAAACTACCAGTATTTCACCCATCAAGGAGAAATTTTCCATACGGTATATCACATAAAGTATGCCTACGACAGATCGTTGGAAACCGAAATTATCACCGAACTCAATAAATTCGACCTGTCGCTGAATCCTTTCAAAGAAAATACGATAATCACTAAAATAAATAACAACGAACCTGTGGAACTCGATTCCATGTTTATCGAAGTTTTCAAAAAATCGCAGGAAGTTTCACGCGTTACGGAGGGAAAGTTCGATATTACCGTTTCGCCTTTCATTAACGCTTGGGGATTCGGCTTTAAAAATATGGATACTGTTACGCCGGAAATTATAGATAGCCTGAAAGCCTTTGTAGGCTACGACAAGATATCTATTGACGCCGACGGAAATATCGTCAAAACCGATTCTCGGGTTCAACTCAATACATCTGCCATATCCAAAGGATATTCGTGCGATATCGTGGCTCGTTTGCTCGATAGTTTCGGGATTGAAGATTATATGATCGAAATCGGTGGCGAAGTGTCGGCCAAGGGCGTAAACGATAAAGGCGATTGCTGGCGCATCGGCATCGATAAGCCCATCGACGACACCACGGGTATGCAACATCAATTACAGACTATTCTTTCCATTTGCGATAAAGCGATGGCTACGTCCGGCAATTACCGGAATTATTACGTGAAAAACGGTAAAAAATACGCGCACACCATCGATCCGCAAACCGGATATCCTGCCGAGCAGGATATTTTGGGCGCCACCGTCCTTGCCGATGATTGTATGACGGCAGACGCTTACGCTACGGCTTTTATGGCTTCGGGATTGGAAAGATCGAAAGAGATCGCTCAAAAAGTTCCCGGATTGTTATACTATTTTATTTACATAAAACCCGATGGAACCACCGGCGTTACATACTCCGAAGGTTTCGAGGAATTTTTTGCAGACAAATTAGACATTTTAACCCAATGAGAAACAACAAGCTTGTAGAGAAAATAGAGAAAAAAACAAACAACGTATTTCCTGTAATTCTTATGGGCAAATACGATTTGAATGTTTTGGAAATAGAGTATAATTTTTACGAAACCCGTTTCGGCAAATCGCTTGTTGCTTGTACAAACAAAGGCGTTTGTTTTTTGGCTTTCGGGGAAAAAGAGGAGATGCTGAAAGAACTGAAACAACGTTTTCCTAAAGCTGTTCTTTCCGAAATCGAAAATACGTTTCACCAAAAAGCCATTAAATCCGTCCAGGGCGAGAAGATTTCCGCATTGCCGCTTCACCTGTACGGAACCGATTTTCAGTTGAAAGTGTGGAAAGCATTGTTGCAAATCCCATCCGGAAAATTGGCTACTTACAAAACGTTGGCGCAGTTTATCGGCAATCCGCAAGCGATGCGTGCCGTAGGCACCGCCGTAGGCGCCAATCCGGTTTCGTATGTGATACCTTGCCACCGAATAGTTCGCACCGATGGCGGTTTGGGCGGTTATCATTGGGGATTGAATTTTAAAAAGCAAATGATTGAAAAAGAAGAGTGAAAAATATAATAATAAAGTAAAAGTTTAGATCGAGTGATGAGTTTAATGAAAAAAAAAATATTTATGACAGGTTTTTTTGTATGCCTGTCCTCTATTTTATGGGCTCAAGAAACGGATTCCGTTCGTTATCCGACATTTAAGGTGGACGGTACCATGAAAAACAAGTTCGAGATTGCCTCCGAAACCGGAAAAGGACGATTTTCCGTCAGGAATTCAAGGTTGGGTGTTTCCGGCATGTTCACTTCTTATGCTTCATACAGGGCTCAAATTGAATTAAGTAATAATGGAAACTTCGAAGTATTAGACCTTTATGGCTCCTTCCTTCCCATCGAAGGGCTTTCTTTGTCTTTGGGGCAAACAAGTATTCCTTTGTTCAATTCTTATATAACTTCGCCCGGAAGCATGATGTTTGCCAACAGAGCTTTTATCGGGAAATATTTTATAAGCACCCGCGATATCGGGTTTCTTGCCGATTATGATTTCAATATCGGTTCGATCCCAACTTCAATTGAATTAGGCCTTTACAACGGCAACACCATCAACGACCCCGTTTGGCGTGACCGGCTGTCTTACGGCGCACGTTTGGAATTGGGCGGCATGAAAGGTTTGCGTTCGACCATCAAATTCTACGATTATTTTAATATGCCCGAAATTCATGAATTTTTCTATGGAGCCGATTTGCGCTACGAAGCAGATAATTGGAAAGTGGAAACGGAAGTGATGAAGCGCGATAACAAAGATTTCCCCGAAGACCAAACGTTGTCGTATTACTTGCAGGGAGCGTACGTTTTTCCTTTAAATGATTCGTGGATATTTAAACACGTTATTCCCGCCGCGCGTTGGGATGCCATTGACAAGAACCGAGACGAAAGCGGTTTCGATGTTAATCGGTTAACGCTCGGGCTCGGATTAGGCCTTACAAAAAAATATTTTTCATCCATTTTTCGTTTAGATTACGAATTGTATATGATCAAAAATAATTTGGATATTTTGAATCTTTATGAAGAGATGGACTCCAACAAATTTACCATAGAATTGATGCTTACGTTTTAAGTAAAAGAAAAATGAGAAAGAAAGTTCTATCCGTTTTATGCATCGCTTGCTTCATTTTCTCCGGTTGCAACAATCAAAACAAAAAAAGCGTCCTTTTTAACGGCGTCAATTTAAATAATTGGTTGGTAACGGGTTCGGTGGAGGTTTCCGATTCTGTTGTGAAGATGGGAAAAGCCGCAGTGATGGTTTCGAATGATGACTTTTTCACCGATTTTGAATTACTTGTAACTGCCAGAACCATTGGAAACGGAAAAGGAGAAATCCGTTTTCATACGGATAAAAACGGAAACGGCGGATATGCGGTGGCGCTTAATAACCATTTGGAAAGCCCGCAATGGTGGACAAAGACCGGCAGCCTTTTATCCGTAAGAAATTTAACAAAATCAATCGTTAAAAATGATGAGTGGTTCGATGTTCGAATAAAAGTAGAAGGTAAAAAAATTAGCGTGGCTGTAAACAAAGAGTTATTGGTTGAATACAACGAACCTGAAAATCCCTATCGTACACCCGAGAACGTAGGCCAAATTCTTTCCGGCGGCGCTATAAGTGTACAAAACACCGAAGGTTTTATTGAGATTAAATCAATCGAGATCACGCCTTTAAAAATCGAAGATCCGATCATCCATGCTCAGCTTGCCGAAGCAATCGATGAAACAACCGACGAGATAATCAAATTGCATCAGGCGAATTTTCCGGTGCTTGATTATCATGTTCATCTAAAAGAAGATTTGACGTTGGATTTGGCCAAATCGCAATCGCGAAAATATGGCATCAATTACGCTTTGGCGCCCAATTGCGGTATCGGTTTTCCCATAACCAACGATGTGCAGGTAATTGAATATCTCGATAAAATGAAAGGCGAACCGTTTGTGCAAGCCATGCAGGGCGAAGGCCGCGAATGGCCGGCAACTTTTTCACCTGAAGTTCGCGCGAAATTCGATTACGTTTTCACCGACGCCATGACATTTACCGATACCAAAGGTAACCGCACGCGGTTGTGGATGCCCGAAGAGGTTTTTATAGATGATGAACAGCAATACATGGATTTGATTGTGGAAAAAATAGTAGAAGTAATGCAGGAACCAATGGATATTTACGTGAATCCCACTTTCCTTCCCGAAGCCATGAACGACAGATACGACATCTTTTGGACCGATGAACGACAAAACAAAGTTATCAATGCCATGGTAAAAACCAATAAGGTTCTGGAAATCAATCATCGGTATAAAATACCCAACAAGTCATTTATCCGGAAAGCCAAAGCCGCGGGATTAAAATTTACCTTTGGTACCAATAATACCGATTCCGATTTCGGGAAATTGGAGTATTGTATTCAAATGATGAAAGAATGCGGCATTACTGCAGAAGATATGTACAAACCTAAAATGACGGAATAAAGCCCCCTCCGCTCGCGCAAGTTTGCAACTTGTGCGTTTAATTTCTTTCACGTTATCGCCCACGCTGTGCCTTCTCGAGGAGCAAAGCCCCAACGGAAGAAACCCAATAAAGTTCTATAAATTCTTCATCCTTCTGTAATCCCTTGCCAAGCCGCCTTCTCCGGTTTCTTTGTAAAGCGATGGCAAATCGTGTCCCGTTTGTTTCATCACTTCAACCACACGATCGAACGATACCTGATGGATTCCGTCGGTAAACGAAGCGTATAAATTGGCATCCAACGCCCGCGCCGCGCCGTATGCGTTGCGTTCGATACAGGGAATCTGTACCAGTCCGCAAACCGGATCGCATGTCATTCCCAGGTGATGCTCCAAACCCATTTCCGCAGCATATTCTATCTGCGCCGGGCTTCCGCCGAAAAGCTGATTGGCCGCGGCTGCCGCCATAGCGCAAGCCACGCCAACTTCTCCTTGACATCCTACTTCCGCTCCCGAGATGGATGCATTTTGTTTTACAATATTTCCGAACAAGCCGGCAGTGGCCAACGCACGTAGAATTCGTGTCTTGCTGAAATCGCGGATTTCTTCCAAATGATATAAAATAGAAGGCACAACACCGCAGGAACCGCAAGTAGGCGCGGTAACTATTTGTCCGCCGGCCGCGTTTTCTTCCGATACGGCAAGCGCGTAAGCGAAAACCAATCCGCGCGATTGTAGCGATGCTTTAAAGCCTTTGGCTTTTATGTAGTACGATGCCGCTTTGCGTGGCAAATTGAGCGGCCCGGGCAAAACGCCTTCATTGTCGAGGCCTCGTTTCACGGCAGATTGCATCACTTTCCACACCTCGTCCAGAAAATCCCAAATATCCGGCTCTTCGTGTATTTGCACGTATTCCCAGTAAGAGCGGCCGTTTTCTTCGCACCAAAGCTGAATATCGGCCAAGTTGGCCATCGGGTAAATATCTTTTTCTGCCGATTCCGATAATCCAACCGGTTTTTCTCCATCCGATAAAGCGCCGCCGCCCACACTATAAACAGTCCATGAATCCAATGTTTTGTTTTGAGCATCAAAAGCTTCCATCTTCATCGCATTTGGATGAAATGGCAAAAAAGTTTTCGGGAGCCACACGATCTCTATAGGAGCCACTGGTTCCAACACATTCAAAACTGCCACATCTGTGAGGTGCCCTTTTCCCGTAGCCGCAAGGCTGCCGTAAAGCGTAACCATGTATTTTTTCGCATCCGGATTTTTATCTTTAAAAATTTCTGCAGCTTTTTTAGGCCCCATCGTGTGGCTGCTCGATGGCCCGTTCCCAATGCGGTAAAGTTCTTTTAGCGATTTCATTTTGTAGCGATAATGAATGTTGATTTTTATTCTGCAACAAAAATAAGGAAAGAAATTAGTATTACAAATTCGGAGCGCCAGGTTCTAAAATCCTTATCTTTCGTCACATTGCCGTTGGCGTCGTAAAATTATTTCCAACCCCTGCCAAACGCTTGTTGTGAAAGGGTTAATAAAAAAGAGGGGAAAAGAGGGCGGAACGCCGATAGGTAAAGCGTTTGAGAGCAAAAAAGCAAATTGTTGATAACTTTTTTTGAAAAGGGAAATTTTGAGTAATAATGATACGTAGGCGTGGTGCCTGCAAGCGTTATGTATCCTTCTTCCGAAAGAATCTTGCTTACCGCACCGTTTTCGTAAATTATATTACCGCAATAATCGGTTTTAAATGTAGTGGATATTTGCGCGGTGGTAAGCGGTGTCATTACGTTGGTAATTGGGATTGTTACTCCTTATTCTATGAATATTAATTTTACGTGATTAATAATTTTATTGCCATTTTGACTGTATTCACCATTCAGTTCGTTACCTACTGTCAAATGCATACTCTCTTTTTTTTCTTTTATAAAATGAAAATAATTCACTAACTCATCGACTCCGTCGGAATCAAGGAGTACTTCGACACTAACTGTGTCAATATCAATCTCAAATTTAATCATGTTAAAATCCTCCAGTTACTTATAATTTTTTCTTTGGGTCTACATTTAAAGGTTTAGGATTAGGATAATTGACATCAATATGTTGGTAACTCAATCTTTTTACCATATAAACGACCCGGATCAAGATTATATGAATAGCCTGATTTTGTGTTTTGATGTGCTTTTGCACCAGTTGTTGGATTGGTAAACTTCAACTGTAACTTTCCACTTTTAACGTGAGTTTGGAAAGTTTCATCCACTTGTCCTCCACTGGCGAATAACGTTGCTCCAAATGCAACACCTGCTTCCCACGTTGCGGGGTTTTTAAACCCTTGCAATTGGTCGCCGATAGGGCAGGCTGTCGTTAAAATAATATTTGATATTAACCATTTGACTAACGGCAAACATTATTCCGTAAATTAAAACTACCAATGAAAATAGTAGAAATCCATACAGAAATATTTTTCTTATTGTCATACTTTTCATAACTACCAAGACCCTGATGCGCCGTTGGGCAATTTTAATTCTTCTTTAACCTTTTCATAGGGAACTTTTGTTACACCACTATTTTCTTTTCCTGCCTGCACATTAAGTAACCCATAATCAAAGGTTCGAAGGTGATAATTATAAGTATGAAACCCACAATCAAACTCTCGAAAGAGATAATTACAAGTTTGAAGGCTGTAATTAAAGTTTCGAAGCCATTTTTCATTCATTAAAATAACCATGCTTCAATTTCGCTACACAAAAACATGTAATTTTGCCGTAAAAAATGTATTTTTGGAAAGCCTTTAAGGCAAACAACCCAAAAAATGTTTCAAAACGACGAAAATATAGTCCCCGCAGAATTATTTCTTGAAGTTTACAAGAAGTTGTATAGGATTTCCGATACGGAAAAAAATGCGAAGAAGATAGCGTTATTAAAAAAAATACTGAAAAATGCTGTCCTCGAAGATAAATCCCTGTATCCCCCCGGCATGTTGTTGTTCCGCATGAAAACGGCCTTGCTCGCCGTAGAAGAGATCGGGATGAACATTGCTTCGCTGTTTGCCGTCATACTTTTTCCGGTAATTTCAGATAAATACACCCTTGCGCAAGCCAAAGCCGACTTTGGCGAGGAGGTGGAAATTATCTTGCGCGGCTTAAAGAAAGTAAACGATCTGAGCGATAAAAGATCGTCCGTAGAGTCCGAAAATTATATCAAACTCTTACTTTCCATTGCCGAAGACCTGCGCGTAGTATTTATTCTCTTGGCGCAACATCTTCAAATGATGCGCGATGCCAAGCACGGCGCCGAAGCCCGTCGTTTGGAACTGTCGGTTGAATCCGTTTATTTATACGCGCCGTTGGCGCACAGGTTGGGTTTGTACGCCATAAAATCGGAACTGGAAGACCTTTCGCTCAAATACACCGACCGAGAAACTTACGGCCTCATCGCGCAAAAACTCAACGAAACCAAACGCTCCAGAGAAAAATATATCGGGGAATTTATTTCGCCTTTAAAAGAACGCCTCAACAAAACCAATTTGGTTTACGACATCAAAGGCCGCACAAAATCCATTCATTCCATTAACAACAAGCTCAAAAAACAAAAAATAGATTTCGAAAACATTTACGACCTTTTTGCCATCCGCATCATATTGGATTCTCCTACCGAGCAGGAAAAAGCGCACTGTTGGCAGGTTTATTCCATTGTTACGGACATGTATCAGCCCAATCCCAAGCGATTGAAAGATTGGCTTTCCATTCCCAAAAGCAACGGCTACGAATCGCTGCATATAACGGTTATGGGACCCGATTCCAAATGGGTGGAAGTGCAGATACGCACAAGGCGTATGGATGACATTGCCGAGCGAGGGCTTGCGGCACATTGGAAATACAAGGGTTTGAAAGAAGAGTCGTCATTGGACGAATGGTTGAAGTCGTTGCGCGAATCGTTGGAGCACAAAGATGTAGATATGACCGACAAACTCGGCGATTTTAAGCTCGATCTGTACGAAGAGGAAATTTTTGTTTTCACGCCGAAAGGCGATCTGTTTAAATTGCCCAAAGGAGCCACCATTCTCGATTTCGCTTTTGCAATCCACTCAAAACTGGGCGCTTCGTGCGTATCGGGTAAAGTAAACAGCCGAAATGTGCCTATCAAGCACGTTTTAAAAAGTGGAGACCAGGTAGAAATAAACACTTCGTCCCACCAATCGCCCAAACAAGATTGGTTGAGTTTTGTAGTTACCTCGCGTGCCAAAACCAAAATAAGGCAGCTTTTAAAAGAAGAAGCGGGAAAACAGGTAGATATTGCGAAAGAAACTCTGTCGCGGCGAATGAAAAATCGCAAGATCGATTTGGATGATTCGTTGTTGATGCAATTGATTAAAAAGTTAAAATACAAAACGGTTACCGATTTTTATGTAGATATTTCTTCGGAAAAATTAGATGTGAACGGAGTAATTGACCAATATTTGGAAATGGGAAACAAATTATTGGAACATAGAGAGGTGCAAAATATTACGAGCGCCGAAAATTTCGTGATTAAACCCCATTCGCAGGAGTTTAAAACATCGGATGAGCTCATTATCGATCAAAATCTTACCGGAATAGATTACAAACTGGCGCGCTGTTGCAACCCGATTTACGGAGATGATATCTTCGGGTTTGTATCATCGCAGGGTATTAAAATACATCGGGTGAACTGCCCCAATGCCCACGATCTTTTCTCCCGTTTCGGTTACCGCATCATCAAAGCCCGATGGTCGGGAAAAACTTCCGGTTCGTCCAATTACGCTACCGTGTTAAGAGTCATCGGCAACGACCAACTCAATATTGTAGCTAATCTCATGTCGATCATCTCCAAAGAAGACGGCGTACAGATGCGCTCCATCTCCATCGATTCAAACGACGGATTGTTTCAAGGAAATATTGCGGTAATGCTCGCGAATACCGCCATGCTGGAGCAGTTGACAAAAAAATTGAAAGCGGTAAAAGGCGTAAAATCCGTAACAAGGTTAAACTAAATCGCCCAATAGTTTTTGTACATAATCCCTTTCAAAATCTTTTGGGCGCAAAACAACATCCCTCACACAAATTATATCAATATCGATAATCACTCGTCCGATATTTTTATCTTCCATTTTTCGTCCCATCTTCCGTTCTAAATTTTTTAGCTTTTCGTTTATATCTTCTTCGGAGAGGTCGGAAGAAAATCGTGCCAGCATATTTAAAAACGGACGCTTGTATTTGCCGCCGTGCGGTTCACTCTCGTAAACGGCAGAAAAAACAATAGGCGCAAATTCATCCCGCAATAAAGATGTCACTCGTTTCATATTTCTTACGGCGTATGTATTGGAGCCTATACTCAGCAAATATCTATTCATCCTTTTCTAATTTCTACAAAGATACATCTATCTGTAATTGTGCAAAAAAGAAAAACAATTATCTTTGCGAAAATAAACCTTTTGAAATGAAAAATATAAAACCTGTTTTTTGTTTACTTTTCTTCTTGTATGCGGCAACAATTTTCGCTCAAAACGAGAAACCGTTGATATATCGGATCAATATCAAGGAAAATATCGGAAGCAATACTTGGATATATTTGCAAAACGGTTTACACGATGCCTTGAATAAAAATGCCGATTGCGTACTGCTGCACATGAATACGTATGGCGGAACATTGCTTGAGGCCGATTCCATGCGTACTGCCGTGTTGGAATTTCCTTTGCCCGTTTATGTTTTCATCGATAACAATGCGGCATCGGCAGGGGCTTTGATATCGGTGGCTTGCGACAGTATTTTCATGAGAGAAAGCGGTTCGATGGGGGCGGCAACTGTTGTAAGCGGACAAGACGGCGCCAAGGCGCCCGATAAGTATCAGTCGTATATGCGCGCCATGATGCGTGCCACGGCAGAAGCTCACGGAATGGATACCCTTTTTCAGGACGGCGACACCATTTATAAATGGAAGCGTAATCCGTTGGTTGCCGAAGCTATGGTAGATGAACGGGTAATAATTCCCAGATTCGCCGATTCAACCGAAGTGCTTACGCTTACCGCAAGCAGCGCGTTAGAATTGGGATATTGTGACGGAATTGCCGAGAATATCAATCAAATTGCCGTGCAGCACCTCCAATACGGCGATTACGATATGCAAACCTACAATCCTACCTTTTACGATAAACTGAAAGGATTTCTCACCAATGGCGTCTTTCAGGCTTTTCTTATTATGTTCATTATCGGCGGAATTTATATGGAGTTACAATCGCCCGGCATCGGTTTTCCTACGGCTGTAGCCATCACCGCCGCCCTTTTATATTTTACGCCGTTATACCTTACCGGATACGCGCAAAATTGGGAGGTTCTGCTTTTCGTGCTCGGTTTAATCCTCATCGTCTTCGAGATTTTTGTAATCCCCGGCTTCGGCGTAGCGGGAATATCGGGAATTGTATTGGTTGTTTTAGGGCTTGTTTTGGCGCTCATCGGCAATATACGTTTCGATTTTGGCGGATTGCCTTCCGCACAATTTTTCCGCGCTTTTATGATCGTTCTTGCCGGATTGGGAATGAGCATGGTGTTTATTATTTATATGGTAAGCAGGATAGGAAAACCCGGTATCTTTAAAAAAGTGGCCCTTACTTCCGATCAGGAAGGATTTTATTCCGTTCCTTTAGAACCGCGTTCATTGGTGGGGCAAACAGGCGTGGCTGCCACCGTCCTTCGCCCTTCGGGCAAGGTGAGGATAGGAGAGGAGTATTACGATGCCGTTTCCTTAAAAGGATTTGTTGAGCAGGGAGATGAGGTTGTGGTCAGGCGCTATGAAAATTTTCAGTTATATGTTTTGAAGAAATAAAAAAATGAGGATATTTTTCAATATCCTCATTTTCGTGTGCACGTTTACTCTCCGTATCAGTTGTAAAGAGCAAACTCTTCGTTGGTGTAAGCGGCTTTCTTAGCTAAATGAAACAAGAAGAAAGGAACGATCAACAAAATAACAGCCCAAAAAATGGTGCTCACCATAGTGCCTTTTTTCATGTTGTTTACATAAATGTGGCCTAAAAAGCCTAAGATAACCAATACTAATCCCAACAGAAGATTAAAGTTGCTGGTTGTACCCAATAAAAAAGGAATTGCCAAAACAGCAACACCGATAATCATTACTATTACCCCTGAATACCTTGCTAATTCTTTCATGTGTGTTTATATTATGTTTTTTGATTTCGTATCGCAAATAAACACAAAATTCTACAAATAATAAAATAAATTCAGCTAAAAATTTTTGATACATATCGAAAAACATTATTTGGAGCAAAAAACACAGGCTTTGTTGTCTTAAAATTACTAAAATTCATTATTTTTGCTCATCCAATAAGATTGAAATGAAAACGCTGAAAAACATCTTGATTTTTTTGTATCAGTGGATCATCATGGTTCCGATTTTTCTGGTACTGACAATTTTGACGGCTTTAACCGTAATGATTTTTGCTCCGCTGTTCGGAAATCGTTTTTGGGGTTATTTCCCGCCTAAATGGTGGTCGCGATTCACCTGCTGGCTTGCTTTGTGCAGAATCAAAAGTTACGGCCACGAGAAATTAAACCGCAAACAATCTTACGTATTCGTAGCCAATCATCAAGGGGCTTTCGATATTTTTTTAACCTACGGTTTTTTAAACAAGAACATAAAATGGGTGCAAAAAGCAAGTTTAAGGAAAATTCCGCTGGTGGGATTTGCATCGGAAACAGCGGGGCACGTTTTTGTAGATAACTCAAGCCCGCAGGCGCGAGCCAATACCATAAAAGAAGCCAAAAAAGAAATTGTGGACGGCGTTTCCATCATGCTCTTCCCCGAAGGAGCCAGGTCGCACACCGGGAAACTCAGCCGCTTTAAGCGAGGCGCTTTTCAAATTGCCTACGACCTGAAACTTCCCATCGTTCCGATTACATTGAACGGGCCTTTCGATGTAATGAAGCGCGGCAGTTTGAACCTAAATCCCGGGAAATTGGAACTCGTTATACACGATTCTATCCCTACCGTTGATCTTTCGGAAGAAGAAATACCCGCCTTAATAGAACGAACCAAAGAGATCGTACATTCCGGTTTGTGGGAAAAATACAAAGGGTAGGGAAACTGAAATAGAGTGGGAACGGCTATAAAAAGAAAATGGTTGTCTCACGACAACCAATCTCCATTGTTAACCTTAAATCTAATACCATGAAAAACACGATGCAAATATATAGCACTCGATGTTAATCTGCAAACTATTTTCTATGAAAAATCGTTATCTTAACTTTATTTAGTATTCTTGGCTCCATGCACACGATTGCATTTGCCATTGCTTTACAAAATTTTGCATCGTTTTACCATTCTGCCAGAATTCTGAAGTTTAGTTGACGAGACGTCAAGAAATTCGGCACGGCATATTGCTGTTTGTAAACATCGGTTACCCAATAATAGGCGTTCACGTTACTAATATTCAATAAATTAAATACATCGATGCCCAACCAAATATTTTTAAAAGAATTCCAGAAATTGCTTCTTGCTCTCAACGCGCTTTCCTTGTGCAGCGCTTGCCACGAAAATCCTATATCGATACGCCGATAGTCCGATGAACGAAAATAGCCTTTGTCGTAGCCTACGCGCGGCGCGGAAACGGGTAATCCTTGCGACCAGATACCCACCAAATTCATTTTCAAGCGTTCGTATCCCGGAAAATAATCTTGGAAATAAAGCGAAATATTGTATCGTTGGTCGGTAGGCAACGGCACTTTCACGCCGTTAAGCGTTTGTTCGGCTTTCATAAGTGAGAAGCTCAACCAACTGTCGCTTCCGGGAACAAATTCTCCGAAAAGTTTCATGTCTAAACCGGCGGCGTAACCATCGGTTAAGTTTTCGCCGTAATACCTGATTTTTACGTTATCAACCGTGTAAGGAACTAAATCGGATAAAAGTTTATAGTAAATTTCCGATGTAAATTTAAACGGCCTGTCCATTAGCCTGAAGAAATAATCGCCGCCAATCACAAAATGAATGGATTTTTGCGATTTGATTTGGTTGTTGAGTTCGATAACACCATTTCCCTGAGCATCGGTAACGGTTTTTCGGAATTCTTTGTAGAAAGGCGATTGGTAATACAATCCGCTCGCGAAGCGAAGAGCAAGATTTGCACTGTTGGGCACGTAAGCGATAGAGCCCCGCGGACTGATGATAAATTCGTTGTTGAAAGTCCAATAACTTCCTCTCACGCCGCCTGTTATGGTAAACAATCCTTTCTCCGTCCTGAATTTGTACGTGTCCTGCAAATATCCCGATAATCGTTTGCTATTGACTTCGTTCGTGGAATACAGATTGGAAATAACGTTCACCGTTTTTCCATCGTAAGGGAGTGAATAGCCGGCAGAGTCGCGCATTTCCCATTCCACCAGTTTATCTGTTATTCGTTCTAAATTGGCCGATGCGCCCCACTGAATTTCGTGCGTGTTAATTTTGTGGTTGCCGAAAACGGAGAGAGCAGTTACCGTTGCTTTGAGTTTATTCCGCGCGTGTTCGTGATAAGTTCCCACACCCAATAAATCTCCGGTTGACGATTCTCCTGTTTCAGGATCAATATTTAACTCGTTTAACCAGTACTGTCCTGTAATATCATAAGTTTCAATTTCATCCGATGTAAAAGTGGATGCTTGCAAGCCAATGGTTGAGTTCTCGGTTATTTTCCCTTTCAAGGTAAGCGCGCCAAAAAGCGTTTGAAAGCGGTCTTTTTCCCAACCATCGAAATAAACCGTAAAGTTTTGAACATCGGCCAGCGTCCCGAAAGACGTGCTCCTTGTTTCCGGAGTAAATTCATAAATGTTTTGCGAGAAATTACCGAGGAAACTAATGCCCCAGTTTTGAGTTATGTTATAATTTACAAAAGTCTGTGCATCCAAAAATCGGGGATTATATTGGCCTTTTGTATCCATCGTATTCAAAAGCGACTGGTTGGTTTTGTAGCGTACGCCCGTAACTTGCGAATATTTTTCACCGGAACTGCCCACGTACAAATTGCCGCCCAGAAAACTTGCCGTTGCCGCTGCCTCAAAATTTTTCGGTTGTTTGTATTGAATATCGAGCACCGATGACATTTTATCGCCGTATTTGGCATCGTAGCCTCCCGCCGAAAAATTTACGGTAGAAGTCATATAAGGATTGATAAAACTCAAGCCTTCTTGTTCCCCGGAACGAATTAACAATGGCCGATGAATGGCAATGCCGTTTACATACACAATATTTTCATCGTAATTTCCACCGCGCACATTGTATTGCGAACTTAATTCATTATTTGAACTCACCCCTGCAAAAGTTACGATCAACGATTCTATGCTTCCGCCGGAAGGATCGGGCAGAAGTTTAATATTTTCAACATCCAATGTTTGCATGCTGGGCGATTCGCGACGGGTTGCGGTAACGGTAAATTCTTCCAGCTCCATGGTATTTTCGCGCATCACAACGTTGAGGGTGATGTTGGAAGTTACTCTCGGTAAAATACGTTGCGTTCTGTGATAGCCGATACACGAAAAAACAATTGTCAAAGAATCTTGCGGCGCAACGTCGAAAGAATATCGGCCCTGCAGATCGGTGATCGTGCCTGTGGCCGTATTTCTCACCTGAATGGCAGCAAGTTCAATGGGTTTCCCGTCTAAGTCTGTAACAACTCCGCTTATTTTTACGCTTTGCGCAGCAATTGATATACTGAAAACGAAGGCTGAAATAAATATCAGAAAATGCTTCATCGGTTTTGTGTGCATATGGGGTAGTAACGCAAAAATCAATCGTATATTTTGTTGGCGAAAAAATTTAGCCACTGCCAATTAATACGGTACCAACGCCTGCTTGCCTGTTGTTTTCCTCCGAATTGCAAGAGAAACCGCGGCCGCCCCGTTCTTTTGTTTAAAAATCCGGCATCCATAAAATCGAAAGATTGATAGCCGTTTTCTTCGGCCATTTCCATAGCTGAGTAAATGGTGAAAACGCTTGGGTGAATGGTTTGATAGGTTTTGTCTTTTCCCCAATAGTAGAGGCAATACACCTTTTCTTGCTCGAAACCGAGAATGATGCCTCCGATTATTTTATCGTGATAACGAGTTATAAGAATTTTGCCCTTTCCTTCTAAAATGTAATATTTATAGAAGTTTTCGAAGTACTGATAGGGCGGAAACCTGCGGGTTATTTTCCAATTTTTTGCTTCTTCAACCAATTTATAGATTTCGGGTAATTTTTCAGCGGAAGTTAATTCTTCAATTGCAATACCTTTCCGTCGGGCTTTGTTTATCTGATTTTTTCGCATAACGCTCATTTGGTTCCAAATGGTGCGTTTTCGTTGCAGAGAATTTTTGATGCTGATCCATTTCACGGAGTAAAAACCGTTATCGCGAAAACCTTTGTACCCGAAAATAGCGCTGGAAATGTTTCTGTACTCAATGAAAAATACCTTGCCGCCCACTTCCTTTACAAGTCCTTTCATCAAAAGATCGAAGATCTCTATTTGCGGCAAATATTCTTCAAAAAAGCTGGGTTGCTGTGAAATATAGCATCTTTTGAAAAAAGAGCCGTACAGAAACCTGTTTATCCGCATGGTAAGCGCAAACATGGCTGCAACGGGTTTTTCGTCTTCAAAAACCACCAGCATGAGCGGTTTGTAATACGAGATATTTTCGTTCCAATTAAAAGAAGAGGCATAGTGAAAAAAATTCACATCTTCGATAGGAGGCAAGTCTTCCTTTTTGTAATATGTCTGCACACAAAATTCCATAAGCAAGCAACGCATGCAAATTTAAGTGAAAAAAATAACAGATTGTTTAAATTCTGCGGAAAACTGTATAATTACGGCTTGCAGAAATCAATTTTTGAGAATTACAACTCTTTTATTTCAATTTCGGCTTCGTATTTATAGTAAGGCAAAACTTTATTGCTTGTGGGATAAGGAGAAAGTTCACGCAATTTGATATTGAAATTTCCGATGGTGGTATCGTTTTCAGAAGGCAGAGTTTCCAACGTGAAGTTATGTTGTGTTTTGGTTTCGTGGATTTGGATAGAAAAACCTACTTTTGCGCTACCTTCCCAAACGCACTGAACATCTTTCGGGCAGCGGGAATCGTTGATGACGCTGTCTAATGCAATGGAAAACCGGTTGGAAACATCATAAACAGGAGTTTGGAAACGCAACGTGAATATTTCGTCGTTTTCTTTATTCTTTGCAGTTCCATTATTTAACAGCGAGCATGAATAAAAAAACAAAACAAATAACAGTAAAATATAAGGTGATTTTTTTAGATTTTTCATTTTTTAAAAAAATAATGCGCAAAAATACGCAATTTACTTCAGCAAAAGCCAATCGGGTATTACAAATCTTTTAATTTTTCTAAAACGCCGAAGGCGATAGGGCATACCGACGCATTTTTTATAGTGAGGCCGTAAATTTGATAGAATTTTTTCCTGTCCGTATGCGGATATTCGCTACAAGCTTTGGGGCGGCTTTCGTAAACGGCGCAGTAATTATCGGCGCCGAGAAAAGGGCAGGGCATTGAACGGAAAATCCAATCCTTGTCTTCATCTTTTCGGAGGAATTTTCCGATGAAATCCGACGGGCGTATTTTCAGTTTTTTTGATAACCGGTCGATGTCTTTTTCCAGGATCATCGGGCCTAAGCCACGACAACAATTTCCGCATTGCAAACAATCTATTTCGGCGGAGACTTCTTCGTGAAGCTGCGTAATTTCTTTATCCATCTTCATTAAACGAAGTTTATTTTTTCGGAAAAAACTTTTCCATTCCGGCGTTTTTATCGCGGCTTCTTCTGAAAGTTTGCTTAAGTCGTGCATCTGATTTTCTTTTGTGCAAAAATAATTACTTTTACACGAAAACACTCAAAAATGCGCATGCTGTCTGTAAATTTAGTATATTTGTAACCAACATCAACCTGAAAATAGAAAATCCATTATGTCAAAAAAAATTCTTGTAACGGGCGGAACCGGATATATCGGTTCGCATACGGTAGTTGAACTTCAACAAGCCGGATACGACGTCATTATCATCGATAATCTCTCCAACTCCAATGCCGATGTAATTGAAGGCATTACCAAAATAACCGGAAAACGTCCTGTTTTTGAAAAACTGGATTGTGTGGATATGCCTGCCATGAAAGCGCTTTTTAAACGACATGTCGGCATTGAAGGAATTATCCATTTTGCTGCAAGCAAAGCCGTAGGCGAATCGGTTCAAAAGCCCTTGATGTATTACCGGAACAATATTGTATCGTTGCTTAATTTGCTTGAATTGATGCCGCAATTTAATGTGAAAGGTATCGTTTTTTCATCGTCGTGTACGGTTTACGGAGAGCCAGATAACAACCCGATAGACGAAAATGCGCCCATTAAACCGGCCGCATCTCCCTACGGAAATACGAAACAGATAAACGAGGAGATCATTCAGGATTATGTGCATTCGGGAGCGCCTATAAAAAGCATTATTCTGCGCTATTTTAATCCTATCGGCGCGCATCCTTCGGCTGAAATAGGCGAACTTCCTTTAGGCGTGCCGCAAAATCTGGTGCCGTACATCACCCAAACCGGAATAGGAATTCGCAAACAGTTAAGCGTTTTCGGTAACGATTACGACACGCCCGACGGCTCTTGCATCCGCGATTTTATTAACGTGGTTGATTTGGCCAAAGCCCACGTAATTGCCATTGAGCGTATGCTCGAGAATAAGTCGGATGAAAAGATCGAGGTGTTTAATCTGGGAACAGGCAATGGACTTTCGGTGTTGGAGCTAATTGAAGTTTTTGAAAAAGTTTCGGGTAAGCCTTTGAATTATCAAATTGTAGGCCGCCGCGAGGGCGATATTGAGCAAATTTGGGCCAATTCCGATAAAGCCAACAACGTTTTGGGCTGGAAGGCCGTGGAAGATATACAAGATACGATGGAAACTGCCTGGAAGTGGCAACAGCACCTGCGGGCGAAGAAAATTATGTGATGCGTCCCGATACATAAAAAGACGAATAAAAAAGTCCGGATTCAGTAATGAACCCGGACTTTAAAATTTTTTGTAGTAAAATTTTTAGAAGTAATATTCGCAAATAAGATAGAAACAGTCGTTGTCGTCCGGTTTTTCTTCTATTTCAATTTTGTTTTCACGAGCTAACCATCCCACCGCAGCATAAACTTCCTTTTCAGTCAATCCCGATTTATCCGATAATTGACAAACATCCCATCTCTCGTTGTTGTTCAAGAGGTTCCAAATAATACCGGCATTTGTTCCAATTGTTCGTTTGTTCATTATTGCATTATTTAAATGTAATTGTCCTATTATTAAGTTTCTACAAATAAAACATTCTGCTGCAAAGGAAAGTTCATTAAAAATGATATTTATTTGAACGAATGGCTTTATAATTCTTTATGTATTTAACGTGAGTTCGATGTAAGAAATATGCTTGAAAATTAGGAATATAGCAGAAAAGTCAGTAATTTTATAGTGTTGAATTACAAATAATTAATGAAAATTCCGCTATGATTCCTGACGATAAAGT
>JAFADY010000055.1 GCA_023424395.1 Bacteroidota bacterium | reverse complement strand
CGTTTTCGGCCAAGGCAATGAAGGCATAGCAGGTTTTGATATCGAGTTCGGGAACGGGTTCAGCGTATCCGGTAATGGCAAGCCCCAATTCGGCGTTGAACTTCGGGGCTACTTCCATCGCCATTTTCTCCGACACTTCCTTGCTGACGGAATTGCAATTTTCAGCCATAATTGGATTGATATTTAATTGTTTGGTTTTCTGACCTAAATTATAAGCAGTTATCCCGCCCTGAAAGATCAAAGTGGCGTTTTTGGCCTGCGAGAAGGCGTTCTGAATAAGCCCCGACGTGCAGCTTTCGGCCACGGCCACGGTTTGTTTACGGTCTTGAAGAAGTCGGCTGATGCGGTTGACGGTTTGTATATCGAAGATGTTCATTTTTATTTAGAGATTAAGTCAGATTGATAGAGATTGAATGAGATTGAGAAACATTGATGCGCTAAGTAGAATTGTTGAGTATTTCGTCCAACGCTTTTTCCAATTCTATCCCTTGTTCCAACACAGGGAAGAAAATATCGCCTTTCGTCGATATGCGGGAGAGGGCGTTTTTTATCGTGAAATCCTGAATGGAAAGATCGGCGGTGAGTTCATTCCATTCGATGGGCATGGAAACGGTGGCGCCGGGTTTGGGGCGGACACTGTAAACGCTTGCGACAGTCTGTCCCTCGCGGTTTTGCAGGTAATCGAAATAGATCTTCTGGCCGCGTTTTTTGAGGTTACGTTCCAACGTCGTGGTTTCGGGGAGTTGCTGTTGAACAAACTGAGCGATGATCTGTCCGAAATCGCGCACCTGCTCGTAAGCATATTTGGCGCCCATAGGCACATAAATATGTATGCCCGTGCTGCCCGAAGTTTTGCAATACGCGGGAACACCGAAACCGTCCAACACTTTTTTGGTGGTTTGCGCTGCTTCGATCACTTCAAGAAAACTGTTTTTATCGCTTGGATCGAGATCGATGATCAGATAATCGGGTTTGCCGGGATTTTGCATGCGGTTGTTCCAAGGATTGAGTTCGATGCAGCCCAAATTGGCGAGATAACCCAACGTTTCTTTGTTGTTACATACAATGTATTCGATCTCTTTTTCGGTAGATTCTGAAAAGATGCGAACCGTTTCCACCCACGACGGCGCATCTTTGCCGGCATCTTTGTGGTAAAAACTGAGTCCGTCAATCCCTTCGGGAAAGCGGTGCAGGGACTGCGGCCTGTCGGCAAGATGCGGCAGGATATAATCGCTTATGGAAAGGTAATAATCGATCAACTCGCCTTTGGTGATCTTTTCCTTTTTCCAATAAAGTTTGTTGCGGTTGGTGTAACGTACCTCTCTTTCGGGGTTAGAGGGCGTTTCCGTATCGATCTCCGCGGATGAATGATCGGTAAGACTGTTCTGATACAACTCCATAGCCGAAACATCGTCGCGGATGCCTAAGAACACGGGATGGCGGAAAAGTCCGTCCTCCGTTATCTGCCCGTACTTAACGGAAACCACCCACTCGGGCCTTAACCACGTGGGCGGGGAATTGGTAACGGGCTTGGTGTCGAAAGGCATTTTTTCCGTGACCGTAGGTTGTAAAAGATCGTGAATTTCTTTGAGGGAATTATCGTTAAAACCAGAGCCTACGTGTCCCGCGTAAATGAGTTTGCCGTTTTGGTAACGTCCCAAAATAAGCGACCCGAATCGGGTTCGTCCGCCTTTGGGTTCGGTATAACCCACGATCACCGCTTCTTCCGATTTATGGTTCTTCACTTTCAGCCACTCCGAACTTCGGATACCGCGGCTGTAAATGCTCGATTTCTTTTTTGCGATGATGCCTTCGAGGTCGGCTTTTTGCGCCGCTTTGTAAAACTCTTTGCCCTTGCCCTCCACATGGTCGCAGAACTGAATATGGGGCGTTTCTATAAGCGCTTCCCTGAGTAGTTCCTTGCGTTGCAGCAGCGTAAGGCTTTCGGTGCTGTGGCCGTTAAGGTACAGAAGGTCGAACACGTGATAGATGAGCGGAGCCTGCGGATTGTCGATCAAGTGTTGAAGTGTTTGGAAATCGGGCGTGTCTTCGGCGTTGTACGCCACGATCTCGCCGTCGAGGATCATCGGGTGGTTTTGTTCCCTCAAGTCTTCTTCAATCTGCGGATATTTTCCTTTGAAGGACAATCCGTTTCGGGAGTAAAACTGCAGGCCGCCCGTGAGGTCGGCAATGGCGCGATAGCCGTCCCATTTTATTTCGAAAACCCAATCGTAGCTATCGAAGGCTTCTTCTGCAGGAGAAGCGAGCATGGGCCTGATGAAATCGGACAATTTGGGTTGTCCCGATAAATGCGAAGCGTAATTTCTTTTCGTGTGCGGCTTGGGTTGCGGTTTTTGGTAGTTTTTGTACTTCTTTTCTGCAAGCCGCGTTACCTTGGAAGAGGCGTTGGTGTACGCTTCGGCGTCGTAGGGTTCTTTTTGGGCGAATTCATCGGTATGCTTGATGAGCAGCCACGCATTCTCGTCTTTTGCACCGTGCATTTTCACCAAGGCGAATTCGCCTTTTAGCTTTTCACCGTGCAAAATGATCTTTATGGAGCCGCTGTTGAGGCTTTCCAACAGAATCTCTTCATCGGTTTTTCCTTCTTTGCGCAGCAAAGGTTCGTAGGTGCCTTCGTCCCAAATTTCCACTTCGCCGGCGCCGTAACTTCCTTTGGGAATGGTTCCTTCAAAGGTGCGGTAATTGTAGGGGTGGTCTTCCACCATCATGGCGAGGCGTTTATCGGCGGGGTTGAGCGACGGGCCTTTGGGAACCGCCCAGCTTTTGAGCACGCCCTCCATTTCGAGGCGGAAATCGTAATGCAGCCGTGTGGCGGCGTGTCGCTGCACCACGAAAACCAACCGGTTGGTTGGCGCAGCCAACGAGCCGTCAGGCTCCGATGTGCGGGTGAAATCACGCTTCTTTTTGTACGATTCGAGGGGCATCAGGAGACGTTTTTCTTCGATTTTTCGAGGCTCGCTTTCAACTTCGCCATCAGGTCGATTGTTTTATCGGAAGTGTCTTCTACTTTTATCACTTTCGATTTCTTGCCTTTGGCTTTTTGTTGGATGATTTTCAACAGGTCGGCGTTGTACGAATCCTTGTATTGTTCGGGATCGAACTTTTCGGTGTTCTGCTCGATGAGCGTAACAGCCATTTTTAATTCGCCGGGCTTAACTTTTTTATCGGGGACTTTCAGTTCATCGTATTCACGCAATTCTTCGGGAAAGCGTATTCTGTTAATAATGAGCAAATCGTGATAGGGTTTTACGATGCCGAGTATTTCCTTATTTCGCATAACGAATGTGCCCACGCCCACTTTCTTCGTTTTTTTAAGCGCTTCCACCAACAGGATATAAGCATTTTCGCCGTTCTTTTGCGGCTCCAAAAAATAGGGGGTTTCAAAATAAACACTTTCTATTTCATCTTCTTCCACAAATTGCTGAATGGAAAATACACGGGTTTTTTCGGGGCTTGCGGCTTCAAAATCTTCATCGTCCAACACAATGTATCGGTCGTCTAACTTATAACCTTTCACAATATTTTCCCACAATACCTCCTTATCGGTTTTCTCGTTTACCCGCTTGAATTTGATGTTGGACAGATCGCTCTTGTCCAACATGTCGAGGTCAAGCGAACTGCTTTCGGTGGCCGAATACATTTTTACGGGGATGTTTACCAAGCCGAACCCGACGGCTCCATTCCAAATTGATCTCATAATCGATTGTTTTTATATAGAACATTGGCGGATGCCACTTGGTTCGATGAAAACGCGGTTAAGCAGTATTGTTGAACATTCGTAGGTTTTGTATTGTTAGAAAATGAACTTAATTTACAGTTACACTTAATATTGGAAATTTATGAATTGGCAAGATATATTTTTTGGCGATGAGAACTTTGTTTTCCTTTGGGAAATAGCGTTGCGTACACTGATCATGTTCGTGGTGATTTTTGTCGGACTGCGGGTGATGGGAAGGCGCGGAGTGAAACAGTTATCTGTTTTTGAACTGCTGATCATCATCGCGCTCGGTTCATCCGCAGGCGACCCAATGATCTATAAAGAGATCGGTATCGTGTATGCGGTTGTGGTATTTTTGGTAGTGTTTTCTCTTTATTGGTTGATTACCAAGTTTATGACGCATTCCGAAAAAATTGAGGCTGTTATGGAGGGAAAACCGATTTGTGTTATCCGCAACGGCAAAGCATCGGAAGAATCCCTCGAGCATAAAGAATTGGCGATGGATGAGTTTTTCTCGGCTCTCAGGAAACACCACATCCTTCATCTTGGGCAAGTTAAAAATGGCATATTGGAAACAAGCGGTGAAGTAAACCTACTGTTATACGATGAAAAAGAGATAAAGCCCGGCCTGCCTGTGTGGCCCGATTACTTGAAGAAAAAAACAAAACATGTTTTGCAGAGCGGCCTTTACGCATGCACTTATTGTGGAAACACACAAGAGATGATATCGGGAGATAAAAGAAAGTGTAGCTATTGCAATAAGAATGACGAGTGGGTGAAGGCGAAAACCGGTAATCCCGAAAAATGAAATTGCAGAATTGCTCCCCAAATGTGTTATTAAAGTATAATTAAGTATAACGCGCCGAAATTGAGGAAACAATCCGTTTCTACACCACGTTTTATATATGTGCCCCACACAAATTAAGGCGCTAAAAAAAATCAAATGATGGACTCAAAAACAAACAAAGACAAACTTACTTCCGAGACTAACCTGAAGGAAAACAAGGAACAGTACGAAGATAACAAGAACGATAAATATCAGGAAGTGAAAGAAAGAAGTGATTTTCATGAAGGTGATTCCGACAGTGAACATCCGGTTAAAGAAGGAGACGACAATATTTATCACGAAAACGAAGACAACGACGAGCAGAATGTCGGTATCGTAAAGGGGCCGGAAGAAGACTACCTTGGCAAAGGCCGAGAAGAAGTAGATAGGGATATTAACAACCAGGTTGATTACAATTAATCAACAATCAAACTTTTACTCTAAGGAACGGATTTGATAGGACGAAACAAAAGGCTATCACTTTTTAGGGCTTTGGTTCTTTCAGAGTCTACTTAGGAACAACAATTAATGGAAAAAGAGAAAGAAGACAAACAAAACGAGAACGAAGCAGATCTTCTAGACCAAAATTTTAAATTAGATCCCGAACCCAACACTACACCCATTTCTCAGAGCAACAAACTTGAAGGAAAAGTAGCTTTAATTACGGGTGGGGATAGCGGCATAGGCAAAGCAACAGCATTGCTTTTCGCGGCAAACGGTGCCGATATTGCCATAGCTTACCTCGATGATGATAAAGACGCAAAATCCACCCAACAGGAAATAGAAAAACTCGGTCGAGAATGTTTGCTTATAGAAGGAGACCTCTCCAAAGAGGAAAACTGCAAACTAGCGGTTGATAAAACGCTTGAAAAATTTTCAAAACTAGATATTGTAGTTAATAATGTGGCCGTGCAGTGGGAAACAGACGGATTGGAAGATATATCTGCCGAGCAATTGGAAAGAACTTTTTCAACCAATGTGTTTTCTTATTTTTGGGTGACCAAATATGCACTCCCGCATCTTAAGGAAGGAAGTTCCATATTAAATACCAGTTCGGTAAACGCATATTCAGGCCATGGACGATTTATTGACTATTCTGCTACTAAGAGCGCGATCATCGGGTTTACCAGAAGCCTCGCACAAAGCGTTGGATACAAAAATATAAGGGTAAATGCTGTTGCTCCCGGACCAATTTGGACGGAACTTCTCGCTAAAAATTCCCCTGATAAGAAAATAGAAGACCTTGGACATGAACTTTCGCTCGGAAGAGCCGGACAACCTAATGAAGTTGCCACTTGTTTCCTATTCCTCGCCTCGGATGATTCGAGTTATATGACCGGACAATGCCTTCATCCGAATGGCGGAGATATCGTAAACGGATAAAGTAGAACCCTCAATTATAAACAATTAAAAAATTAAATTATGGAATCAAAAAAAACGAGCAAAAGCTCATCGAAAAAGAATGATAACGTACAATTCAGTAAACAAGACGAAGGAAAATTAAAAGAATTTTTTGTTGACGGATTAAAGGATATTTATTTCGCCGAAGATGAAATTCTGAAAGGACTCAAGAAAATGGAATCCGCAGCGACTTCCGATTCATTAAAATCGGATGTGAAAAAGCATCAGACTGAAACGCAAGAGCATGTGAAAAGGCTCAAAGAAATATTTAAACTGTTAGGCGAAAAGGCCGAAAAGAAGAAATGCGATGCCATCCTAGGTATTTTAAAGGAAGGAGAAGGCGCTTTGGAAGACACAGACGAAGGCTCAATGGTTCGCGATGTAGCTATTATCATTGCCTGCCAAAAAGTAGAACATTATGAAATTGCTACCTACGGAAGCCTTTCTGAATTGGCGAGAACGCTCGGTTTGCACGATGCAGCGGAAATTTTGGAAAAAACACTCATGGAAGAAAAATCTACAGACCTTACTTTGACTCAATTAGCGGTTGAATCCGTAAACAAAGACGCAAAATCTGAATAAAATCCCAACTACTATGCAAGATCAAAAAGAAACAAAAAAAGCACGTCCCCAACAATCACAACGACGCCCGGGACAAGAGTACGCAATGAAACCGGTTCCTGAATCGGAACCCCTGAAGCAACATAAAAAACTTGCCGGAAAAGTGGCCTTGATCACGGGAGGCGATAGCGGAATCGGAAAAGCCGTAGCGCTGCTTTTCGCTCTGCACGGAGCGGATGTCGCGATAGCGTATCTCAGCGAGACAGAAGATGCAAAAGCCACGCAGAAGGAAGTCCGGGACTTGGGACAGGAATGTTTGTTATTGAAAGGAGACCTCTCCAAAGAAAATAACTGCAAAAAAGCGGTGGATAAAACCATCGAAAAGTTTTCTAAACTGGATATTTTGGTAAATAACGCCGCATTGCATTGGGAAGCTGAAGGGATCGAGAAAATATCTACAGAGCAATTGGAGCGCACATTTTACACCAATGTGTTTTCCTATTTCTGGGTTACCAAATATGCGATGCCTCACCTGAAAGAAGGCAATGTTATCATTAATACGAGTTCCGTTACGGCTTTCCGTGGCAGCGGTCAGCTTATTGATTACTCGGCTACGAAAGGTGCTATCATGGGACTCACCCGTAGCCTCGCGCAGAATTTGGTAGATAAAAAAATCAGGGTAAATGCTGTTGCTCCCGGGCCGATATGGACGCCGTTAAGCGCATCAACTTACGATAAGAAAAAGGTTTCGGAATTCGGCACTGATGTTCCTATGGGGCGCGCCGGACAACCCAATGAGGTGGCTCCATCGTATCTTTTCTTGGCATCGGACGATGCGAGTTATATTACGGGGCAATGCCTGCATCCTAACGGAGGAGAAATTGTAAACGCATAAAAATTTCATACATTTTTGTTTATTAATTAAAAGCCCGATAACAGTTAGAATTTATCGGGCTTTTTATGCTTCAAACGTAATGCCTTAAACATTTTTAAGAGGCAGGGTTAAATAACTATAAATGCCTTCCCCAAGGAGCAAATGAGGGAACAATACAAAAGCCGGGCTTGTTTTATATATAGAGCTTTCAATGCAGGAACTCAATTAAAAATTATTATTATGGACGACTTAAGATTTAAAGGAAAATGGAATGAATTGAAAGGCCGCGCAAAACAAGAATGGGCTGACCTTACCGATGACGATCTTCTCTACGAAGAAGGAAAAGAAGATGAATTATACGGTAGAATCCAAAACAGAACCGGAAAAACCAAAGACGAAGTTAAAGGTTGGTTCGACAGACAATTGGATAAACTGTAATTCCACCATTTCGAAATACGGGTAATTGTCGATCGGCAATTACCCGTATTGCTTTTATAGACGGATTAAAAATTAACAAACGAGTAAAAACTAAAACAATGGATCAAAAATACAAATCATGTATAGATGCGTGTCTTGCCTGTGCAAGCGCCTGTAATTATTGTGCATCGTCTTGCACGAAAGAAGAAGATGTTAAAATGATGGCAAAATGTATCCAATCGGATATGGAATGTGCCGCCATTTGTTACGCTGCCGCTCAATTAATGAGTTTGGGCAGCGAAAAGGCCAAAGAAGTGTGTAAAATATGCGCCGATATCTGCGATAAATGTGCCGACGAGTGTGAAAAACATCAACACGACCACTGTCAGCAATGTGCTGAAGCGTGCAGAAAATGCGCCGAGGAGTGTCGGAAAATGTAATTGAAGAAAGAAACAAAAAACCGGAAAGAATTTTTCTTTCCGGTTTTTTAATTTTAAAGAAACGGCTTTTTGGTTATCTATTCCAAAAACGCCCTTGCTTAAAGGTTTTAATGATATCGGAAGGATTACCGTTTTTAACGATACCGTCTTCAACAGTCAGATCATCGCCGATAGCCGACATCACGAAATCAATAGTATTACCCTGAGCAGCAATGGGCTTAAAGTGTTGGTAAGTATCTTTTACAAATTCTTTAAAACGCGGGTCGTTTTTCATGGATTCTACCATTTTATCCGAACCCTTCAAAACAACAATGCCATCAAACAGCACGCATGAAGTTGTAAGAACACTGTCGTCGGCAGCCAACTCGTTTTCACCTATTAGTTTTCCCTGATGCGAAGCCACCACGCGAACCCCGGCGCCTTCGTCTAATAACGCTTTCTTTATGTTTGTTAGTTCAGCGGCGTCAACCCCGTCGTCGCACAAAAGTGCGTATTTACGCGTAGCGATGGAATCTTTAGAATCGTTGCGTAAAATACTCAATGCAGGTGAATCTTCGATTTCGGGCTTTTTGAATACGGTTTCGTATTCTTCGGGCTTGGCATCTGCGCCGTGTTGCATATTCTCGGGTTTTTCCTGCGGAACTGCCAACCCAAGCTGATCGGCCACATATTTTGCCAAATCCTTATCTACTTGATTAATCATTTTGAGTGCATTGATACGAATTGATTCGCGTTTGCATTTTCCCAATTCAAAACTGAACGCATCTTTAATATGCTGTTTTTCCACCTCATTTTGGCTGTTGTAGAAAAGAATGGCCTGCGAATAATGGTCGAGAAAACTTTTGCTTCGTGCACGGATCTTGTGTGCATCAATGCGTTCGTAATGACTTGTGTAACCGCCGTCGGCTTTCGATACCTGATACGGATTGTTATCGCCGATGGTATTTGGGCTGTACGAGGTTTCGTCTACGTTTATCTGCATGCGGTGCATACCGTCGCGCTGATTATTGTTTACATTAACAATACTGCGGTTGATGGGGATTTCATGGAAATTGGGACCACCCAAACGAGAAATCTGCGTATCGGTGTACGAGAACAAACGTCCTTGCAGGAGCGGATCGTTGGTGAAATCGATGCCCGGCACCACGTGTCCGGGATGGAAAGCAACCTGTTCGGTTTCTGCGAAGAAGTTATCCGGATTACGGTTCAACGTCATTTTTCCGACGATCTGCACGGGAACTAATTCTTCGGGAATCAGTTTTGTGGGATCAAGCAAATCGAAATCGTATTTGAATTCATCCTGCTCCGGCACAATTTGTACTCCAAGTTCCCACTCGGGGTAGTTGCCGCTTTCAATGGCTTCCCACAGATCTCTTTTGTGAAAATCGGCATCTTTACCCGAAGCTTTTTGCGTTTCGTCCCAAATCATGGAATGAACGCCCAACAGAGGTTTCCAATGGAATTTCACAAAACACGATTCATCCTTATCGTTGATGAAACGGAATGTGTGTACTCCGAACCCTTCCATCATACGCAAGCTGCGCGGCAGCGCGCGGTCGCTCATCAGCCAAAATATCATGTGCATGGTTTCGGGCGATGTTGATACAAAATCCCAAAACGTATCGTGAGCCGATGCGGCTTGCGGAATTTCGTTGCGTGGTTCGACTTTTACAGCGTGGATCAAGTCGGGGAATTTCATGGCATCCTGAATAAAGAACGGTGCCATGTTGTTGCCTACCAAATCGTAATTTCCTTCTTCCGTATAAAATTTCACGGCAAATCCGCGTGTATCGCGCGGAAGGTCTGAAGAGCCCCGTGCGCCGGCTACCGTGGAAAAACGTACAAATACGGAAGTTTTCTTTCCTTTTTCCGACAGGAATTTCGCTTTTGTAAATTGAGGGATGGGATTGGTAACTTCGAAAACGCCGTGCGCACCTGAACCGCGAGCGTGCACGATTCTTTCGGGTATACGTTCGTGGTCGAAATGCGTAATTTTTTCACGCATAATGAAGTCTTCCAGCAGTGAAGGTCCTCTTTCTCCCGCTTTTAGCGAATTGTGGTCGTCGTTGATTTTCAATCCCTGATTCGTGGTCATCGGATTATCGAGTCCTCCGCCTTTATTGACGGCTAGATCTTGTTGTTTTGCACTGTCGGAGGTTTTCGGCCGCAGTTCCTGTGAAGCCATCCGGTCTGCATCACCCATTTTATCTTTCGACGCATCTTTTACTTTGATTTGAGATACTTTTGCCGGTTCCGGCCCTTTTCCGGGAATGGTAGGGTAGGCGTTTCCCTTGTTTTCTTCCGGATTCTTCTGTTGATTGTTTTTTTCTTGACTTTTCATGATTTTTTTATAAATGAAATTATTTGATTACGATTAAGGGCGGAAATTTCCCGCCCTTAATTGATAACGTTTTCTTAAATGTAGAGCCGCTGTTTAAAGCGCGTCGCGCATGGCTTTAATTTTATCGTGAGAAGCTTTTACTTCGGCTTGCTGACGAATAATGATCGCTCTTTGCTCGGGAGTGATGTTTTGACATTCCAGAGCTTCGTCGTAAGCGCGTAGTGCTGCATCTTCCCCATCTTCGCAGTTATCGAGGATGGTTTTTCTGTCGCCTCCGCTAAAGAAAGCCTTCACGTCCATCCAGGCGCGGTATATTTTACCCGATACCAATGTTCCTTTTTCCAATTCTTCGCCCGACTTTGCTACTTCGGCTACCAGTTCGGCGTGGAAGTTGCGGCTTTGGTTGATTCTTTCCTGAAATACACTTTTTAAATCGGCGTCTTCCGTTTTCAATTCCTCAATGGCTTTTTGATAACCCTCTACTCTGTCGTTGTTGATCAATACCAAATCGTTTAAAGTTTCCGCTTGTTTCTCTAAGTTCATACTGTCTTTCCTTTCGTTTTTTGAGTTCGTAATTTTAATTTAACTTGTATGTATATATAAAACAAATGCATTCTTTCCATTGTTCTAATACAAGTTCCTAATAAAATATAAATAAAAAATGAAACTAAGATCACCTGAAGCTTTTTGGTTGTTAAAAAATGGGATATTGAACAGTTATCCCACGTTGCAAGAAAGTATAAATTGCGAAATTGCAGTTGTGGGCGCGGGAATTACCGGCGCGCTCATCAGTCATGCTTTGCATCAAGCCGGATATGATACGGTTGTTATTGATAAACGGGATGTGGGAACAGGGAGTTCTTCGGCAACAACATCCATGCTTCAGTACGAAATTGATACTCCTTTGGTGGATTTGGCGGGGATGATCGGCGAAAATGAAGCCGTTGAATGTTACAAAGCAGGCATAGAATCCATTCGGATTTTGGATGAATTGGTAAAATCGGAAGATTTGAATTGCGGATTCGAGTTGAAAAAATCATTACAGGTTTCGCATTCCAAAAAGAATATCAAAAATGTAGAAAAGGAATTCCGGCTAAGAAAAAAACACGGATTCAATGCCCGATGGCTGACTTCGGAAGAAATCAAGGAAAAATACAAAATGGAATCTTATCCGGGAATTCTTTCCGATGAAGGGGCTTCGGTGGACGCTTTTCAGTTTGCACATGAACTCTTCTATAAAAACAGCAAACGCGGACTGCGAATTTACGACCACACCCCGATCAAAGAAATTAAATACGGCGATAAGGTGGAGATTTTAACCGAAAACGATTATACGGTAACTTGTAACCGCGTTGTTTTTTGTTCGGGATTCGAAGCGTTGTCTATGTTTAAGAAAAAATACGCCGATATTGTAACAACTTTTGCCTGTGTGAGTGAGCAGAATATTAATTTATATGATGAGCTGAAGGATATATTAATCTGGGATACCGACAACCCGTATATTTATATGCGAACAACCGATGACAAACGTTTATTGATTGGAGGCGAAGATATTCCTTATAAATTCAGCGGCTTGACGGATAAATTAAAAAATAAAAAGGCCGATAAATTGATGAAAAAAATCCACGAGCTTTTTCCGACAATAAAATTTATTGAAGATTATAATTGGGCAGGCGCTTTTGGAGTTACCAAAGACGGATTGCCGTACATTGGCGAACACCCCGATTTTAAAAATGCCATTTTTGTGTTGGGGCTCGGCGGAAATGGAATTACTTTCTCGGTTCAGGGCATGGAACTTGTTTTAAAGATTTTGGCAGGCCAAAACGATAGCTTACTTCACTATTATCGGTTCGACAGGTTTTAAGTCGGTAAAAAGAAGTTGTATCAAAATTACCACTGCAGTTTCATTTTGTCATGTTGAACAAAGTGAAACATCTATTTTGTCAAGATAAATAGATTCTTCATTTCTCCGCCAGTTGGCGGATCCATTCTCCCGATAGCTATCGGGAGACAATTTGATAACAGAGTTTACTTTAGAGACAACTTCATTCCAATTCGTCTATGGTCGGGATATTGTCCACTTTTTCGAACCTTTCCGCTAATTCTTTTTGAGCAGTTTCCAATTCCTCATGGGCTTTTTCCAGTTCTTTATACCATTTATCTTTACCGCTTTTAAGCGATTTTAATTTGCGCATAATTTCGTAGATCTTGCCTTCGGCTTCCATTACTTGCAGCCGCTTGTAGTAAGTAATCGTCTCGCTCATGTGCGCCAACACGATCATGGCTGTCAATATGGGATGATTGAGAGTTACATTCGCGTCTCTTATTTTTCCGTGTTCAATTTCCACTTTCAGTGCATAACAAAACTCTTCCATGTTGAATTCTTCGTACTTATTTCTCGGATCGAAGAATGCTTTAATGGCTTTTCCGTTCGTGATGGTAGAAAGGTCGACTTTACTTTTAGCGCTTTTCTGCATGTCTTTATAAATAACGTCGCGAATGGCGCGGGCTTCCGCAATTGTAGGATCATTCTTAGGTTCATTGAAATCTCGTTTCGACCAATCCCAATTTTGAGGATGCACAGGCTTGATAAACTTTTCACAAAAATCGGTTACATCCTGTTGCATAGAAACCATTCCCGAAGTCCTTTTTACAAAAATTTCCCTGTAAGTTCCGCTCGTTGTTTTCATTTTATTGAAGTGTTTTAGTTTTAAGAAAAAGAATTATTTATATAAACAATTAAAAAGATTTTGTTGTTGCTGAAATCACGTGTTTTAACTTATCGTTATTTCTTTTCAGACAGATATTTTTCCAAACCTTTGTTTCTCAGTTTGCAGGCAGGGCAATGGCCGCAACCGGCTGCTTTTATGCCGTTGTAACAGGTAAGGGTTTCGTTGCGGACAATATCGAACACACCCAACTCATCGGCCAGTTGCCAAATCTCCGTTTTGTTGCGCCACATAAGTGGCGTATGTATCACAAATTGTTTGTCCATGGCTAAATTTAAAGTTGCATTTACCGATCTGATAAAGGTATCTCTGCAATCGGGATAGCCGCTGTAATCGGCTTCGGAAACTCCGGTAACCAAATGTCTGATGTTTTTTGCGTACGCAACAGCAGCTGCAAACGTGAGAAAAAGCATGTTTCTTCCGGGAACAAATGTGTTGGGATATGAATCTGTTGGCTTTTCCTCGTCCATTCTTATAGATGCATCGGTAAGAGAGTTGGGAGAGAGTTGAGAAATAATGGAAGCATCCAGTAATTGGAAGGAAACTCTTGCCAATTGTGCAATGCGCTTTGCTATTTCAATTTCCTGAGAATGTCTTTGTCCGTATGAAAAACAGAGTGTATGTACGTTTCGGAAATTTTCTTTTGCCCAAAAAAGGCAAGTAGTGGAATCTTGTCCGCCCGAAAAAAGCACGAGAGCGTCTTCATCTTTAAAAAAGTCGGTTCTTTTCATTTGAATTAATGCAATTACATACAAAGGTAGGTATTATTTTAAATCTTTAAACCGCTCCTCAAAACGATTTCAAAAAATTCTTGTGAAAAAAATAAATATTTTAAGGAGAAATCCGAACAAAACAAAAGTTTGTTTGTTAAGGATTCATGGCTCAAAAATTGAAGCCGCACAAATGAGCCGCACAAATTTCACAATCTGAGCGGCTCGATAATTAAGGTGTCATTGTATAGAATGACATTGCTGCAAATGTAGTAATTATTTTAAAACAAAATTATTTTTTAACCTTTTCACGTTGTTAATTTCTGTGTTTTTTACTAATATTTTGTTAAATATATCCGAAATTAGAAAAAAGTGCGTTGCATTTCTTTTGTGGAAAACATTTTGAGTATAAAAACTGTTTATATAATGGTTCTCTCAAAACACAATCAACAAAATTAAAATAACAGGAAAGTCTTCATGAAATATAAGGTAGGCGACAAGTTTAATGTTATTATTCCAGGATTTTCTCCTACAACGGCCAAAATCGATAATATTAAAGAAAAAAATGGCGAAGTGTTTTATTATATCTCTTTTCAGGAAGAGCGCCTTTTTACCATTTGCAGGGTGGTAACGGAAGAGTATTTGGATAGTATTATTAACTCTTATGATGAAAATAAAGACAATTTAGAGCCGTTTATGATGTTGAACGGTGATGAATCGGGTTCGGTTAAAGATAGAATAAGCAAGGGAGAAAGAGTTTTAGACGATGTTATTAATAAAGATATAGATATAAAAATGGAAAGCAAAGTGGATTTCACCATGAAGCCTAGCAGTATGGATTTCAAATAAAAAAAAGCTATGAGCGAAAGAGTAATGAAAGAGAATATAGAAGATAATACCACCAGGTCTAGTTTGGCCGGATCGGTAGTTGTGCATTGGAAATGGAATCAGGAGAGAGATCAACGCGAATTTATAGATATGAGATTAGGTGGAGACACAGAAACTCAATATGATTTGGATTTAAAGTATGATGAGAATTCTTTGGAAAATGAATCCGTTCTTATAAGTTCAGAACAGATGGGACAAGATTCAACGCAAGTGAAAAAAGAAAAGATTTACGATTTATTGATTAGCGACGATTGGTTATGGAGCCCGGAACAAAAAACAGATTTTAAAAAAGAAATCAATAAGATAGTCAAAGAATAAAGTGGGATATAATAAAATAAAAAGAGGTTGATTATCAGCCTCTTTTTATTTTATTATAAACGACAAGTTTAGATTTTTCCTTTCCCGTGTTTCCTTGCATATTCGAGGACAGGGAATATATCAAAATAAATTTTATCGACCCCGAAACGATTATTTGCCAGGGTAAGAGAATTGCAATTGCAGTTCTTTTCTATTTTGTCTGCGCCGCCGAATTTAAATCCTAAAAAGCCCAAGAGATCATATTCATGAGCCACTTTTATCACATGATAAGGCGTTTCTTTGGTCATACCGTCACCGGTGCTCGTGATTGCCTGTTGAACAATGCGTCTTTTTTGTGCGGTTCTTTTATAGGCATCCACGTTATTTTTTTGCGCATAAACCAAGAGCTTGGCGTTCAACGCCCGTAAATTGAACGGGTCTTCCTGCAACAAAGCGTCTGCATACTCCAAAATAGTGTTATAATCCCTTTCGCTAAAAGATTGTCTGTTCAGTAATTCAGCCATCTTGTTATTGTATTGCGAAGTATCTGCAGGATTATAGCCCGGTTGAAAAACATAACCGAAATAAAGGTGCCTTTTTTCATCGGGTGTAAAAGTAGAATCGCCCAAATTGTATCTTTCCATTAAATTCGGATAATAAAAATTGGATGAAGATACCTTGATATTATTTTCTATTTCGTTATAAGCGGGCACTTTGTTGTTGGGATTCTGAGCGAATGCCATTAAGCCTGTGATAGCAAATATGAGTAGGATAAATAATTTTTTCATTTTATTAAAATTTTGATTTTAAATTCTGCAACAAAAGTATTTTCTATTTTCGATTTTAACAAATAAGTTTAGCTAAGAAAGATTAAATAGACGGTCAGATGTCAGATAGAAGACTGCTTCGCTTTTAGACTCTTGACTTTTAGGTTAGTCCGATTTTTTATTTCTCTTTCACTGTTTCCCCGAAACGGCAACTTCTTTATTTATTTTAGTAACCAATCCTTGTAGTACGCTTCCCGGGCCGAGTTCGATAAATTCTGTTGCGCCGTCGGCTATTATATTCTGAACCGATTGCGTCCATTTAACGGGCGAAGTAAGCTGTGAAACAAGGTTTTTCTTGATTGTTGCAGGATCGGTTTCTCCAACGGTGGAAACGTTTTGATACACCGGGCAAACTGGAGTTGATATTTTTGTTGCTTCAATGGCTTCGGAAAGTTCTACGCGTGCAGGTTCCATCAATGGTGAATGAAATGCACCGCCCACTTTTAGTGGAAGCGCACGTTTTGCTCCGGCAGCTTTCATTAACTCGCACGCTTTTTCGATTCCCGACATGGATCCCGAAATCACAATTTGTCCCGGACAATTGTAGTTGGCGGGAACCACCACATCGTCAATTTCCGCACAAATTTCTTCCACTTTTTCATCGGGCAAAGCCAAAATTGCCGCCATTGTGGATGGATTTTGTTCGCACGCTTTTTGCATTGCCAATGCGCGTTTGTACACTAGTTGCAACCCGTCTTCAAAAGATAATGCTCCGGCGGCCACCAGTGCCGAAAATTCTCCCAGCGAGTGTCCGGCAGTCATATTGGGTTTGAAATCGTCGCCCAAAGTTTTGGCTAAAATTACCGAATGCAAAAATATAGCAGGTTGTGTAACTTTTGTCTGACGAAGGTCTTCGTCCGTTCCGTCGAACATTAGATCGGTAATGCGGAAACCGAGAATTTCATTGGCCTTTTCAAATAGTTCTTTCGCCAAAGACGATGTTTCATATAAATCTTTTCCCATACCCACAAATTGTGCGCCTTGTCCGGGAAATACGTATGCTTTTTTCATAAAAAATATTTTTAAACTCTCTATTTAACGTTTTAACAGATGTATTGTTTTGAGTTAGGTGAATTTCTATCCTGCGGATTTTCTCTTAAATAAACAAAAATAAACTAACCGCCATAATTGCCATTCCGGTAACAAGCCCAATGATGGAGAGGTGGTGTTTTCCGTATTTTTCGGCGCTTGGCAACAGTTCGTCCAACGAAATAAAGATCATAATACCGGCCACGATGGCAAGAATTAACGCATCGAGAAGGGGATTCCAAAATTGTACCAAGAAAAGATACGCGATCACGGCGCCCAACGGTTCTGCCAAACCCGAGGCGAACGACAGCCAAAAAGCTTTTTTTCGGCTTCCTGTGGCGTGGTAAATGGGCACGGCAACCGCTATTCCTTCGGGAATGTTGTGTATGGCGATAGCCACAGTGATGGGGATGGCCAATTCTAACGAATTGAGCGCCGTCATAAACGTGGCAATGCCCTCGGGAAAATTGTGAATGCCAATGGTAATTGCAGTAATGAGGCCGGTATGCTTCAAGCGATTATTCTTATGTTTCATTTCCTCCACACCGTGCATTTCGTGCGGATTGCTCGATTCGGGAACCAAAAAGTCGATAAGCGCAATGAACGCGATACCGCCAAAAAGCGCCAAAATAGTGTAAAGGTTTCCTGTTTTCTCACCGAATTGGTCGGCAAGCATTTCCAACGATTTGGGCAACATTTCCATAAACGAAACATAGATCATTACACCGGCCGATAATCCTAAAGCAAAGCTTAAAAAGTTTGTATTGGTTCGCTTAGCTATAAGCGCGATAAGGCTGCCGATGCCGGTGGAAAGCCCGGCAAAAAGTGTTAAGAGAAAGGCTGTTAGAACTATTTGGTGGTCCATATTACGGGAATTACTCCGTGATTAATGATTGAGCAATCACTCTACGAATGAAAACTATGTTATTTTCTACGGTATAAATTACTGCCATTTTTTGATAATTTACTCTCCTTACAGAATTACCGTATTTTTTTAGCCACCTGTTCTGTTGTGTTTTAAAAGATTCGGCATTGGTGGCTAATTGTTTTATTGTGTCTTCTAATCCTTGAACGTATTTATCGGCTGTTTGATAAACTTTATATTCATTGATGATGAAATAATAAAGCGATTCAATATCATCGTTTGCTTCCTGCGAATAAACAATGGAATATTTTTTCATTTCTCTTTGTAGAATTCTTTTAACCTGCGTCTTAATTTACCGAACACTTCTTCGTGAGTATAGGTTTTTTCGGAAATCGAATGCGTGGTTTCATACGTTTCCAATGGCTCGGAAACGTTTTGGCCTTTGTTACGTTCTTTACCAAGGCCTTGATTTTTATATGTTGAGTTTTTTTCCATATCGAATATATTTCTGCAAAACTAATAAAAAAACTCATGTTGAATTTGTTTTTGTTTAATTATTGGCAATTATCTAATTATCTTCTCCATTATTTCCTGATGAATACTGCCATTGCTTGCCACCAACTCTTTATTGAAAACGTACTTTTCTCCATTAGAAAAATCGGTGCTTTTACCGCCTGCGCAATTTAAAATAAACGTTCCGGCAGCTACATCCCACGGCGATAAACCGGAGTGGAAATACGCATCGCTTCGGCCGCAGGCCACATAGCAAATTTCTATGGCTGCAGAACCTTTTATGCGAAAACTGCATTTGCGGAATTGTTTGATGGCGTTTCTCAGGATTTTTTCTCCTTGTTCGTCAAGTGAGTAGGGGATTCCGAATCCGATATACGCGTTGGTAAGCGTGTTGTGCGAACTTACTTTTATCGGGTTGCCGTTAAGCGTAGCTTCTCCTTTTTCGGCAGCGGAATAGAGTTCATCGGCAACAGGATCGTAAACAACGCCTAATACAATCTCTTTATCCTTCATCAGCGCGATGCTTACAGAATAAGGCGTGTCGCCGTGCACGTAATTGGTGGTGCCGTCTAATGGGTCTATAATCCACGTATATTTGCCTTCGGCATAGGAAACAGTGCCTTCTTCGGTGAGAAAAGTAGTATCGGGAATTAATTTTGTCAGTTCTTTCACAAGTATTTTTTCGGCCTCCATATCGATATGGGTTACGAAATTGCGTGTCCCTTTCAGTTCAATATCCGATTTTTGCAGTTTTGCCTGCTCGTCTTTAAGAAATTCACCTACAGAGCGGGCGATTGACTCTACTTCGACACAAATATTGTTTATGTTCATATTTTTATGTTTTTAGTTGCTCTTATTTTTCGAATGTTTGTTTGCTTGGCGTGCAAAGTGAATCATATCTAATACAAAACAGGCTGAAAGCCTGATTTAATTCAGCCCAACGCGGCGCTGCTTCGCTTTCATTGGGCTGAATTAAGTCGCCACTGCGTTGCTTTCAACCATTCTCTGATTCTTTGATGACTTTCTTCTACGGGTGAAAATTCCCCTTTCTCAATCTCCCGAAAATGTTCCTACCATTCTTCCTGTGTTCCGTGAAACGGTTTATTGGGATTCCATTTGTCCACGGTTGAAGAAGTTTCGTAAGTTGTCTCAGGCTCACTTACCCTTGAATCCCCAACGGTTTCTTTTTGGAATTTGAATTTTTCTTATCTTTCATATTTTTCTTTTTTAATAAGGCAAGGTAAACCTTTGTAAAGACTATAAGGATGTTGACGACACGTGAAGTTTATCCTTATCGCCCCATTGCCAAGTCTCTCAGTTTCCTTGCCGTTCTGTCATTTTTACAAACGAAGGCAAAAGCCATCGTCTCCCGTTATTTATCAGAATACATCGAATCCCACCACCTCGAATCGCCTTTCAGCCACTTGGCAAACCACGCGTAAATGGCGTTATTCCACGCGATGCGTTTATCGTAATCGTAAATGGCGTGATTCTCACCCTCCACCTGAATAAATTCCACGGGTTTATTCAACAGTTTCAACGCTGTATACATCTGAATACTTTCGCCGATGGGTACGTTCGTATCGGCCATTCCGTGCAATAGCAAAAGCGGCGTTTTTATTTTGTCGGCGTGGAAAAGCGGGCTTTGTTCCGTGTAAAGTTTCGGATTGTTCCACGGATAGCTGTCTGCGCTTGCTCCTGCGCTGTACGAATATCCCCAATAGCCTTCGCCCCAATAACTTGTGATATTGCTGATGCCCGCGTGTGAAACCGATGCGGCAAACATATTGGTTTGTGTGATGAGGTATTGCGTCATAAATCCGCCGTAGGATGCTCCTATATTTCCGATTTTTTTACCATCCACAAACGAATGCGCCGCAACAAATTTTTGAACGCCCTCTATGATTTCTTCCGCCGTTTGGTCGCCCCAAGCGTTCACGTGCCGTGCTGAGAATTCTTGTCCGTATCCGGTTGTGCCGCTTGGTTGCAGCGTGTAAACCACGTAATCCTGCGCCGCGTAAACGTGCAACGGGTAAGTGCTTTCGAAACCGCGCGAAGTGGGGCTTGTGCCACCGTAATAATACACAATGAGCGGGTATTTTCTGTTCGGGTTAAAATTAGGTGGCAGGTAATACCGGCCTTCAATTTCGTCGCCGAAAGAACTTCTGAAACTCCAATCTTTTACTTCGCCAAGCGTAAGCGTGCCGAGTTGTTCGGCATACGGGTCGGAAATCAAGGTGGATTCATTTGTTTTCAGGTTCAGTAAATAACTTCGGTTTGAGTTGGAAACGCTCACGCCGGTGTAAGTAGCCCACTGTCCGTTTTCCGAAACATTGAACGAACGGATAACATCTTCTTTCAACGGAAGTTTATCGAATTTTTTCGTCTTCGGCGAATAGCGGTAAACGTTGGCACGGTCGCCTTCTTCCACGCGGTAATAAATGAAATTATCCACGGGATTCCACTCTTGCGCGTTAATGGCGGGATTGAAATTCTTGGTTATCGGCTCCACGCGATTGGTTGTCAAATCCATCAGAAACGATTGCGTATCGTAACTGTTGGCAATTTGTCCTTCGGCAATGTTTAATCCGATGCCGTTAAACGCTTCCGGCGCGCCGTGAATAAGCAACTGTTTGCCGTCGGGCGAAAATTGGGCGGAATACGTATAAGTCGCATTTTTCCATATCGTGTCGATGTCCATTGTTTGCAAATTAAGCATATACATACTGCTTTTGCGGAACGGGCGCTGTGACAAATCTTCATCGGAAGTGGAAAAAAGCAGGTATTTTACATCATCGGTTACATCGTTTAGCGAAGCGGTTTGCCGCCCGAAAGTAAGCTGCTGCGCAAGTCCGGTTTCAAAAAAGTAGCGATACAGATAGTAGCGGTCGCGATAACTCGATTGGCGGTCGTCAATGCCGATAAGCCTTCTCAACCCGCTTGGCGTGGTTACGGACAATGTTTCTTTGGATGAGTAGAACATCGATTTCTCATCGGGAGCGATATAGAAATTCTCTTTTGGGAGGTTTTGAGCGATGATCTTTGTTTCGGATTTCAGCGGATCAAGCGTGTACATTGTTCGCCCATCATTTCCGTCGGCCACGTAATATAAAATATCCGATTTGGGCATCCAACTCAATTGGGTGCGGTTGGCGACTTCCGATAAAATGGTGCGTTTTTGTCGGGTATCGTAAATTTCTGTAAAGTTGCGGTTTTCTCCGCCTTTGAGCGTTTCGCGCAAACTCAGCAGAATAAAACGGCCGCTTGGCGAGATGGACGAGCTGTTTACGCGCTTGCCTTCGAGAATATCGTTGATGGAAATGCGGCGACGATTGATGTTATTGAACGTGAAACTCAGCAGCGAATCTTCTTTTTCGGGTTTCAGTTCGATTTTTACTGCCGGGTTGATCTTATTTTCTGCCGAAGCCAACAGTTTAATGATGACGCGGGCGTTGTTTGTGAAGCCATTCAATGTTGCGTCCACAGAACCCGCTTGATGCAAACTGTCGTTTACCTGCGTTTTGGTGGCGCGTTTTACATCGTTCACGTAAAGTTCGAGCGGATTGGGGGAGGTAACGGTGAGTTTGCCCTTGCCGTAGCGGTCGCCCGTAACGAAGAACGAAAGCAAGTGAAACGCATATCCGCTTTGTGGCTTGGGAAGATGGAAAAATCCTGCCGTATCGGGTTTGAGTTCAGTAGTAAAACGCTCCTGCTCGGGAAAAGAAATGGAGTAGGAGAGCAGCGTTTCGTCAGAAAACTTGGTGTCTTTCAAGTTTACGCTATCCAACATTACCGGTTTTTGAACCGCAATGGGAGTGAACGTGAAGATTTTGTCGGGTTTTGTTACCTGTTGCGCGTTTATGCTCGCAAATAAAAAGCCAAAAATGATGCAAGATAAAATTGATTTTTTCATATCTGAGGTTGATTTCTATAATTTTCACTTATTTCTCCACACAAAACAATCATCGAACTCCACGTCTGTTTCTTTTTCAAAAAAAGCATAGACCGATGAGCCGGAGCCGGACATAGATGCGTACATCGCGCCTAAATCGTATAATTTTTGTTTGATATTACAAATTTGGGGATATTTTTTGAAAACCGAAGGTTCAAAATCGTTTTTCATCCATCTTTTCCATTCAGAAATGGGTTTTTTGATGATTTTCTGTAATGAGATTTCGGGTTGTTGGGGCGAAATCATCGCGTACGCATCTTTTGTGGGGACGAAAATATCGGGTTTTACCAAAACGAAGAAATAGTCGTCTAAATCCAATTTAATTTCCGTTAATTCGTTGCCGATGCCCGTGGCGAATGCCGGTTTGTTGCGGATAAAAAAGGCACAATCGGCACCGATCTTCGCGGCTTTTTGTTCCAATTCGGCAACGGTATAACCTAAAGAAAACGTATTGTTGAGTAATTTCAGCATAAACGCCGCGTCTGACGAACCTCCGCCCAATCCCGCTCCGAAAGGGATTTTTTTTAACAAATGAATATCGATTGGCGGAATTTCTTTTTCTTCCGAAGTTAGTTTTAGCGCTTTTATCACCAAATTATCGTCTGCATTTCCTTGAATCTCAATTCCGGTTTGAAAAAAACGATAACCTTCGGTGGATGGCAACTCTGAAGGAACAATTTCTAACGCGTCTTTTAATCCGATAGGATAAAAAACGGTTTCGAGGTTGTGATACCCATCCGGACGTTTGGAAACGATGTTGAGGCCTAAGTTTATCTTCGCGTTGGGGAAGCAGATCATACGGGATTGTTGTTTTTCGCAAAGATAGGTAATTTTTGTATGGTGTAGGGGTGTGTGATTTAAGTTTTATGATTTTTTGCTTACCGATTTCTGTACTTCCACGGACTTTCGGCATCGGGTTGGCTCCAAAGCCCTGTCCTATTGGTTTCGGCTTCCATCTCGAGTTGCTCGTAATGGTCGTATTCGAGCGAGGAATCGAAACGGCGATAGTGCCACGCCAAACCGTTTTTGAGCATTTCGGCGCCAACGTCTTTTCCATAGGGTGTGAAAACCTGAACAACATCCCGATTATATTTATCGGCAGATATAACTATTATGCCGATATGCTTTTTATAGATTAGTCCCGATAAGTGTTTGCGCGCTTCGTTGCTGAACGGCTGCGACATTTCGGGCGCATCTATCCCATAAATCCGATACCGGATTTCCTGATTATCTTTTGTTAGGCCTGTGAACGAGTCGCCGTCTGAAATTCCGATAACTTGCACCGTGTAATCGTATCTTTCGGAGGTTTTCTGAAAATCGTTCCACGAAAGTTTATCGGTAGCGAAAAGAATCGCCAAAACGATCAGCAAACCTATCGTAACAAGGACATATTTTCTCGATTTTATGAACTTAATTAGTTTACTCACGATCGTTTTATTCCATTTCCTCAACCACGTCCACCATAAAGCGATACAAATCGGCGAGTTGAGTGAAGTCTTCCATCAGTTGTAGCGCGATTTTGTGGTTGTAAATGCGCTCATCGGATAAAGGAAGGGTTTTGATAACGTAGATTTGTTTGCGCTGAATCCACGATTGAAAAAAATAGGGTAATTCATTCGCTAACGGACGTTTATATGCTTCTCCCGCAATCTCAAACCCGGCATTGAGCGCTTGCTGCGCCGCTTCGCGAAAGAATTCTTGGCTGTAATGCACCTCTTCGCGGAAACGATCCATTGTTTTGCGCTTGGGCATAAAAAGGCCCATACCATACATAAAATGAGCGTTGCTTAATTCAACAAAATAGCCGGGAAAGCTTTCCCAATGCGTGGCTTTTCGTTGAAAATTGAGCCACATATTGCTACGGTATGGGTCTTTATTGCGTGAGAACCGGACATCGCGATAAATGCGCGACACCATTTTCGAGGGTTTTGTTTCAAAGCACGGATCGATGGCGTGCATTGCCGGAACAAGCATTACGGCCAACGATTGCAGCGGCTGCAAAACTTTAGATTGGTAAATGTGTTTCCGCTCCTCGAACCACTCTTTGTAGTTGTTCTCCTTAATTTCTTGCAGAAATTGCACGGATTCTTTGGTGAATCCGTTAAAGAGCGGTAATTCTTTCATTTCCGACAGATGATCGACTGTGAGCGGCGTTTAAAGAACTGTGTACGAATCGGCAGCTACGTGATAAAACGAAAGATATTCTTTTCCGTCTTTGGCTTTGCGTTCTGCAATGCGTGCGCGGAAATCGTTCACGCGATCCATTTCCGAGCTGCCAACGGCAACGCCTTCGGCTATTTGTTCGGTTTCGCAGCCTTCGCCACCTTCTCCGTGGCTAACAAGCGTGTTATTTTTAATGTCTTCTTCCAACTGTTTGCAATACGCTTCATCAATGCGTTCCTCCACCAATTTTCCCACTACGCGCACGTTGTGGTCAACGGCTTCGGGGTCGAATTTACCAATGATGCTGTTGGATTCCACCCGAATGGATTGGTCTTCGGCATTTCCCTGAAGAAAAAGTTTCATACCACTTTTAGAGCAAACGTGTGTGGCAAGCCCTTCCACGATCACTTTTTCACCTACGAGCGATTCGGCGTTGGCAAGCAAATCGTTCACTTTCATCGGCGAATTGTTGGATTTTCCGGTGCAGGCCGTAAAAGAAATGAAGGCAATGGCCAAAATAAATAAAAAAGATGTGTTTCTTTTCATATCTGATTTTATTATGTGAATTATTGTGGGCCAAAGATATATATTTTTAAAGAATGCACAAAAAATGATATTATTTTTACCGAATTATTGAATGTGCAATTATTAAGAAAATATTACGATTAATATTTATCGCACATTTTCATCGAAAGATTTGCTACATTCGTCGGGAAAAATGTGCACACTCATCGATTTTATGTTGGAAGGATAAGGTTCATCGGCCTATCTTTGTGCAAAAAGTTTAAAAATTGAATGATATGGAAAATAATGATCAACAAATGAATTATTCCAATAGGTCAAAAGGAAGCATTTTCGGATTCCTGCTGATTGTTGTGGGTACGTTGTTTCTTTCTTTTAATCGTGGGTGGATCGATCCTTCGTTACGCTACGTGTTGTTTTCGTGGCCGATGATATTTGTGATATTTGCGTTCATCGCTCTTTCAAAAAAAGAATATTGGGCGTTATTGTTTTGGTTGGCATTGGCTGCTTTTTTCTTGTTCCCCCGCATTGCGACATTGTACCCCGACGCTCTGCCCGGTATCGATGGCGATTTTGCGAGTAATTATTGGCCTGTTCTCCTTATCATTGTAGGCGCGGCAATAGTATTAAAAATAGTGTTTGGGAAAGGTATCAGTTGTAGTCGCAACAATAGTGAAAAATTTAACGTTAATCAAATCGAGGGAACGGATGGTGTTTACGCACGAAAAGTTGTTTTTGGCGGTAATGAGGATATTTTTTTGGAACCGGTATTTCGCGGAGGAAAAATTGAAGTAATTTTTGGCGGAGTAGAGCTCGATCTACGTCGCACAACGCTCCCCGAAGGCGATACCCATCTTCAAATTGAAGCTGTTTTCGGCGGAGTAAAACTTTATTTGCCCGAAGATTGGGTGGTTGTGCCTAAGATCGATGCTGTTTTGGGTGGTGTTGAAAACAAAAGATTCTCCAAAATCGGCCCATCAAACAGTACGAGCAGGTTATTAATAACTGGTGAAGTGGTTTTCGGCGGTTGCGAAATTCAGTAATCTATATGTAGGTTAATGCTTGAATAAGATGAAAATTCCTTTGCCAACCAATGTCTCGCGTATGCTCACAATTGTTCTTTTGTGCACAGTTTACGCCGCAATTCAATCATTTGCGTTCGGTTGGCTTGTTTCATTTTCTTACTCTGTTCTGTTTCTAATTGCTTTCATGGAGGCAGTTTTCTTTGGCCTTTTAAGTGTTTTTCTATACAAAGCCATTCGTTTCGGAAATTTCGTTAAACTTGGGCTTTATCAACGATTCATTAATTATTCGGCCTTGGGCTTACTGGTCATTGTGGTTTGGGTGGGATTATGTTTTTTGAGTTCGTATTTGGTTTTAGGGAAGGATAATTTAAAGGATATTTGGTTGATGACACCTATGAAAGTGTTTATTGGAATTCTTTTGTATATACTTGTCGTCCAATTAATTCATTATAGAATTGAAGAAGATGAACTACAAGAAGAAGATGAGAATGAGGTTGCATTAACCGAAGAAAATATTCATATAGATGAACCGATAGAAATACTTGATCGGGTAACGGTAAAGATAGGACAAAGGATTCACGTAATTAATGTAAACGAAATCGTTTTCATACAATCCTACGGCGATTACGTTCAGCTTCACACTGAAGATCAGCGTTTTCTAAAGGAAGAAACAATGAAGTATTTCGAAACTCATTTGCCTCCGGCAACGTTTGTGCGCGTGCATCGGTCGTATATTGTAAATGTGGAGAAAATTTTGCGTATTGAATTATACGAAAAAAGAACCCAATTACTTACGCTCACAAACGGATACAAGATAAAAACAAGTGTTTCAGGTTACAAGCTTTTACGTGAAAGGTTGAACTTGTGAAATTCAATGAATTCGCTACGCGCAACTCAATAGTTTGTAACAAAAACTTATTGTAATGTTTGTTAAAACTAAGAAAACTGTTTTTAGGTTTTGGGTTTCCTGTAGTATCTTTGTGCGTTTTTAGAAATCACGAAATGGACATAAAAGAAAGAATCGTCACTAAAGCGGGTCAGTTATATGCTCAATACGGTATAAAAAGTGTATCGATGAACGAATTGGCTGCATCGCTCGGCATCTCAAAACGCACCATTTACGAAAACTTTACCGACAAAGAACAAATCCTCTTAGCATTTCTCATCAAATTACGTGATGAACGTGACCAAAAAGGATCCGAAATCTTAAAAAAAGCGGGAAATATTATTGAGTTTTTTATTGAAATGATCGAGCTCCATAAAGATACACCTTTTTACTCGGTAAAATTCTATGAAGATATTTACAAATATTATCCCAACGTGTACGATAAAATAAAAATAGAAAGCCATAAAGCAAACGACTTCTTTAAATCCATTCTCTCAGAGGGAATTACACAAGGTTACGTACGTGAAGACCTCAATACCGACGTGGCTGCTTTTTTGGTAGAAGAAAGCATGTACATTTACATCAGGGCATCGTATTTGGAAGAACCTCCGTTTACATTCAAAGAGTTGTTTTCCACAATGATGACGAACTTTATACGCGGAATATCTTCAGAAAAAGGCATTAAAATCTTCGACAATTATTTGGCGAAGCAATCAAAGGAAAATTAAAATTCATCACTACTATATGAAACAAAAAACAATTATTATGTTGCTTTGTGGTTTGCTCGGCATTTCGGCCGCAACCGCGCAGCAAACTTCCGACAGTGTTTTGAGGCTTGATCTGAACACTGCGCTCGACATCGCGCTCAACGAAAGTCCCAAGGTAAAAGTGGCCGATATGGAAATCACCAAAAAAGAATACGCTAAAAAATCCGCCTACGGCGCGTTGCTGCCGCAACTCGATCTTATCGGGCAATATCAGCGTGCCATTAAACGGCAAACCGTGTATTTCGACGAGGGTTTCGGAATGGGTGGCGGAGAAATTGACCCAACTAAATATACCCCCGAAGAACTGTTTGTTATGCAAACCGTTGGTAAAATGTTCGCTCCCGATCCCGAGGCTTCAGCCGAAGGAATTCAGATGGGACGTTTAAACGTTTACACGGCCGGATTGAATGTGAGTATGCCGTTGGTAGTTCCGTCATTGTGGAAAAACATACAAATGAGCGACGTGGATTTGCAACTCTCCATGGAGCAGGCAAGAGCATCGCGTATCGATTTGGTGAATCAGATAAAAAAAGCGTTTTACAGCTTGTTGCTCGCGCAAGACAGCCATGGTGTTTTTAAGGAAACTTATTCCACCGATTCTTTGAATTTGGTAAATATTCAAAACAGGTTCAATCAGGGAGTGGTAGCCGAATACGATGTAATTACCGCCGATGTTCGCCTGAAAGGACTTATTCCCAATATTTTGCAATCGGAAAATATGATGAGGATTGCCGAATTGCAGTTGAAAATGCTGATGGGAATCGACAGTGAAGTACCGATTGAAATTGTGGGTGAGCTCACCGACTACGAAGCAACTATGTTCGACGTCATTATTCCCGCCGACACATCATTGATGCAAAACAGCGATATCAAACAATTCGATTTGCAGGCCGAAATGGCACAAAAAGGCTACGAAATGCAGAAACTGCAATTCGCTCCAACGCTCGTTTCGTCATTTAATTATATGTACAACAGTCAAAACAACGATTTCAAATTCAGCCAATATCGTTGGGATCCTTATTCCTCGCTTGGTTTCACGCTTTCAATTCCGTTGTTCAACGGCGGACAGCGTTATCACAACATGAAACAATCCGAAATTCAATTGTACCAATTGCAGGAACAGCGTAAAGATGTGGAACGGGGGCTAAAACTCTCCATTAAAAATAATTACGACCTTATGGCTAAAAGCATCGAACAGGTTGCCGCTACGGAAACGGCTGTGGAACAAGCGCGTAAAGGTTATCAAATTACGCAAAAGCGATATGAAACCGGAATGGGAACCATTGTAGATATAAATGCCGCGGCTTTGGCCGTTACCAATGCCGAGCTTCAATATCGCAACGCCATTTACGATTATTTGTCCGCCAAGTCGGATTTGGAAAAAGTGCTCGGATACGATATTTCCCCCATAGAATACGAAACAAAATAAAAATAATTACATAGTTTATGAAAACAAACAACTTGCTTAAATTCATTCCTTTAGCAGCCTTATTATTGCTTTCTGCCTGCGATGGTGGAGCTAAAAAAGAGACCGTAGAGGAAAAAGTAATCGCAAAAGTTCGTGTAGAAGAAGTAAAATTGGTTCCGGTTGACCAACTCTCCACATTCACGGCAACCGTTCAGGCCGATGCCGTCAACAACATCGCTCCGGCAATGCCCGGGCGTATCCGTCGTATTCTTGTGGATGTCGGAAGTTATGTGCGTCGCGGACAAACATTGGTAACGATGGACGCTGCAACGTATTCGCAACAGGAAACGCAGGTGGCAACACTGAAACGCGATTACGAACGCTATGCGGAATTATACGAAGTGGGAGGTATCTCCAAACAACAACTCGACCAAATGAAAGCGCAACTTAATGTGGCGCAGTCGGCTCTTGGCAATTTGGGCGAAAACACAAGTCTCAGAAGTCCCATAAGCGGTGTAATAACGGCTCGTAATTACGATCCGGGTGATGTGGCCGCAGCTCTTCCGATTCTCACGGTCGAAAGCATCAATCCCGTAAAAGTATTGGTAAATATTTCCGAAGGATTTTATAGCAAAGTAATAAAAGGTATGGATGCTCAAATAAAAGTAGATGCGCTTGGCGATGAAACTTTTACCGGAAAAATATCGCTCATTCATCCGACGTTTGATCCTGTTTCGCATACATTTCCCGTAGAAATTCAAGTTTTCAACAGCGATCAGCGCATTCGTCCGGGAATGTTTGCCCGGGTAACAATGAATTTCGGAGTAAACGACCGTCCTCTCGTTCCTGACATGGCGGTGCTGAAACAAACAGGTTCCAACGACCGTTACGTTTTTGTTGAAAAAGACGGAAAAGCCTTTTATACCCTAGTTGAATTAGGCGCTCGTTTAGACGATAAATACGAAATTGTGTCGGGATTACAATCAGGCGACAGGGTAATTATTCACGGAAATACCGGATTAATTGACGGTGCGGAAGTAGAAGTGGTTCAATAATTAATTACCAATTACTAATTACAAATGTGGTTTCGGATTGCATATTTCGCATACCTCAAACCTCACATCTCATAACTCAAAAAACAAATGAAACCATACGAAACCGCCGTCAAAAATCCCGTCGGAACCGCGTTAATATTTATCGGAGTTTTCCTTATCGGGATAATGTTTTACAGGCAGCTTCCCATCGACTTGTATCCGGACATTGATATGAATATAGTTTCTGTGATGACCGCCTACTCGGGTGCAGGTTCCGATGACGTGGAAGCCAATGTTACACGTCCGTTGGAAGATGTGTTGAACTCAACCGAAAAACTGAAGGAAATAACGTCACAATCGCGCGACGGAATGTCGATGATCATGCTCGAATTCGATTTTGGGACGAACATGGACGAGGTTATGAATGATGTCCGCGATAAGGTGAGCCTTGTATCGGGCTTCCTCCCCGATGGAACCGAAGACCCTATGATCATGAAGTTCAGCTCCGATATGATTCCTGTGATCATCCTTTCGGCAACTGCACGCGAAAGTTCAGGGGCGCTATACAAAATATTGGACGAACAGGTGGCTAACCCGCTCAACCGTATATCGGGTGTGGGAACCGTTGCCGTTTCGGGCGCTCCGCAACGCGAGATTCAGGTAAACGTGTCACCCGATAAGTTGGAGGCATACAAAATTTCCATCGAACAAATAGCTCAAATTATCGCCATGGAAAACGTAAACGTTCCGGCGGGTAATTTCGATGTGGGTTCGCAAACCTATATGCTTCGTTTGGAAGGTGAATTCGATAACAGTCGTGAGTTGAACGACATTGTTGTCGGAAACAGTCAGGGACGTCCGATTTATCTGCGAGATGTAGCTACCGTAAACGATACGTTGCAGACACGCATAATGGAGAATTACACCAATGGAGAGCGAAGCGCTGCCATTGTTGTGCAAAAACAATCGGGTTCCAACACGGTTGCCATTGCCGATGCTGTACGGAAGCAGATTCCGGAGTTGAAGAAGAATCTTCCGCCCGACATTGAAATTGTTACTGTTATGGATACATCGGAATACGTAAAAGTATCCATCAATAGTTTGTTGGAAACCATTTTATTGGCGTTGCTTATCGTAGGTTTGGTGGTATTGTTTTTCCTTGGGCGATGGCGTGCAACCATTATTATTTTGGTTACCATCCCTATTTCGCTTATCGGATCGTTCATCTACTTATATCTTACCGGTAATTCTATAAATATCATATCTTTATCGGCTCTTTCTATTACAATCGGTATGGTTGTGGACGATGCTATTGTGGTTCTTGAAAATATTACAACACATATAGAGCGAGGGAGCCGTCCACGACAGGCAGCCATTTACGGAACCGAAGAAGTTTCACTCTCCGTTATTGCATCCACGCTTACTATCGTTGCCGTTTTCTTGCCGATGACTATGGTTGGCGGTTTTGCCGGAGTGATGTTCAAACAGTTGGGTTGGATGGTAACGATCATTATTTCATTGTCGTTGATCATTGCCATGACGCTTACTCCGATGATGAGTGCCAAATTAATGCGTTCCAACAAGGATGTAAAACAAAGCGGATTCGATAAATGGTACAGCAAACGAATTCTTCCGATGTTGGATAAGGTTGACCACGGTTACGCAAAATTGGTAAATAAAATAACGCGTCGCCGTAAAACTACCATTTTCACGGTTGTTATTGTATTTATTGTTGGAATCGTAATCAGCGCACTGACGCTCAAAACGGAATTCATGCCGGCATCTGATAATAATGATATAGCCTTGACGGTGGAAATGCCTACGGGTACACGCATGGAACTCGCCCGCGAAACAGGGCATAACATCGCTAAAATGATGGAAGAAAAATACCCTGAAATCGAGATTATTTCATTTGCGGTGGGGCAAGCCGACGAAGACAATGCGTGGGCAGCCATGCAGGATAACGGTTCCAATATTTTGTCTTATAATATTCGTTTGACCGAAGCCAAAAATCGAACGAAATCCATCTACGATGTATCGGACGAATTAAGAACGGAATTGGCAAATATGCCCGAACTATATCGTTATCAGGTAATGCCGGGTGGCGGTGATATGGGTATGACCGGCGGCAGTAATATTGCCGTAAATATTTTCGGATACGATTTTGCCGAAACCGATGCCGTGGCCGCAGAAATGAAGACAAAGTTGGAGAATATTGAAGGATTGCGCGATGTTACTGTTTCGCGAAAAGATTACCGAAATGAATATCGTATCGTTTTCGATCGCGAAAAATTAGCTCTCAACGGGCTGAATATGGCTACTGCGGCCAACGCGGTAAGAAACAGAATCAACGGGCTAACGATGTCTCGTTTCCGGGAAGACGGTGAAGAATACGATATTCGCGTACGCTACGAAGAGCAATATCGCCAATCTGTGGAAGATATTCAAAATATTATGATATACAACCCCATGGGTATCGGCGTTCGCGTTCGCGATGTGGGAACGGTAATGGAAAGTTCATCACTGCCACAAATCGACCGTCAGGATCGTCAACGTATCGTTACTGTTCAGGGGGCTATTTATCGTCGTGCGCTTAGTGAGATCGTAACAGATGTGAATGCAGCGATAGACCAAACTGATACACCGCCAAGCGTTCAGGTCGAATTAAGCGGAACGTTAGAAGATCAACAAGAAGCGTTCGGGCAATTAGGGCTTTTGCTAATGATTGTATCGTTGTTGGTTTATATTGTAATGGCATCGCAGTTTGAGTCGCTCACATATCCGTTTATTATCCTGTTAACCGTTCCGTTCGCCTTTGTGGGATCGTTGTTATTTCTCGCTGTGTTAGGGCAACCGCTTGGTATTATGGGATATGTGGGACTGATCATGCTTGTAGGTATGGTGGTGAAAAACGGTATTGTACTCATCGACTATATTAATTTGAACCGCGAACGCGGTATGTCGATCATAACCGCCGTTGTACATGGAGGGCGCTCAAGGTTGCGTCCGGTGCTTATGACTACGCTAACCACTATTTTGGGTATGGTTCCGTTGGCGATCGGAACGGGACAAGGTTCTGAAATGTGGCAATCGTTGGGTGTTGCCATCATTGGAGGTATGACTTTCTCCACCATAATTACCTTAATTTTGATCCCTGCATTGTATTCCGTTTTCGGAGGATTCGGGGTGCGTCGTCAGCGCAAGAAAAATTACGAACGCATTTCGCGCCACAATCAAACATTGTCCAAAAGCCGTTTCGGTACTGATAAACAACGATTGATAGCGGAATAAAAACTAAAAAAGATATTCATATGAAAGCAGTAATGATTATATTAGACCAAGCGCATTACAGTCAGATCGTGCGTGATATAGCGAAGCTAAATATACGTGGATTTACCTCGTGGAAAGATGTGTATGGTAAAGGAAGCAACACGGGAGAACCGCACTACGGTAGCCACGCCTGGCCTTCGGCTAATAACGCAATTCTTACCATTGTGGAAGACGACAAAGTAAAGCCTCTTCTCACATATTTAAAAGAATTGGATACGGAATACCAAAATCTCGGGCTTCGCGCTTTTGTGTGGAATGTGGAGGATATGATTTGACCCACACACTTTAGCACGTATTCAACCAACATGCCGGGCAGAAATGCCCGGCATGTTGGTTTCTGTAAAAGTAAAAGAGTTATTATTGTTGGCTACTAATCTCTTTTACTTTTAGTAAATTGTCGGTAACTTCCAATACTTGGTATTGTCGTACGGTTTTGCCTGAAGTATCCGTAACGATCAACCGATTTGAATTGGTATCGTACCTCCACAAGCCTGTTTCCATGTAGTGTGCATCTACAGGAGAAAGAACCAGATATTCTGCCTGGTTTTGGTCTTTTAAAAAAAGATTCAAGCGATACATGCTTGGCGCAAATTCTTGCGAATCGGTTTGCCTGAAAACGCTTACGCCATTTTCATCTTCTTCGTAAGCATGTGTCCAACTGTTCTTCAGTAATGAAGCATCGATGTTTTTGGTTGAATTACAACCGATAAACACTACGGCTAACAATAGAAGAATTGTAATAAATTTTTTTCTCATCATATTTTTGCATTTTAAATTATCCCAAAAGTAATCTTATAAATCAAATAATCAAAAAAAACAGAAAAGTTAAACGGATTTCTTAAAGGATTCGGACAAGAGATGATAGGCTTTGGTTTTGAAAGCGAGTAAAGAAAGTGTCAGCATGAATACTCCCGACAAGACAAAGGTAAGCGCAATTCCCCGGGCATTCCCTTCGCCTATAAGCCACCCCAGCGCTTGCCTACCGGCATCGGTTTCCATAAGTGGAATGATGTAGAATTGTGCCAGCGGGCCGATAATAAAACTCGAAATTGGCGTGGCGGCAGATTCTACGGTTTGGGCGAAACCGAACACACGGCCTTGTTTAATTTTCGGAACCACGGTTTGTATAATTGTTTGCTCGGCCGCTTCAATAAAAGGGACTATCAGCATATAAAGGTACATGCCGCCGATAAACAGCCACGCCCATTCGCGGATGGTGAACAGCAAACAAATAAGGCTTGTTAAAACATATCCGTAAAGCAGGGTACGGAGCGGGCGTTTGCCCAATCCTTTTTTACTGATCGCCAATCCGCCGATAATAAATCCGGTTCCCGTTATGCCGAGAATTATCCCCCATGTTTCAACCGGAAACAATTCCAATCCGTACGGATCCAACAGAACCATCACTATTCCGCCGATAAAATTATTGAAAGTGGTGAAAAATATAAGCGCCATTAGTCCCGGAACCACGTGTATGGCCTTTAACGCTCCTTTAAAATCCATTTTCTTTCCCCTCACTTCGGGGTCGTGATGGATATGTTCTTCGGGAATGTGTAAGAAGAAAAGATGGATCAAAGAAGCGGCGGAAAGAAACAAAGTAATATACAACGCCCAGTCCAGGCCGAGATTGCCGATAACCAATCCGCCGAAAACAGTGTTGGCTATCATGCCGAATCCTTGCACCATGCCTACCAAACCGTTTGCATTGGCGTATTTATCTTTTTCAACCAGTATTGATACCGTTGTTGAGAGCGCTATCGAGCGCAACGTACTTGCCAGCGCGCTGAGCAGAATAAAAATGGAAAATATCCAAAACGCCGCCGACGACATATCGGCTATCGCGGAAATGCCGAATATAACCATCGTGCCCAAAGCGATCACAAGCAGAAGCAGTGCAACAATGGACGAAACGGTGATAACGTGCTTTTTACGATGCCTATCTACAATTGTACCGAATATCATTCCGGAAAGCGTAACAAGCGTCATATACGTACCGCTTAAGATGGAAAGGATCAGTACCGATTTGGTTTCCAAGTACAGCCAAAAAGAAAGAGCCGTCCATAAAAAGAAAGTAGAAGCATTGGCTACGGCTACATTAATAAGTATTTGGATGAATCTTCTCATAATAAGGCTTGCGCTGTACGCGTAATTTGCGCTTCTTAAACAAGTGGTTTTATTTGTTTGTTCATATTTTAATATTTCGCTTTTATTTTCCTATAAAAAGGATAACTTTACAAAAACTATTCGAATATGATGTTAAAACATTTACCCGAAGATAATGCGGGCCGGTTAAATTCCGGAATTACCCGTGAAAGAGCTTTCCTTTTAGTAAAGCAATACAATCATGAACCTTTTCATATTCAGCACGCGGAAACGGTGGAAGCCGTGATGCGGTATTTTGCGCGTACGCAGGGTTACGCCGACGAAGAATCGTTTTGGGGATTGGTAGGCTTGTTGCATGACTTGGATTTTGAACAGTTTCCCGAGGAGCATTGCGTGAAAGTCCGCGAGATTTTGGAAGATGAAGGAATAAACCCTGAAATTACGCGGGCGGTAGTTTCGCACGCTTACGGATTTACACAAACCGATGTAAAGCCGGAGCATCAAATGGAGAAAATTTTATACGCTGCCGACGAACTAACGGGCCTTATCGGCGCAGCCGTTTTGATGCGTCCGAGTAAAAGTACGCTCTACCTTGAAGTGAAATCGTTGAAAAAGAAATTCAAAGATAAGAAATTCGCTGCCGGATGTTCACGCGAAGTTATTCAGAAAGGAGCCGATCTTCTTGGGTGGGATCTCGATTATCTGATGCAAGAAACTATCAAGGCCATGCAGGAAATGGAGAGGGCAGGACAATAAATGCTCGAAAAAACCGAACTGAACCATAATCTGTTTTAAAACGTTTAACAATCCACATTAAAAACATAGAGAAATGGGAATTATACGCAGTATCCTCGATACCGACCTTTATAAATTTACAACGAGTTATGCTTATTCCAAGCTTTTTCCGCGCGCAATGGGCGAGTTTGAATTCGTGGACAGAAGCAACGGCGATTATCCTGACGGATTCGATGAATTGGTTCAACAGGAATTGCAGGAAATGTCGAAACTCAGTCTCACGAAAGGAGAAGAGGATTTCATCCGCAAAAAAATGCCGTATCTTCCGCCCACATACATCGATTTTTTGAAAGGATTCCGTTTCGATCCTTCCGAGGTGAAAGTATCTATGGAAAACAAAAAGTTGCAAATATCCGCTTCGGGGTTATTGTATCGGGTTACCTTGTGGGAAACGCCTATTTTGGCAACCGTTTCAGAGCTTTATTTCCGCGAAACCGGACAAAAGCCCGATATGGAATACATGGAAAAATCGGCCATCGAAAAGGCGCATAAATTAAAAGAAAACAATATTTCATTCTCCCTTTTCGGCATGCGCCGCCGCTTTAGTTTCGACGTGGAAGACCGGGTAACCGCATTATTGAAAAAGCACGCAGGAGAAAGTCTTTTCGGCACAAGCAACGTCTATTTGGCATACAAACACAATATAAATGTTTCGGGTACGCATCCGCACGAATGGGTACAGTTTCACGGTTCCATTTACGGCTACAAAATGGCCAATTATATGTCGATGGAAGATTGGATCGATGTGTATGACGGCGACCTCGGAACGGTTCTGACCGATACCTACACAACGGATGTTTTCCTGCGGAATTTCAGCAAGAAGCACGCTGCGCTTTTCACAAGCCTCCGGCACGATAGCGGCGACGCGCTGGTGTTTGTGGATAAAGTGATACAACGTTACGAAGAACTTCGCATTAATCCCCACCTCAAATACCTTGTTTTTTCAGACAGCCTGAACGTGGACAAAGCCATAAAAATAAAAAATTATTGCGGCGGCCGCATCGGCGCTACTTTCGGAATCGGCACCAACCTTACCAACGATGTGGGCAATAACATCAAAGGCATGAACATTGTGATGAAGCTTTTCCGCTGTAAAATGACCGCCAAAGAACAATGGCAGGAATGCGTGAAATTATCGGATGTGGAAGGAAAACACACCGGCGATGAAAATGAGATCAGGCTCGCGCAGGAAACGTTGGGGCTGGTTTAATCCGCATAGCATCGAATTTACACATAGCCCGCGCTTTAAACCGGGGCCCCGCTACCGCCGATTTCTCGTCATAACGAGCGAACGGGTTGCGAAGCAAACAAAATTTTATTTTTCTAAAGAAAAACCACGCGAAAGATTCGCGCGGGATGGTAAATTATTTTTAATCAAGACTTAAAAAGTAGAACAATCAACATCAAAACTTAAATTGTTTATCTCTTCGAGTGTTGTGTGATAAAGAATTGCTTTCCTGTGCAACACGAGAGCAGAGTTAGGTCCTGTATAATATCTGAATACAATATTCATATCTGTACCGGGCTTTGTATAGATGTCGTATGTCTTTGAAACATTTTTTTCGTAAACATTCTCTGTATTATAATAAATTTTATCCGTTTTAGCATCTTCGCACGCTACAAATAACGGATCCCCAATATTATTGGTTATATTTAGGTGAAGTCTCACTACTATCGGCTTCCATGCATTTATATCTATTATGTTGGCTTTTCCGGGAATAGGATTTGTTTCATCTTCCGTTAATGTCTCAGAATAGTAATTATTTTCCTGTATACTTATAGCGTATTCTTCCTTTTCCTTTAGCTTATAATTAAACTTTATGGAATAATTACCGTTTACATCTGTGTAGGCTGTTGCAACATCCGAACTTGCCCACCCGCACATCTAATTTTCACAACTGGGCCAAATTTTAAGCAGTTTTACCTTGTAACCTTCAATATTAATTCCACGAATGTTATCTGAAACATGCCCTCTTATTTCTGTAGGAATTCCTAAATTTATTTTCTCGATTTCTTCCCTTCACAGGAAAATACGCTCATAATAACAAAGAAGTAAAAAAACATTTTGAATAGCGTTTTCATAATCCTAATTTTATATTTTTGAATGGTTGTGAGATGGTAAAGTTGTTTTAATACTATCCTCGCTACCGCAAGTTTACAACTTGTGGGTTGCGAAGCAAAAAGATTTTGTCAAAATCATGGCACAGGTCAGAGACCTGCGCCAGCAGGGGAACATTATATGGATTATAAAAGACTATTTATTATGATTGATTCTTACTAAAAATTTCATAAATGCACTTGCCATTTCAATTATAATTTCAACCTCATTTTCACTAACATTATCATTATGTTTCACATATGTATTTTGATATTTTGAGAAGTAGTCAATGAGTTTAAGAAACATATTATTTAATTCCTTAGATACATTATGCTCCTTTATATATGTGCCTAAATGTGGTATTTGATTCTCAAGTGATTTATCATTTTTGAGAATATTTTTTAGTAATGTTTCTAAAGAAAGCCTTAGGTCATCTAATAAATTCCTTTGATTAATTCCGTATGAATATTTTTGAAGACAATCATTATACAATTTTAGTGCGTCTCTTCAATAAGCGATTCATTGATTTCCTCTTTTTAGATTTCCTTTTCCTAATGCTCCATAACGGGATACGAGTTTAATTTTTAAATCTTTTACATTGACATTATCAGCAAATATAGGAAGCTCTGTTAGTTCCTTTAATATTTTAAACTGTTGTTCTGGAGTAAAAGCTTCCAAATTTTCTTTGAGTGCTGCTCTTTTATTCGGTAATTCTGACGGAAAAGGATATTCAGAGAATGGTATTTTGACATCGAAATCTATTGCATAAGCGGAACATAATTCTGCAATTTTACTTCCTTTAAGTCCGGTATTTGTATCTGCGAGAATACCGCTGGCATAATTTATAAAAGTTGGAGGTATCATATTCGTATTTTAAATTAATAGTGCAAATATAATACATTTTTCATTGTCTAATAGTTATCTATTCCTTTCCAATTCCCGCAATCTTTCGCTATCTTTGCACGACTGAAATAGATTGAGAAAGATTGAAAGAGACTGAAAGAGATTGAGGATGGATGTCCGATGCCCGATGCCCGATGCCCGATGTCGGAAGTTAAGGGTAGTTACGTTTATAACCCGTAACCCGTAACCCGTAACCCGCAACTCGAAACCCGCATCCCACAATCTCAAAACTCATAACTGCAAACTCAAAACTAAAAATATATGTCCGACGACAAAAAAATTATTTTCTCCATGGTGGGCGTCAGCAAAACGTTTCCGCCACACAAGCAAGTGTTGAAAGATATTTACCTTTCGTTTTTCTACGGAGCCAAAATCGGCATCATCGGGTTGAACGGCTCGGGAAAATCTACGTTGTTGAAGATCATTGCCGGTATCGAAAAAGAATATCAGGGCGAAGTGGTGTCCGATAAAAGCTTTTCGGTAGGCTATCTGGAGCAAGACCCAAAGCTGGATAACGACAAAACCGTTATCGAAGTGGTGCGTGAAGGCGTGCAGCCCGTGATGGATTTGTTAGCTGAGTACGAAGACATCAACCTGAAATTCGGGCTTCCGGAATATTACGAAAACGAAGATAAAATGAACCAACTCTTCGCCCGTCAAGCCGAATTACAAGACAAACTGGATGCCGCTGACGCGTGGAATATCGACAACCGTTTGGAACGTGCGATGGATGCGCTCCGTTGTCCGCCCGAAGATGAACCCGTGCGGCATTTATCGGGTGGTGAGGGCCGCCGTGTAGCATTGTGTCGCTTGTTGTTGCAAGAACCCGATGTGTTGTTGTTAGACGAGCCCACCAACCACCTGGACGCCGAATCTATCGACTGGTTGGAGCAACATTTGCAACAATATGCCGGAACGGTTATCTGCATCACGCACGACCGTTACTTCCTCGACCACGTGGCAGGTTGGATTCTAGAACTCGACCGCGGCGAAGGCATTCCCTGGAAAGGAAATTACACGTCGTGGCTGGAGCAGAAGACCAAACGGATGGAGCAGGAAGAAAAGCAGGTGAGCAAACGCCGCAAAACGCTGGAACGCGAACTCGACTGGATACGGATGGCGCCGAAAGCGCGCCACGCCAAGGGAAAAGCGCGTTTGAACTCGTACGAGCAACTGTTGAATCAGGATACGAAAGAACGCGAAGAAAAACTGGAGATCTTTATCCCTAACGGGCCGCGTCTCGGAAACAAAGTCATAGAAGCTGTCGGCGTTAAAAAAGCGTTCGGCGACAAATTACTTTTGGATGATCTGAATTTTATGCTTCCGCCCAACGGAATTGTGGGCGTTATCGGCCCTAACGGTGCGGGAAAAACCACGCTTTTCCGCCTGATTGAAGGAATGGAAACGCCCGATGCCGGAACGTTTGAGGTAGGCGAAACCGTGGTTACAGCGTATGTGGATCAGGCGCACGAAGCCATTGACCCCGAAAAAACGGTGTATCAGGTGGTTTCGGGTGGTTCGGAATTTGTGCGCGTAGGCGGAAAAGATGTAAACGCGAGAGCGTATTTATCGCGGTTCAATTTTTCGGGTGCCGATCAGGAAAAACTGTGCGGTGTGCTGTCGGGTGGGGAACGAAACCGCTTGCATTTGGCGCTCACGCTTAAAGCCGGAGCCAATGTGCTGCTGCTGGATGAGCCTACCAACGATATAGACGTGAATACGCTTCGTGCCTTGGAAGAAGGGCTCGAAAACTTTGCCGGCTGCGCCGTGGTGATTTCGCACGACCGCTGGTTCCTTGACCGCATCTGTACACACATTCTCGCCTTTGAAGGAAATTCGGAAGTGTTCTATTTTGAAGGTTCGTACAGCGATTACGAAGAGAACAAGAAAGCAAGGTTGGGGAATGAGGAGCCGAAGAGGATGAGGTATAAGAAACTGTAAAACAGTTGACAGTAGGCAGTACTCAATAAACAGTTTAAAGTTTGTGTCTTTTTGTTCTTTGCTCTTTGCTCTTTGCTCTTGACTCTTAGCCCTAACGAACATAATAAATTTTGCATCCTATGAGAAAATATTTATTGCTTTCTTTTTTGCTTTTCATTAGTGTTGGATCATTTTCTCAACTTACTGAAGATGAATCAAAAGTAAATGATTCCACAACCAACACTTCAGCTTTCGAGAAAATGAAGAACAGCGAAAAACCGTTGCTTCGGTTTGTGGGGAAAACGGCGGAAGTCATTATAGACGATTGGGTTCCGCTGGGAAATCCCGAAACGAACAAGTTCGATTTCGGTCGGCTGCAAACCATCCCGACTTACAATCCTGTAGAAGGAGTTCGTTTAAGAGCGGGTATCGCCTCTAATACGCGCCTGCACCCAAATCTGTTTGTGAAGGGATATGTGGCTTACGGATTTCGCGATCAAAGATTCAAGTATCGGGGCGAAGCGGCATGGTCGTTCAACGATCCGGTATATCACGATGAGGAATTTCCAAAAAACAACCTACGCCTTATTTACGAAAACGACATCTATTCACCCGGAGAGATGCATCCGCGCGCGTTGAACGACCGGTTGCTGATCACTTACAGCCGTTCGAAAAACGCTATGCTGTACCGTAACTTTACCGAATTGAATTACGAAAAAGAGACGCTTGGCGCATTGGCATACACACTTTGGGTGCGACGTTCGGAAATGAACCCCGCAGAAGGATTGAGTTTTATACCGATTACCGCCGGAGAGGCGGCCGCGACGGTTGAAAATTTGATCACTTCGGATGTAGGAATAACCTTGCGTTACGCTTTCGATGAGGAGTACGATCAGTACAAACGCCGTAAAAAGTCAACCACAATGCAGAGTCCTGTTTTATTCTTGTCGCATACCATCGGGTTGAATGATTTTTTGGGTTCAGAGGTCTCGTATCACCGAACGGAGTTCTCGGCGCAGAAACGCTTTGTGCTCGGAACCATCGGCCGCATCGACGCCGTAGGCGAAGTTTCCAAAATTTGGAATTCTGTGCCTTTTCCGTTGCTCACTTACAACAATCAGCGTTACCGTCATTTGATCGAAAACACGGCGTTTCATTTAAATCACGCTTTCGAATTTGTGGCCGACGAAATCTACACGGCGCGCGCCACCTTCGTGGGCGATGATTTGCTGTTCTCAAAAGTTGGGTTTCTGAATAAATTACAGATAAGGGAATTGTTAACCGTTCGTGCTTCTTACGGCAGGCTAAGCGATAAAAATGATCCGATGCAACGCAATGGATTATACCAATTCCCGCAGGGAGCTTTCGAATACGGTTCCGCGCCTTACGTGGAAGGAACCATCGGAATAACCAATATTCTTGGGCTTTTGCGCGTGGAATATGTTCACCGATTCACCTACCGCGACCATCCCGATGCGTTGCTCGGGAAAGTCAGGATAGATGTAACGCTTTGATATGTTGAAACTGAGATTATCTTCTTCCTGTAAATCTGCGAAGCAGCCACACGACTAGTGCAACGATGGCAACGATGATTAACACGCCCACCCAAACGCCGGCTTCGAAAATTCCCGCAATCACTTCGCACGAACTGAAAAGAACTAAAAATAAGGAAAGTAATACTACTTGATACGATTTCATATAAATTGGATTTAGAATTGATTGTAGTATAATAACATACAAAACGCAAGAATTGTTTGTTCCGCACAATCTGTTGTTCGCAAGAACTGGTTATCTGTGAAACACTTTTTTGTGTTATCTTTGTAACTTTATCGGCTACAAGCCGTAATTTGTTCCGAATGAATCGGAACGTTATTCAGTTGTAATTCAATCGCTTTGCTCGCGTTATTCGTTGCGTCGTTGAACTAATTCCCGTCACAACTAATTACAACCGAATACCAATGAATATCAACTGAATAAAAACCCTTCCCCTTTAGGGGAAGTTGGAAGGGGTTAATGATTACAATTCTTGGCATAGAATCATCTTGCGACGACACATCGGCGGCAGTTATCCGCGATGGTGTAATCTTATCGAACGTGATAGCCTCGCAGGCGGTTCACGAACGCTATGGAGGCGTTGTGCCCGAATTGGCATCGCGTGCGCATCAACAAAATATTATTCCCGTAGTACACGATGCGCTGAAACAGGCAGGAATCGATAAGAGCGAACTATCGGCAATAGCTTTCACGCGCGGGCCGGGATTGTTGGGTTCGTTATTGGTAGGAACATCGTTTGCCAAAGGTTTTTCATCGGCGCTGAATATTCCGATGATTGATGTGAATCATTTGCAGGCTCACGTGTTGGCGCACTTTATTAAGGAGGATGAAAACGACAACAATCAGCCGAAATTTCCGTTTTTGTGCCTATTGGTCTCGGGCGGAAATTCGCAGATCATTTTGGTGAGATCGCACGACGAAATGGAAATCATCGGTCAAACCATCGACGACGCCGCAGGCGAAGCGTTCGATAAGTGCGCCAAAGTGATGGGATTGGGTTATCCGGGTGGACCGGTAGTAGATAAATTGGCAAAAATGGGTAATCCCGACCGATTTAAATTCAGTAAGCCCAACATTGCAGGTTACGATTATAGCTTTAGCGGATTGAAAACGTCGTTTCTCTATTTCTTGCGCGATGAGTTGAAAACCGATGCCGATTTCATCGAAAAAAACAAGGAAGACCTTTGCGCAGCGTTACAAAAAACCATCGTGGATATTTTGATGAACAAGTTGTACAGAGCCACTAAAGAGTTGAAAATAAAAGAAGTTGCCGTTGCCGGCGGAGTGTCGGCTAATTCGGGATTGCGTAATGCTTTTGAGGAATACAGTCGTCGTTACGGATGGAAAATTCACATTCCCAAATTCGCCTACACAACCGATAATGCGGCCATGGTGGCTATCAGTGGCTATTATAAATATCTGAAAGGCGAGTTTTGCGGATATGATGTGGCGCCGTATGCGAGGGTGGAGATTTAATGCAGAATTTTTTTAAACCCCATATTTATGAGGGGGTTTAGTCAATAACTGATATGGCAAAAATTAATAACTTAAAAGTCAAAGAAATTTCAATTAGGACACTCACCCTAAATGGAATTGATTATATTAGTTTGACCGATATAGCCAAACAAAAAAATCCCGTTGAACCGAAAGATGTAGTAAAAAATTGGTTAAGGCTGAAGAACACCTTAGAATATATGGGGCTTTGGGAACAACTTAATAACCCTAATTTTAAAGGGGTCGAATTCGACCCCCTTTTGAGAGAGGCAGGCAGCAACTCATTCACAATGAGTCCTACGCGTTGGATTGAGATTACGAATTCCATCGGTCTAATTACTAAAACTGGAAGTGGTGGAGGCACTTATGCGCAAAAGGATATTGCGTTTAAATTTGCAAGTTGGATTTCTGTTGAGTTTGAGTTGTATATTGTAAAAGAGTTTCAACGCCTCAAAGAAGAAGAGCAAGCCCAAATCGGTTGGTCGGCAAAGCGGGAATTGGCAAAAATAAACTATCGCATTCATACCGATGCCATTAAACAAAATTTGATTCCCGAAGAACTTACGCCACAACAAACGTCTATCGTTTATGCCAATGAAGCCGATGTATTAAATATGGCATTATTTGGGAAAACGGCAAAACAATGGCGCGATGAAAATTCCGAGCTCAAAGGAAATATTCGTGATTATGCATCCATCAACGAATTGATTTGCCTGTCGAATATGGAGAATTTGAATGCGGTTTTCATCAACGAAGAGATGCCGCAACAAGAACGATTGATAAAGCTCAACAAAATTGCTATTCAGCAAATGAGTGTGTTGAGTGAAGTGGAAAATAGAAAATTATTGAAGTGAAAAAATAAAGAAATAAGATATATGCAAACAGAAAATCCCACCATTGAGGAACCAAAAAAATCCCTCAATTTCATCGAGCAGATTGTAGAAAACGATTTAAGAGAAGGTAAAAACAACGGAAAACTACAAACCCGTTTCCCGCCCGAACCCAACGGCTACCTGCACATCGGACACGCCAAAGCCATCTGTATGGATTTTGGCATTGCAGAAGATTACAACGGTGTTTGTAACCTTCGGTTTGATGATACCAATCCCGTGAAAGAAGACGTGGAATACGTCGATTCCATTATGGAAGACATTCAATGGCTTGGATTTCAGTGGGGAAACGTGTACTACGCTTCGGACTATTTTCAGCAGCTTTGGGATTTTGCCGTGCAACTAATAAAAGACGGCAAAGCCTATATCGACGAACAATCGGCAGAAGAGATAGCCACGCAAAAAGGTACGCCCACCGTTGCAGGAACACACAGTCCGTATCGCGACCGTCCTGTAGAAGAGTCTCTCGACTTGTTTCACAAAATGAACAGCGGCGAAATACCCGAAGGCAAAATGGTATTGCGCGCCAAAATCGATATGGCATCGAGCAATATGCACTTCCGCGACCCAATTATCTATCGCGTCATCCATATTCCGCACCACCGCACCGGCACGCAATGGAAAGCCTATCCGATGTACGACTTCGCACACGGGCAGTCCGACTACTTTGAAGGGGTAACACACTCGCTCTGCACATTGGAGTTTGAAGTGCATCGTCCGCTCTATGATTGGTTTATCGACCAATTAGCCGACAGCGATTATCGTCCGAGGCAAACCGAATTTAACCGTTTGAATATGACTTACACGATGATGAGCAAACGAAAACTGCTTCAACTCGTGCAGGAAAATCTCGTTACCGGATGGGATGACCCTCGTATGCCAACGCTTGGCGGCTTGCGCCGCCGCGGCTATACGCCGCAATCCATCCGCAATTTTGTGGACAGCATTGGCTACACCAAATACGATGGAATGATTGATGTTTCATTGCTCGAATTTGCCGTACGCGAAGACCTCAACAAAAAAGCCATCCGCGTTTCGGGCGTTATCGACCCGGTAAAACTCATACTTACCAATTATCCCCAAAATCAAGTGGAAGAAATGGAAGCCGTGAACAATCCCGAAGACGAATCAATGGGCACACGCGAAATAAAATTCTCACGTGAACTCTGGATTGAACGCGACGATTTTATGGAAGACGCTCCCCGAAAATATTTCCGCCTTACTCCCGGCAACGAGGTACGCCTCAAAAACGGATACATCATAAAATGCACCGGATGCAAAAAAGGCGAAGACGGTAACGTTATCGAAGTGTACGCCGAATACGACCCGCAAACCAAAAGCGGTATGCCCGAAGCCAACCGAAAGGTAAAAGGCACCATTCACTGGGTGTCGGCACAGCACGCCATCGATGCGGAAGTACGCCTGTACGACCGCCTGTTTATGGTGGAAGACCCTGCAGGCGAAAAAGATGCCGATTTCCGTGAACTGCTTAATCCCGATTCGCTTATCGTGAAGAAAAACTGCAAAGTAGAAGAATATTTGAAAAATGCCAAACCGCTTGATAGTTTTCAGTTTCAACGCATCGGCTATTTCAATGTAGACAAAGAATCAACCCCCCAAAATCTCGTTTTCAACCGAACGGTTGCACTCAAAGATTCGTGGAAAAAACAAAACGGATAAGAGCGTAGGGCGATGAGCAAAGTACTGAACTTTCATTGCCCAAACCTCTTTGCCCTAAGCCCAACGCCTAAAGAATGGACGAAGAACTTGACATATCATCTTTAATAGAAAAGTACGAGCAAATGCGCGCACTCGGCAAGAAAATGTACCTCGATGCCGACGAGTTCGCGAATTTGGCGGAGTACTATAATTCTATCGGCGATAACGATGAGGCCGAATTACTGATTGAAGAAGGTCTCAAGATGCACCCCGGCAGTTCAGAATTGATGCTGATGAGGGGCAAAGCGCTCGTGTATTCCGAAATGTACGAAGAAGCGCTGGATTACCTTCAGTACATTTCCGATGAGGGCGAAGTGGACTTACCGTTACTCAAAATCGAAAGTTTGCTGCATCTCGACCGTTACGAGGAAGCCGAGAAAATCATTAAAAGCACGCTCGAACAAGAACTTTCGGTAAACGATCTGTATATTTTCATCACGGAAACAGCTTTTCTGCTCAACGATGTCGATCGGTTCGACCGCGCTATTTTCTTTCTCGAAGAGAGCATGAAAATAGATGAAGGAAATCCCGATGCACTCATTGATTTGTCCTATGCCTACGAAATGAAGGGCGATTTTGACAAAGCCATCGAGAACAACAACAAGCTGCTTGATATCGACCCTTATTCGTTCGACGGATGGGTAAATATCGGGAAGCTGTATTCAATGAGTAGCGAAAACGACAAAGCCATCGATGCATTCGATTTTGCGCTCACCATCAACGAGAACGATCCTTCTGTATTAAAAATGAAAGCGTTATCGCTTTATCTGAACGATAATGTAGAAGAAGCCATCCGCATTTTTGAGCAATGTCTTGAACAGGCTCCCAACGACGAATCGGTCTACGACTCGCTGCTCGAAGCGTACGAAGCTATGGAAGAATACGACGAAATGATGAAGCTGGTAGATAAAAAAGAAGCGATTTTTGGTACGAAAGGAATCACCGCCAAGCGCGCATTCGTGTATCTCAACAAAGGTGATTTGCAGAAAGCGAAAGAACTTTTTGAGCAAATCCCTGACGATGAAAAAGACTCGCTGGATTACTATATGTTGGAGGGTGAATTGGCCTTTTACGCCGAAGATTTTGTGCAGGCGGAAACTTCGTACATGAAAGCGGCGCTTATTTCGGAAGGAAACGAAGATATTCTCGACCGTTTGGCAAACATCAGCGTGGTGCAGGAAAAATACGAACAGGCAGCCAATTATCTGGAAGAATTATTGGAAATTGCGCCCGATTATCCCACGGCTAAATCGCGGTTGGCGTTTATTCGGTTCGAAATAGGGACCAAAGAACCGTTCGACGAGATTATGTCGCAGTTTTCTGACGCAGAACTGCACGCGCTGCTCAATTTCATTACTGGAAACGAAGATACAGATTTCTCCAAACTCAGTCGCGAAGCAATACTTGTTCGTTTAAATGAAGCGAGGGAGAATAGGGTGTTGTTTAAGAATATAAAATACTGAAAAAAAGATATTCGCTGCGCGTTATTCAATTGTGATTCGCTCGCGTTGTTCGCGTTATTCGTCGTGGCGTTGAAAATCTCAACTAATCAATCGAATTACAATTGAATATCTATAGAATATCCATTGAATTACAATTAAAAAATGAATACACATTCCATCCCCAAAAATCGCCTCGAATCCCTCGACATTCTCCGTGGATTTGATCTGTTTATGTTGGTTTTCTTCCAACCTGTTTTTGTCGCTTTTGCCCGTCATTGGGCCGATGTACCCGTTTTTTCGTTCTTTCTGAACCAATTCGATCACGTGCAGTGGGAAGGGTTCAGCGCCTGGGATATGGTCATGCCGCTCTTCCTTTTTATGGTGGGAGCCGCCATGCCATTCGCTTTTGAGAAATACAGATACAATCCCAATAAATCGGCTATTTACAAAAAGATCATCCGCCGTTTCATCATCCTTTTTATTTTGGGAATTATTGTTCAGGGAAATTTATTAAGTTTCGACCCCAAATCCATTCGTGTTTACACAAATACGTTGCAGGCAATTGCTGTGGGATACGCTATTTCGGCGGTTTTGCTGTTGCATTTATCGCGTCGCTGGCAGATCATTACCACAGCCGGATTATTAATCGGCTATTGGGCTATCCTTACCTTTTTCGGCGATTTCACACCCGAAGGAAACATCGCCGAACAAATAGATCGCGCAGTGCTTGGACGCCTTCGCGACGGAGTGTCATACACCGAACACGGTTCGTGGCATTTTTCCGATAACTATCGGTACACGTGGGTGCTCACGAGCATGGTTTTTGGCGTAACCACTATGCTGGGTGTCTTTGCCGGACAAATCATGAAAAACGGAACCGATAAACTGAAGAACAGCAGAATGCTTTTTATTATCGGGTTGGCGTTGTTATTGGGTGGATGGCTGTTAAGTTTTCAAACCCCGATCATCAAGAAAATATGGACGGCGAGCATGACGCTTTGGTCCGGAGGCTGGTGTTTTCTGTTAATGGCGCTTTTCTATTATCTGATCGATTACAAAGGTCGCAAAAAAGGTGTACGGTGGCTGAAATATTATGGAATGAATTCCATCGTAGCTTATACATTGGGAATGGTAGTCAATTTCCGTAGCGCAGCGCATTCGGTTCTGTGGGGGCTGGAAAAATACACGGGCGATTATTATCAGGCCATTCTCACGTTTGCCAACTTCCTGATTTTGTTCTTCATCTTGCGGTTGATGTACAAGTTGAGGATATTTGTCAAAATTTAAATCAAAAACTCCGTTCTTCATAAAAAAATATCACATGAATAAAATAAGAATTTCTTTTCTTCTGTTAATTCTGTTCTCAATTAACATTGCTGCTCAAAATAAAGTTAGCGAAAAAATAATGGAGATGGGTAGAACCGATAACCGAACCATGGAGCATTTGGATGTTCTCAGCAACAGGATCGGAGGCAGGTTAATAGGCTCCGATGCTTATGAAAATGCCACATATTGGGTAGCTGAGAAATTAAAAAGCTGGGGCTTGGAAGTAGAAATACAGGAAGTAGGGGAACTGCCCGTAGGATTTAATAGAGGCCCGTGGTTTGGCCGTGCGTATTCTGATGAGTATATGATATTGGAATTTGTTACGCCAAGCTACACTTCCGGTACGAAAGGATTGCAAAGAGGACACGTTCTTATTGAGCCGAAAACGACACAGGAATTCGAACGAATGAAAGGCCGCCTCAAAGGTGCCTGGATATTGATCGAGGGCAAGAGTAACGGGTTTGCCATTGATAATTCTGAATATTCGAATTTGGTAAAAGCATCCATCATTAAAAAAAATGATACCGCCACAACCACTAACCGAATCAACGAGCCTGCGTTATTTTACAAGGAAATGAAAGATGCGGGCATTTTGGGGACAATACAGGCTGCGCCTATACCTTTGGTTGCTTTGTATGACCGAATTAATTTGCATAATTTATCTTTTGAAAACTTGCCTGCCATTCCCGATATAAAACTCAATGAAGATCAATATAATGCCATCAGAAAAAAGGTGGAACGGCGCGAATATGTAATGTTGGAATTCGATATTCGTAACTATTTTAAACCAGGGCCGGTAAAGTACCACAATGTTATCGGAAAAATTAAAGGGGTGAAATATCCTGACGAGTATGTGATGAGCGGTTGCCATTTAGATGCTTACGATGCCGCGACAGGAGCAGTGGATTGCGGAACCGGAGTCGCCCCGAATCTCGAAATGGCACGAATGATTATGGCTGCCGGAGGTAATCGTCCCGATAGGACTATTTTGTTTTGTTTTTGGGCAGGAGAAGAATTCGGATTATTGGGTTCTAAATTTTGGGTTGAGAACAACAAGGATAAATTACCTAAAATTTCCAATTACTTCAACAGAGATGGAGGGCCAACTGCTGCATCAGGACTGGTTGTTCCTGAAAATATGTACGAAGATATGCTGAAATGTACCAAAGGACTGGAAAATTACCATCCGCAAATTCCTTTTAAAGTGGAGAAAAGCACATTGCCGCCCCGAAGTATCCCAACTGATGCCGGAGGCAGTGATCATGCCTATTTCGCCATGAACGGAGTGCCCGTCATTTCATTTCGAAACACCGATCCGTTGGGTTATAATTTCAGTTATCGGGAAATTTGGCACACCACACGAGACCGATACGACATGAGTATTCCCGAATATATGGAATACACTTCTGTAACGCAAGCCGTTACGATTTACAATATCGCAAACCTTAAAAACCTGTTACCGAGGGATCAAATTTATATACAGGAATAACTTTTTACCCGTTATTGCTAATCATTTGCAGCGACTTTTTGTTGAGAATATTAACCTTTTTTCCGTTCATCCGAATAATGCCATCGGTAACGAATTCCGACAGAATTCGGTTGATGCTTTCGCGGCTGGCATCCACCCAGTTGCCGATATCCGATTGTGAGATGGGAAGCATAAATTCGTCGGATTTAAAAATGTTTTCTGAAAAATCGAGCAGAATATCGGCCAAGTTACCGCGCGTTTGTTTCTGTGTGCGGTTTGCGCATCGGCGAAAAGCATCCAGCTCGCTTTTACAAAGTTCCAAAATAATATACGACGAGAACTCATTGTTATCCTGCAATACTTTGTTGAAAACGTTCAGGTCTATAAAACACGCTTCCGAATCGGCTATCGCCGTTACGGAATATTGGTTAACCTTGTTACCGATGGTAGTGGGGAGGGCAAGATAAGTCGGCGCTTTGGTAAGTCGCACAATTTGCTCGTGATAAGGGCCGGTAATATGAATCTTCACCAATCCTTTCCGCAGGAAAACAATATTAGTGGAAAACATGCCTTGTTTAACGATGGAATCACCTTTTCGGAATTTCACCACGGCATGATTATTTTCGAGCTGCTCCACTTCGCAGCTTTTGAGCGTGCGAGACGACTTCATCACGCAAGCACAATCGATACATTCGTTTTTCATGCTACAAATATAGTTGAAATAGTGACACATGTCACAAAAGAAAGTATGATTGTTCACGTGGCAAGTCAAATTTAATAAAGAAATAATTCCGTAATTCGCATTGTAATTAATTCACTAAAATTCACAACATAATGGAAAATTCTAAAGAAATAACCATGGAAAAGCTTTTGGCGGAACTCGAAACCCTAAAGGCAAAAACCAATCGCATAGAAAATGCCCGACAAGATCAATTATCTATCGCTGTAATATCGGGCGATATGGACAAGATCATGGCTACCATGATTGTTTCGTTAGCCGCAGCGGCAATGGACACACAAGTGAAATTATTTTTCTCTTTTTGGGCGTTAGGCGCTTTGCGCGATCCGAAAAAAAATCCGAAAGGGAAGAATTTTATCTCGAAAATGTTCGGAATAATGTTGCCGAAAGGGCGCAATAAACTGAAATTATCGAAATTCAACATGATGGGCATGGGCCCCGCCATGATGAAAGGGCTGATGAAACAACAAAATGTGATGTCGATGGACGAAATGTTTAAGCAAGCGGGCGAACTCGGCATTGAAATTACTGTTTGCGAAATGACCATGAATTTGATGGGTTTCAAAAAAGAAGAAATCATCGATTATCCACATCTTCGCTATGCCGGAGCAACCACGTTTATCGTAGATTCGGGCGAAAGCGCGATGCAATGGATGATATAACCCCTAAATCCCCTGAAGGGGACTTAAAATGAATCAAAATTAAAAATATTATTAACTTCCTTCAATATTTTCTCCTTTTAGAGAGAATAAAAAGAGGGTCAAAAATTTACAATTATGACAACAGAAGAATTAAAAGCTTTAACAGTAGCTAAATCAGTAGATGCACGCGGAACAGCATGCCCGGGACCGCTTTTGGAAGCAAAAAAAGCCATCGGTACCATTGGTGTAAACGATGTAATGGAAATTCTTTCCGCAGACGAAGGTACGAAAGTTGACATCCCAAAATGGTGCAACAAACAAGGACACGAATACCTGGGTAGCGTAGAAGAAAATGGTTACTTTAAAGTATATATGAGAAAGAAATAATATATTTCAATAGTAGAGACGATGCTCCGCCGCGGCGTAAGGTTATTAAGGAATAAATAAAAATAAGTTGGAATAAACTTATACATTTAACCCTTTCCCCTGCATCACAAGGGAAGAGTTTCAGGCCAAGAGATTTCTCTGTAAGTGAATAATACGACCGGCGCAACTGTCCCCTTTTGCCAAAGGGGACGAGCGAAGCGGGTGGGGTTAGAATATTCAACTTATTTATATCACGTTACTTAAAGTAATCAAACGGAGAACTTAACATCCCTCAGCTATGGCTCGACGAGCACCGTCTCTACGATAAATCAATCCATTACAACATGGCAATTGCTAATAAAAAAACAGCAAAAATATTGGTTTTTTCAACCGAAAAAATCTCTGATCCGGCTATCGACATGGCCGGATTGCTGAAACTGCACTATCCGCCAACGGTTTACACCATTTCCGTGCCTTGCTCCAGCGGCATAAAACCCAAATGGATTTTGCACGCTTACGAAAAAGGATTCGACGGCGTATTCATTGCTGCCGACGGCACCGACTGCGTGTATGGCGAAAGTTGCACCGAAAAAACCGGACACGTAGTGTCAAAAACACATGAACTGATGAAATCAAAAGAAATCGATCCCGCACGCCTGCGCATGGCTGCGATATGTTCGGTTTGCAGCGAGTCTTTTGTTAAACAAGTCAGAAGTTTCAACGATTATTTACTCAAAACATTACATCCTGAATCGTGAACCAAGAAAGAAAAAATATAACGTATGACGCATTAGTCATCGGCGCGGGGATTGCAGGCGGAGAAGCTGCATTAAACCTTGCAAATACAGGATACAAAGTGCTTTTGGTGGAAAAAGACGATACTGTCGGCGGGAAAATGATTCTACTGAGCAAGGTATTTCCCACGCTCGACTGCTCTGCTTGTATTACCACGCCCAAAGTTTCCGAAATATCCCGTCATCCCAACATTACCATATTTACGGGAAGCCGTGTCAGCAACATAAAAAAGCAGGGCGAAAACGATTTTACGGCTGTAGTTCACAAAAAACCGCGTTACGTACACGTTGAAGACTGTACGGCTTGCCAGAAATGCGAACAAGCCTGCCCGGTAAGCGTCAGAGACCAGTATCAGATGGATTTGGTGGGACGCAAAGCGGCCTACATTCCTTTTAATATATGTAGCCCGAAAGCCGCCGTGATCGATATTGAAAACTGCACGTTGTGCGGCGCCTGCGAAAAAGTTTGTCCTACCAACTGTATCGATTTTACGATGCAGGACGAAGAATATGATTTGCACGTAAAAACAGTGGTGCTCGCAACCGGCTTCAACCTGTTTGACCCGTTAAAAATACCGCGTTACGGTTCTGGAACCCACAAAAATGTGCTGACTTCCATGCAAATGGAACGCCAAATTGCACCAACGCGGCCTTTCCACGCTATCCTTCGCCCAAGCGACGGCAAAATGCCTGATAAGATTGCCTATGTGCTTTGTACCGGTTCGCGCGATGTTTCCGTAGGAAATCCAATCTGCTCGCAGATATGTTGCATGTACTCCATCAAGCAGGCTCAATTACTGATGGGTGCTTTGCCCATGGCCGACATAACCATTTATTACCTCAATATCCGCTCTTTCGGAAAAGGTTTCGAAGAATTTTACGAACAAGCCAAAGGAATGGGTGTGAATTTCATCAAAGGGAAAATCGGCAGAATTTCGGAAAAAGAAAACGGCAACCTCGTCCTTCGTTATGAAGACATCAATGCCGGAAGGCTGAAAGATGCCGAACACGATATGGTGGTTCTTTCGGTTGGAGCATTGCCCAATATGGAAAACGGCGGAATGTTTTTAGATAAATTGAAATTGGATAAATTCAATTTCGTGGGACAGGAAGATCTGATGGCCTCGCCCGGAAAAACAAGTATCGACGGCGTTTTCGTGGCCGGTACTGCCTCCGCGCCAATGGATATTCCCGATGCTATTCTGTCGGCAGGTTCCGCATCGTCTGAAGCGATCAGTTATCTGATGAAAAATGCTTCCAAACCGCCCAAAACGGAAGTTAGAGTAGGGTAGATGAGTGGCTGCTGATCTTGAATGCAATTATCTTAATAAATAAAAATAATATCAAACACTCTAAAACTCCCCTTTAGGGGTTGGGGGTAATTATGGAAAAAAGAATAGGAGTATATATTTGTCATTGCGGTGGTAATATTTCCGACTATGTTGATGTGGAAAAAGTGCGCCAATCCGTTGAAGGTGACGCAAATATTGTTTTAGCAAAAACAACCATGTTTGCCTGCTCAGACGCTAACCAGAAAGACATGGTGGAAGACATCAAGAACCACAACCTTGATGGCGTAATTGTGGCATCGTGCTCGCCAAAACTTCATTTAGTTACGTTCCGCAATGTAACCGAACGTGCCAACCTGAACAAATACACGTATGTTCACGCCAATATCCGTGAACAGTCGTCGTGGGCACATTCCGACAACAAGGAAGGAGCCACCGAAAAAGCCATTCACCTTGTAAAATCGGCTATTGCCAAAGCACGCCATACACAAGCGCTGGAGCCTACAAAAGTGAAAGCCGAAAAAGCAGTAGCGGTTATTGGCGCCGGAATTGCTGGCCTGAAAGCTGCCATTTCGCTATCCAACAAGGAAACACATGTGTTCTTAATTGAGAAAGAAGCTGCCGTAGGCGGATGGGTCGCAAAATGGAGAGACCTGTTTATGTCGGATGAAACAGGCGATGCGTTGATAAAACGGTTGTACGAAGATTTGAAAAAACGCGATAACGTAACCATCTTCACCAATTCAGAAGTCGTTTCCAATACCGGAAGTATCGGAAACATCACACTGAAGGTCAAACAAAGAGACGAAGAATTTGATATCACCGTTGGTTCGGTTTTGGTTGCAACCGGATTCGAGCCTTACAAACCCGATGAAGGAGAATTCGGTTTTTCAACCGTTCCCAATGTAATTACGCTACCTGATTTTAAACAATTGATCGACCACGAAAAAGGCATGCTCACGTATAACGGAAAAAAAGTGAGAAACGTGGCTTACATTTATTGCGTGGGAAGCCGCCAACCTGAAGGAGGAAACACCTATTGTTCTCGTTATTGCTGCACGGCAACCATTCACGCTGCCAACGAAGCCCGCAAGAAGTTCAAAGACATTCAGAATTTCCATTTCACACGCGGTGTGCGTTCCTACGGAAAACAGGAACTGCTTTACGCTGAATCCCTGCAAGGAGGCGATATCTATCTGCAATCGTACGAAGACCATTTACCCACCGTTTTTGCACGCAATAACAAACCGGTTGTGAGAATTAACGATATTCTTACTGGCGGAAAAGAACTGGAAGTGGAAGTGGATTTGGTGGTGCTTGTAACCGGAATGACTCCCCGCAGCGACAATTCGGTGGGAACCATGTTCAAACTCCCGAAAGGACGCGATAAGTTTTTCAACGAAATTCACATGAAACTTCGTCCGGTGGAAACCGTAATTGACGGTGTAACCATTGCCGGAGCGTGTCAAGGGCCAAAAACCATTATCGAAACCGTAAATTCGGCGTTGTCGGCAGCTACCAAGTCCTACACCAATGTAAGCAAAGGTATGCTGGAAACTGATCCGCAAATTGCCGAAATAGATGCGAAAGCATGTACCGGTTGCGAAGACTGTTTGCCGTTGTGTCCGTTCGATGCCATTTCGATGAAAAAAGACGGCGAAAAACCCGTTGCAGTCATCAACGGAACGCTTTGTAAAGGTTGCGGCATGTGCACGCCGGTATGTCCTACGGATGCCATCGATCTGATCGCATACTCAAACGTTGAGATAATGGGAATGATAGATGCATTGGTATGAAATCAGAAATTAGAAATTAGAAATTAGAAATTAGAAAACTCGACAATACAATCATAAACAGATATGGATGGAGTTGAAAAAGGGAAAACAGCAAAATACCTGCGTGATAAACAGGGCGTTCCCGAACATGTAAAAGAAAATTTGAAGGAATTTAACCGGATAAAAAAACAAATTACCGAAACATTGGGAGAAGAAGAACTCACCGTTGTCCAAGTTTCCGAAAAAACAGGAATGTCCCGACCCGATATGCTTTATTATATGATGACGCTTGTAAAATACGGCGTTTTAAAAGTAGGGCAAATTGACGATATGGACGAGTATTTCACTTATAAACTGAACAAATAATGGCAACGATAAATCCCAAATTTGGAAAAAACCTCAAGAAATACGGAGGAGTAAACTTTAATGCCTGCTACAACTGCGGAAATTGTACAGCGGTTTGCTCGCTTGCCACACAGGATGTGTCGTTTCCCCGCGAATTGGTTCGTATGAGCGTGGTAGGTTTGGAAGATGAAATAAAAACATCGTTAAAGCCTTGGGAATGCTATTATTGCGGCGAGTGCAGCACGCATTGTCCGCAAGACGCTAATCCGGGCGAACTGATGATGTCGTTGCGCCGCTGGCTCACAGCAAAATACGATTGGACGGGACTTTCGGGTTTGTTCTATAAATACCTGCCGGCGTTTATTACCGCTATGTTGCTGGTGTTTGCTGGTGTATTGTTTTTCGCCAATTCGGTAAACTGGGAACTGGAAACGATGTTGCACTACGGACATTTGTTTGAAATGTTAGCCATTGCAACCGTTTTTGTGGTAATTTTTATTCCAAACTTACTTAGGATGTGGTATTTCACGGTGGTAAAAACGGGCACTAAAGCGCCGCTTAAGCACTATTTCACGGCGTTAAGCGATTTATTTGTGCACATGTTCACGCAGAAACGCGCCAAAGATTGTGAAGACAATCATTTCCGGTGGTTAGAACACTTGATTTTGGTAATCGCATACCTATCGTTGTTGTTTACAACCGTGTTCCTAAATTGGTTCGGCACGGATAATCTGTTTGTAATTATTCTCGGGTATTTGGAGAGCGCCTTTATTTTCATCATTACCGTAGATTTCGTGAAAGACCGTATTCAGAAGAAAAAAGCGTTGGCCAAGAAATCGCAGCCATCTGATTGGTTCTTTGTTGTCTGGTTGTTGCTGATGGGACTGACGGCTTTTATGGTACGTTTGTTCATCGATTTTAACCTGTTAGAAGCAAATAAATTGCTGTATGTCATTCATTTAACGGTGCTTGCACAATGGGCGCTCCTTATTGTGCCATTCGGCAAATGGACGCACTTTTTGTACCGCTCGTTCGCAATGTATTTTGCGAAATTGAAAGAGTTGGCGAAATCCTGAACAGGGGAGAGCAATTATAACAAAAAAATCGGCTCAAATCGTGAGAAATGAGCCGATTGCTTTTTGTGGAGAATATCGGACTCGAACCGATCACCTTTTGACTGCCAGTCAAACGCTCTAGCCAGATGAGCTAATCCCCCGTTTTTGTGTTTGCAAAGATAGATAATTTGTTTATATTTGCAACCAATAAATATCGGAAAATCAAAAAATGATCATCTACAATACAACCTTTCAGGTTCCGGAAGGTTTACAAAATGAATTCTTGACTTTTCTCCGCGATGAATATATCCCTCTTGCCACCAAGGGTGATATAATGAAAGAAGCGAGATTGACACGCATTTTTGGCCAGGATGAGGATGAAGGATATTCTTTTGCTTTAGAGTTTAAAGCCGATAACCTGGAAAGTTTAGAGAAATGGAACAACAGTACCGGTAAAAAACTTTATTTGCTGGTGCTTCACAAGTTCAAACAAAGTATTCTCGGATTCGCGACCTTGTTACAACCCATCGATTTATGATACCAAACCCGATAATAAAGGAACGGATTATTTTGGGTATCGATCCGGGAACGCAGGTGATGGGATACGGAATCTTAAAAGTGGAAAACAACAAGCCTGCGCTGCAAGCTATGGGCGTGATGCAACTCGACAAATACGAAGACCATTACCTGCGTTTGGCAAAAATTCACGCTCGCGTTATCGGACTCATAGAAGAGTTTTTACCGGATGAAATGGCTATCGAAGCGCCTTTTTATGGAAAAAACGTGCAAAGCATGCTCAAGCTGGGGCGGGCGCAAGGCGTAGCGATGGCTGCTGCTATTTCGCGCGATATTCCGATCTTTGAGTACGCTCCGTTGAAAATTAAAATGGCCATTACGGGAAATGGCCGGGCCGCTAAAGAACAAGTGGCTTATATGCTGCAAAAAATCCTGCATATTCCGGATGAGAACATGCTGCCGCAACTGGATGCTTCCGATGGTTTGGCTGCTGCTTTGTGCCATTATTACCAATCGGGGATCAATTCACAAGACACAAAATACAAAAGTTGGAAAGATTTTGCCAATCGGAATCCAAACAAAGTAAAAAAGTAACTGAAAAATCCGGAAACTTTTTTCTGTTTCAAATCTAAAATTTTTATCTTTGCCATATGAACCAACTCATTTCATACATAGAATTTTTATTGCATGAACATAACTGTGTTATCGTTCCGAATTTCGGCGGTTTTGTTATAAATGCAAACAACGCAAAACGCGATGGAATATCGTCATTCAATGCTCCCGCTTGTGAGTTGGGTTTTAACCGAGACCTTACGCACAACGATGGATTGCTGGTGCAATCGTACATGAAAACCAACAACATTTCTTTCGATGAAGCCACGAAACAAGTGGAAGATTCGGTTAAACTGTTGAGGCATAAACTAAGAGAGGATAAAAATATCGATTTAGGCGAACTCGGCTCTATAAAAATGAATAACGATAATCAGTTTATTTATCTGCCGAAACCATTTGTCCGCCCCGAATTTTTCGGACTATCGCAGGCGTCACTGAAACCTATTATTCAATTACAGCCCGGCAGAGAGAAAAACCGGCCGCAGGCGAATGGCAAACATCTGTTACGAAATATCGGCATTGGAGCGGCGGCAGCCGTTGCGATTGCTTTAATCATGTTCTTTGTGCCGGTGCAAGATAATCCGTTGCAAAGACAATATGCGCAAATATTTTCGGAGGGCGGTTTTTTGAGCGATAAATCAATTGCGAAAGAAAAATCGGTTGCTGTGGAGACACCTTCTATCGATGAAACTCCCACACAAAATAAAGTTGAGAATACTATTCTGACTGAAAACGAAGAACCGACCGCTCATCCCGTGCAAACCGATGTAAAGAAATATTACATCGTGATGGGTGTTTATGAAGTCCGCAAAGTAGCAGAGCAAATAACCGAACAACTAAAAGCCGAAGGCTTTTCAGAAACCGCATGGTTAGAGCGCCCCGGCAGAATAGATGTGTATGCTGCATCGTTTATAAACCAAATGGAAGCCGAATTATTTCTACGCGATTTACATGTTAATCAAGCCGAACATCGTGACGCTTGGCTGTTGAAATATTAATTCTGCTATGAAATTCAAAAAGAAAGTTTTAGCCGGATTAATTCTTTACTGGGTTTATGAAATGTACCTAAACCGAAAAAGAATGATTCCACCTGTTCACAAAATAAGACTCAGACGCGACGAATAAAAACAGCTTTTTTATTTATCCTAACCGCTCTTCCGCCAGGTATTCATTTTCTGTGCGGAAATTTTTTTATGAAATTTCTTTACGTGAGCCAAATAAAAGGCAGTTGTGAAAACTCGTTGGACAGCGCCGATCCTATATTTGAAAAGATGGAAGTTTGCGCGAAAGGTAGCGGAAGTTGAGTTTTTAGAAAACTCAAGGCATTAATTGCAAAGTATAGCATCCATCCCGCCAACTGGATCAGAGCGATTGCTTTAACGGATTTTGTACGTTTGCTTTTAGCGTGGTTTCTATTAGAAACCACGCTCATTTTTTCGTTTCGTAAAGTAAACGGATTGTGTGTATTCTGTTGCTGATTTTTCATCCGGCAGTTTTTCTCCCTGAATCATCTAAATTTTGTGTAAAATTAGATGAATTACTAAGAATAGAAAAATAAAACCGGTTACGTTTTTATGAAGATTTGGGGACGAAAACGTTGATTATTTTAGTTGCTCACTCGCCATTTCCGGAACGTGTAATTGAATGTTCAATCTTTTATTCAATTTCTCAATTAAATAAGCAGAAAACAAAGGCGAAGACAATTCTACGTTTTGATGTACAAAAAAATATAGATATTGTAGCCCTCCTCCTTTGTGCCATTTCTCAATTCTGTCCACCCAATCATCGATGCGGCGGTAATCGATTTCATCTACGTTGCATCCAACGAAACGAATAAAAGCGTGTGGCGTGGTCAGCCTCATGTGCATCATATCGCGCCTGCCGGCGGTGTCCACAAGTATATTAGCGGTGGAGTGCGCCTGCAAAAATGCGCAATATTCTTCCCAAACGGCTTTATCCGAAAACCATTCTTTGCTGCGCACTTCCACCGCTAAAGGAATAGCTTTCGGGAAATTTTCGACAAATGCTTTTAACAAATCGAAATTTTTCACACCGAAATTTTCGTGGAGTTGCAGAAAACACATCCCGAGTTTTTCTTCGAAATGAGAGATGGCATCGCAGTATTCTTTGGTCAATTCTTCCACGTCTTTCAACCGACGAAAATGGCTGATGGATTGGGTGATCTTCGGGAAGAACTTGAAATTTTCGGGTGTCTTGTTTTTCCAGGTTACCACTTGTTCAGCCTTCGGCATATTATAGAAAACGGAATTTAACTCAATGGAATTGAATTGCCGTGAGTAGTAAGTTAATTCGTCCTTTGTGCCGCGCGGATAGAAACCTTTCAAATCTTTTTTGTTCCACTTGGCGCAGCCGATAAAAACTTCAAATTCTTTGCCAGATGCTTTCTTAAGAATTTCAGCGGTGGCTTTGTCGTCCTTTGGTAACGTGAAATCCACATCCGCCGGATCTTCTACTTTTCCGTATTTCATATAATTAATTGTTGTTGATATATCTTACAAATGCAATGGATTTTCCATCGGGCGACCAGCTGTGTATGTTTATAGTTCCTTGCCCGCCATAGAAGATTGGTGTAAGGTCACGAACTGCCTTGGTTTCCACATTTAATAAACGAAGTTTTACGTCTTTACCGAACGGATGTCCGCCATTTTGGTCTTCGATATAAGCAATATAAACTGCGTTTTTGTTATCGGGAGAAGGGTGGGGAAACCAATTGTCGTAATCATCAAAAGTGAGTTGCGTTTGTTCGCTGCCATCGGTTTGCATCCGGTAAATGTGCATTCGTCCGGTACGATGGCTGTTGAAATAAATCCATTGCCCGTCGTAACTGTATTCAGGCCCGTCATCCAAACCTTCGGCATTGGTAAGGCGAATTTCTTCATCGGTAATGGTATGGGTTTTGTATATATCCCATTCACCGTTTCGCATGGCGCAATAAGTAACCCATTGATTATCGGGACTAACTCCGTGCCAATAACTCGGATAATTGGCTGTGATCAGTCGTGGAACGCCACCATGAGCGGAAAGAATAAAAATGCGTGAATTACCGCCCGAAGAAGAAACCCTCGAATCGTTGTGACTTATTATAAGCCATTTTCCATCGAAACTAAGTCCGTGGTCATTATTGCAATTATCGGCAAATCCGGTGTCGATAATGCCGAGTTTTTTACCTTTTACCGATATCTTTTCTAATTTTCCACCGGAGTTAACAATTAAAAATTTACCGTCGCGCGACCAGTTGGGCGCTTCGAAATGACGCTTTTCGCGTAAAATTACTTTTTCTTTTCCGGTTTCGATATTTAACAAAACAAGTTCACTCTCTACATTTCCGGATGATTGTGGGAAAGCAGAAAAAGTTATAATGAAACAAAGAAAAAAGAAAGCAAAGTGTTTCATAAAATTATACCCCCGATACTATTTTCCAAATGGCTTCAACAAACTCATCGGAATCGTTGAGCGAAGACACAAAGTTAAATTTTTCGCCTCCGGCGTTCATAAAGAGCTTTCGAGCTTCAATATCAATATCGTAAAGTGTTTCCAAATTGTCGATCGGAAATCCCGGCGCAATAACCGCAATTTTTTTCCATCCTAACTTAGGCAAATCGGCAATATCCGTATTCAAAAAAGGTTTTAGCCAATTTTTTCCGCGTTGCGACGAATAAAGCACGATGGCGTGTTGAACATCGATATTCAACTTTTCGCAAAAAAGTCCGATGGTTTCTTTCACTTGATAAACATAATCGAACTCTTTGCCTTTTTTCCAACCGGCGGTAACTTGATCGATGGGCAAACTGTGGCAACTGAAAACAACTTTATCCACATCTTTTAAGTAATTTCTTGCGTTTAAAGTCAACGCATTGATAAAAGCGGGATGATCGAAATAAGGGTCAATGAATTTTAACCGATAAGAGTGCGGATGTTGATAAAACAAGCGTGCCGCTTCGTCGATAATGGCTTGCGAGGTGGATTGCGCATATTGAGGAAACATGGGAAAAACGATCACCTCGTGCAACAACGGACATTTCTCTTCTAATTTTTTCAATCCTTGTGCAATACTCGGCTCGCCATATCGCATGGCAATTTCCACCGGAATATTTTTTTGTTTTTCCAATGCAATTGCCAGTTGGTGCATGTAGTATAAAAGAGGAGATATAAGCGGTTTTTCTTTACGCCAAATTTTTTTATATTTTTCGAATGATCTTTTGGACGATAACGGAGCTATAATATTTTGCGCCAAAAACTTGGCTTGCCATTCTTTTTTCCCGAAAACCAACGGATCGGAAAGCATTTCGCCGATGAATTTCTGTACATCTTTTCGGGTACAGCTTTCGGGAGTTCCTACGTTAACTAATAAAATGGCGTGCATATTCTCGGATTTTATTGTACAAATGTTTCCAAAATTTTTGTGCGATTCTCGGGTATGATTTCGGTAAATTTCGTGTCGGCAGGAATAAGGATGGTTTCACCTTGCCGATAGACGGTATGGTTGTTTTTGCTGTCTTTTAATATGCCGTTACCTTCCATGCAAATGAGCGCAACAAACGAATCGATTTTGCGGTAATCTCGCAAGATCGGCTTGTCAATTTCGAGCAAATTGGTGGTAAAGTAAGGACACGATACCAATTTTACCGGATGATTTACCTTGCGCTCATACTCGGTTTTATAAGAATCTGAAACACGAAAATCGATTGCGTCTTTGGCTGATTCCGTGTGCAATTGCCGGCTGTTTCCTTGCTCGTCTTTGCGGTTGTAATCATAAATTCTGTATGTGATGTCCGAAGTTTGCTGAATTTCTGCAATAAAACAGCCTGCACCGATGGCGTGAACGCGCCCTGCGGGCAGAAAAAAAACATCGCCGGCTTGCACATCGTATTTTTTTAGCGTATCGGTAAACGTATTGCTCGCTACGCGTTCTACGTATTCTTCCGGCGAAATTTTTGTTTCGAAACCCGAATACAAAAACGCCGTAGGCGACGCGTTTATCACGTACCACATTTCGGTTTTTCCGAATGAGTTGTGGCGTTCTTTGGCTAACTTATCGTCGGGATGTACTTGAATGGATAGATCTTGTTTTGCATCGATAAATTTTATCAGTAAAGGAAATTTATCGCCGTATTTTTCGTAAACTTTTTTACCTACAAGGCACTCTTTCTGTTCAATTAATAATTCCTGAAAGGTTTTTCCTTTTAGGTCGCCATTCGAGATAACGGATTCATACCCTTTCACATCCGATATTTCCCAGCTTTCGCCTATATCTTTTTCGTTTGAGTCAATATTTTTAAAAGGAATAATATCCGAGCCGCCCCAGATCATTGGTTTTAAAATCGGCTCAAATTTTAATGGATATAAATGCATTTTTTTATTTATTGATAAGTTTCAACACTAAGGCTGTTCTGGCAGGAAGGTAGCTTTTTAGCCATCCCTTGTTGTGTTTGGCATAAAGCCCATCGTATTGCGTGAAATGATGAACGGAATCGTCGTTTAATCCGAAACCGCCGAATTGTTTATCGTCGGTATCTAAAATTATCTCATATTCGCCTTGCGGCACCAACATTCCATAATCGCTGAAAGAGTTTTCAGGATGGAAATTGTAGATAAAAAGCAATTCGTTGCGCATGTAAGCCAACACATTGTCGCCGTCTTTGTCCCAAATTTTTATAATAGGCGTAGCCTGAAAATCGGGAACGGATTTGATAAGTTTAAGCATGGCTTTATCAAAATCGCCTAAATAGTTATATTTCAAGTTTTTGTCATCTGCCAAATACCATTGCCTGCGAGCGAATTTATACGACCAATCGTTTCCTTCGCGTGGAAAATCTATCCATTCAGGATGGCCGAATTCGTTGCCCATAAAATTCAAATATCCACCGTTAATGGTTGTGGCCGTAACCAACCTGATCATCTTATGCAAAGCAATTCCTTTGTCAACGGATAAAGTACTTTCGGTAAGTTTCGACATATACCAATACATATCGGCATCTATCAGTCTGAAAATAATAGTTTTGTCACCTACCAACGCTTGGTCGTGGCTTTCGGCATACGAAATGGTTTTCTCGTCGGAACGACGGTTGGTCGTTTCCCACCAAATAGCCGTGGGATGCCAATCCTTTTCCTCTCGTTCTTTGATGATCTTGATCCAAAAATCGGGAATGTTCATGGCCAACCGATAATCGAAACCGTAACCTCCGGCTTTGACAGACATTGCCAAGCCGGGCATTCCGCTAACTTCCTCGGCAATAGTGATGGCTTCGGGTTTCACTTCATGAATAAGTTTGTTGGCCAGAGTGATGTAACAAATTGCATACGGGTCTTGACGCCCATTGTAATAATCGTTGTAATTAGAAAAACTTTCCTCCAGTCCGTGGCTGTAATAAAGCATGGAAGTTACTCCATCGAAACGAAATCCGTCGAATTTATATTCTTCCAACCAATACTTACAGTTGGAAAGCAAAAAGTGCAAAACTTCGTTTTTCGCATAATCGAAACAAAGCGAATCCCATGCCTGATGATTCCTTCTTTCGGGATCCGACGGAAAATACAGATCGTAAGAACCATCCATTCTGGCGATGCCTTCGAGTTCATTTTTTACGGCGTGAGAATGCACAATATCCATAATAACGGCGATTCCCATTTCGTGCGCGGCATCTATCAATTGACGCAATTCATCGGGAGTTCCGTTTCGCGATGATGGTGCGAAAAAATTGGAAACATGATAACCGAAAGAGGCGTAATAGGGATGCTCTTGAATAGCCATTAATTGAATAGCATTGTAACCCAAATTTTTCACTCGGGGAAGAACGGTTTCCCGAAACTCGTTATATGTCCCCACTTTCTCTTCTTCGGTGGCCATCCCGATGTGGCATTCATAAATGAGCAACGGCGAAGTATCGGCTCTAAAGTTTTTTACTTTGAATTCATAACGATTTTCAGGCTCCCAAACTTGAGCGCTGAAAATATAGGACTGCGGGTCTTGCACCACTCGTCTGCACCAGGCAGGTATGCGTTCTTCTGTAGCTCCCTCCCAGCTTACGAGAAGTTTATAAAGGTCTTGGTGATTTATTCTGCTCAACGGAACTCTTAGTTCCCAAATACCCGCTTCCAATCGTTTAAAACGAAACGACTCCAATCGTTGCCAATTGTTGAAAGTACCCAACAAAAATATTTCCGTTGCATTGGGCGCCCATTCTCTGAGTATCCATTCCTCTTTGGTTTTATGGAGTCCAAAGTAAAGATATCCCGTGGCAAAATCCGATAAACTGATTTTCCCGTTTTGCGTCAGTTCTTTTTCTTTCTTCAAAAACAGGTTATGCCTTTCTTCGATGGCTTTTTTATGCGGCTGTAACCAGGGGTCGTTTTTAATAATTTCCAACATGGCAAGCAAAATTTGATATGCCACAAAGATAAAAAAATTACAGAGAAAAAGAGCGGTGTAACAAAAAAGAAAGCACTTTCATAAATTTATGAAAATGCTTTCTTCTGTCGGGGTACGAGGATTCGAACCTCGGACCTCCTGCTCCCAAAGCAGGCACACTAACCGGACTGTGCTACACCCCGCAATACTGATGAATGTGGGTGCAAAAATACAACTAATTGATTAAATTGCCAAATTATTTAAATTCTTTTACGTAGCGGGGAAATTGTTTAAAGCTCTTAGAGAAAACAATTCAAATTAATTATCTTTGTGGTTAACTTTATGAACTCAATCTAATTTATACGATTTATGTACGATTTAATAATTATCGGTGGGGGGCCTGCCGGATATGTGGCCGCTGAAAGAGCCAGACACAAAGGATTAAAAGTTTTGCTTTTTGAAAAAAAGGCGATGGGCGGCGTGTGTTTAAACGAAGGATGTATCCCAACGAAAACCTTGCTTTACAGCGCGAAAATTTACGAAAATGCGTTGCATGGAGAAAAATACGGCATTTTCGGAGAAAACATACGTTTCGATTTCGGAAAAACAATGTCCAGAAAGAAAAAAGTTGTACGTAAACTTGTTTCAGGTGTTGAAAGCAAGATGAAAGGCAACCATGTAACGGTTGTTAACGGCGAAGCTTTTATCAAAGAAAGAAATCAAGAAGGGATTCAAGTTGTTTGTAACGAAGAAAATTATCAAGGCAAAAATCTATTGATCTGTACCGGCTCGGAAGCATCGGTTCCGCCTATTCCCGGTTTGGAAGATTCCAAAGATATTATTTTAACCAACAGAGAGATACTCGACTTAAAAGAACAACCGAAATCTTTGGTCGTTATTGGTGGAGGAGTTATCGGGATGGAATTTGCCAGCTTTTTCAACAGCATCGGTACAAAAGTTACGGTTATTGAAATGTTGCCCGAAATTCTTGGAGGTTTGGATTTCGAAGTGTCGGCCTTGTTGCGTGATACTTACGCCAAGAAAGGTATCGAGTTTAATTTAAGCGCTAAAGTAACTCAGGTTGAAGGGAATGCGGTAATTTTTGAAAAAGACGGGAAAACAGAAAGAATAGAAGCCGAAAAAATTCTTTTGAGCGTGGGCCGAAGGCCGAATACAAAAAACTTAGGGCTGGAAAATCTAAATATCGAACTCGATCGCGGAGGAATAAAAGTGGATGAGAAAATGCGAACGAATGTGCCCAATGTTTTTGCCGCAGGCGATGTTACCGGATTTTCGTTGCTTGCGCACACGGCAAGCCGCGAAGGCGAAGTTGTGGTGAATAACCTTACCGGAAAATCCGATGTAATGAGATACAATGCCATCCCGGGAGTAGTTTACACCAATCCTGAAGTGGCAGGAGTGGGAGAGACCGAGGAATCGGCAAAAGCGAAAAACATCGCTTACAAAGTAGCCAAATTACCTATGGTGTATGCCGGGCGTTTCGTTGCCGAAAACGAAGGCCTTAACGGTTTGTGTAAAGTGCTTATAGGAGAAAAATACGGCGAGGTTATCGGCGTTCATATGCTGGGGAATCCTTGCAGCGAGATTATTTACGGCGCTTGCATGGCTATTGAGCAAGAAATGACTTTGGATGAAATGAAAGAAGTTGTGTTTCCGCATCCAACCGTAAGCGAAATATTTAAGGAAGTGGTTTTTGCTTTTTAAGCCAAGTTTCTGAGATATTGAATTAATTCAACTGGTTTATTGCTCTCGTTGAGTTTGCATTTCCAAAATTGTCTTTGTGAATGCCGAAACGACCATGTCCGTTCGCTAATTGCAAGGGAATTAATTCTTTGTACCAAAGAAGGTTTGTCAATCCACGCTACGAAATAGGTAGTCAATAAATATCTGTCGGCCCGAAATTTTTCGTACAATTCTTCGGCTTCACAGTTTTCTATATCCGCTTTTCTTTCTTGGAGCCAGATATCTTTGGCATTTCTCCGCTGATCGAAATAAATTTGCAGGTGAACATCGCCTTTCAGGCCTTCAACGGGCGAATTGCCTCGCTTGATAAGTTTTATATCGCGCTTTTGGAGAACCGCCTGCAAATTTTTATCGATATCGGGGATCAGCGAAGTTTTTAACTCAACTACTTGGTTTCCCACCCGAAAATCAACATCAATATTGTTTTCCTCGTCCACAAAATTGGTTTCCTGTGTAACTATTCCGAATTTTGCGAACCAACCCGATATAGCCGTTTCTCCTATATATCCGCGCAGTTTGCAATCGAACTGAATGTTCGGATGCCTGCTTCGCAGATTGTCGATGAAATGTAAACTCCGGGCTTTTTCAATGGCCTCAAGTATCTGTTCTTTCGATAACTCTAACAATATAATATCACCCAAACCAACCATTTGTTTCTTATTTTAAAGAATAAAAAAGGCCATTCAAATATTTGTCTTTTTCAGTTATCTCTCCTTCCTCCGTTGCGAAAAAGATCAACGATTCATCCGAATGGTTTTTCTTAATGTAATTCGCGTTTCTTTTTACCGTAATTTCTTCAATGCAATCTAATTGCTCAATTAATATAAAGTTTCTATTTAATTTTGTTTCGTGGTTTATTTCCATCACCGCTTGACCGGTTGTGCCCGATCCGGCAAAAAAATCCAGTACGGTATCACCTTCTTTGGTCGCTACGCGAACAAGCGCTTTAATGAGTTTAACGGGTTTGGGATAGGCAAAAGGATATTCGTTATCGAACATTAATTTCAGGTCCCGGGCGCCCTCTTTATTCAGTGCAACATCGTATAAAATAGACGACATATTCCTGCCTTTTTGTACAATGTTTCCACCGGCGTCGTATTTCAATTTTCCCTTTTCTTCGTTAAGATAAATTTTATAATAAACCTTGTATTTACCTTTTACTTTTTTGAAGACGATCCTATCATCCTTCAACCGTTTCATGAAAGTGGAGTAATTGCATTTCCATTGGTGTTCATCGGCTTTCAACGCAGAACCGTCGGGGCAAATGATGTCGTAATGTAAACCCGGACTGTCGCTCAACGATTTATCATTCAAGTCTTTCAAGAGATATTTGCCGTGTGTTTTTTCTTTGTCATCACTAAACTTGTAATTTTTGAGCGCTTCGGGATTGAGCGGAATTTTATAAATACCGTTAAGTTTTTTTCTGTACGTAAGAATGTATTCGTGTTCAACGGCAATATCGGCGCTATCGTTGGCTCCGCCGGCTTTTTTGCGCCAGATAAGGCTTGTAATGAAATTTTCCATACCGAAAATCTCATCGCAAAGCACTTTCAGGTAAGCAAATTCTTCGTCGTCGCAACTGATAAAAATAATGCCGGTATCGCTAAGTAATTTATGCGCAATACTCAACCTGTTTTCCATGAAAGTGAGCCAGGCTGAGTGGTTGTGGGTGTCGTTGTAATTGAATCCGCCGTTTCCTGTGTTGTAAGGCGGATCGATGTAGATCATCTTTATTTTTCCCGAAAAAGCCTCTATGGAAGCCAAGGAACTTAGTATCGGCAGGTTATTTCCTTTGATGATCAGATTGTCTTTTCCGGTGAACTCCGCAACTTCCGAAACGCCGTCTTTCGTATATCGTTTAAAGCCGCTAAAGGTTTTTGGAGATAGCAGATTTTCTATTTCGGGGCGTTGTGTTGCTTTGTTCAAAAATATTTCTTTGCTCTTTGTGCCTGCGGAATCTTGCGATGTTTCAAATATGCAATTTTTATGCGGCCACGTTAAGAAAATTTTATCTGAATCGGGATCGGATTCAGATAGAATTGGGTATTTGTTTGATATATTTTGCATAAAACTAAGTTTGATACCGAAAAAGCTAAGATACAATTGATGATTACAAAACTAAGCAATTTTCCCGAACAATCGTCCTTGCCAGGTGTTTCTTTCGTGAAACCTCTTTTTTATTTTTTCAGTTAATTCGTAATTTTTCAAACCCCAATCGGGAGCGATTAAAAGATTTTTAGGCGATTGCGAGGCAAAGCGTTCAATGAAAAAATCGGGATGTAACCGTTCGGTGAAACTTACACACAAATCCACATACTCATCCAATCCATACATATAAAACGATTCGGGCAACAATGCGTATTCCTTTGCCATGGCCGTTCCTTTAATAATTTGCAACTGATGCAGTTTTACCGTTGTGAGCGGCAATTTGGAGATTTCTACGGCGTGGTTCAATATGTTTTCGTCCGTTTCGCCGGGCAGTCCGAGAATTAAATGCGCGCCGACGGAAATATTTTTCGCGGCGGTTTTTCGAATGGCTTCCGCCGATTCTTCCCACGTGTGTTGCCGGTTTACGCGTTCCAGCGTTTTGTTGAGCGTACTTTCTATGCCGTACTCGATGAGAACGAACGTTTTTTTGTTCAATTCGGCAAAATAATCCAATAATTCATCGGGCATACAATCGGGGCGTGTACCGACGATTAAACCGACAACATTAGGGTAGGCGAGTGCTTCTTCGTACATTGCGATGAGTTTTTCCACGCTGTCGTACGTGTTGGTGTACGATTGAAAATACGCCAAGTATTTCATTTCGGGATACTTCTGCGAAAAGAAATCGATTCCGTCTTTCAACTGTTCCGAAATGGTTTTTGTGGGTTTTCCGTATCCCGGACTAAAACTTTGGTTGTTGCAATACGTGCAACCGCCTCGTCCCTTGCTGCCGTCGCGGTTTGGGCACGTAAAACCGGCATTGATGGATATTTTTTGTACTTTATAGGGAAATTTCTGCGAAAGAAATTCGGAGAAATCGCGATAGGGTTTTTGCATATTCATTGGGCAAAGATAATAATAAAGTGGCAGTTAATTTTGAATTAACAGCCACTTTGACTACGGAAGCACGACATCGCGCTGCACTTCCGTTACAGTGTTTGTATTTAAAAGTAGAGTTTATTTCTTTTTAGCATACAAATTTAATGTAAGCATAATATTACCCGGATTTTTTATGAAACTGACTTTGGCAACACCTTCGTTGGTTGGTTTTTCGTATGTCTCTACACGATTTTTTCCGTTTCTCACTATCGAAACTTGCTCATATTTATCGGCTTTGAGTGCGTTTTCCACTTCGCGGGTAAAACCTTCATCCAACGATTTGTCGGTAGAGCTCAACGTAAGCATTTGGCGCCCGAGACTAGTTGTTGATTTATCTAATGCCAAAACGTCCCAATTTCCCGTGTCCCTTATGTCGCTTAATCTGTCAAATGTACTTGCTTTTTTCTGATACACGTAATTGAAGCGCTCGTCTTCCATATACTTGTCGAACAATCTTTCGAGTTGTTGCGCCGATGCTCCGGCCACAAAAAACGTTACTAAAAATAAAATGGATAGAATTTTTTTCATATCTGTAAAGGTTTATAAGTTATTGATTTACTGATTCTATATAGTTGATTTTTTGCGATAAATCGTCGAATATTTTATCGGCATCCAACTCGGTTTTCATTGCGTTTATTTCCACAAACGGTTGGTAACTTGTGCGGATGATCTCTTCGGCTTCCCGAAACATTTTATCGGCATATTGCTGCGCTTTTTGCTGATCGGTAATTTGTTTTCCGTTTATAAAAACAAGATAATCAGAGTTCGTTTCGGTTTTATTGTTGAACGGAAATAAAATAACTGCCAACAGAATAACCGCCGCCGCACTTGCTGCCGAAATCCATAATTTTCGGGATAATGCCGGATTTTTGTTTTCATTTACTGCCGGAATTTCAAAACCGGGAGCCGTGATTTGCTTTTCTTTATCGAAAGCGGCGAACAACGGTTTGTACACTTCGTGTTGCGGTAAAATATTCTCGCTTCGGAAGTAATTTTTTAGCGTTATTTCCTCTTCGGATGAAGCCGTTCCTTCGAAATAGCGGTTTAATATGTCATCTATATTGTTCATAAAGTTTTTTTTCTTGTTGTTGATGCACAATAATCATTTCGCGTAATTTTTTTCTTGCTCGCGATAAATTTACGGTAACGGCATTTTCCGTCATCTGCATAATTTGGGTGATTTCCGAAAGATTCATATCTTCCACGTCTTTCATTCTGATGATGGTGCGCTGCATTTCGGGCAACAAATCGATCAGGCGGCTGACAGCGTGAGCGGTATCCGCTTGTTCCGTGAGTTGATGCGGATCGGGCGCGTTATACTCCGCGTTAGCGGGGATTTCTCCGTTCACTTGTTCTGTCCGGAGCAAATCAATACACAGATTTCGCATCGAAGTGAGCAAAAACGCCTGTCGGTTTTCTATCATTTTCAACTGTTTTCGCTTTTCCCACAATCGCATCATCAAATCCTGATACGCGTCCTGCGAGCGGCTTTCGTCTTTTAGTATCGACCGCGCCATTCGATACAATTTATCGGAGTAGCACAGGATGTGAAGTTGAAACTGTTGGGCATCCATACAATTATATAGACGATGAAGTGGGTAAAATCTTACATCGGATGTGGAATTTTTTTCAAATATAACGAAAAACCGCAGAAAGAAAACTAATCTTCATCCTGCGGAGTTTTTATAAACCGAAAAAAACCTCAATTATTTTGTCATTGCATTGTCTATTTGTTCCTGAAACTTGCGCCAATCGTAATAATGAAATGTTTTGTCGTCGCTCATTGCTACGAAAATGCCTGCCGTGAAAGGTTCGCCAAGGTTTACGTTTACCACGTCGGAGCCGTCGCTTTGGGTAGCTTTTACGGGGATGTCCACAATTTCGGGATGGTTGTGGGGATTATCGGCTGTGCCTTCGCGCGGGAATACTTTGAATGAATGATTCGATTGGTTGGAGACCAAAATGTATCCGGTCTTGTCGCCGGTTTTGTAGATAGAAATACCTTCGTTGTCTTCTGTGAGGCCGATGGTGCAGAAAAGCGCCAGTTCTTCGTTGCCTTTTTCGGGATCGGCGTAATATTTGCGCACGCCCACTTGCTCGTCGGAGTAATAAATGTAGCCCAATTCATTGTCCACGGCAACGGATTCGATCTCTTTTTTACCGCTGTATTTTCCGAATTTGCGCACTAACTCGCCCGTAACTGTTCCGGTAGAATCGGCCGCGAGTTTGTATTGATACAGATAACCCTCGGCGGGGCCTTCTTTGCGGCTCACGATGGCGAAGACTTCGTTTTGTCCGAGCGAATCTTTTCGCGTGTACAGCGCGATACCCATCGGTAAACGCTGCTCTGCATCGGCAAAAACAGGGATGCCGCCGTTGTCTATCGCTTTCATATCGGGCACGGAAAATACGCGGATCATATCGCGTTCGCGCTCGGTTGCTACGGCAATATCAACGGTTGTTGAATCATTTATCGGAAGTGCGTAAGCCACATCTACGTTGTTGGGGCGTTTCAGCGTTTCGGTTTTGTGTACGATTTTTCCTTGCAAATCATACACATACAATGCTCCGTCAGAATCTTTATCGGTTCCGATGATAAGCGATTGCGAAACATCGGCCGGATTTATCCATATTGCCGGATCGTCGGTATCGTGAGTGGTTGGTTCGGTGATGAAATCGGGTGTGAGCGTGTCGTTTTTGACTTGGGAGCAGGCGACAGCCAAAAGCGCTAATAGCAGCAAAAAGGAATATTTTCTCATTGATCTTTTAATGTTTGGTTGCAAAGATAATCATTTTGCCCGTATGCCGAAATTAAGAATTTGTTACGGAAGAGCATCAATAAAAATGCTTTTCACCTTTTTCTCCGCTTCCTGCTGATACGTTTTTTCGATATCGGGTAACAATTCCGTTTTCAAATAAGCACTTCCGTTTTCGATAATGGTCAGGGTATCGGTGATCTTTAAGAGATGCGAAATATCGTGTGAAGAGATGAGAATAAGCGAATCGGTGTGCTTCATCTCTTTCAGAATTTCGGACAGATATGCCGATGATTGAATGTCCAGTCCGTTGAACGGTTCGTCTAACAACAGCAAATCGTTTTCTTGAAGGAAAAGCGCTAAAAGGTGCAGTTTTTTGAGCATTCCGGTAGAATAATTTTCGGCGTATTTATTCAAGGGAAGTTCAAACAGTTCGTTTAGTTGCTGCAATTTTTCTTTGTTTTCGGGATGTTTTTTTGCCGACAAACAAAAACGAATAAACTCATATCCCGTTATGCGCGGAAATATATACGGATTTGCCGAAAGTGCGCCGATAGATTGGATGTTTTTCCGATTAATTTGTCCGTCATACGGAATATTACCGGCAATGCAGTTGAAAAACGTGCTTTTTCCCGCACCGTTTTTGCCGATGATTCCGTTCAACGTACCCGAACGATAATGCAGGTTTACGCCCTCTAATACCGGAACATCGGTATATTTTTTACTTAACGACTCAATAATTAATTCTTTCATTTTGTGCGAAATAGTTGTCGGTTCTTCTTTTGAACAAAAAGTATAACCCGAAATTATAAATAGGAATCAGCACTAAAGTATATATCGAAAATACACATATTGCCTGAATTGCCATCCCTACAAAAAAGAAAAGCGAAGCCAATAATATTGACGGGTAAAAAATATATTTTATCCATAATAAGTTTAAGCTAATCAGCAAAATGCTTGCTGTTGATAACAAAATTATCCACCATCCGGAAGGAAACAAAACCAGCAAGGCAATAGAGAGTGGCAAGGCAACTATAGTTGTACTCAAGAGCGTTTCCATAGTAGTCCTTTTTCTAAAATGACTGCTGTTCAGATAAATTACGATGAAATCGGACTCTTCTTTTTGCAGAATTACCGAGAGAAGCGAAATGAAAATTCCGCCGCAAAAGACCACGATGGCGAGATTAAAATTATCGTGAACCCGTGCTATAATTGCAATTGCAGCCATAAATAACCAAAGTGCGGGCAGAAAAACTCTGAACTGAGAATGCCACAAATAGGCGCTCTTTGGAAAAAAAGGCGACGGCAGCGTGGGCTTATTTATTTTAATGGCGGTATCTGTTTTTGTTGAAATCAGCGTATAACATATTCCTGCAAACATAGCTGCAAACCAAAGGAGAATGTGCAATAACAAAAACGGCAGCGTGGTAAAGAAAATATCAATAAATAGCGATGTGGCAAACATTTGTGGATATTGATTCAGAAATTCTTTTTTGTTGCTTCGATATTTCAACCGCGTGCAGATGAGTAGTTGCAGCAAAGCTACCACTGAAACCGATTTCTACGTTACGGCGATATCCGCTTTGAGGAGACCCCAAGATACCGAAACGGCAAAAACAGACAACAATACAAAATATACAGGATGTATATCTCGGATAATCCGTTTTGCAATAGTCCATTTTAACAAGAGCAGTAATCGTAAGGAACGTACCATATGCTGTTTTATGAATATTTGCAAAGATAGCGTTTCTATGAAAATAAGCAGACGAAAAAAAATGTCTGCTTATGAAATATAATAACATAATAACGAAGAAAGAATGCTATTCTTTTTCAAATTCTTTGAGGTCGGAAATACTTTGGTTTATTGAATTAATTTTTCTTAAATAGATTATTGTCAACCAAATGGATATTGAAATTAAAGTTACAAAAATCAAAGTGCTTAATGCCCAAGTGTTGGTTTGTATCATTCTATCCCATATAAGTCTTGTAGCCCATAGTACCAAAAAGAATCCAACGAAATATGAAGATTGATAATTTATTATTCTATTTTTTTTGAATCGTATTAAAAGTTTCTCTGTAGTAAGGATGTCGTTTCTTAATCTATTGGCTTTATCAAAGAGTAGGGCTAAGTATATTTCCCAAATAAAGTAGACAGCCAAGAGAAATAACGTAGTGTAAATAAAATTCCAATCATATGGTGTATATTTTACTTGCATAATCCATACAAATGGAATTACAAGAATAAAAAGTACTACGCCCATCCAATTGTAATTTGAAATAAAATTCATATCTCGTTTCATAATATTTGTTATCAATTTTTTATTGATAATTTCCTGTTCATTTAGCTTTCTGTTAATGGTCTCCCATTGCTGTTTTATATCTTCGAGTTCCATATGTTTATAAAATTTTAATCGTTAATGAATTATGTAACAACCAAATTTTCCGGACAATTTGATGTTGTTTTTTTTGTCGTGCGGCCGTTGTAGAAGAAACGCGATACATCGCGTCTGTACAGTTGCAGCTCCTATTAATCGTTAAATCCCAAATCCCAAATCCCAAATCGTAAATCGTTCATTCCTTCGCCATTGTTTTCAGCTTTTCCCTTATCCGCATCAGCTTTACCGATACGTTGGAAATCGATATGCCCATTATTTCAGCAATTTCGGCGTAGCTCATATTGTCTAACCAGAGCAGGATAAGCGCTTTATCCAGCACGCCCAGTTTGCTGATTAGTGCGTACATCTGCGCCAATTGTTTTCCGCTTTCGTTGTTTTCTTCCAGAAATTCCATATCAATACTGATTGGAACAGTTCCTGAATGTTTCTTCTTTTTCCGAAGTCCCGAAATACAGGTATTGATGCAGATGCGCGAAATCCACGTGTTGATGTTGCTTTCGCCGCGAAACTGCGAAAATCCTTGCCAGAGGCGGATAAGCGTTTCCTGAAAAAAGTCGTTTGCTTCGTCTTTGTCGTTGGCGTACATGTAGCAAATCATGTATATATTGGTCTTGTATTGCTTTACAAGGGTTTCAAATTCTTTTTCGAGATGCATCTTTTTCTCTTCGTTTTATTTGTTAGACGCAAAGGTGGGGAAAAAACTACAGATTTTTGGTAAAAAATGATGTGAGCAGCAGTTAATTCTAAATTAAGTGCTACTTAAGTTAATGCAACATTTTAATCAGATAAGCCTGCGGCGATAGGCGCTTTGTGCGATAGAGCTACGCTGATAGACGGAAAGTATCTTGATATGCTCAACGCCACGACTTTATCACGAACGAAGTGAGTCTATCATTCAGTTTTGCAAACTGAATCTATCGCATAAGCACTATCAATTGAAAATGTTACAATAAATTATTCAACGAACTCGGGTTGGTATGTTTTATCTAATTTTTTTGAAATTTCAATGGCTTCACTGATTATATCTTCAGGATAATCGTTTATTTGAAGTATTCTGATGGCATTTCGGTTTTTCAGTTTTCCGTCCTTGAGTTTATAATCAAAATCGACGGTTTTGTTATTTACATTTTCACTGAAATGATATAACTCGTATTCGTTTTTTAATAAATCGGCCAATTCAATATCGTGGGTCGAAACAAAAACCAAATTGTTTTTTGCTAATGCCGATAATACGGCTTTTCCGGCGGAAATTCGCTCAACGGTATTTGTGCCTTTAAATATTTCATCGAGCAGAAATATGTTCGGTTCTTTAGTCGCACAATTATCAATCATATCCTTTATGGTTAAGACTTCTTCAAAATAATAACTTTTATCGTTCAACAAGTCATCACTGATTCTTATGGCAGAGTAGATACGAAGGCGCGGCATTGAAAATTCTTCCGCAAAGCAAGTATTCAGCGTCAATCCGATTATAACATTGATACCGATTGTCCTGATAAAAGATGTTTTGCCGGACATATTCGAGCCGGTGAGAAGAATGGATTTTTTATTCAGGTTTATACTGTTTTTTATACAATTGTAAATCAACGGATGATATATTTCTTTCGCAACAAGCTTTTGTTGTTCATCAAGAATTTTAGGGAGACAATAACCATCCGATCCTTTTCGAAGTGATGCGATGGATATTAAGGAGTCAATTTGTCCGACAAACACAAATACGTCTTCTATTTCTTTTCTTTTTGTATCCAGTTTTTTTAAAGCGTCGAAAAGCAATAAAGGCTCAAGAAGAAAAAGTATTTTGTAGAGTTCGAAAATCATCCAGAAAAATGTTTGGATATCACTTTGCAGTTTGGTCTCTAAATTGAAAAAAGACATTCGGTTTCGCACTTTGTCGATAACGCTTATTGATGTTGCCAGTTGCAGATTTATCTCTTTTAATGGTTGTTGACGAAATAATTCGCGAGCAATATTGTTTAGTTTCAACAGTTGTGGAATAGACCCTAAATATTGATAAAGATTTTTCTTGTTCCAGTAGTGAATTGCAAGATTGACAACAAAAACACCCAATAAAACGAGGATCAGTTTGGGATTAAAAAACGACATTATCAGCGAAAACAAACTTGTGAAAGAAAGAAGTGGGATTATAAAATACCACTTAGGACGTTGGATGTGTTCTTCCTGAAAAAGCGAAGAAATATAATAAGCTTCGCGTTTATCCAGCTTGGCAAGATGGTTTTGGATGGTTAACCTGAAATTGGGATTGTCCGTAAATTCATTAATGAGTTTTTCATCCAATTCGTTTCCGATAGAATTTGCCGGAATTGTTCTTAATTTGTTGTAAAGATATTGCTGACCAACTTTTGAGTTTGTTCTATCCACAAACATAAATAATTCATCAAAATCCAGGTCATTGCAAGTTTTATCGGATAATGTTTGAAAGGCATTTGACTTATCTTTTTTTCGGAAATAACTCTCTATCTGTTCAAAGTCAAATGAATCATTCTTTATGTTCCCGAATGATTGAATGAGTTTTTCCTTGTTTTTCTTATCTCGCTTGGTTAGCATGTTGATAATTTGAAGCTTTGGTTCTTATTTGACGCAAAATTAGAGAAAAAACACAAGAATTGAACTACTTTATTGCGGTTTAGAACCGCAATGCGCGTTCGAAGTATAATTACGCAAGAATTCATTACCTTTGCACTTCAAAATCAAAACGTAATGTTTGTAAACATCATTCAAACGATTTTTTTCCTGATTGCATCTCCACGAAAGGGTTGGAGGCGGATTATCGATAAAAAGATTGGACATCAGGATTTTATCAATAACTTTCTGTTTCCAATTTTCGGGTTTGTAGCTATCACTACTTTTGTAGGTGGCTTTTGGCTTATAGAAGATGGTGACATTCGTTGGGCGCTGAAACAGACCATTGTGGTAGTTACCGCACTTTTTGGCGGATTTTATGGAGCGTCGCACTTGTTAAACGAATTTTTCCCGAAGTTTACATTGGATAAAAATTTGAACAAAGCACAACAATTCACAGGATACTCATCGGTTGTACTGTATGTTTTGTTTTTTGTAATGTCACTATTGCCGGAGTATACTCTTTTGTGGTTAGTCGTAATTTATACATTGTATATCGTGTTCATCGGAGCCAATGAGTTTTTGCATATTGCAGAAAACAAAAGAATGAGTTTCACCGTTATTTCATCGTTATTAATTGCTTTATTACCTTTGATAATTAAAATTCTGTTGGAATCAATAATAAATTTATTGCCCAATTAAGTTATTCAACAACAGTCATCAATTCAACGAAATAGTCTAACGTCTGATGTCTATTGTCTAATAGTCTCAAGAAAAATGAAACAAGCCCCCATTAATATAAGAAATAAACGCGCCACGTTCGATTACGAATTGGAGGAAACATTCACGGCAGGAATCGTGCTCACCGGAACCGAAATAAAATCCATCCGGTTGGGGAAGGCGAGCCTAGTAGATACGTATTGTTTCCTGGAACGTGGCGAACTTTGGGTGCGAAATATGCACGTTGCCGAATATTTTTACGGAACGTACAACAATCACAACGCGCGTCGTGACCGAAAATTGCTTCTGAACAGAACTGAATTGCGAAAACTTACGCGTTTGACCAAAGAAACGGGTTTTACCATTGTTCCTACACGATTGTTTGTAAACGAAAAAGGATTGGCAAAACTGGTTATCGCCGTTGCTAAAGGTAAAAAACAATATGACAAACGCCAATCGCTGAAAGAAAAAGAAGATAAACGGGCGATGGATAGGATGTTTAAGAAATAGACTTTGAGAACAAAGAACCAAGAGCAAAGAGCCAAGAACCAAGAACCAAGAGCCAAGACAGATTAATAGACTATTAGAATTTTAGACTTTTTGGATATAACATATAGCCCGTAGCTCTCCCCTTTGGACCTTTCCTTTAACTCCTCTCCACAAGAGAGGAGAACACCGGAACCGGTTAATTTATACTTAGCCCGCAGTCCTTCCCCTTATGGGGGGAAGTTAGAAGGGGGGTCGGGAGTACCGCGCAGCGGGGAGGGGTTTTGTTACCGCATCGCTTGATTTTAAACAATATGAATTTTTTTCAAACAATACTTCTTCCTGCTTTAAAAAAATCCGCCCGCACATCGGTGTGGCTGCTAAAGATCATTCTGCCCATATCGTTGCTGGTGCGGCTGATGGATTATTATGGCGCGCTGGAATTTATTGCCAATTTTCTCGATCCGGTTTTCGGTTATCTGGGCTTGCCCGGTAGCACGGCAATTATTTTTATAACGAGTATTTTTCTTCCGCTCTATGCACCGCTGGCGATCATTACTTCGATGAGCATCACATTGCGCGAGCTTACCATTCTGGCGCTAATGTGTCAGATTGCGCACAACCTCCCCGTTGAAAGCGCTATTCAGGCAAAAACCGGAACTTCGTTTTGGAAGATGACGGTGTTGCGCATTTTTATGAGCCTTGCGGTAGGCGTGATTTTGAACCTGATTCTTCCGAAAGATATGGGGATGCCCGTTTTCGCGCAAACCTCCGCCGAAACCATAAATTCTCTCGGCGATGTGCTGGTGGCGTGGCTGAAAGGTGCGTTTCAAATTGCATTGCTGATCTTGGTAATCGTTTTTGCGCTGAATGTACTCTATCGTGTGTTGGAAAAATACAGACTGATCAACAAACTGAGCAAAGGTATTGAACCGGTTCTTAGGTTTTTCGGCTTGCCTGCAAGCACCGGGTTCTTGTGGCTCATTGGCTACATCGTCGGCCTGGCGTACGGCGGAGCTTTAATGATGGACCAAATGAGCGAAGGAAAAGTAACAAAAGCCGATGCAAGTTTGTTAAACTATCACTTGGCAGTATCGCATTCGGTGATTGAAGATAATTTGCTCTTTGTAGCGCTCGGCGTTTCACTTTGGTGGATTTTGGGCGTACGATTGATTGCAGCTTGGGTTGTGGTTTGGATGAGGAAATGGTGGATGAGAATTACATATAGACATAAAAAAATAGTGTTAGTCAATAAAAATAATTATCTTTGATAGTGTTAAATGATAGTATCAAGTTGATTTTATGAAACCTCCTTATACGATAACGGAAGAGATATTAAACTTAGTCGGCTCAATTTCTGAGAAACTTGGAGAAGTGAAGTCGGCACGTCTTACCAAACCTCCGGCTGAATTGCGAAAACGAAACCGTATTAAAACTATTCAAGCTTCGTTGAACATAGAAGGAAATACGCTTTCGGTTGAACAAGTTTCCGATTTAATTAATAATCGCCGCGTTTTGGCTCCCGAAAAAGATATTTTGGAGGTGAAGAATGCCATCAACACATATTCTAAGTTGCACACTTTCGATGTGTACTCTTCAGAATCGTTGTTGGAAGCGCACAAAATGTTAATGAACGGGCTGGTTAGAAATGCAGGGAAATTACGCGATACTTCCGTAGGAATTGTGAAGGGTGATAACATATCGCACATTGCCCCGCCAAGTGAGAGATTGGACGAATTGATGACGAATTTATTCAATTATTTAAAAAATGATTCGGCATCGTTGCTCGTCAAAAGTTGTGTGTTTAATTATGAATTAGAGTTTATACATCCGTTTCTCGACGGCAACGGCCGGATGGGGCGTTTATGGCAGACACTTATTTTGAAAGAACATTCGCCCGTTTTTGAGTTCCTGCCCATCGAAACGCTTATAAAAGAGTATCAAAAAGAATATTACCATGCGCTTGAAGTTTCCGATAAAGCCGGAAATTCAACTTCATTTATCGAATTCATGCTTGAGATAATTGACCGCTCGTTGGAAAATTTGTTGCAAACACAAAATATCAATATAGATGGAACGACTCGTGTGGATGTTTTTCGCGATATTATCGGTTCACATTATTTTACGCGAGCCGATTATTTACGGCATAACAAAGAAATTTCGGCTTCAACGGCAAGCCGAGATTTAAAAGCCGCGGTTGATCGCGGAATTCTCGAAAAAACCGGCGATAAAAGACTGACAAAATATAGATATCTCTAAAGGGAGACGATGGCTTTGCCTTCGTTAAAATCAGGGAGACGAAGTTTTTAACTTCGTTAATAAATGACGAAGCCGCCGGCATCGTCTCCCGTAAAATAAAAAATATGGAACGAAAAGAAGCATATCGAAACAACTTACCCCATTTCCAACAACCGGGACAAAGTTATTTCGTAACTTGCTGTTTGAAAGACGCTGTACCGCCAAAAGCGTTGAACTCTTACAGTATCAGGCTTGAGTCGTTGAAAAATCAAATAACACTTTTCTCTGAACAAAAAGCATCAGAAGAGAAGATAAACCGGTTAAAATCGGACTTTCAACAGATACGGAAAAGATACATCAAAGCTTACGATGATTTACTGCACTCACAAACAGAATTTAAAGTAAATCTTTCCGATGTACAAAACCGGAAAATAATGTTCGATGCTTTTCTGTTTTGGGAAGGCAATAAGATAGAAAATGAAGCTTTTTGTGTTATGCCTAATCATTTTCATTGGGTTTTTCACACAAGAGAAACGAATAATGCCGGAAATGTTGTTTATTTGCAAGACATTCTACGCTCAATCAAGAGTTTCACAGCTAAAGAAATAAACCGTTTATCTCAAAGAAGTGGCCAATTATGGCAGCGAGAAAGTTTTGATACAACAATTAGAAGTAATAAACATCTGCAACACGCCATCGAATATACGTTGAATAATCCCGTCGTTGCCGGATATGTAGATAAAAGAGAAGAATGGAAAGGTAGTTGGAGCAGGCCGGGAGACGTTGGCGCTGCTTTCGTTTAATAATGACGAAGCTAAAAGCATCGTCTCCCATAAATAATAAAATAATGAAAATAGAAGATATTCTCCACTCCCGCATCCTCATCCTCGATGGGGCAATGGGAACAATGATACAACGTTACAAACTTACCGAAGCCGATTTTCGTGGCAACCGCTTCAAAGATTTCGATAAGTTACTCAAAGGCAACAACGACTTGCTTTCGCTGACGCGCCCCGATGTAATCGGGGAAATTCATCGCGAATATCTCGCTGCCGGAGCCGATATTATCGAAACCAACACCTTCAACGCCACAAGCATCTCGATGGCCGATTACGATATGCAACCTTACGTACGCGAGATGAATCTTGCTGCTGCAAAATTGGCACGCGAAGCGGCTGATGAGTTTTCGGCAAAAACGCCCGATAAGCCGCGTTTTGTTGCCGGCTCCATCGGCCCCACGAACAAAACCACGTCGATGAGTCCCAAAGTGGAAAATCCGATTTATCGCGCCGTTACGTTCGACGATATGAAAATGTCTTACAAAGAGCAAATTACCGCTTTGGTGGAAGGCGGTGTGAATTTCCTTTTTATCGAAACTATTTTCGATACGCTCAATGCCAAAGCGGCCGTTTTTGCCGCACAGGAAGTCGCCGCCGAACTCGGAAAAGAGACGCCCATCATCCTTTCGGTTACGATAACCGATAATGCGGGGCGCACGCTTTCGGGACAGACGTTGGGAGCTTTCGTAACCTCAATGAGCCACGCCAAGCCGCTTGCCATCGGGCTCAACTGCTCGTTCGGCGCAAGCGATATGAAGCCGTACCTGAAGGAGCTTGCGCGCGTCGCCCCGTTTTTTATCAGCGCGTATCCCAATGCCGGACTGCCCAATCAGTTGGGCGAATACGACGAAACGCCCGAAAAAATGGCGTCGCAAATCCGCGAGTTTATCGATGAAGGTTTGGTAAACATCATCGGCGGATGTTGCGGAACCACGCCGGCTCACATTGCTCAGTATGTGAAATTGGTGGAAGGCAAAACACCTCACAAACCGACTTCCGAAAATCAGTTTTTGCACTTGTCGGGGTTGGAAGAATTGAAAATTACGCCCGAAATCAATTTCGTAAACATCGGTGAGCGGTGCAACGTTGCCGGGTCGCGCAAGTTTTTGCGATTGATAAAGGAAAAAAAATACGACGAAGCGTTGGATATTGCGCGCAAACAGGTGGAAGACGGCGCGCAAATCATCGACGTGAATATGGACGAAGGATTGCTCGATGGCGCGCTGGAAATGACCAATTTCCTCAACTTACTCGCGTCTGACCCCGATGTAGCGCGCGTTCCGCTCATGATTGATTCCTCCAAATGGGAAGTGTTGGAAGCGGGACTTAAATGCACACAAGGCAAATGCATTGTCAATTCCATATCGCTTAAAAACGGCGAAGAAGAGTTTTTGAAACATGCCCGGTTGGTGCAGTCTTACGGCGCGGCGGTTATTGTGATGGCCTTTGATGAAACGGGACAGGCGGCATCTTACGAACGACGCATCGAAATTTGCGAACGTGCTTACAAGATGCTCGTTCAGAATGACTTCGATCCAAAAGATATCATTTTCGATCCCAACATTCTCGCCATCGCCACCGGAATGGACGAACACCGCAACTACGCGGTAGATTTCATCAAAACTGTGCAATGGATAAAAGAAAACCTGCCGCATGCCAAAGTGAGTGGCGGCGTGAGCAATTTGTCGTTTTCGTTTCGGGGCAACGATTACATCCGCGAAACGATGCACTCGGTTTTTCTCTATCACGCTATTCGCGCGGGAATGGATATGGGAATTGTGAATCCGGCGCAGTCGGTTATTTATGAGGATATTCCTGCCGATGAAAAAGAGTTGGTGGAGGATGTTATACTCAATCGTCGTGACGATGCGCCCGAGCGATTAATGGAACTTGCAGAACGGTTGAAGAATGATAAAACGCCTGAAACGGAGCACGTAAAAGCGCAGGAATGGCGCTCGCTGTCGCTCGATGAACGCCTGAGTTACGCGTTGGTAAAAGGCATCAACGATTTTATGGAAGAAGACATTGCCGAAGCGCTTTCCGTTTATCCGCGCGCGGTGGATGTTATCGATAAACCGCTGATGGCGGGGATGAGTGTGGTGGGCGATTTGTTCGGCTCGGGAAAAATGTTTCTTCCCCAAGTGGTAAAAGCAGCGCGCACGATGAAAAAAGCTGTTGCCATTCTTCAGCCCACCATCGAAGCCGAAAAATCGGCGGGCGAATCGCGCAAAGCCGGAAAAATTGTGTTGGCAACCGTGAAAGGCGATGTGCACGACATTGGTAAAAACATTGTTTCCATTGTTTTATCGTGCAATAATTACGAAATCATTGATTTGGGCGTGATGGTTCCTCCCGAAAAAATCATTGAAACCGTACGTCGCGAAAACCCCGATATGGTTGGATTGAGCGGATTGATTACGCCTTCGCTCGAAGAGATGTCCATCGTGGCCGAAGAGATGGAGAAAGCCGGCTTTTCGATGCCGCTGCTTATTGGGGGCGCCACCACCTCTAAGTTGCACACGGCATTGAAAATTGAACCGAAATACAGTCAAGGACCGGTGGTGTATGTAAAAGACGCCTCGCAAAGTCCATCGGCGGTAGCCAATTTAATAAATACTGAAACCCGCAATGAGTTTGTGGGGAAAGTGCGCGAGGAATACCTTGCGCTGCGCGAAAGCCGTTCGGTGAAGAAAATAGAGTTGGTTTCGTTGAAGGAAGCCCGCGAAAACGCTTTCAACATAGATTGGGAAACGTTTGAACCCGATGTGCCGAGAGTTATCGGCCGCGTGGTGTTGAATGATATTAAGATAAAAGAAATTCTGCCATACATTGATTGGAAATTCTTTTTTCATTCGTGGAACTTGTCGGCAAAATTCCACACCGTTACCAACGTGAGTCTGTGCGGTCATTGTCGGGCGCAGTGGTTGGTCGGTTTTCGCGAAGACGAACGCGAACGGGCACAAGAAGCCGCTAAATTATACGACGATGCGCAGGAAATGTTGCAGCATTTTGTAGATTTGGATGCCGAATATCTCAAAGCGGTTTTTGGTTTGTATGAGGCGTATAGCGAAAACGATACGGTTTTTGTCGACAGGAAACCTTTCCCGATGCTTCGTCAGCAAAAGAAGTCCGATAAAAATGAGTACCTTTGTTTGAGCGATTTTGTGGCGCCCAAAACATCGGGTAAGAAAGATTACCTGGGCGCTTTTGCCGTAACCGGCGGTGCCGGAGCGGATGAATTGCTTCGCAAATATGAAAATGAAGGCGACGAGTATTCGGCATTACTGATGAAATCATTGCTCGACCGCCTTGCCGAAGCCGCCACTGAATGGCTGCACGCCGTTGTGCGAAAGGATTATTGGGGCTACGCTGTGGACGAAAACCTGAGCGTTGCCGAAATGTTTGCCGTAAAATATCGCGGCATTCGTCCGGCGGTGGGCTACCCATCTCTTCCCGACCAATCGGTGAATTTTCCGTTGCACGAAATGCTCCGTTCCAATGAAATCGGCATTTCGCTCACGGAAAATGGGGTTATGTACCCTAACGCATCGGTTAGCGGACTGTTTTTCGCACATCCGCAATCGAAATACTTCGCCATCGGCGAAATTTCGGAAGCGCAAATGGAAGATTATGCCATGCGAAAAGCCGTGGAAGTAAAAGATGTGAGAAAGTTTTTATTGGCGAATTTGCAATAGAGTTTAAAGTTTTAAAGTTTTAAAGTTTAGAGAGAAAATAATCAAAATATTTATGAGAGGTTTTGGTAGCGATAACAATTCAGGCGTACATCCGCGTATTTTACAAGCGATTGGCGATGCAAACATCGATCACACCATCGCCTACGGCGACGATGATTGGACTCGCCGTGCTGAGAACGTTGTAAGAGAATTATTGGGAGAGAAAGATATTGAGCCTATGTTCGTTTTTAATGGAACGGGCGCCAACGTTATCGCGTTGCAAGCGTGTACGCTGCCGTTTCACAGCATCATTTGCGCATCCACGGCGCACATCGCGGTGGACGAATGTGGTGCGCCCGTGAAATTGACCGGCGCATCGTTGAAAGAAATTTCCACGCCCGACGGAAAACTTACGCCCGATTTGGTGCGACCACATTTGCACGGTTTCGGTTTCGAACATCATTCACAACCAAAAGTTATTGCCGTTTCGCAAACCACGGAACTCGGCACGGCTTACACACCCGATGAGTTGAAAGCGCTTGCCAATTTGGCTCACGAACACGATATGTATCTTTTTGTGGACGGTACGCGCATTGCCAACGCCTGCGATTATCTTAACGTTTCTCTTCGCGCAATGACGGTGGATTGTGGCGTGGATATTTTTACGCTCGGAGGTACTAAAAACGGCTTGATGATGGGCGAAGCGATTGTGGCATTGCGAAAAGAATTAGCCGAAAACCTGAAATATTACCGCAAGCAAACCACGCAACTTTATTCTAAAATGCGGTTTATTTCGGCACAGTTTATTCCTTATCTCGTGGATGGAATTTGGCTGAAAAACGCGCATCATTCCAATAAAGCAGCGCAAAAATTAGCCAAAGAAATGGCAAAGATCGGCAATACGCAAATTACTCAAAAAGTGGAATCCAACGAAGTGTTCTTCATCCTTCCAAAGGAGATTACCGATAAATTGCGCGAACGATACTTCTTCTACGATTGGGACGAAAGCCGCAATGAAATGCGCCTTGTTTGCTCGTGGGACACTTCGGATGACGACATCAATGATTTTGTCGATTACTTGAAACTCCTAACTTCTAATTTCTAATTTCTTTACTATTATGTTTGATTTCTTAGACCAAATGCCTTGGCTTTTGCCGGTTATGATATTTTTCGGACGAATTTTTGACGTATCGCTCGGTACGCTTCGAATTATTTTTGTGTCGAAAGGCGAGAAATACATTGCGCCCATTATCGGATTTTTCGAAGTATTTATTTGGGTGGTTATTATTTCGCAAATACTTACGCGTGCCAACGATTTGGTGGCTTATTTGTCGTATGCTGCCGGATATGCTTCGGGAAATTATATCGGTATTCTTCTGGAGCAGCGAATTGCCTACGGCATTGTGCTGTGCCGTATTTATACGCAAAAAAACGGAATGGAACTGGTGCAAATACTCAACAAAATGAATTTTGGTGCAACCCTTACACATGGAACAGGCTCTACCAACGAAGTGGATATTATTGAAACCGTTATCGATCGCCACCAAATGAAAACCATCGAAAAAACACTCACTACTTTTGATCCGAATATTTTCTATGTCATCGAAGATGTGCGTACTAAACAGAACGGCATATTCAATAAGCGACGAAATATCCTTTCGCGATGGCGTCCGGGAAAATGAGAGTGGGAGACTTTGGAGAGAGAAATTCTACACCAAATTATTCACCGTTCCTTTCCACGAACAGCCCAAGCAGTAAAGCACAGACGTATCAAATCCATCCAGTGATTCGTTTTCATGAATCGGGTGAATTTTTTTGTCTTCGGTAACGGTTACCACCAGTCTTTCGCCTGCGGCGTTGAGCAGGTAAAATCGGCGGATTTTGCATTGGGGACATAATAAATTCTTCATATTTTGGTTGCGAGCTACTTGGTGCGAGTTACGAGTTATGTTGGTGGAATTATTAAATTTTGAGTTTGTTATTTTTTGTAGTGCGAATAAATTACAACGAAAGACAAATTTAGGCTTTCGTTCTCGAAACTCGAAACTCGGAACCCGAAACTCTCTTCGCTTCCTGCCAAATCTCTTCCATTTCATCCAACGTCATGTCTTTGAGCGATCGACCTTGCTCTTTTACCTTTTGTTCCATGTAGTTGAACCGATAAATAAACTTTTGATTGGTTCGCTCCAACGCGTTATCGGGATTCACTTTGTACAAACGCGCGGCATTAATTACACTGAACAACATATCACCGAATTCACCTTCTATTTTATCTTCGTCCATTTGTTCGATTTCCGCTTCCAATTCGCCGAGTTCTTCTTTCACTTTGTCCCAAACATCGTGACGTTTATTCCAGTCGAAACCCGAATTACGCGCCTTATCCTGAATGCGATATGCCTTTACCAGCGCGGGTAGGGCAGATGGAACGCCTTCCAATACGGTTTTATTTCCACCTTTTTCTTGTAATTTGATTTCTTCCCACGATTTTTCCACTGAGCGGGCGGAGTCTATGCTTTTATCGCCGAAAACATGTGGATGGCGGAAGATCAATTTATCGCAAATCGCATTGCAAACGTCGGCTACGTCAAAAACTTGCTTCTCTTCGCCGATTTTGGAGTAAAAAACCACGTGAAGCAGCAGATCGCCAAGTTCTTTTTTAATTTCTGCGTTATCGTTGTTGATGATGGCTTCCGCCAGTTCGTACGTTTCTTCTATAGTGTTTGCACGAAGGCTTTCGTTGGTTTGCTCCCTGTCCCATGGACACTTTTCACGCAGTTCGTCCATTACATCCAGCAACCGGCCGAAAGCTTCGAGTTTTTGTTCTCTTGTGTTCATATTATTGATGGGTGATGGATGATGGATGCCTGTCGACATAAGGATGCTTGGTTGCCGTAATGAGAAATATTATTTGATACTTCTTTTAAATGCGATCATCATATTCATCAAATAAAACGAGTCGTTATATAACTGTTGAAATTTTTCATTAGTGAGATATTTCCTTATTTTCGCTTTATATAGACATGTCACAACTTCAGCCAAAGATCGGATAGAATATCCGATAAATTTTTGAAATTCTGCTTTGGACTGTTCTATGGAGCCTTCCGCAATGTTTAAAGCGATAGAGTCTGCAGCACGTCTGATTTGAGAACTGAGATTATAAAGTTCTTTGCGGGGAAAATTTTCAGAGATTTCATTAATTTCTTCTCCAAAAACCATTGCTTTTTGCCAAATTGTTATTTTCTCAAATTTAAAACTTGCATCCATCATCTATCCCCCATCATCCATCAATTTTTAAAATTTCGCAACCCTGTTTCCAAGAAATTTACATAATTATCGATGCTTTCATCGAAAGCGTGCGACGGCGAAAGCGGTTTCCCTTCGTGATTCAGCACAACGTAATAAGGTTGCGACTGCGTTCCGAATTTATGGCGTTGCAAGTAGCTCCATTTATCGCCCACGGTTTTCAATTTCGATTTTCTGTCACCTTCTTGAACCTCAATTACCTGCGGGAGTTTAGCGCGTTCATCAACCATCAATACGATGAAAACGAATTCATTTTCAATTAGATTTTTCACACGGTCATCCGTCAGTACGGTTGCATCCATTTTGTGGCAATTCACACAGCCATGTCCTCCGAATTCCAGCAGAACGGGTTTTCCGGTTTGAGCTGCATACGCCATACCTGCTTCGTAATCATTGAATTTCTGTGAGATAGATTTGTCCATCAGCTTAAAATCCTGTGTGGACATCGGCGGAAGGATGGAACTGATCGGTTTCAGCGGTGCACCCCACAATCCGGGGATCATGTAAATGGCAAATGCAAATGAGAATATCGATAAAAACAAGCGCGGAATCGTAACGTGCGGAACATCGCTGTCGCCATGGAATTTCAGTTTTCCAAGCAGATAGAATCCGAGAATGGCGAAAATCACGATCCATATCACGAGGAATATATCGCGGTTGAGGATTCCCCAGCCGTTGGACAAATCAGCTACGGATAAGAATTTCATCGATACTGCCAGCACGATAAATCCGAGTACCACTTTCACTGAGTTTAGCCAGCTTCCCGATTTCGGCAATGTTTTCAACCAGGTGGGGAAAATGGCGAACAACACGAAAGGTATGGCCAGTGCTATGGCAAATCCGAGCATGCCGAACGTGGGAGCCAGATAATTTCCCTGCGTGGCGGCGTCAACCAACAGCCAGCCAATAATGGGACCGGTGCAAGAAAACGAAACCAGCGCCAAGGTAAATGCCATGAAAAACAGACTGAGAATGCCGGACGTGCTGTCCACTTTACTGTCCATTTTATTTGTCCATGATGCGGGCAGAACCAATTCGAACGCGCCGAGGAACGACATGGCAAAAACCATCAGCAGCGCGAAGAAAATAAGGTTGAATATGGCGCTAGTAGCCATTGTGTTAAGCGCGCTCGCACCGAAAATGGTGGTAATGAGCAACCCTAAAACAACGTAAATTACTATAATGGATAAGCCGTAGATTAAAGCATCGGAAAACGCTTTTTTGCGGCTTTTCTTGTTGCGATTCAAAAAGAAACTCACGGTAATAGGGATCATTGGCCACACGCAAGGCGTCAGCAGCGCGGCAAATCCCCAAAGCAGTCCTTTCAGAAAAATACTCAGCAACGACGCTTCGGAATTATCGTTTCCGGCGCCGAGCGCTTTCAATTCTTCAGTTACGGGAGTCCAAAGTACATCCGAATCAACCGGTGCCGATGTGTTTGCAGCAACCGTTGCAGAACTATCCACGGCCAACGGCTCAAGTGGAACAAGCGGTGTGCCTGCTTCGGGTTCGGCACTGCTGCTGCCGGCGGCCACAGTTACGGTTGCAGGTAGATTTTGTGTCGTGAAGGCAAAATCAACAGGTAGCGGAGGCGTACATGTTTGGTCGTTACATGCCTGCGCACGAATATCGCCCGAGATGTTGAACGCCGCTTTATCAGTTACTTTAAGCCGTTGAACAAACTTGGTTGTGCCTACGAATTTTCCGATGTTCATCTGAAAAATTTCGTCGAAGCCAACTTTGGCATCTTTCCCTTCGGCTTGAAAATTGCCTATTGGTTGTGCTCCGGCAATATTATCAAAACTAAGCGATGTGGGAGTAGGGCCGCCATCGGGAATTTCGGTTGAATACATATACCATCCTTGCTGAACGGTAGCTGTACCCACTAATTTCACTTCTCCGTTTCCTGCATCTTCCAATGAAAACTTCCACGAAATAGGATCTTGTCCAAGAGCAGAAAAGATAAAGGCAAACAGAAAAATAAAAATCGGTAAGATTTTCTTTTGATTCATTGTGGTTTATTTTTTTATTTCGAGTGGCAAAGATAATAAAGCAGATCGTAAAATCCTAAGTTTAACGTGAGTTCGATGTAAGAAATATGCTTGAAAATTAGGAATATAGCAGAAAAGTCAGTAATTTTATAGTGTTGAATTACAAATAATTAATGAAAATTCCGCTATGATTCCTGACGATAAAGTT
>JAFADY010000040.1 GCA_023424395.1 Bacteroidota bacterium | reverse complement strand
TCTGCATGGCAGGACAGCGTGTTGTATGGTCTTGTGATGGGGCTTTCTGCAATGGGGCTCTACAGTGGCGGGAAGTCTTTGATTGAGCAGTAGGAAACGGGGCGCACCCTTTCGGGTGCGCTCTTTTTTTGTACAAGAAAAGTCCTCCGAAGAAGGCTGCACTACGAGAACGGGTGTCGATGAAGGTGATTATGGCAGTAAAAAAAGATGGACATGATGGTCTCAACAACACGTGAATTCGTTGAGAATTCGGCCATTTTTTGATGGCATTTTTTCGTTTTATATCGGCAAATACCGACGATATAAAACCTTGTAAACCATTGAAAAATGCCCAATCCCTGTAATTTCAAGGACTGGGCAAAATGTGCGATAGAGAATGGCGGGCTCGAACCGCCGACCCCCTCGATGTGAACGAGGTACTCTAACCAACTGAGCTAATTCTCCAAAAATGCTTATTTATTATAAGGGATTCCTTAGAAATTTGCAAATAATGTATGCGAATATGCGGGTAAAAATGTGTTTTTTCAAGCGCAAGGCTGAAGCCGTAATATTTGTTGCGGATATCGTTTTTATGGTAGAATACATTTGAAATCATTGTAGTTTAGTCGTGATTTTAAACGATAGGTTGAAAACACGGGGAAAAGCCATAAATTCGGGAATTCTGAGTCTGCAAATCGGACAAACGTTTTCTGATGAACAGCTTTCAACCGAGGTAAAATTCGATGGCAGATGAAAAGGAAGTTGAAAGGGGACCATATGCACGATTATCAAAAAGAGTATGAGCAGAAGCTTTGCAGCGCAGAGGAAGCCGTAAAACTTGTTAAGGATGGAGATTGGATCGACTATTCGCATGCAACAGCCGTACCGAAGCTTTTGGACCGGGCTCTGGCAGAGCGGGCAGATGAATTTGAGCAGGTCAACGTACGTGGATATTTGATTTATCATCCATTGGCAATCCTGGAGGCGGACGTGCGCTTAGGAAGACCTGTTTTTTTCTACAACAGCTGGTTTATGCAGGGACAGGACCGCAAGCTCCTGAAGGACGGATATACGAGCTTTATTCCTATGCGATATGCGGAATTGCCTGAATTTTATCGCCGAAAAGAGGACATTGAGCGTGTCGATGTGTTGATGATTCAGGTCGGTAAGATGGATGTGAACGGCAATTTTAACCTGGGTCCTTCCATTGCACATACGATTGAGGTTGCAAACCGCGCAAAGCATATCATTGTAGAAGTCAATGAAAATATGCCCTATGTATTCGGAGAAAGCGATGATCACCTGCATATTTCTCAGGTGGATGCGATCGTGGAGTCATCCGAGCCTATCGACACCATTCCGAACATCACGCCCAATGAAGTTGACAAGAAGATCGCGGAGCTGATTATGAAGGAGATTACGGACGGGGCGACCCTGCAGCTGGGCATCGGCGGCATGCCTAACGCCGTGGGATATATGATTGCCGAATCGGATCTCAAGGATATCGGTATCCACTCGGAGATGTATGTGGACAGCATGATGGCAATGACAAAATCGGGCGTTGTCACGGGAAGATGCAAGCCGCTCAATCGCGGAAAGCAGGTCTTTACCTTCGCGTTGGGATCTCAGGAGCTTTATGAGTGGATGGATCACAACCAGGCCTTGTTATCAGCGCCCGTAGATTATTGCAATGATCCGTATGTGGTGGCCAAGCTTCCGAATTTCATTTCCATTAATAATGCGATGAATGCAGATCTTTTCGGACAGGTCAATGCGGAATCGGCCGGATACAACCAGGTTTCAGGAACGGGCGGACAGCTTGATTTTGTTATGGGCGCATATATGTCGCACGGTGGAAAATCCATCATTGCATTCTCATCAACCAGAAAGAAAAAAGACGGAACCGTGGAAAGCCGTATCGTACCGACCATGCCGTTGGGAACCATTATGACAGATACCCGTACGACGACGCACTACATCGCGACGGAATACGGCATGGTAAACCTCAAAGGAAAATCGATGTGGCAGCGTGCAGAGCTGCTCATCAGCATTGCTCACCCGGATTTCCGCGATGCCTTGATCAAGCAGGCGCAGGATATGCACATCTGGAAGGCAAGCAATAAACGATAGGGAAAAAGATTGTCAAACTATTGACAATTAATTCCATAGGGGTACAATTAGGGAGTAATATGAGAAATCGATGGATCTGAAATGAATGATCGAGGTGAAAAACTTTAAGGAGGCAACAATGGGTCGGAAAGTAGTTTTGGCAGGAGCGGTACGTACCGCAGTAGGCTCCATGGGTGGTACTCTCAGCACAACGCCATCTGCAAAGCTTGGCGAAATTGTCATTCGGGAGGCATTGCGCCGCGCGGGAGTTGCACCGGAGCAAGTGGATATGGTGTACATGGGAAATGTCCTTCAGGCGGCACAGGGACAAAATGTTGCTCGTCAGGCATCCGTAAATGCAGGCTTACCGGTAGAGACGCCGGCTGTTACGATCAATGTTGTTTGCGGATCGGGGCTTGAGTCCGTCAATATGGGAGCACGCTTGATCGCATCCGGCGATGCCGATATTGTTGTGGCAGGCGGTACGGAAAATATGTCCTTGGCGCCTTATGCTTTGACCAAGGGACGCTACGGATATCGCATGGGTGATGCCAAGATCGTGGATACCATGACCAATGATGCGCTCACGGATGCATTCAATAAATATCACATGGGAATTACTGCCGAGAACGTTGCGGAAAAGTACAATATCGACAGAAAAGCCTTGGACGAATTTTCAGTAGAAAGTCAGAGACGTGCTGTGGAGGCAAGAGATAGCGGCCGTTTCCGCGATGAAATCGTAGGAGTGGAAGTCAAGCAAAAGAAAAACACCATCGTCTTTGATACGGATGAAGGTCCTCGTCCGGGCAGCAGCTTAGAGGTGTTAGGGCGTCTGCGTCCTGCATTTAAAGAGGGGGGCCTGGTTACCGCAGGAAATGCATCCAGCATCAATGACGGTGCGGCAGCCGTTGTTCTTCTCAGCGAAGAGAAGGCAAAAGAGCTTGGCGTTACTCCGCAGGTTGAGTGGATTGACGGAACTCTTGCAGGAGTTCCCCCCGAGATCATGGGAATCGGACCGATCGCGGCGACAAAGAAGCTCTGCAAGAAGCTCGGAATGCAACCGCAGGATTTTGACCTCGTAGAAGCCAATGAAGCTTTTGCGGCGCAAGCTGTGGCGTGTGTCAGAGAGCTGGGCTTGGATCCTCAAAAAGTAAATGTCAATGGCGGAGCCATTGCCATCGGTCACCCCGTAGGCGCTTCCGGCTGCCGTATTCTGGTAACCTTAATTCACGAAATGCTCAAACGCGACGATGTGGAGCTGGGTCTTGCCACGCTGTGTATCGGCGGCGGCATGGGCTGTGCAGCTGCATTCCGTAAAGTGAAATAGAAATGTGTCAAAGCCCTAAGGTTCGCTTAGGGCTTTGCATAATTGAAGGGAGAGCTTATGGAATTTGTTCAATATCAATCAGAAAATCACATTGCAACCATTACAATTGATCGTCCCAAGGCGCTCAATGCCCTCAACACTCAGGTGCTCAGCGAGCTGGAGCAGGTTGTGGATGCTATTGATGTCCAAGACGTCTATGTTGCAATCATTACAGGAGCCGGAGAAAAATCCTTTGTCGCAGGCGCGGATATTGCGCAAATGAGCGGATTGAATGAAGAGGAAGGGCGTGCCTTCGGCGAGGGCGGAAATCGTGTCTTCCGCAAAATCGAGACGCATCCCATTCCGTTCATTGCGGCAATCAACGGATTTGCGCTTGGCGGCGGCAATGAGCTTGCGATGAGCTGTGATATCCGTTATGCGTCGGAAAATGCGGTTTTCGGACAGCCGGAGGTAGGCCTCGGCATTACACCGGGATTCGGAGGCACGCAGAGACTTGCGCGTGTGATCGGCTCAACATCGGCAGCAAAGGAAATTTTGTATTCCGCAAAAAACATCAAGGCGGAGGAAGCATTGCGCTTAGGTCTGGTCAGCAAGGTGGTTCCGCAGGATCAGCTCATGGAGGAGGTGTACAAGCTTGCATCCCGCATCGCATCCAATGCGCCGATTGCGGTAAGAAATACGAAAAAAGCGGTCAATGACGGCCTTGAGAAAGACATGGACGAAGCGATTGTTATCGAGGCGAAGCTTTTCGGTGCTTGCTTTGCCACAGAGGATCAAAAAGAAGGCATGAATGCTTTCCTGGAAAAACGAAAAGAAAAGAATTTCCTGAACAAATAAGGAGGATATAATGAAAGTA
>JAFADY010000046.1 GCA_023424395.1 Bacteroidota bacterium | reverse complement strand
AGCCTCGCCATGGTAGCTGTCGCCCCAGATTTTTTGTAGAATTTCATCTCGACTCATCGCTTTCCCCGGATGCGACATAAACAGATTGATGATGGAAAGCTCTGTCGGTGTCAAATCCACTTCCTTTTGATTTTTGTAAAATGTTCGTGAGTACAGATCCAGCACAAAAGGTCCCTCACGCAGAACATGCTCCTGCGGAGCTGCCGCCTTATCCTCTAAATTGAGTCTGCGGATCAAAGAGCGGATTCTCAATACAAGCTCATGAGGATTGAAAGGCTTGACCATATAATCATCGGTTCCTTTCTCCAGACCCAGGATACGATCCACCTCCTGAGATTTTGCCGTCAGCATGATAATACCGATATCGGACATTTCCGTACGAAGAATTTCACAAACATCGTATCCGCTGATACCCGGCAGCATAAGATCCAATATTACAATATCCGGATGCTGCTCGCACGCAATTTCCACCCCCTTCTCGCCCGTATCCGCCTCAAGAATTGTGTATCCCTCTTTCTCAAGATTAATTTTTGTAAACTTGCGAATCGGTGCTTCATCCTCCACAAGTAAGATTTTAACAGCCATATTCCCCCCTGTTTATCGATTAAAAAAAGCACGAATCTGCTTTTCATAGTTTTCTAATTCTTTCCTCCTGCGCGAATAAAAAGTACGTCCATCCAGTCCGGAAAGGCCGACCTCTCCGAAAGAAAGTGCATAGGAGAGCAAGAGCTGATGGGAGATGCCCGGGAGATTGCAATGCCTTCCGTACCTCCTGTCTCCGATTAAAGGATGACCGATCGCATTTAGATGTGCACGAATTTGGTGAAAACGTCCGGTCTCCAGCTTGACCTCCAGATAGCTCCAGTCCTTTGTATGGCATAGGGGACGCACATGTGTAATCGCCTCAACTCCTTGATCACCATTTGTCACCTGCATGGTTTGATTCTGTTTTTTCAGACGAAACCGAATCGTGACGGGCTCGGCAACCTCACCAAAGCAATAGGCCCTGTATATTTTTTTGATCCTTCCCGAACGCAAGGCTTCGTGAATCGTTAAAGCCGCATAGTGGTTTTTCAACCCGATGACAAGACCTGCCGTATTATAGTCCAATCGGTTTGCAAGCGAGGGACGAAAACTCATTTCCCTCCGGGGAACATATTCTCCTCGCGCAATCAGCTCATCAACAAAGGCATCTACAATATTATTTCCATAATCCTTGGCAGAAGCCGCGTGGACAAGCACTCCGGCCTCTTTATCAATCAGTGCGATATTCTCATCCTCATATACATAAGAAAGAGAGAGCCTGCTCGATTTTGCAATATGCTTTTTCTCAAACGGATGCAAAACCTCTTCATAAAGATAGATTTCCACCTCGTCTCCTTGCGATAGCACTTGCTCAGCCTTGGCGGTTTTTCGATTCACTTTGATTTTCTTCGTCCGGATCATTTTATGAAGCATCGATCTTGGGGCATTCGGAAGAATTTTCCCGAGATAGCGATCCAGCCTCTGTTGATCATCGTTTTCTCCGATTTTTAAAAAGCGCATGTTGCCTCACTTCACATAAAGAAAGCATATTCCGATCGGAATATGCTTTCTCAAAGCCTTAGTCTGCCGAGAGTTCAACAAGCTGAACATTTTCCCCTTGAGGAACCTCTCCACGTGTGAGATTCAATCCGATGACTACCGACACATGATTTTCTTCTGTGAGCCTACCGAGATTTTCAATCAGAGCCTCCAGGTCCTTGCCGACATCCATAATATCGTAGATACCGTCCACATAGATCGTCTGCACATCATAATCGCATGCTATGATTCCTGCCAAAAAGCCATATAAACGATCAACTGACTGAATTCCGAATGACTTCACATTGATCAGACGAACCTTGTGATCCAAAGAAAACATCTGTGAGTCATCGCTGTCGATAAATGCAATGTTTCCGTTTCCCGACTTCATCATGGCATTTGCCTTATCAATCATGTACGTGGTTTTTCCGCTTCCGGAAGGGCCTAATACTAAAGTAATCATCGCATCCTCCTATTCTTCGTTATCCAAGTCTTCCTCTTCTTCCATGAGACGGTCGAACTCGGCAGCCGCCGCATCGAATTCTTCATCCGATTCAATCATGGATAATTGTATATCGTCCTCATCCTCTCCTTCTGTATACTCGTAGAGCAGCACCTTTTCCGGCTCCTCTACAGGTACTAAAGCGATATATTCCTTATCCTCCAGTGGAAAAATGTCCAGAACCGCACATTCCAGTTCTGAATCATCGTCTAACGTAAGGACGACAATTTCCGCATCGGAGAGGTCGTCATATTCTTCTGAATCCTCCTCATGGTGGTGATCGTGGTGACAGCAATGGTCTTCGTGATGATGCTCGTGCCCGCAGCACTCATGCTTGTCGTGAGCCTTTTCGTCATTCATTCCTTCGTTATTTCGAATCTGTTCTTCCATTGTGTGATCCTCCGTTTTTATTGTTGGAAACAATTTCCTGTTTCTATTATACACGTTTCACGCACTTTGCGTATGCACTTTCACGATATCCGCGATCAGCTTTTGAATCCACTCATATGTCTTCCGCGTCGATGAGATGCTTAATTTTTCCTGTGTCGTATGTGCACCCAAAACATCGGGACCGACGGAAATCATATCCAGCTCGGGATTTTTTTGCGCAAAAAGCGCACACTCCAAT
>JAFADY010000011.1 GCA_023424395.1 Bacteroidota bacterium | reverse complement strand
TTTAATTATTTCGTGGGGAGCCTTGCGTAAAGCTCAAGATGTGTGAAGTCCGCGAAGCGGCGAACACCTCTTGAGCGAAGCTCCCGCCGATGCTGTGCAAGGAGCGAAGCGGATTGCACAGCATCGGGAAACGCATTGGCGAAGTGGCGGATAAATTGGACGAAAAGTTCAATTTAGCAGTAACGTAGCCGATGTGTTTCCACAGAAGCTAAATTATTAAAAAAAGCTGAATGTGGAACACATTCGGCGGTAAAAAAGCACAAAAGTTGAAGTTTGCACTTAACCCGCCATTTTGCCAATGCGATGTTGTACGACGTAGTTATATTTTGGTTTTTAGTTCGGTTAGATATTTTCGTACGTCTTTTTCTAATTTATCAGGATATTTGTAACCTAATTTGTTCGACAATTCAGTTCCTATTTCTGAAACTAAATCAGCCATTGAAAATAGGGCAGTCCAATTTTCCTTTATGTTGCTTCCTGAAAATGTATTTTCCGTTTTAGTCCACATTTCTTGGGTTAGATACTTTTTGAAAAGTCGTCCGTATTTGTTGGTCGTTATGTTCCAATTGTTTTCACTCGCAATGTGCCATTCAATTAAAGGAATTAAATATTCTGTGCGAATAACGGTTTCCGACATAAATTTCGCATAGAATATTTCATCTCTTGCAAGACATTTAGCCACATAAGTTGTGTCCCACCAAAAGTCGTTAATAAGATTTTGAAATTCTCTTTCAGATGGTTTTTTGATAATGGAAACTTGATAAGTCGGTTTCAGCATTTGTTTTGTAATGCCGTCCTTGTCAATTAGAATTTTATAGCCAATATCCCAATCTTCGGGTAATTCTTTTTGCTCACTTTCTTCAATGAAATTTGATTTGCTGTAAAGTTTAAAATCCGCTTTCACTCCGTCTTCATACAACACCATTTTCATTGCGTGTTTATTATCAAAGCAACTTTCGTCTTCTTCAATCATTGCAATCGGATTCCCGAAGTTTAGTATCCAACTTTTGTCCGAAATGTAGTTTGTATTATTTTCAAAAATAAATTCAATATCTAAGTCGCTAAATTCGTCAACAGGTGCAAAAGGATTTGCGAGTGAACTTGTTAGAAGAAGAATTCTTATATCTGCGTTTTTTTCAGACCACTCAATAATTGATTTTAGTTTTTCTTCTCTGACTTTCATTTTGTGCGGTTCGGTTTTACTATGTCGTACAACGGTCTCGGCTATGCGTAGTGCGGGATTATAAGGCACTTACCTTTCAATTTAGCACTTAGTTCATTAAATGTAATTACTTTTATATCAGCAATTTCGCCCGCATTACGTATAGCCAATGTTGGGCAATCGTACTTTTTTACGTCCTGCTGTCAGCGTTGGCAAAGACATACTCTTTTGCAATTTTTGGTTGCAGCGTTGGCTGGTGCGAATTGCAAATGTGTATGGCTTTTAGCGTTTGCATTACTTACCCTTTATTATTTCAGTTTTTATTTTCAAAAATTGATTTGCAAATTTTTTAGCTTCTAGTCGACTGTCAATAATTGAAATGGTTTCATTGTTATATTGAGCTTTATTTGTCCAATTATATGAGCCGTGAATAACTTTTTCTAAGTCAATTACACAAAACTTGTTGTGCATTAGCTTACTGAATTTGTCATTTGATGGAGCAAGAAATACTTCAAAGTGATTCTTTAGTTTTTCTTTTAATACGGAATTAATTTCATCATCATTCAAAACAATTTGAATATTCAGACCTTGCTTTGATTTTTTGTACAATAGATTTGCTAAATCTCTATCTGTAAACCAAGCAACCGCAATCCATATAATGTATTTTGCTTTATTTATTTCTCCCGAAATGAAATCTTTAATATTCTCAAATTCTGAAATTAACCCCAATTTATCCGTATCGAAGTATTGTGAAATAAGGTCATCTAATTTACTCTCGGGATATTTACCCGCCATTTTCTTTCCAAGCTCAAGAATTTGCAAATTGTCTAAATGCGATATCCGTTTATAAATATAGTTGCGTTTACTTTTGTAAGCTTCTTCTGTTGAGCCTGCTTCAAGACCATAGCCTGTGCAAATCATTGATAGGTTATTCGCAGATTCTTGTTCTAAATTATCTATAATGACTTCAGATAATTCATTTGCTTCTTTAGATGAAATAGAAACACGTTCTCTTAAATTATCTGTGTCGCTTATGTAGTCAATAACAGTTTGTAAATCTGCTTTTAGGTCATACGCTTCTGTTATGTAATCAGGATTTAAGTCGATTGATTCTAACATTTTAGTAAGCCTTGAATCGTCTAATCTTTTCAAAGATGCTACGAATCTTTTTGCCAAGTCCTTAAAAGAATATAAATAAGCTGTTTGCATATCAGGGTCATCGCTAGGCGAACATTTGCCGAGTGGAAAACTTTCTATTTCTTCTGAAAGCGTATTTATTCTATCTAAAAGTTTTGACATTTCTTAAATCTCAATTTTATCAATCTCTTTCATAATCCTATTCGTTTCTGAAAGTGCTACAATGATTTTTTGATAGTGCAAAATATCGTCAAACTCCAATTTACGGTCTTTTCGGTCCTTGAGCCATTTTTGGGCTGGTTGATAGCCACCAATGTAAAACTCCCAAGCCACTTGCGGTACATTGTCAAAATATTGGGTTTCGTTGATGTACACTTTACCTTTATTATCGTCACGCTGAGCGGAGTCGAAGCGTGGTTTACCGACAACATTGTCTCCGCCGATTGGATATTGCGTAATATAATTTTCAACAGTTGGACTTTCCAACAAATGGCTTTCACGGATTTCTCCACCCAATTTTACCAATTGCCAAAAAGTATCAGCATTTTTTGGAAAAGGGATTCTTGGGAAGTCTGTTTTTAAAAATTCCTTGTATTTCTCTCGGTAAGTTGGTGAATGTAAAACGGCATAGATGTAATCTACAATGTCAATTGGAGCAAAAGTATTTTCGGTGTTGTGTTTTTCATTTGTGAAAGTCAAGCCAATTTTTAAAGCAAGTTGATTAACAATTTCAGCATTTAGGTTTGGCTGTCTTTCTGCTGTTTGTTCAATTGTTTGCTGACCTGAATTGTCGGGATATAGATAAAGCGGAAAAAGATTTACTCCACCACGTCTAAATATATTTGCGTCAACTGGATGTTTTGAAACGGTTGTTAAACACCAATCAATATCGCCAACAGCCAAACCTTGTCGTCCAATTCCTAATAATAGGTTTTCTTTGTTCTTTACATTTATAACGAGTTCTTTTCTTGGTCTATCAACAACAATTCTGTCGAAATAAATAAATTTGTTTTCAAATGGACGATATGCACATTGAATTATTTCTTCATTTATGTTTGCTTTTGATAACTCAATTTGAGCGTTTTTTATATCAAAGTCCGAAGAAGATTTAACACCAAATGTTTTAAAAATACTTTCTTCATTAAATTCAGATTGGGAAAAATCATAAAGCCTTTTTGATAAAATATTCTTGTTTTCGTCAATACAGAAATTATCTCTGTGCGTTTGAAAGCCCATCACATTTACCTTAAACAAGGTTGTTGGGTTTATTCCTTCATTGTACTCTTTGAGCATTGATTCATCAATACTTTTAAATAAAAAGCTGTTTTTGAAAGGCGTAAAACAATTGTACTCAATTGATTTTAAAGAATTATCAGAAAGAAAATCATATTTAAAATCTCGCTTTCCATATAGGTCATAATGAAAAACTTGTCCGAGTTCGTTTGGTTTCTTTTTGCCTGTTTTTACAAAAATATTGATTGAAACACCTTGTTCAATATCAAAGACATTTACGTCTGCAGAGCCGTCTGGGGCAGTTTCTTTTTTCTTGGCGTTTCCGTGTAAATCTATCGTATAAATTTTGTCATACGTTTTTAATAAATGCCAACGCATTCCACGAAAAGTAGGGTTGTCTAAAAATCCGTGTGGGTTGATGAATGCTAAAACGCCACTTCCGTTTTTTTCTATGAAATGCTGACCGTATCGCAAAAACTTTACATAATCGTCATTGATGAATTTTGAATTTTGTTCTTTCAGTTTTTCTTTACCGCCTGGCTCTTTTTTGTAATCTTCCATCAATTTCATAATCCATTCTCCTTTGTTGGCACTTTCTCCGCTATACGGTGGATTTCCAATTACACACATTACAGGCGTATCTCGTTTGATATGGTTCGCTTCGTTTGCTTCGGTGCTTAACCAATTGGCAAATAAAGTTCCTGTGTCTTGGTGATGTTCTTCTAAACTGTTGGTTAGGTAAACTCTAAATCTTTGGTTTGTGGTGGGTTTGTAGCCTGTTTCGGTTAAAAGCAAATCTAATTTTAAATGTGCCATTGCATAACTCGCCATTAGCAACTCAAAACCATTCAAGCGTGGCAACAAATGAGTTTCTACATAATTGCTCCAAATGCCTTGTTGTCCTTGAAATTTTTTATGAATGTGTTTTACCACTTCTGCAAGAAAAGTTCCTGTTCCTGTGGCTGGGTCAAGTATTTGCACTTTGTGAACTTCTTGTTCTACTTTTTTGCCTTGAACATCAACTTTGATTTTTGTTTTGCTTGTATCGGCTAAACCTTGAGGCAAATCAAATTCTGTTTTTAAAATGTCGTCAACTGCACGAACAATAAAATTTACAACTGGTGCAGGTGTGTACCAAACGCCACGAGCTTTACGCAATTTTGGGTCGTATTCACTTAGGAAAGTTTCGTAAAAATGGATAATCGGGTCTTCCATTTTTGTTGATTTCCCGTAGTTTTTCAAAATTTCTTCCACATTACAAGCCAAGAAAATATCTGTCAAACTATCTACAATCCATTTAATACGGTCGTCAATGTCAGGTCCGGCAATGTAGCCAAACAATTTTCGCAAAAACGGATTTGATTTTGGGATCAGTTCAGCTGCTTCCTGTCTGCTAAAGGTTGGCAAAGTAGGGTCGTGCAAACGAGCGGCAAACATTCCGTAAGCAATGGTTTGAGCATAAACATCTGCAAAACCTTGTGGGGTGATGTCGTGAATCAGAATTTGCTTGAAGGCTGTCATTTGGTCTTTCAACGTACTGTCTTCGTGGTTTACTTCATCACTTGTTAAAGCCTTACCAATCACGTTGGAAAGTAAACGGGCCTTGCCCGCCATCATTTCTGCTAATTTTTTACTGCTTTTTATGGTTTGCCCGATGTGGGAACAAAAGTCTTTGATGAGGTTTTCAAAATTAGCAAAGTTCTCAGGTAGAGGTGTTATGCCATTATCGGTAATTTCGGCAATGACAATTTTGGTAATAAATTCGCCTTCACGGTACAGATGAAAACTTAAGTAATCTGTAAAAATCAAGTTGTTTAAAGAAGCTTTGTAACGGTCGAACTGTTCTTTGTTTCCTGTTTTCTTTGTTCCGTCAAGGTCTTTGTCTCCAATGTCTTTAGCTTCAATAAATCCAACTGGAATATCTTTTTTAGTCAAAATATAGTCAGGTGCTCCGCAACTTTGTCTTTTCGGTTCGTTGGTCGCTCTGATTGTCGGCACTAAACTTTCCAAAAGTTGCTGTAAGTCGCCACGAAAAGTATGTTCGGTTGCGTTTCCGAGTCTGTACCTTTTCTCTAGGTTGTCAATATATTGTTCTAATGTCATTTATTTATTCAATTTCTGTCAGAGCGTTGGCAAAAAACAGCTCTTTTGGTTTTTTCAGCGTTGGCTTAGTGTGTCGGCAAAAACCAAATGTGCTGTTTGTGCGGCTGGTTTTTTTGTATGTTGCCTAACGGTCAAGTATAAGCGTAGTGCGGGATTTCGGAGCAATTCACTGTCCGCCCACCACAAAGTTTCTTAGGAGCAAAAATGCTCAAATTTAGCAGTTCAGCCCGCATTACGCTTATACAATGTTGGCGGTAGTTTTTTTTATTCAATTCTCCTTAATACCCCCTTTAATTTTGCTTCAACTCCAAGATTATCAAAAAGTTTTTCAGTCAATGTTAATGTCTTCTTGAAAGCTGTTTTAATATCTGTCGGATCTAATTCTGATGTTGTCTCCTGAAATAACGAATACCAATCTGGGTCTATGTCTTTTTCCAAGCTTTTTGTTGGACTTTCCCAATGTTTGGTTTGGTATGTTTCAATTCTTATTAACCAAAGTAAATATTTTTGAACATTTGATAAGCTTTGGTAAGCGTGAGCAAATTCCTGTCGTTTAATTAAGTTGCTTGTTGTAAGTAAAACATTCAACAATGATTGGCTCAACCACAGGATATTTTCATTTGTTGTTCGATCAGGTACTTTAGTTTTTATTTCTTTGAGCGTGTTAGTCAATAAATCTTCTTTATCTACTAAAATCATCTTGTCAAAGTCGCTAAACTCTACCAAACCGTCCCACGATTTGATAACTTCCATTTGGTCGTTTGTCAAAAAATGAAACTCCCCCCTTATCATATTTTCAAAAATGGCAACTTCACTTCCATACTCGTTGGTAAAATATAATGCCAAAGGATGAATTTGGCTTACCCAATTTTCAGCGGAAAAATTTTCTTTATCCTTCAAGAAGATGTAGAATTCAATATCTGAATATTTGTCCCCTTCATTTTTGGTAAATGACCCGTACATAAATACGGCAGAAATATTTTTATCATTTTGAGCTATTGACTTCGTTTTGTCAATCATCTGTAACTGTATCATTTTCTAATTTTTTAATATTAACAATCGTCCTTTCTACTTAGCGTAGTAAAGGATATTTCAATTCTTATTCTATCTTACAGTTACTTATAGCTTCATTTTCTTGAATGTTTTTCGTTGTTAATTGTTTCTTCAAATTACCGCCAACGCACAAATATACGCACATTTTCCCATCCGACAATAAAAAAGTAACATATTTTTACGTTTTCAACCATTACTCTATCATTTAGTACGTTATCTATTGAACAATTGCCGCGTATTTTGCATTATATTGATGTTTAAAGGAAGAAAAAATAGTGTATTTAACATATTAAAAAAACGCATAATGGATTTCAGAGATAAACGATTTCAATTTCAACCGGGCGAACACAATGGGAAAAGAGTTATTTGGGTTCGGTTTGAGCGCGATAAGGAAATGATTACTTACTTGCGTTCGCAAACTAAGGCGCGCTGGTCGGCATCGAAAAAGGCTTGGTCTGTTACGGATAACAAGCATTATCGCGATTTGTTTCATCTCGAACCTGCCATTGTAGGAAAAGAGGTGCTGAATAAAATACATATCGTGAATCTGCCTGCGTTCAGGCGTTTTCAAGAGCAACTTAAACTAAAAGGGTATAGCGAAAACACATTGCGGACGTATTCCTTGGAGTTTGCCCAATTGCTATATGTGTTGAAATCTTATAACGTGGAACAATTAACGTCGGAACGTTTGCGTGCTTATTTTCTCTATTGCAAAGAAACATTGAAGTTGTCGGAAAGTGAGATTCATAGTCGCATCAATGCGGTAAAGTTTTATTTCGAACAGGTATTGCACCGTCCCAAAATGTTTATCAATATTCCTCGTCCCAAGAAAAAACTCACGTTGCCCAAAATGCTCAACAAAAAAGAGGTGCAAAAAATACTTTCTGTTACCGAAAATAAAAAACATCGGCTTATTCTTCAATTGTGCTATGGAATGGGATTGCGTGTAAGCGAAGTGGTACACCTGAAATTGACAGATATCGACAGCCAAACGATGTTGGTGCGCGTGGAACAGGCGAAAGGAAAAAAGGACCGAATAACGGTATTGCCCGAGTCGGTATTGGACGAAATGCGGACGTATTATTTGGAATATCGCCCCAAAGTGTATCTTTTTGAAGGGCAAAACGGCGGAAAATATTCCATTCGCAGCGCACAAGCCGTATTTAAAACTGCCATGAAAAAAGCCGGTATAATAAAGCAAATCGGCATACACGGACTTCGCCACAGCTATGCTACACATTTGTTGGAAATGGGAACGGATATTCGGTTTATTCAGGAACTTCTCGGACATAATTCCATTAAAACTACCGAAATCTACACGCATATTACCGATATTTCTAAATCGAAAATTAAAAGTCCGTTGGATTTATTGTAAAAACAAATTGTTGTTTTGCAATGCTTTTTGGTTGCAGAATTTGCCAAACTCAGTACTCGAAACTTCTAACTCAAAACTCAAAACTCAAAACTACATTTCCACCCACATCAATTTGCTCATAATTCCGTCCGAAATAAAAATACCTTCGCGGGTGAGTTGCAGCGAGTAGTTTTGAGTTTGAAGCAGCAGCTTTTTATCGATAAATTTTTGCGCGTTTGATATGCAAAAATCATAATACTGTTCGCCAAAAATTGTTTTCAATTCCCGTAAATCAACGCCCCATTTGGTGCGCAAGCCGGTTAAAATAAATTCATTGTATTTTTCGGATAAACTCAAATGTTCCGATTCCTGCAACAGTTTTCCCTGATGAATGCTTTCAATGTACTTGGTTAACGACGCCACGTTCCACGAACGGTTTTCGCCATCGAACGAATGCGCGGCAGGGCCTAAGCCCAGATACTTTTCGTTTTGCCAATACGATGTGTTGTGTTTGGAGTACAACTCATTTTTTGCAAAATTAGAAATCTCGTAATGCTCAAACCCGTTTTCAGACAGCGTGTCGATAAGCGTGCTAAACATTTCGGTGCTGAGTTCATCTGAAACGGGTTGTATTTTGTGCTGTTGGAGTAGTTTATGCAGTTTGGTTTTTTCTTCGTAAATGAGATGATAGGCTGATATGTGCTGAATTCGCAAATCCATGGCTTGCCGCAGGTTTTGTTGCCAGGTTTTGAGTGTTTGATTGGGTAACCCGTACATTAAGTCAATGCTGATGTTGTGAAATCCTTTTTGTTGACAACTTTTTACCGCGTTTATCGCCTGCTTCGCCGTATGGCGACGGCTAAGGAATATCAATTCATCATCATTAAAACTTTGTATTCCGATGCTGATGCGGTTAAAAGGTAATTCCGCAAGTATTTGAATGTATTCCGGCGACAAATCATCGGGATTCGCCTCTATGGTAATTTCCGCGTTTTTTTCAATGGGAATTGTTGCGAAAAGCGCATCAAAAATTTCTTCGAAATGCTGTTTGGATAGTCGGGTAGGGGTACCTCCGCCAAAATAAACGGTTTTTATCGGTTCGGTAATTTCATCCTTTCGCATTCGTGCTTCCGTGCATAGAGCCGTAACAAAGGAATCGATTTTGCTCTCATCGGTACCGGTGTAAAAATCACAATAAATGCAACGCGTTTTACAGAAAGGAATATGCACGTAAATGCCCACCATTTATTTGGTCTTTTCGGTAAGTTGTTTATATGCTTTAAGGTATTTCCGTAGGTTTTTAATAGCCGTTTCGTTCAGCTCAGGAATGCGGCGAATATCCATATTATCTGTTAAATCGTTTAGTTTCACCCGAATGGCCACCTGATTTTTTTGCAGACGATTTAGATAATCTTCATATTCCTCTCCATCGCGTTTGGTCATCGCGTCAACACCATCGGTGATGTTTTTAGGAAAACCTTCTTTCTTTAAATCCTGTAAGGTAAGTTCTGAATCTTCCACTACATCGTGCAATGCGCCGATTATCTTCTCTTCCAAAGTCTGCCCCGCATGGCAAACTCGCAATACGTGGCCGATATATGGCATTCCGTACTTGTCGGTTTGTTCGTCGTGAACTTTTACGGCAATCTCTATAGCGGCGCTTAATTGTTGTCGTAAATTCATTTTTGTTCTTCTATTAATTTTCTCACTAAGAGCGGTTCATCGGTGGTAATATAATTAACGTTTAAATCAATCATTTTCAGGATGTCGTCGGGGTGATTCACCGTCCATACGTTCACTTCCATTCCCAGATTTTGCGTTTCCTTTACCCATTGCGGACGTTTATAAACCACGTTGTAATGGTAATCGAACCCGGCGGCGCCCAATGCGGCAAGCGATTGGGGAGCGAGGTCGCCGTTCAGATAATACACGTTGGCCTGTGGGGCAAGTTTTCGCACTTGTTGCACAAAGTTGATGCCGAACGAAATGTACTCCACTTTATCTTGCAGATTTCTCGCGTTGACCATATCAATTACTTTTTGTGCCAATTCATTCTCGCGCGTAATGCTTTTGTGGTTTTTAAATTCGATGATGAGTTTTATATTCTTGCACTTTTCAAACGCATTCAAGTACTCTTCAACGGTGGGCAAAGGTTCTCCGTTGCTTAGTGTAGCCTGACGGAGCACGTTGAAGGGCGTGGTTTCAATGACGTATTTATTTCCGTTGATTGATACATCGGCATCGTGATTTACCACCGGAACACCATCTGCCGACAGCCAGATATCCACTTCTGAACCGAAAACGTTGATGGAATCTGCTTTCATTAGCGCGGCTACGGAGTTCTGCGCCGAACCGTCGGTTTTCCAATAACCGCGGTGTGCGATGATCTGCTGTGCCGAAATATTAGCGGCGAGAAACAAAAAAATAAGTACGACGAATGGATATTTTTTTAACATAATTCATCTTTAACGAACGTAAAGATAAAAAAAGATCGCCGAATTTAGCGATCTTTTCGTGTTAATATTTTTGTTACAGGCTCTCACCAAAATCTTCTTTGAACTTGGCTATCAGCTTTTCCGGCCAATCGTTTACCGATTCAAGTCCGCCCATAAAGAAACGAAGAACCGGCGGTTCGAACACGAATTTTAAGCCGCCTATTAATTTGCGATTGTTATTAAGCCAAGTTACACGGTCGATAACATATTTTATCTGCGACAAGGTGAAAACGCGTCGAGGTACCGCCAATCGAACCAACTCCATGTCGGCGTAGGTCTCGTTGCCGTATTCGTCACGTTGATTGGAAACGGAACCGCGCTCCATTCCTCTAATTCCCGATATTAGGAAAAGCGCGGCTGCGAGCGCTCCCGCCGGGTATTGTGTTTGTGGAATATGAGAACAAATTTCCATCGCGTTTACATGCGCGCCGAGAACTCCGGCGGGTTTTAACATTGCGACACCGTTTTTATCCAATTCATCCACCAAGTACTTAATAAAATCGGGACTTTGACAGATCATTGTCTCATCGAGCGTTTCATAAAGTCCTACGGCCATAGCTTCGATTTCGCGTATCGAAATACCGCCATACGTCAAAAAACCTTCATATAAAGGAACAAGCGCTTCCAATTCTTTATAAATAGCTTCGTTATTGGTGCAGATACCTCCTCCGCGTGAAGAGCTGAGCTTGCGGGCTGAAAAATATACGATGTCTGCCATATCGGTCATCGTTTTCATAATTTCCTCCATCGAAGCATTTTTAAACTCTTCCTCCCGCAATTTCACCAAGTAAACGTTTTCTCCAAGCAAGCTTGCATCCAAAACAAGCCTTATTTTATATTTATCGGCAATGGCGCGGACATCGCGAAGGTTTTGTACCGAAAACGGCTGTCCACCAATCAAATTGGTTGACGCTTCCATTCGGATAAAAGGAACGTTTTTCGCACCGTTACGAACAATATTTTCTTCTAGTTTTTCTATGTTCATATTCCCTTTGAAAGGATGGTCGGAGTTCATTACGTATCCTTCGTCATAGAGCAACTCCACAATTCGTCCTCCGCATTCTGTTATGTGTGCCAGTGTCGTTGTGAAGTGATAATTCATCGGGACAAGACTTCCTTGTTTGATATAGGCTTTGGAAAGAATATTTTCGGCAGCCCTGCCTTGGTGGACGGGGAGGAAATAGTTTTTTCCCAAAACATCTTCCACAGCTTTTTTTAACCGGTAAAAACTTTGCGAACCGGCATAGGCATCGTCAGCCTGCATCATAGCAGCCATTTGATTATCGCTCATGGCATTTGTCCCGCTATCGGTAAGCATATCCAAAAATACGTCTTTCGTGCTTAGTCTGAAAGTGTTAAATCCTCCTTCTTGCAATGCTTCCAACCTGCGTTCAATAGGGACTAAATGTAATTTTTGTACTACACGTACTTTGTGAAGCTCCAACGGAATGTTTTCGCCACTGTAAAATTTAATTTCCTGCATGATTGGTTTGTGTATTTTTTATTCTTTTAAATAATAAATTATCCTTTTATTTCTTCTAAAACTTTCATTTCGACAAAACAAACGGCAAAGATATAACAAATATCAAATATGAGCTCTGAAAAAAATATTTATTGGATATATAAATAAAAAAAAAGTTGGCGGAAAGGCCAACTTTTCTGTGAGTTAATAAGACCGGGCGAATATTACCCTTTGAGACGAAGGTTTACCGGTAACCATACAATTGCCGGGAGTTTTGTCGCCATCCAACGGAATACAGCGAATGGTTGCCTTGGTTTCGTTTTTGATGTATTCTTCGGTTTCGGGCGTTCCGTCCCAATGGCAAAGTAAAAATCCTCCTTTTTCGATCTCTTCTTTAAATTCATCGAACGAATTTACCTCGCGAGTGGAAGCCGCACGAAAATCGAGCGCTTTTTTGAAGATATTTTCCTGTATTTCGTCCAACAGATCCTTTATGTGTTTTTCGATGCCCTTGCTCGGAAGCGTTTCTTTGGTAAGCGTGTCGCGCCGGGCTATTTCGATGGTGCCGTTCTCTAAATCCCTTGCTCCCATAGCCAATCTTACGGGCACGCCTTTGAGTTCGTATTCCGCGAACTTCCATCCGGGTTTTTTGTTATCCGAATTGTCGTATTTAACACTTATCCCCAATCGCTTTAACCCATCCACTATTTGATGAATTTTCTCATCAATTTGTTTGAGTTGTTCATCGTTTTTGTAAATCGGAACGATCACTACCTGATAAGGCGCCAACTTTGGAGGCAGTACCAATCCGTTATCGTCGCTGTGCGCCATGATGAGCGCTCCCATTAATCTGGTGGAAACTCCCCATGATGTTGCCCAAACGTAGTCGCGTTGCCCGTTTTGATCGGCGAACATAACATCGAATGCTTTGGCAAAATTTTGTCCTAAAAAATGAGAGGTTCCCGATTGCAATGCTTTTCCGTCCTGCATGAGCGCTTCGATGGTGTAAGTATCGAGCGCACCGGCAAAACGTTCCGAAGCCGATTTCACCCCTTTTATTACCGGAACCGCCATATATTGCTCGGCAAAATCGGCATATACATTGATCATCCTTTCGGTTTCTTCTATGGCTTCTTCTTTTGTAGCGTGCGCTGTGTGGCCTTCCTGCCAAAGAAATTCGGCGGTTCTCAAGAATAGCCGCGTGCGCATTTCCCACCGAACGACATTTGCCCATTGATTGACCAAAATGGGTAAATCGCGATACGATTGTATCCAGTTTTTGTACGTGCTCCATATAATGGTTTCGGAAGTAGGCCTCACCACCAATTCTTCTTCCAATTTTGCTTCGGGGTCAACTATCACGCCATTTCCGTTGGGGTCGTTTTTGAGCCTATAGTGAGTTACAACGGCGCATTCTTTGGCAAAACCTTCCACATGGTCGGCCTCTCGGCTCAAGTACGATTTAGGTATAAACAAGGGGAAATAAGCATTTACGTGGCCTGTTTCCTTAAACATATCATCGAGTTGGCGTTGCATTTTTTCCCAAATGGCGTAGCCATAAGGTTTTATGACCATACAGCCCCTTACGGCCGAATTTTCAGCTAAATCTGCTTTAATGACCAAATCGTTGTACCATTGCGCGTAATTTTCTTCGCGTGAAGTGAGTTCTTTTAATTCTTTTGCCATGCCGGTGTAATGAAATTTTCTTTGAGCGTGCAAATTTACAAGATTTTTCTGCTAAAAACCAGAAACATGATTAAAAATACGCAAATGTATTCGATGAGCTTAATGTGATAATATATTAAATTTAACGTGAGTTCGATGTAAGAAATATGCTTGAAAATTAGGAATATAGCAGAAAAGTCAGTAATTTTATAGTGTTGAATTACAAATAATTAATGAAAATTCTGCTATGATTCCTGACGATAAAGTTACAGAGATTTATTTTATTATCGATGAGTTTTTCAAAGAATTTGACACCATCATACGAGAACATTCTTTAGAAAGCCCAAACACAAAGAAAAGAAACCGCAAATTTAC